>NZ_CP009928.1:0-600000 GCF_001021975.1 Chryseobacterium gallinarum | reverse complement strand
CAGGAATTGGTAATGTCTATATGCTCCAGTGCTGTGGCTGTACTGAAATTGACCGTATTGGTGATGGGTTGATTAAACGCTCTTACTATTTTAAGTTGTGGAAGTCCTGCGAGGTTTAATGAAGTAACATTTCCAAAATACACCCCGGATGTAGTTGTATAACCATTTCTGTTATAAAAAGAACAATCAAGCTCTTCCAGACGGGTTAGTCCTGCATTCGAAAAATCGATGGTGGTGGCGTTGATTCCTTTTAATTTTTTCAGGTTGCTGCACCCATTGATATTGATTGCCGTAAAATAAGCACCCTGGCTGTAGTAATGATCAGTGTCTGCTATAATTTCTTCCAGATTGCTACAGTTATTGGCTATGAGTTGGATTCCGTTCTGACTATAGGTTTGATTGCCGGCTGAACCACTGATTAGAATAGAAGTCAGTGAACCTAGATTAGGAAGATACAATTTTTCAAGCCGATAACATGAATTAAAACGGATAGAAGTAATGGTTGCATTTTCAATATAAAGTTCTTTGACCGCTTTGGAGTCCAGGACGATGTCTCCTGTAAGTTGCGGACAATTTTTAAACTTCAATATGGTTTCATTGGTGAGATAAGGGTTAATAGCAGGAAGAAACTGATTAATGTCCTGTACTGCCGCACAGCTATCAAATGAAAAGTCAACAGGGACGGCCTGCCAGGTTCCTGTATGATCAATATATCCACCACTTCCTGTATACAGGACTTTTTTGATCTTTGGATTATTGGTAAAGCTTATAACAGCAGATTGGGTATCCCGTACATAGAGCTCTTCAAGGTTGGTAAACAGGAGGGCATCAGTAATGTGCCCGGGAAGAGTACCGGGTGGGGGATTTCCACCGGCATCTATATTCAGGATATTTACCTGGAGGGCTTCAGAATATTGAATTTCACCGTCTCCATTGGTATCTATGGCAATAGGATTTCCGTTGATGTCTTTGGCAATCTGATTACCGGGGGCAGAGCTTAATAGTAAAGTCTTAAACTTTGAATCGGTAAAATGAAGGGTCTGGGAGTAAGCTAATGAAGATAAGCCTACAGACAGGGTAAGTAAAATTTTTTTCATGGCTTGTATTTTTAAATTATCTTAATTTATATTCTTGGGAACTGTATAACAATAAGATAGTGCTAATTTAATTCTTTTTTTGTTTCAAAGACTAAAATGCTGATATTGTTTTTTTTATTGTCATTTTAGCTGGTGTGATTATGTAAGCAGGTATTATTTTGCGATTAAGTTTTTTTTAAGAAAATGTTAACCATTGTGTTACGTAATATTAATTTTATGTTACCACACTTCTTTGATGTGAAATCTAATTTTACACCAGATTTCGTAGCAATAAAAAATATGAAGAAAAAATTGATCTGTGCTTTTGCATTATTATCTTTTGGATTTGCATTTTCACAGGAAACCAGTTCAAAAATCTTTGGAAGATTAAAAGGTGTTTCTTCCGAAGTTGTGGTAAAAGTAGTACACGTTCCTACCAACAGTACTTTTGAAACCAGAAGTAATAGCAAAGGACAGTTTAGTCTGGATAATCTACAGCCGGGAGGCCCTTATACCATTGAAATTCTGGATGGCTCAAAGGTTATTTATGAAAATACCAATCTTCAGCTCTCATTGGGCAATAATGACTTACCTGTGGTAGAAATTGACAGTAAGGAAAAAACAATTGATGAGGTAAAGATTACTTCTAAAAAAACAGCTGTAAAATATGGAGTAGGGATCAATCAGGCACAGATTTCAGGATTACCCAATATCAACAGAGGGATCCAGGATGTAACCAAGCTGGTTCCGCAAAGTGCCAATAATTCTTTTAACGGAACTAATTTCCGTTATAATAATGTGACAATAGACGGCTCTATTAATAATGACGCAATTGGATTTAGCCCATCTTTGGGAGGGCAGACCGGAACTTCAGGAATGCCGGGAAGCAGTACCCGCTCCAATTCTATAAGCCTGGATGCGATTCAGGATGTACAGGTGTATATTGCTCCTTATGATGTGAAACTTGGAAATTTTCTGGGCGGAAGCATCAATGCAGTTACACGAAGCGGAAGTAACGATGTAACCGGGTCATTATATGTGTATGGAAGAAATGCATCAATTACGGGGAGTAACCGGGTTGGGGATAATTCTAAAATGCCTAAAGATTTTTCTGATTTTATTTACGGGGGAAGGGTAGGCTTGCCGGTGGTAAGAGATAAAGTATTTTTATTTACCAATCTGGAATACACAAAAAGAACAGATCCGGTATTCTATAATGCCAATGATCCTAACGCGCTGGTTAATGAAACCGTGGCACAGCAGATTTCAGATTTTGTACGGAGTAAATATGGATTTAATGCAGGAACCTTCAATCAGTATAATAATTTCTCGGAAAGTTCTAAACTCTTCAACAAGCTGGACTGGAAGATTAATGATAAACACACCTTATCGATTAAAAACAATACGGTATTTTCACAGGCTTCCAATCTTGAGAGAGATGGTGCCAACTTCAGATTCTCAAGTATGGATTTCGTGCAGAAAAATACTGCCTCTACAACGACTCTTGAGCTGAAAAGCCGTTTTAATGATAAATGGAGCAATAATTTGGTGCTGGGTTACTCTTCGATTCATGATTACAGGGACCCTACCTCCAGTAATCCTATGTTTCCACAGGTGGAAATTGCTTACAATGGAGGAACCATTTTGTTAGGAAATGACAGGGAGGCTACAGTCTTCAATATGAAACAGAAAACGTTTGAAATTACCAATAATCTTACCTACAAAACAGGACATCATACCTTTTTGCTGGGAACCCATAATGAGTTATATGCTATCAATTACGGTTTTGTAAATGCTTTAAATGGGAGAATTTCTTACAAAAGCCTTTCGGATTTCTATAATTCTAATCCGGCAAGGATAAGAGGAACCTATCCGTTCAACGGGGACAGCCGGGGAACCCTTTTTGACAACCCGTACGCCCAATATAAGGTCAATCTCCTTTCCTTGTATCTGCAGGATGAAATTAACTGGGGCAGGCTAAGATTATCACCGGGTGTGAGAGTTGATTATACGGATTTACCGGATAAGCCACAATTAAGCCCATTGGTAAACAATTCTCCACAGGATCCTAATTATGGGAAAACCTATAGCTATACTCCGTTAAGTCAGCTTACCAATACTTATCTGAATAAACCGACCTTATCACCAAGACTCGGATTCACAATTGACCTTACGGAGAACAGATCTATGGTATTAAGAGGAGGTTCAGGTATTTTTGTCGGCCGGATTCCGTTTGCCTGGTTAGGATATGCTTATTATAATGACGGGGTAGGTTTTGGAAGCTATGATTATAATGCGCCTACAGCAGCACAGCTGGCGGCCAACGGAGATCCGTTGGTAGGAGCTAATTTCCCGAAATGGCAGAATTCTTCAAAAGTACAGGTAGACCTTATTGATAACAACTTTAAAATGCCTCGGGTATGGAGGAGCTCTCTAGCGTACGACTATACTCTGGCAGGATATAAACTTACATTAGAAGGGATTTATACCAAGGTACTGTATGATCTGAAATTCCAGCAGGTGAATAAAACGGATAATGTGACGTATTACAGCTATGATGTCAATCACGAAATGCCGGTCTATACCACCAATATCAACAGCAATTTTTCTAATGCTTATCTTTTATCCAATACTAAAGAAGGATACCGTTACAATTTGACGGCACAGCTTTCAAAATCTTATAATTTCGGATTCAATTTCTTTGTAGCATACACCTATGGTGATGCCAAAGATATTACGAATGGTATCCGGAATTCTATGGAAAGTAACTGGCAGATGAACCAGTCTCTGACCCCTAACGATCCTAAGCTGACCACCTCTAACTTTGCAATCAAAAACAGAGTGGTGGCAAACCTTGGGTATGCCTTTACTATTTCTAAATCCAACAGGCTGTATACCAATGTATATTTCAATGCCCAGTCAGGTAACCCATTCACTTGGGGATTTGTAAACAGTACGATTGCCAATACGGGACAGGCAGCAGGACTTGCTTATATCTTTAAAGATGCCGCTGAAGCTGCAAAATATATCGTTCCAATAAAAGATGCCGCAGGGAATGTGCTGGTAACAGCTCAACAACAGGTAGCAGATTATGAAAATTTTGTAAATAGCAATAACTACCTGAGATCAAGAAGAGGAACTTTTACAGAAAGAAACGGAGATTTTACCCCTTGGAATATTCAGGCTGATATCAGGATTATGGACGAAATCAGACTGAGTGAGAAGTCGAAGAATACATTACAGATTTCTTTAAGCATCATCAATTTTACCAATCTTCTGAATAAGGATTGGGGAAAAGTGTATTTTGTTCCTAATACCTTCAATTCTACAGCGAGCGTAGGGCTTACCAAAACAGGGAATATTGCTGCCGGACAGCCTTCGGCCGGTGATCCTACCTATAATTTCAGAACACCGGGACTTCCCTATACGATTGATCAGTTTGCATCAAGATTTCAGGCACAGCTTGGAGTGAGATATAATTTCTAATTACTGTTTTTTACTTTATACTATTCTTTTCAAAGGTCCGGATTTTCTTTCCGGGCCTTTTTTTCATTGAAAGATATCACCTTTTTCTTAGGAGAATTTATACAGTAGACATTTGATGATAATATTTGGAAAACTCTCAAAAACTGTGATTAGACATAATTATGGAATAATAGAATATGGAAATAACAAAAGCATGCCAGCCAGGCATGCTTTTGTCGATATGTTTATTTATTATTTGAAGTTTAAGCTTCGCAGCTTGAACATGATACAAAATTCACCATCATTTCTTTAGATACTGAAGAGCTTCTTTGATAGTACAAAGTTTTTACTCCTTTTTTCCAGGCTTCTATATAAAGATAGTTTACATCTTTTACAGGCATTGTGGAAGGAATCTGAAGATTCAATGATTGTGCCTGGTCAATATATTGCTGTCTCTGTGCCGCCTGGGAAATGATTTCCATCGGAGAGATCTCTTTAAAGGTTTTGAAAACAGCTTTTTCTTCCGGAGTAAGCTCATTCAGGTGCTGTACAGATCCATGGTTCAGCATGATGGTTCTCCATGTTTCCTCATTATCCAGCCCTTTTTCTTCTAATAATTTTGCCAGGTATTTATTCTTACGCATAAAGTTTCCTTTAGCCAGACCTGCTTTATAGTAGTTGGAAGAGAAAGGTTCGATCCCCGGGGAAGTTTGTCCCAAAATAGCTGAACTGGAAGTTGTAGGAGCAATAGCCATTGTTGTGGTATTTCTTAATCCGTACCCTTTCAGTACTTCCGGTTCTCCATAGATATTGGCAAGTTCACGGGAAGCTTGTTCAGCCTGTTCTTTAATGTGTCTGAATGCTCTCGCATTAAACTGAGTCGCTTCAAAGCTTTCAAACGGAATCATATTCTTTTGCAGGTAAGAATGGTACCCTAAAACTCCTAATCCAAGAGCTCTGTGACGCATAGCAAAGTTTCTTGCTCCCTGCAGATAGTAGTTTCCTTCAGTCTTATCGATAAATTCTGATAAAACAGCATCCAGGAAGTAAACAGCCAGTTTTACGGCATCTGTATCTTTCCATTCATCATACAGTTCAAGGTTCATTGAGGATAAGCAGCAGATGAAAGACTCCTCCATAGTGGACGGAAGCATGATTTCAGAACAAAGGTTACTTGCGTTTACCGTCATTCCCAAATCTTTATATACCTGTGGCTTATTTCTGTTAACGTTATCTGTAAAGAAAATATAAGGAAGTCCTTTTTGCTGGCGGCTTTCAAGAACCCTAGCCCATATTTTACGCTTATCCATATCACCGTCAATCATATCCTGCATCCAATAGTCCGGCACACATACTCCGGTAAACAGGTTCTGAATAGGGCTACCGATATCTTTAATGGATAAAAATTCTTCAATATCTCCGTGGTCAATGTCCAGATAAGCAGCAAAAGCTCCTCTTCTCACACCTCCCTGGGAAACGACATCCATTGCTGTATCAAATAACTTCATGAATGAAACCGCTCCTGAAGATTTTCCATTGTCTGTTACTGCAGTACCTCTGTTTCTCAGTTCTCCAAAATATCCTGAAGTACCTCCACCGATTTTTGTCTGCATGATCACTTCACCCATTTTGTGGGTAATCCCTTCAATACTGTCCGGAATATGAACATTGAAGCATGAGATGGGAAGACCTCTCTGAGTTCCCATATTAGCCCATACAGGGGATGAGAAGCTGATCCATCCTTTTGTAATCATTTCTTTGAATGCCGGCTGAAGCTCAGGTTTGTATAACCTTTTTGCAGCAGCAGTGGTGATTCTGTCGATTGCTCCGTCTACCGTTTCTCCTTTCAACAGATATCCTCTGTTCAGCATCTGCTCAGACTCTTCATTGAGCCACCATATATTTGAATTTTGCTCTTCCATAGATGTTATATTTTCGAATACCGGAGAGATAATAACCCCACTCCGGTATTTTGTTTTTTTATAGTATTGGTTGTAAAATTTCTACTTTATGGGAACCGTTCAGCCCGCTTTCATCTCTTAGTTTCTGAAACTCTTTAAAAGAGGGTATATTCAAAACCTCATGCTGAGCTTCTTCATTGATGTAGTTTGAGTAATGTACAAATGTAACGCCGTCTTCTTTTACAAAAACCTTATATTCAAATGCGGA
This sequence comes from Chryseobacterium gallinarum, assembly GCF_001021975.1. Taxonomy (NCBI): domain Bacteria; kingdom Pseudomonadati; phylum Bacteroidota; class Flavobacteriia; order Flavobacteriales; family Weeksellaceae; genus Chryseobacterium; species Chryseobacterium gallinarum. The sequence goes on along the minus strand of NZ_CP009928.1, from coordinate 593,290 downwards.
TTGATCCAGGTTTTTAAAATCGTTCAAAAACTTTTGAATATTCGCTTTGTTTTCAGAAACAAATTCAGGTTTCACGGTGTAGCTTACGATTACATTAATCATCTTTTTTATTTGTGCATTAAATTCATTGTACGGGAAATGGAACTATCCCTAATACCATCTGTTTTGACGCTCGCTTCGCTCGCGCTTTTTTAAAACAAATCGTTCGCTGTAATACTTTTATCGTGTTTTGTATAGTCCACAGGTCTTTTAGCGAAGAAATCATCTAATGAATTGGCAAAAACTTCTTCCTCGAACCATACCATTGGTCTGTATTGCTCAGGAGTAATGTTGTATCTTGTTTTCATGTTGATTTTCTTCAGGCTGTCATCTACACGATATTTCATGAAATTTAACAGGTCTTCTTTAGAAACATTGTCGATTTCACCCAATTCAAAGATCCAGCTAAGGATATCTCCTTCTCTTGCGATGGATTCGTCAACAAGGGTGTAGATATCTTCAATATCGCTGTCTGTTAATAAATCAGGTTGTTCCTCGCGGATTTTGTTGATGAGGTAGATTCCTGCATTGGCATGGATCTGTTCATCTACAGAGGTCCATGCAATAATGTTGGAAACATTTTTCATGAATCCTTTAAATCTTGTGAAAGAAAGGATGATGGCAAACTGAGAGAAAAGAGAAACGTTTTCTACCAGGATACTGAATAACAACAATGCTGAAACGTACTCTTTGGGAGTGGCAGAATTCGCATGTTTCAGGGCGTTCCCTAAAAACTCGATTCTTCCTTTAACGGCAGGAATTTCTATAACGTTAAGGAATTCATCATTATATCCCAGTACTTCTAATAAACGGGAATAAGCTTCAGAATGACGGAATTCACATTCTGCAAAAGTAGACCCTAATCCATTGAATTCCGGTTTTGGAAGGTGGTTGTATAAATTTCCCCAGAATGTCTTTACAGACACCTCGATCTGTGCAATGGCTAAAAGCGCATTTTTCACAGCATGTTTTTCATGTGGTTCCAACTGCGAATGAAAATCCTGAACATCTGCAGTAAAATCCACTTCTGAATGTACCCAGAACGATTTGTTGATGGCTTCCACAAATTGAAGAACCTCCGGGTATTCAAATGGCTTATAGCTTACTCTTTTATCAAAAATTCCCATATTAAAATATCTTTATAATTAAATAACTCAGACCTCTGTGGATAACGTTCAGAAAACATATAACTTATTGTTTTTGTGTTGGTTGTGGATAAAAGTTATTCACATTGTAAGTTTGTGTTTCCGATCAGAATCTAAATACAAAGTTCGAAAAAAAGAACTGATTTTAAAAGAGGTAAATACTAATTGACTGACTTTTAGCTGTAAAAGTTTTCCACATTTACATGAAACAGGCTCGAATAATAGGCTAGAGAGCAATCTAAGGCCGAAATGACTGGAAAATTAAAGTTAGAGTTAAACACTTTTATATAATATATTGTAAATAAAGGGTTAATTGGTTAAACAAAAAAATATTTGAATAAATTTTTAATCTTGTAACAATTTGAAAATAAGATCTACTTATTGGGTATAAAACATACATCACTTAATGTTAGTAATTCAGGATTTACATAAATCATACGATACGGGGAAAAGCAAGCTCCATGTTCTTAAGGGGATTAATCTGAATATTTCAGAGGGCGAGTTTGTTTCTATTATGGGAAGTTCCGGTTCGGGAAAGTCTACACTTCTTAATATTATCGGTATTCTGGACGAAAAAGATTCAGGAACTTATGAATTGGACGGGGTGCCGATTGAGCATCTTTCAGAAGTAAAGGCAGCGGAGTACAGAAGTCGGTTTTTGGGGTTTATTTTTCAGTCATTTAACCTGATAAATTATAAAACAGCTTTAGAAAATGTAGCCCTTCCTTTGTATTACCAGAATGTACCCAGGAAAGAACGTAATCAGAAAGCATTGGAGTACCTGGAAAAAGTAGGCCTGGCACAATGGGCGAATCACCTTCCGAGTGAGCTTTCGGGAGGGCAGAAACAGAGAGTGGCAATTGCAAGGGCTTTGATCACCAACCCTAAAGTAGTATTGGCGGATGAGCCCACCGGTGCCCTGGATTCAAAAACAACTCATGATATTATGAAGCTCCTTCAGGATATTAACAATGAAGGAAAAACAATTATCGTAGTAACCCATGAGCCTGATGTGGCAGCACAAACCAAAAGAAATGTTGTGTTGAAAGACGGTATCATTGAAAGTGATGAGTTTATCAAGCAGGTTGTACTGTAGGCAATTTGATAATTTGAAATGAGATAATCTGAAAATTTAAGGTTTTAATTTTTCAATCTTTTAATATTAATAAAAATGTTTGACCTAGATCGTTGGCAGGAAATATTCAGTTCTATCCGTAGTAATATACTCCGGACGGTGCTTTCGGGATTTACGGTAGCCCTGGGATTGTTTATTTTCATTGTGCTTTTCGGGATCGGAAAAGGACTGCAGAACGCATTTTCCGAGGGATTTGCAGGAGATGCCAAGAACCTGATATCCATTACTACAGGAAAAACAACTTTAGCTTACAAAGGATTACAGTCTGACAGGAGTGTAACATTGAATAATGCTGACTACGATTTCCTGATCAATACAGATAAAGAAAAAGTAGGCTCTTCAAGTCCGAGATATAGTGCCAGTTTAATGGTGAAATACGGAAAAGAGAGTGGTATTTATCAGGTTCATGGAGCAGAGCCGGGCGAACAGGTTATTGAAAACAGAACAATCATTGACGGCCGTTATCTTACTCCCAGGGATCTAACCAATAAGCAGAATGTAGCGGTCATCGGAAGAATGGTCCAGAGAGATTTGATCAAGAACGGAAGTCCGGTAGGAAAAGAGCTGGACATTAACGGGACAATGTTTAAGGTAGTGGGCGTTTTTTCAGATGAAGGAGGAGACTGGGATGAAAGACACATCACAGTTCCTATTACTACCTTACAGCAGATGAAAAAAGGATCTGATACGGTAAGTATCGCTTATATATCATATAGTGATAAGCTGACCCCTCAGGAAGCCATTAAGTATGGTGATGAGTTAAAAGATAAATTAAAATCAAGAAAGAATGTTTCCCCCGATGATGAAAATGGAGTACGCGTTTGGAATAATGCAAAAAACATGAACGATACCTTTACATTTATGGCGGTCCTTACGGCGATAGTTGGCTTTATAGGTCTGGGAACATTGCTGGCCGGAATTATCGGGATCAGTAACATTATGGTGTATATCGTAAAAGAAAGAACCAAAGAAATCGGTGTGCGGAAAGCCATCGGAGCAAAGCCCCGCGGGATTGTAGCGTTAATTGTTCAGGAAAGTGTTGTGATTACGGTTATTTCAGGATTCGTTGGCGTTGGTATTGGTGTTTTGGCTTTGAATTTAATTGGAGACAGTCTCGAACAGTTCTTTATTAAAAATCCAAGCGTAGGCTGGGGAACCATATTAATGGCATTTATTGCACTGATTTTCTCAGGATTGGTTGCTGGATTTGTTCCTGCATACAGGGCTTCAAAAATTAAACCGATAGAGGCGTTGAGAACGGAATAATTAAGATAAAAGAAAAAAGTTCAGAAAGACAAATAGAAGAATGATTGAATATACTATATAACTCATAATTCAAAAAGGTGAATATCATATTTAAAAAAGATACTTGGCAGGAGATCTATTATTCATTGAGGAATAATAAACTTCGGACATTCCTTACCATGATTGGGGTAGGATGGGGAATGTTTTTGTATGTAAGCCTTCTTGGAGCTGCAAAAGGAATGGAAAACGGATTTGATAAACTGTTTTCCGGGTTCGCTACCAATTCCATTTTTCTCTGGGCACAGAAAACTTCTATTCCCTATGAAGGATTTCCCAAAGGAAGAGAAGTCCATTTACAGTTGTCTGATATGGAAATGCTGAAAAGAAAAGTGACAGCAATTGACTATATCTCTCCCCAAAATGCAAGAGGAAGTTTTACCGGGACTCCGGGGGAAGCGATGTCAAGAAACGGTAAAAACGGCACCTATTCTCTTACCGGGGACTATGCTGTAGGAAATAAAATTTCAGAAAAGAAACTCATTTTCGGGCGTTACATCAATGATGCGGATGTTTCCGGAAATAAAAATGTAGTGGTCATTGGTGAAGAAATTTATAAAAACTTTTTTGATTCCAAGAAAAAAGAGAACCCGATTGGAAAATCTATTAATATCAAAGGTCTTTTCTTTAATGTAATCGGGGTTTTCAGAGTAAAGAAAGGAGGAGGTTTTGAAAATGATCAGACAGCGTTTATTCCACTGTCAACATATACAAAAATGTATAACGCCGGAGAGCAGATTGATCTGTTTGCTATTGTAAGTAAACCCAATGCTAACGTAGGCTCTGTAGAACAGGACGTAAAACAGGTATTAAAATCTAAAAATAAAATTTCCCCTGAAGATACCAATGCTTTTGGTAGTTTCAATTTAGGAAAAGAATTTAAAAAGCTGACAGGTTTCCTTACCGGAATGCAGCTGCTCACCATTATTGTAGGTACACTAACCATTCTTGCCGGGGTAATTGCCATCTCGAATATCCTGCTGATTACCGTGAAAGAAAGAACAAAAGAAATAGGTATCAGAAGAGCACTGGGTGCAAAGCCGTCTGAGGTGAGAAATCAGATTTTATTGGAAAGTGTAGTGATCACGCTTTCTTCAGGATTACTGGGGTTTATGTTCGGGATCTTTGTTTTAATGATATTAAATGCTGTCACTCAAGGGCAGGACTCTTTCCCCTTCTATAATCCGACGGTGAATTATGGGAATGTTTTCGCGGCAATGGCAGTGATGGTTATTTTAGGATTGGTGATCGGAATGATTCCCGCACAAAGAGCCGTAAAAATCCGGCCAATTGAAGCGTTAAGGACAGAGTAATTAATTTGAAAATACAATTATTTGAAAAATTTAAAAATGAAAAATCAACTACAAAAAGGTTGAGTAATGTTAAATCTTTCAAACTTAAAATAAAAAATAAACTATACATATGAAAAAGAAATTCACTTGGAAAAAAGCCATTTATATAGTGTTGGGGCTTTTATTTGCAGTGGCATTGTTCTCAGGGATTGGCTATCTTATCAAATCGAATTCTCAGGAAGGAGAAGCTTTCCTTACGCGTAAGCCTAATGTTCAGAATATGGATGACAAGGTAATGGCTACAGGAAAAATTGTTCCAAAAGAAGAAATTGAAATCAAACCGAATATTACAGGAATTATTGATAAAATTTTAGTGAAGGAAGGAGATAAGGTAGAAATCGGACAATTGATTGCTACGGTGAGAATTGTTCCCAGTATTTCTGAAGTAAATGCCGCACAACAGGAAGTTCAGAATGCCCAGCTTCAAATCAATAATGCCCAGATGAATGTGAGTAATATGCAGAAGCAGTTTGATATGCAGGACAGGCTTTATAAACAGGGTGTGATTTCTAAACAGGATTTCCTCAATTCACAACAGCAATTGTTTACGCAACAGCAGAATCTTAAAAACGCCCAACAGCAACTGAATACGGCACAAAAAAGATTGCAGATTGCAAAAACCGGAGCCACTCCAGAACTTCAGGGACAAGGTCTGGCAACAACACAGATCCGTTCAAAAGCTTCAGGAACCGTTCTTGAAGTACCTGTAAAAGTAGGGAGTCAGGTGATTGAAGCCAATAACTTTAACGCCGGAACAACTATTTGTTCAGTAGCTGATTTGAATTCTTTGATTTTTAAAGGAGAAATAGACGAAGCCCAGGCCGGGAAACTAAGCCAGGGAATGGATATGAATATTGTAATCGGAGCTTTACAGAATAAAACTTTCCCGGGCAAGCTAACAATGATTGCCCCTAAAGGGAAAGATAATGCAGGAACAATCAAATTTCCTGTAGAAGGGAATGTGGAAAATCCCAATAATGAATATATCAGGGCTGGATTCTCTGCCAATGGAGAGATTGTATTGAGCTCTCAGAAAAATGCATTATTATTGGATGAGTCTTTGGTTCAGTATGAAAAGAAACAAGGAAAAGATGTTCCTTTTGTGGAAGTAAAACAAAAAGACGGGAAATTTAAAAAAGTATACGTGAAACTTGGTGCCAGTGACGGAATTAATGTTCAGATATTACCAGGCTCAGGAATTGATAAAGATTCTGAAGTAAAAGTTTGGAATCCATCCGATAAAGACAAGGAAGAATTAAAAGAAAAGTCAAAGAAAAAATAATAAACTAACACTATAAGTTTAAACTGTTGAGTCCCGGAATTCTTTTTCCGGGATTTTTTGTTGCTGTACCAGATATCTGCGCTATTAAAAGGAGCCAGATCTATATTAATATAAGGATTCAGGATGAAATTAATGAACTGAAAAGCAGGTATTAACGGATAATTAACTACCATTAGATCGAAAAGATTTAAGGTTAAAGAAAAAAGATTTACCTGGGAAATCTGATTATGATTGAATTATTTATACGGTATTTTATTGTTAATGGATGTTGTTGTAAATTTTTACTTTTTACAGCTGTTTTTTTCTTTAATTAAACTATTGTTTAGTAAAGGTCAAGGTTGGCTTTGGTTTTTCTTATCTGTAATTTTACGTAAAAACACACTGATATGAAAAACACAATGTTAATACTTGTGCTCTTTTTGTTATCTTCATGCAAGGGTAACAAAGATAAGCAAGGAACTGATATACCGTTAATTCCGGTTTTTACTGAATTGCAAAATAAAGCGAAAGCAATATTTGGGGTCTTACCTGGTTGGGTAGACAGTCCGATCAGCCCTATAACGGATGAAAAGGTACAATTAGGAAAAACTTTATACTTTGATCCTGTTCTTTCTAAAAACGGGACTCAAAGTTGTAATACATGTCATAACCTGAGTACCTATGGCGTTGATAATAAAGCTTTCTCTCCCGGAGATGCCGAGGGTACGATCGGAGTAAGAAATTCCCCTTCCACTTTAAACGCCGCACTTCATACCGCCCAGTTTTGGGATGGAAGAGCAAAAACTCTCGAAGAACAGGCGGGTAAACCTATTTTGAACCCTATAGAAATGGGTATTCCGGACGAGAAGTTTGCTGTTGAAAGGCTTAAGAACAGCGAAAAATATAGAAAAATGTTTGCCAGTGCTTTTCCTGAAGACAAAGATCCTGTCAACTGGAATAACCTTACCATAGCTATTGGAGCCTTTGAAAGAAAACTGATTACTCCTTCCCGTTTTGATAAGTATATTGCGGGAGATGATAAAGCCATAACTGATAAAGAAAAGCAGGGTCTTCAGGATTTTATTGATGTAGGATGTATTACCTGCCATACCGGTCCTGCATTAGGAGGCAACTCTTTCCAGAAATTCGGAGTGTATAAGGAGTATTGGAAAGAAACCAAAAGTGCTAAAATAGACGCTGGTAAATCAGATATCAGTAAAAATGATGCGGAAAAATATATGTTTAAAGTTCCTTCGTTGAGAAATATTGCTAAGACCGCTCCTTATTTTCATGATGGAAGTGTTAAAGATTTAAAAGAAGCAATCAGGATTATGGGTAAGATACAATTGGATAAAGAATTAACACCGGACCAGGTAGATAATATATTTGCATTTTTTGGTTCGTTGACAGGAGAATTAAATCCGGAATTAGCAAAAGCACCTCAATATCCTTAATTATCATGTAATATGAAGATATTTTAAGTTATATACATCTTTTAAATTAGTAAACCGGTTCTTGAACTTATAGTTTAAGAACCTTTTTTATATGTTAAATATTAATGCAATTATGTTGCGTTATTTAAATTTATACTAACTTTGTCACTTAAATTGATTTAACATGGAAAATAAAAATTTTGAGGTCATTATTATAGGAGGAAGCTATTCCGGGTTATCGGCAGGCATGGCTTTAGGAAGATCACTAAGAAATGTATTGATTATTGATAACGGAAAACCATGTAACAGGCAGACTCCTTATTCTCATAACTTCATTACTCATGACGGAAAAGCACCGGGAGTTATTGCTGAAGAGGCAAAAGAGCAGGTGAAAAAGTATAGTACCGTTAAGTTTCATCACGGGACTGTTGTTGAGATTAAAAAAGTCTCTTCCGGTTTTGAAGTAAAAACGTCAGGTAATGAAGTATTTTTTGCTAAAAAACTGATTCTGGCGTCAGGAATAAAGGATATAATGCCCGATATCCCCGGTTTTTCAGAATGTTGGGGAATTTCTGTATTACATTGTCCCTATTGTCATGGATACGAAGTGAGAAATGAAAAAACGGGAATTCTTGCCAATGGAGAAATGGCTTTTGAATTTTCAAAGCTGATTTTTAATATGACTAAAGATCTGGCTTTATTTACCAACGGGCGATCCCTTTTAACAGATGAGCAGACTGGAAGACTTGCAAAAAATACTATAGATGTATTTGAAGATGAAATTGAAAGAATTGAACATACAAACGGATTTATTCGGGAGATTATTTTTAAAAGTGGTAAAGCCCATTCATTAAAGGTGTTGTACGCAAAAGTTTCCTTTGAACAAAATATTAATGTCACGGATCTAGGTTGTGAATTGACTGATCAAGGGTTTATTAAAGTGGATTTTATGCAGAAAACCAACATCCCGGGAGTTTTTGCTTGTGGAGATAATGTGACAATGATGCGCTCTGTTGCTAATGCTGTTGCTCAAGGGAATTTTACCGGAGCAGTAGTCAATAAGGAGCTTTCAGAAGAAAATTTTTAGTATGCGTAATATAGATTATTATAACATGAGAGATATCGCTGATGAAACTTTATAAATAATAGAAGTCCGCTTTTATAAAAAAACAGACTTAAAATCATATTTCTCCATACCAACATCTCAATGAAAATTCCGTACATTTGGGGTGGAAAATTTCAAAAACTAAAAGTAAAATGGATATTATTTTCGACCTGATTGAAAAGGAAAGACAAAGACAAACCCACGGATTAGAGCTTATTGCATCAGAAAATTTTGTTTCTGAAAATGTAATGAAGGCAATGGGAAGTGTACTGACAAATAAATATGCTGAAGGATATCCCGGGAAAAGATATTACGGGGGATGCGAAGTCGTAGATGAGGTCGAAACGTTGGCAATCAACAGAGCTAAAGAACTTTTCGGAGTAGACTATGTAAATGTTCAGCCACATTCCGGATCTCAGGCGAATGCTGCCATTTATCTTGCTGTTTTGAAACCGGGAGATAAAATTATGGGAATGGACCTTTCTATGGGAGGCCACCTTACCCATGGTTCTGCTGTCAACTTTTCAGGGATTCAATATGAAGTAGTTTCTTACGGGGTAGAAAGAGAAACCGGTCTTATCGACTATAACCAAATGAGGGAAGTAGCGTTAAGAGAAAAACCTAAAATGATGATTGCAGGTTTTTCAGCCTATTCAAGAGATCTTGATTACGCTAAATTCAGAGAAATTGCTGATGAAATAGGGGCAACCCTTTGGGCGGATATTGCTCACCCGGCAGGTTTGGTAGCCAAAGGATTATTAAACTCTCCGTTTGAACACTGTCATGTAGTGACAACCACTACCCATAAAACATTGAGAGGGCCAAGAGGGGGTATGATCATGATGGGAAAAGATTTTGAGAATACCTACGGTCATAAAACTCCAAAAGGAGAAATTAAAATGATGAGTCAGGTATTGGATGGTGCTGTATTTCCTGGTATACAGGGTGGTCCTCTAGAACATGTAATTGCCGGTAAAGCAGTGGCTTTTGGGGAGGCTTTGGATCATCAGTTCGAAACGTATGCAAAGCAGGTTAAGTCCAATGCTCAGGCATTATCAAAGGCAATGATTGACAGAGGTTTTGATATCGTGAGCGGTGGTACCGATAATCACCTGATGCTTGTAGACCTTAGAAACAAAGGGGTAAATGGTAAAGAAACAGAAAAAGCACTGGTTCTTGCTGATATTACGTGTAACAAAAATATGGTTCCTTTTGATGATAAGTCGCCGTTTACAACATCAGGGATCAGATTAGGAACTGCTGCCATTACAACAAGAGGTCTTAAAGAAAATGATATGGATACCATTGCAGGGTTGATCTCTGAAGTAGTAGATAACATCAAAAATGAAGAAGTACTTGCTTCTGTAAAAAAGAAAGTTAATGAGTTGATGGAAGGAAAAGCATTATTTAACTACTAATATTCATTACTATATTATATAGAGAATGAGCCTTGGCTCATTCTTTTTTTATCCACATGGAAAAGAAATCATTTACATTTGATGAGATTAAGCAGAAACTGGTGAACTACTGTGTTTACCAGGATCGTTGTCATGCAGAAGTGGAGCAGAAAATGAAAGAGTTTCTGCTGATTGATGAAGCAAAGGAAGAAATTTTGCTTTATCTGATGAAGGAAAATTATTTAAATGAAGAACGTTTTACCCGGAGCTATATCAGGGGGAAATTTTATATCAAGCATTGGGGTAAGACTAAGATAAAAATGCATCTCAGACAAAAACAGATTTCAGAGAAAATGATCAGCTCCTGTTTTGATGAAATAGATGAGGATGATTACAGGAAAACCATTGTGAGGATCTATGAGGATTATTCTTCCAAACAGAAAGGACTTAAAGAATATCAGAAAAAATCGAAAACGATAAAATATTTGATAAGCAGAGGCTTTGAATATGAGAAAATAAATGATATTTTTGACTGATCATTTAAAAATTCTAAACACATACAGATTGGAAGAAAAGAAAATTTGGTTGTCCCCTCCTCACATGGGAGGAAATGAGTTGAAATATATACAGGACGCATTTGATTCAAACTGGATTTCCCAGTATGGTTTGAATATTGATGAGTTTGAAAAAAAAATTGAAGACTATCTGGGAAGCAACTCTTTTGTTACAGCCTTATCTTCCGGTACAGCTGCAATACATCTGGCTTTGAAGTTATTGAATGTCGGAGAAAATGATTTTGTTATTTGCCAGTCCTTCACTTTTGTTGCCTCTGCCAATCCCATTCTTTACGAAAAAGCAATACCTGTTTTTATTGATAGTGAAGCATCTACCTGGAACATGTGCCCGAATGCTTTGGAAGACGCTGTTAAATATTGTTTACAACAGGGAAAAAAGCCTAAAGCAATCATCACTGTTTCTCTATATGGAATGCCATTTATGGTGGATGAGATTCTTGAAATATCAAGACGGTATGAGATACCAATTATTGAAGATAGTGCGGAAGCTCTGGGAAGCCAATACAAAAACAAGCTTTGCGGTACTTTTGGAGACCTCTCCATCATCAGTTTTAATGGAAATAAGATCATTACCACTTCCGGAGGAGGAATTCTGATCTCCCGAACCTCATTTGACAAAACCAGGGCACTTTATCTTGCTACCCAGGCAAAAGAAAATAAAGATTATTATCATCATTCAGAAATAGGCTATAATTACAGAATGAGCAATATTTCTGCCGGGATAGGAATAGGACAATTGGAAGTTCTGGAAGACAGAATTCAAAGAAGGAGGAATAATCATGATTTTTATCAATCTGTTCTTAAGGATTTTGATGAAATAAAACTTTTTGAAGAACCTAATGAAGATTTCTTTTCCAATTACTGGCTTAATACAGTCACCATTGAAGGAAATAATTGTATAATAACAAAAGAAAAGTTAAAGAAAATATTTTCTGAAAATAATATAGAAACCAGATATTTATGGAAGCCTATGCACTTTCAGCCGTTATATAAGAAATATAAATTCTTTGGAAGGGATCTCTCTGGTACGCTTTTTGGTAGTGGGTTATGTTTACCGTCAGGGTCTGATTTAACTGATGAAGACAAGGATAAAATAATGGATATTTTGATGAAAATTAAAATTTAAATTATTTTTAATTTTAAAACGATAGAAAGAATTTTATTTTAATTTTGCATTTGCTTTTAAGGCCATTTTAATCTTGTACCAAAATATAAATATGAATACAAATAAAGACAATGTACAATTCTCTTAGAAAAAAAATATTTGGAGGAGATAATGTTGTCAATCTCTCAGACGTAAGATATTTGCCTAGATGGATAATACTTGTAATAGATATTATTATTCTGGTTATATCTTTATTCCTATCAACTTATATCATAGAAAAAATTACCCAAAGGGAATTTATTTATCATAATGACAAAAGTATCATTTTTGCTTTTATTATATTGATAAATACCATTTTTATGTATGTGTTCAAGACATACGCCGGAATTATCAGACACTCTACTTTTATAGACCTGTTTAAACTTTTTGTTTCTTGTTTTTGTACTATGTTTGTTATTGGCACAATAAACATTGTATATTTCTGGATCACCGGAGGAAAGTTTATTCTTACACCTTATCTTGTACTATATTTTGTCATTTCCTTTATGGGATTATTTCTCTTTAGATTATATGTTAAAGAGTTTTTCCATATCGTAAGGGAATATAGAAGAAGTGCATTGAAAAAAAGAATTCTGGTATTAGGAATAGACGAGCAATCTATTGCCATAGCAAGAGCCATTCTGGATAACCCGAATCTGCCATATCAGGTTGTAGGATTTCTGACACAAAGAACAGATTCTAAAAGGGCTTCACTTCTTGGGAAGCCAATTTATGCTAAAGAAAAAATTGAGCGTAGTACTAAAGAGGATCTCGTTGTTGATGGTATTATCATTGTCAAGGAAATGATGGCTAAAGATGAAATGAATTCCTGGGTCAATTTATTTTTAGAAAAGGATCTTAATATCTTTAAAGCACCTTCCGTGCAAAAATTAAGAGATAGTGATCTGGGAGGTTCAATCAGAAATCTTCAGATTGAAGATTTGTTGAATAGAAAACCAATAAAAATAGAAAATGAAGAGGTTAAAAGCCGTCATTATGGCAAAACTGTATTAGTAACAGGTGGAGCGGGCTCTATTGGAAGTGAGATCGTAAGACAGGTTGCACAATTTACACCCTCACTAATTGTAGTATTAGATCAGGCTGAAACACCATTATATGATATTGAGCTTGAAATGAAAGACAAGTTTCCTCATATCAGGTTTAAGTTTGTTTTGGCAGATGTATCCAATATACATAGAGTAGAACCTTTATTTCAGACCTATAATTTTTCAATGGTTTATCATGCAGCAGCCTATAAACATGTTCCATTGGTTGAAGAGAATCCTAATGAAGCAATACGTGTCAATGTTTTAGGATCGAAAAATATTGCTCTTTTGTCTAGCCGATACAAAGTTAACAGATTTGTGATGGTTTCTACAGATAAGGCGGTAAACCCTACGAACGTAATGGGAGCTTCTAAACGGGCTGCGGAATTATTTGTTCAATCATTACAACATGTAGAAGGAAATACTACTAAATTTATTACTACCAGATTTGGAAATGTATTAGGGTCTAACGGTTCTGTTATTCCCTATTTCAAAAAACAAATTGAAGCAGGAGGACCGGTTACCATTACTCATCCGGATATTGTTCGGTATTTTATGACCATACCGGAAGCCTGTGAATTAGTTTTACAGGCCGGGACTATGGGAACAGGTGGGGAAATTTTTGTTTTTGATATGGGGGAACCTGTGAAAATTTTAGACCTGGCAAGAAGAATGATAAAGCTATCAGGCTTTGAACCTAATATAGATATCAAAATTATTTATACTGGTTTAAGACCAGGAGAGAAACTGTATGAAGAGTTACTAAGCGATAATGCGAAAACACTTCCTACTCATAACGAGAAAATTATGGTTTCTAAAGACCCTACAATGTCTTTTTCAGAAATAGATAATCTCGTTAATCAAATTACAGAAGCTTCTATAAAAAAAGAAAAAGTAGAGGTCGTAAGAATATTGAAAACAATTGTTCCGGAATTCAGAAGTAATAATTCCATTTACGAAGCACTGGACAAATAGAAAAATAATAAATGTATATTTGTACAATTTTTAAAATACAATGAAAGGTAAAATATTAGCCATATCACTAGCTTTTTTGCTGGTTTCTTGTAAAACTAATCAGAATGCTCAGAATGATTTAAACTATATGCAAAATATAGAGCAAATTGCTATTGAATCATCTGCCAAGAATTCTGGTAATACAATACAGACGGGTGATCAATTGGTCATTATGATCACAGCAAAAGATATGGACGTTGTAAAGCCGTTTAATCAAAATTATTCTTCTTCTGAAGTAATTAATGGAAATAATTTTGCCGGGGGAAATACGCCCGGACAAGGGACTTCTACTATATCAGGACCTACATACATTGTGGATAGTAATGGAAACATAGATTTCCCGGTTATTGGTTCTTTAAATACAACAGGGAAATCTTTGGTAGAGTTTAAAGATGAATTAAAAGATAAAATAAGCCAATATGTTATTAATCCAACAATAAGTGTAAGGCTTGCTAATTTTAAAGTTACGGTTTTAGGTGAAGTAAACAAACAGGGAGATTATACAATTGCTAATGGACAGGCAACAATTCTGAATGCATTGGGACTTGCTGGAGATCTGACAATGTATGGTAAAAGAACAGATGTTTTGGTAATAAGAACTGAAAATGGTACCGTTACTCATGGTAGAGTTAATTTACAGGATGCCAACCTGATTAATTCTCCATACTATCATTTAAAACAAGGAGACGCTATTATTGTTTCATCAAATAAATCAAGGGATTTAACAGCTAAGCAGAATCCCAATACAGGACTTTATCTGACAGCCATCTCTATTGGAGTTACAGCTATTGCTGTTGTTATAAGTTTATTTAAAAAATAAAAATTAATTATACGTTCCCATTATATTTACAAAATTCTTAATTTTTAATAGAATCACAAAAGAATGAAATCATATAGAATAGCTGTTATTGGACAAGGATATGTAGGGCTACCTTTGTCATTAGAGTTCGCAGAACATTATCCTGTTCTAGGTTTTGATATTAATGCAGAAAGAATTAATCAGCTTAATAACGGTTATGATATAACATTAGAAGCAGATACTGAAAAATTAAATGAGAGATTAAATCATTATAAAAAGTCAGATGGGAAAATTGGATATAAAGGAACAAATGACTTACACGAAATTTCAGATTGCAATATATTTATAGTAACAGTTCCGACCCCTATAGATAAATATAATGCTCCAGATTTAAAACCTTTACTGTCAGCTTCTAAAATGTTAGGGGAAGTTATTAAAAAAGGAGATATTATAATTTATGAATCTACTGTTTTTCCGGGATGTACTGAAGAAGAATGCGTTCCTATTTTAGAGAAATATTCTGGATTACAATTTAATAAAGATTTTTATGTAGGATATTCTCCTGAAAGAATTAATCCGGGAGATAAAATAAACACTTTGACAAGTGTAAAAAAGGTAACATCAGGATCCACCTGTGAAGTAGCAAATGAGGTAGACAATTTATATAAAAAGATTATTATAGCAGGAACTCACAAAGCGCCTAGTATTAAAGTTGCTGAGGCTTCTAAAGCTATTGAGAATGCCCAAAGAGATGTAAATATATCTTTTGTGAATGAGCTGGCTTTAATATTTGACAGAATGGGAATTGATACTAATGACGTTCTTGAGGCAGCAGGAACAAAATATAATTTCTTAAAATATAAGCCAGGTTTAGTCGGCGGACATTGTATTTCTGTAGATCCTTATTATTTAGCTCATAAAGCTGAGCAATTGGGATATCATCCGGATGTTATTTTATCAGGGAGAAGAGTGAATGATTCTATCGCAAAATTTATAGCCTCCAAAGTGGTAAAATTATTAATAGCCAAAAGTAATATTATCAAGAATTCACAGGCTTTGATTCTTGGGATAACTTTTAAAGAGAACTGTCCCGATGTCAGAAATACAAAAGTAATAGATATTTATAATGAATTGGTAGATTATGGAATTGAAGTCGATATTTTTGATCCATGGGCCAATAAAATAGAAGTCAAACATGAATTCGGAGTTGATATTCTTGATCAGCTTCCGGAAAATAAAAAATATGACTCTATTATCATTGCAGTATCTCATAAAGAATTTCTCACCTTAGATTTTGAGAAATTGAAAAAAGAAGATAGTGTTATTTTTGATACGAAAGCCTGTGTGGATAGAAGTTTGGTAGATGCAAGGCTCTAATATTTTGATTATAAAAACTAATTAAAACCTGTTGTTAAATATAACAACATAAAAAATTGTAAAATTTAAAACTAAATAATGGATAATCCAGTTATTGACGAATCAGAAAAAGAAATTAATATCCAGGAAATTATAAAACCCTATTTAAGAAACTGGGTATGGTTTATTATTGTTCCACTCATATGTTTAGTGGCAACTTACTTTTATTTAAAATTTGTAACTCCTATATACAATATTCAGTCATCAGTATTGATAAAAGATGCCCAAAAAAATTCTCCCGTAAGTGGAGATTTTGGCGTTTTAAAGGATTTGTCCGGATTTGGTGGGATGGGAACGAATAGCATTGATAATGAGATTGAGATTTTCAAATCTAAAAAACTTATGTATGAAGTTGTAAAGCAGAATAATCTGCAGACCTCAATATATACAAAAGCTAAGATAAATGATAAAGAACTTTATAAAGATACTTCACCGATAATTATCCAGGTTATCAATGAAAAAGATTATGCAGAAAAAATCAATCCTGTGGGCATTAAAATTTCCGGACAGACTATTGTTTTAACAAGTGATAATTTCCCGGAAATTAAGGCACAGTTCAATAAAATGATTAGTCTTCCTTACGCAAATTTATTAATTATCAGGAATAAATCATATAAGCCTAAGTCTGCAGATGTGAGTAATATGTATTTTACTTATGCCCCCTTGGAAGATGCAGTGAATTATTTTCAAAAAATAGTAAATGTAAGCTTAGTCAATAAGGATGCAACAGTTATAGGATTATCATTAAAATACCCCAATATAGATAAAGCCAAAGATATCGTTAATACTTTGGTGAAAGTATATAACAATGATGCGATTAATGATAAAAATTCAGAGTCGCAAAAAACCAAAGACTTTATTGATGATAGAATAAATATTATATCAAAAGAACTGGGACAGGTTGAAAACGAAAAGGAACGTTTCAAGTCCAGTAATCAAATTACTGACTTGACTACAGAAGCTAAGATTAATCTTGAAACTTCTGCTGGGGCAAGAGCTAAACAGCTTGATTTGGAATCACAACTTGAGTTAACCAATGCTTTGATTGATTTTATGGGAAGACAGGGCAGTACTCAGATTTTGCCTGCTAATGTAGGTTTAAATAATCCAACTGCATCTGCAAATATTACAGCCTATAATCAGCTCGTTTTAGAAAGAAACAGATTGCTTGAAAATGCTACGCCGCAAAACCCTATAATCATTGATCTTAATAAACAAATCACTTCACTCAGAAGTTCCGTATTGGAAAACTTGGTGAAAAGTAGAACAGGATTGCAACTAGCTAAAAATCAATATCAGGGTGAACAGGACAAAATCAGTTCAAAAATCACCAAAATTCCTGTTCAGGAAAAAATGTTCAGGAGTATAGAAAGACAGCAGCAAATCAAAGAGAATTTGTATTTGCTTCTTCTGCAAAAAAGAGAAGAAACAGCAATTTCGCTAGCAGTTACAGCAAGTAAGGCTAGAATTATAGACTATGCTTATGCATCTCCTGGTCCTGTTGCTCCTAAAAAAATGCTTTTTCTGGGAGGCGCGTTGGTATTTGGACTTATTCTACCTTTTGCTTTTATTTACCTTAAAGAAATACTTAACAATAAAGTCAAAAGTAAACATGATCTGGAAAGGCTTTCTCATGCCCCTGTATTAGGAGAATTACCAAGTGTTTTAAAAGGGGAACCGGATATCGTACAGGTTAACGATATTTCACCAATGGCAGAGGCTTTTCGTATTTTAATTACAAATATGAACTTTCTATTACCTAAAAAGGATAAAGGAAAGGTTGTTTTTGTTACTTCTACAGTAAAAGGAGAAGGAAAAACCTTTATTTCTGTTAATTTGGCTTTAACCCTGGCAACTCCTAATAAAAAAGTGATCATTATTGGTTCTGATATACGTAATCCTCAGCTTCAGCGTTATAATACTGCTCGAAGAGGTCTGGTGGGTCTTACCGAATATTTGTATTCAGATCAGACAAAATTAGAAGATATAATACATGTCACTTCATTCAATCCGCATTGCGATGTAATTTATTCAGGAATGATTCCTCCAAATCCTACAGATCTACTGAGCAATGGAAGATATGAAAAGCTATTAGATGATTTGAAAACTAAATATGACTATATCATTATAGATACGGCTCCTTTGTTATTAGTTACAGATACGTTCTTATTTGCAGATTTGGCAGATGCTACAGTATATGTTACAAGGTCTAGATACACAGAGAAATCTCTTATTGAATTTGCCAATAGCAATATTGATAGTCATAAAATTAAAAATGTTGGTTTTGTTCTTAATGATGTAGATAAAAATTATTATGGATATGGGAATAAATATGGTTATGGTTACTCAGCTAAGGAAAAAAACTGGCTGGAAAAAATTAAAGAGAGATTGTAATGCATAAAATTATTAATGTAATACTTTCAGGAGGAGTTGGTAGCAGACTTTGGCCTTTATCCAGAAAGCACAGGCCTAAACAATATCTGAATATTTTTGGAGATAAATCCCTTTTTCAGTTAACAGCTATTAGAAATATTAACCTATGTGATAATTTAATTGTAATAGGTAATACAGACAATTTTGAATTGTCTTCTGAGGCCTTAAAAGAGATTAATATAGACCGGTATGGTCAGATAATAGAAGCATCACCAAGAAATACTGCTGCAGCAATTGCTTTTGCTGCATTTTCTGCTGATAGAGATGATATTTTGCTCATTACACCATCAGATCATTTGATAGAAGATGAAGATGAATATGAAAGATCTGTTAATGAGGCAATTAATCTGGCAAAAAAAGATTCAATTGTCACCTTTGGATTAATTCCAACTAAGCCTGAAACTGGGTTTGGCTATATTCAGGTAAAAGGAAATAATGTATTAGGATTCAGAGAAAAACCTAACAAAGAAACCGCTCAGGAGTTTATATTGAATGGGAATTTTTTATGGAATTCTGGGATGTTTTGTTTTAAAGCCGGAATTTTTTTAGAAGAACTTAAAAAGTATCAGCCTGATGTTTATGCAAAATCAGAAATTGCTTTTAATGCAAAAAACGGAGATAGCCTTCCTCTTGAAGAGAGTATGGACATTCCGTCCATATCTGTAGATTATGCAGTAATGGAAAAGACAGATCGGCTTAAGGTTGTTAAATCAAATTTTAAATGGTCGGACATGGGATCTTTTGAATCTCTGTACAACTATTTAAAAATCAATGGTCATTCAACAGATGAGCATGGTAATATGGTGATAGGAACAAATATTCATACAGAATTTTTAGGGATCAAAAAAAGCATTCTGGTTGTTACACATGATGCTATTTTAGTTCTGAAAAGAGAAAAAGCTCAAAAAGTAAAAGATATTTATGAAACCATAGAAAATCAAAAATTGAAATAATATGGAGGCAAAAATTATCAATCTTCCAAAGATTATAGACAAAAGGGGTAATTTATCTTTTTTTGAGGGAGATAATCAGCTTCCTTTTAAAATTGCCCGAACGTATTGGCTATATGATGTCCCAGGAGGAGAGACCAGGGGCGGCCATGCTTTTAAAGAACAGCAAGAGTTTATTATAGCTCTTTCCGGAAGTTTTGATGTTATTATTCATAATGGAATTTCAGAACAGAGATTCTCTTTGAATAGATCATATTATGGACTATATATTCCTAATATGTATTGGAGGAAATTAGAAAATTTTTCGACTAATTCATTGGCTTTAATTGTGTCAGACAGATTATTTGATGATAGCGATTATATAAGAGATTTTGTTGAATTTAAAAACTTAGTCAATGGAGAGGTATAAAAAAGCATCAGTATTTGATTGTGAAATAATTGATTTGCCTATTGTTCACAACGAATCCGGTAACATTACAGTGCTTGAAAATAAAAAAAATATTCCTTTTGATATTAGGAGAATATATTACTTATATGATGTTCCAATGGGGGCAGAGCGGGGAGGCCATGCACACTATGAGCTTCATCAATATATTGTTGCGGCAAGTGGGTCGTTTAAATTTCTTTTAGATGATGGTGAAAATAAAAAAGAATTTTTTTTAAATCACCCTAATAAAGCTTTATATATTAAGCCGGGTATCTGGCGTGAAATGAAAGATTTTTCTAGTGGGAGTATTTGCCTTGTACTTGCCTCTATTGAGTACACTGAAGAGGATTATATTAGAAATTATAACGATTTTTTAAATTATAGAACAAATGGTTAAAATTCACCCTCTCTCAGATGTTCAGTCCGAAAATATAGGGGATAACACTTCGGTTTGGCAATTTTCTGTAATTTTTTCAGGCGCAAGAATTGGGGAAAATTGTAATATTAATTGCCACGTATTTATTGAAAATGATGTGGTTATCGGAAATAATGTTACTATAAAATCTGGAGTTCAAATTTGGGATGGAATTACATTAGAAGATAATGTTTTTATAGGCCCAAATGTAACTTTTACTAATGATTTAGTTCCCCGTTCAAAACAATATCCGAAAGCATTTGAGAAGACATTCATCAAAAAAGGAGCTTCTGTTGGAGCTAATTCTACAATTATAGCTGGAAATGTTATTGGTGAAAATGCAATGATAGGTGCAGGAAGTGTTGTTACTAAAAACATACCTCCGAATACCGTATGGTTTGGTAATCCGGCAAAACAGAAAGGAACAATTGATCAGAATGGTGTAATTACTTATTCTTAAAAAAATACGAAAAATGATTAAATTCTTAGATTTACAAAAAATAAATCTGGCTCATCAAGCCGAAATTGAAAATAGAATGCTTAATGCATTCCGTTCAGGATGGTATTTACAAGGTAATGAACTAAAAGCCTTTGAAAATAATCTGGCTCAATATATTGGTGTGAAGCATGCAATTGGCGTTGCAAATGGCCTAGATGCACTTCGTTTAATTTTAAGAGGGTACATCGAACTTGGCATTATGAAACAAGGCGATGAAATTTTAGTGCCTTCTAATACTTATATTGCCTCTATTTTAGCTATTTCGGATAATGGTTTAATTCCTGTTCTTATAGAACCTTCAATAGATACTTATAACATTGATATTGACAAGATTGAAGAGAAAATTACTGAAAGAACCAAAGGGATTTTAATTGTTCACTTGTATGGTCGGGTAGTTTATTCATCAAAATTAAAAGATATTGCAAAGAAACACAGCCTAAAAATTATTGAAGATAATGCACAGGCTATTGGTGCAAAATGGGAGGATACCAAAACAGGAAATTTAGGGGATGCTTCAGGCTTTAGTTTTTATCCTGGGAAAAATCTTGGTGCTTTAGGAGATGCTGGCGCAGTGACAACAAATGATGATGATCTTGCTGTAACTGTCAGAGCAATAGCTAATTATGGGTCTAATAAGAAATATGTGAATATTTATAAGGGCTTAAATAGCAGACTAGATGAGATTCAAGCCGCTGTTTTAGATGTGAAGCTACAATATATTGATGTTGAGAATGAAATAAGGAGAAGTATTGCCCAAAGATATGTTTCTGATATCCAGAATCCAAAGATTATTTTGCCTGACTTTCCTTCGAATAAAGAGGAGCACGTTTGGCATCTTTTTGTTATAAGAACAGAAAACAGAAACCTTTTACAAGAATATTTATTAGAAAATGGTATTCAAACCATTATTCATTATCCAATTCCTCCCCATAAACAGGAAGCGTATAAAGAATGGGAAGGATTATCATTCCCCATTTCCGAGAAAATTCATGAAGAGGTGTTAAGCCTTCCAATAAGCCCGGTCATGAGTAGTGATGACGTGAATAAAGTAATAAGTGTTCTTAATGCATTTTAATGTCAGAAGACAAATCATCATATAAACAGATTTTTAAAGCTACTTCAATTTTTGGAGGGGTGCAGGTTTTTAATATCCTAATTTCTATCATCCGTTCCAAATTCATTGCTGTATTGTTAGGCCCAACAGGAATGGGAATCGCTGGATTATTATTATCAACAGTTACATTAATGTCTTCTTTAACCTCTTTTGGCTTAGGAGTTAGTAGTGTTAAAGATATTGCAGCTGCCCATGAGAGCAAAAAGAACGAAGAGCTATTAAAAATTTCCGCTATTTTAAATAAATTAGTTTGGATAACAGGTCTTTTAGGTACCGTCCTAACTTTAGTTTTATCACCTCTTTTATCCAAGCTTACTTTTAATAATTATGAATATACCTGGTCATTTATTCTATTATCAAGTACCTTGTTTTTGGGCCAACTTACTTTAGGAAAAGATGCCGTATTACAGGGAACAAGACAGCTAAAATGGCTGGCTTCAGCTAATATGGTAAGCTCAATTGTTTCATTAATAATCACCTTACCCTTATATTATTTTTACGGATTAAAGGGAATCGTTCCAGGGATGATCGTAATTTCCTGTTGTACATTAGTAATTACCCAATTTTTTTACGGTAAGCTCAAATTAGTTCTGCCACAGGTTTCAAAAAAAGAAACCTGGGAAAAAGGTAAATCTATGTTAAAAATGGGTTTCTTTTTGAGTTTAAGTGGTTTAATTATAACCGGATGTGCCTATATAATGAGAATTTTTATTACAAAAGTTGGAGGTTTAGCCGATGTTGGTTTTTACAATGCAGGTTTTGGAATTCTCAATTCTTATGTAGGGATTATTTTTACTGCAATGGCTACAGATTATTATCCACGTTTATCAGGAGTAATAAATGATAAGGTAAAATTTATTTCTGTTGTTAATCAACAGGGAAATGTAGCCTTGCTTATACTAGGTCCAATTCTCACCGCCTTTATAGTCTTTATTAATATTGCTATTATTATTTTATATAGTAAAGAATTCTTATCCATCAATCTGATGATACAATATTCAGCTATAGGATTTTTTTTTAAAACTGCTTCATGGTTGTTGGGATTTGTTGTTTTAGCTAAAGGATCAACAAAATTATTTTTTAGATGTGAACTTGTGGCCAATCTTTACATTACCATCATGAATTGTGTGGGATATTACTATTGGGGATTACAAGGGTTAGGTATTTCATTTATTGTAGGCTACATTTTGTATTTATTACAAATGCTATATGTAACACAGAAATTTTATGGCTTTTATTTTGAGCCTTATTTTATAAAAGTATTTATAATTCAACTAGCTATTGCTTGTTTAGCACTCTGTTGCATAAGGTTAATTGATAATACTCTTGTTTCTTATATTTTAGGTAGTATATTGATTGCGATAACAATGGTTTTTTCTTTATATTCTATAAATAAAATTATTAATGTTAAGGAGCTAATATCAAAAATAAAAAGAAAATAATTAATGATCCTTTTTGTAAATCAGAATTAATAGAAAATAGTAAAAAATGAATCCACTCGTTAGCATATTAATACCATCCTATAATCACTCAAGGTTTATAACAGAAACATTAAATTCCGTTAAAAAAGATACCTATACCAATAAGGAAATTGTTATAATAGATGATGGGTCTAAAGATGATTCTGTACAAGTTATACGCGAATGGATTAAAAATAATCCCGATAATAAGATTACCTTTATAAATAGGGAAAACAGGGGATTATGCGCTACTCTTAATGAATTATTAGAAAATGCTAAAGGAGATTATGTAGTGCTTGTTGCCAGTGATGATCTCCTTATAAATAATACAATTGCTGAAAGAGTGGATATTCTGCGCAATAGTGATAAAATGGTTCTTTTATCTGATGCTGAAGTTATAGATAGTCATGGAAATATAAGCCATCAAAGCGCATTATCAGATTTTCATAAAGCTGACAAGGACAAATATCGTGATGAACAAAATCTCTTAGATGAAATTATTTTCAATTTTTCAATTTCCGGAGCTGTTTTAATGGTTGATGTTAATATTTTTAAACTGATCGGAAAATATCCTGAAGATTTAAGAGCAGAAGATTTATATTTTTATATAAGTGCAGCAGCTAAAAATAAAATATTATTTTATGATAAAATAGTTTCAAAATACAGGATTCATGAAAGTAACACATCGGGAGTAAATCCGGAATTACTGCTTGCTGTATTAAAAACATATAAAAGATTATTTTTTAAAATTCCAGGTTTTACAAGAAAATTAAAACTCTTGAAACGTATGGCAGGGCTTTTTATAAAGACGCCAAATATTGCTAAAAAGTTATAAATTGAATAATATGATAAAGTTCTTGAGAATTATCAATTCATATAGATTGAAAATAATTTCGGACCTACGGGCTACCAAGAGGCAGATAGAATGGCGTTTCAATAATAAACATAATTCTACAACGCTTTCCCATAAGGTTAAAAATTCTGATATAATTAAAGTAGGAAATGAATCATATGGAGAAATTATAACAGAATCTTATGAAAATTCTCATGAGGGATTGCAAATAGGAAACTATGTCAGTATAGCAAGTAATGTAATATTTGTTTTAGGAGGTAATCACCAATTAAGTACTTTTACTTCTTATCCGCTAAAATCAATGTTTATAAAAAACTCGCCGGAAGATGATGCCCAATCTAAAGGAACGATTATTGTTGAAGATGAAGTTTGGATTGGCAGTAATGTTATAATACTTTCAGGTGTAACATTAGGTAAAGGATCAATAATTGCAGCGGGGAGTGTTGTCACAAAGAGTGTGGAGCCATTTAGCATTGTAGGAGGGAATCCTGCTAAGATAATAAAGTTTCGTTTAAGCGAAAATTTGATTGAAAAAAGAAAGAAAATTGATCTGTTGAAAATATCTAAAAAAGATATCATAGCGAATATAGACTTATTTTATTCAGAATTAACAGAAACTAACCTACAAGAAATAATAAACTTAGAGAAGGAATGATTTCAATAATTATAGTTAATTATAATACAATGCAACTCACCATTAATTGCATTGCAAGTATTTATAATTATACAAAAAATATAAATTTTGAAATAATTGTTGTTGATAATGCATCTTCAGATAATTCAGTATCCCAAATACGAGAAAAATTTCCTGATGTAAGAATTGTTGAGGCTGCTGAAAATTTAGGTTTTGGTAGAGCTAATAATTTGGGAGCTTCATTAGCAAAAGGAGAATATCTTTTTTTTCTTAATTCAGATACTGTTTTTGTTGAAAATTCTTTATTTAAAATATTAGATTTTTTTAATAAGAATGAAAATGATTTGAATATTGGGGTTTTAGGATGTTTGATGATCGATGAGAATAATGAAGTTAATGGTTTTGGGAGCACCTTCCCCAGTGTAGCGTCTTTCAACCGGGAAATTATAAAAAGTATCCCTATTGTAGGCAAATTTATAGAAAATAGTACAACTGACTACAATCTTAACCAAGAATACTTTGAAGTTGAATATGTCCTAGGTGCTGATATGTTCATGCGAAAAGCTTTATTTGATACAGTATCAGGTTTTGATCCTAACTATTTTATGTATTATGAAGAAAGTGATTTACAACTCATAATTTCCAGATCTCAATATAAAAACTATATTTTTACTGGTACGAAAATAATTCACTTAGAGGGAGGTTCTTTTACTGAAAAAAAGAAGATTTCAAATTTTAAAAGAATAATTGTCCATACAAGTAGAGTTTACTATGCTAAGAAAAATTTCCCTAAAGATTATTATAAGTTTAAAATACTGGATATTAGTAAGTTACTTTTGAGTATTTTTAATTATAAATATAGGTTTACAGAAAATTTAAAGTATATCACAGATATAATTAAGAAATATTAATTTATGAAAATAGCAATATTAGGAAGTAAGGATTATGATAGCTTAGAGTTTCATATTCATGATTCACTTAAACATTTAGGGCATCAGATTTTCCACATTGATATTAAAGATGTGGTGAAAATTCCTTATCGTTATAATTATTGGGGAAGAAAGTTATTTATTAAATACGATGAATATGTGTTTGGAAAAATAGCAAAGCGTATTGTAGACGAAACTCCTGATTTAGTTATTTGTACATATAGGTTTATCCATCCAAAATGTATAGAATTTATCAAAAAGCAGCTTAAAAGCACATTGGTAATACATATCAATCCGGATCAATTAACAACTTTAGAACATCAGCAGATTTTTATATCTCCATATGATGCTTATTTTACAAAGGATCCGTTTATGATAAATTTTATGAAAAATAAAATGGGACTAAATACTTTTTATTTTCCTGAAGCATTTAATGAGCGGGTACATAATTTCGATGTTAAAAGTAAAAAAGACTTAGAAGAAAGAATAAATATTGATGTCGTGTGCTTTGGAACAATGTATCCCTACAGAGCCAGAATGGTGGAAAAATTGATTGATGCAAAAATAAATGTTAAACTTTTTGGAACACCAGACAGAAGATTTCCTCTGAATAAAATAAATGCCAAATTTCAAAATGAATTTATTACCGGAAGTAGGAAAGCTGAAGTTCTGTTAGGATCCAAGATTGTATTTAATAATTTTCATTATGCTGAAGTTCAGTCCGTGAATGCTAAATTTTTTGAAATTGCCGGTATTGGTGCTTTTCAGATTTGTGATTATAAACCTACATTAGAAGAATACTCAATTATTCCTCGTGAAAAATTTACTTTCAATACAATTGATGAATCTATCGAATTGATTAAATATTATTTGAATCATCAAGAAGAAAGACACACATTGGCTGATATACAGAAAAAACATTTTCTGCAGAACCACACTTATGATATAAGGATGAAACAATTGTTTGATTTACTAGGAGTTTAATGGAGGTTTATATTATATTTTCAATAATTCTTTTTATATTTTCCTTTTTAGAAATTTTTAAATTAACAAAAGGAAAACTAAAAAACGTATTTCTATTTGTTTCATTTTTAGGGGCCGTTTTAATTATTGGTGGTCGGTGGTATACAGGAACGGATTGGTTTGTTTATGAATATTTGTTCCACGAATCTAAGTCGATAGATGATGTACTTGAAATATGGAGTACTGAAATTGGTTACGGAATTTTAACCTGGCTTGTAAGATCTGTTACAGATAATTACTCAGTCTTTTTGTTTATCCATGCGATTATTTTTTATGGATTATTAATTACTTCATTTAAAAAGATTGTACCCTATCCACAAACCGCTTTTTTTTACTACTTTTTATCAAATCTGGGTTTTGTAGGCTCAAACAGACAATTATTAGGTGTTGTTTTCTTGCTTTTTGGAATAAGCTTTTTACTTAATGAAAACAAGAAAAAGTTTATTATATTATTGATAAGCAGTTTTAGTTTTCATGCAACAGCTTATTTGGGAAGTGTTTACTTCTTTTTAAATAGGTATCTTTCAAAGATAACTATTATTTTAGGTATCTTGCTTGCCTTTGCTTTTGGTATCTCACCAATCCCTTTAAAAGTCTTTGGTTCGTTAGGGGCTCTTAGTGATCATTTTATGACTAAAACTGAAGACTATTTAAGCAGTGCTAAGTCTGATGCAGCCTCCTATGGATTAACTGTTATGGGAGCGTTTAAAAGACTTTTATTTTTCTTTCTTTTTTTTGCTCTCAGAGAAAAGCTCATTCCCCGGTTTAAAAACTATAATTTATTCTTTAATGGATATTGGGTTGGAATTTTAATTTATTTATTTTTCTCCAATTCATTAACTGTAATGGTAAGTAGAGGAAGTTTATATTTTAATCTCATGGAGTGCTTGTTAATTTCTTCTATTTTTATTATTCTGAAAAAACCAACAAACAAGTTTCTGTTTTTAATAATTGTATATATCCTTGGAATAGTATTAATGTACCAGTCAATTGGGGGATACCCTGACTTATTTGATCCATATAAAGGTATTTGGTATAATACAGATTATTTTAGAAAAATGCATTAAAAATAAAATATGAAAGTAGTATTTTTAGATAGAAAATTTAATCCTAATGAAATAAGTCTTGAAAAGCTTTTTGGTTTTATTAAGAAGAGTATTTCAAGCAAAGGAATATATATACAAAATATAGAAAATCCCTTTGGAAATGGCATTATTAATTTATTTAAAAGTATTTTATTTTATAGGAAATCAGTTAAGAATGATTCTATAGTTCATATTACAGGACAAATACATTTTGCTGCAATAGGTCTAAGAACGAAAAAAATAATAATAACTGTACACGATTTAGGACTTTATAAAAACTGGTCCTTTATGAGGTTTTTAATTTTTAAAATTTTTTGGATATATCTTCCATTTCGAAGGGCCAAAGTAATTGTTGCAATATCGGAAAAAACAAAGCAGGAAATTGCACAGATTATGCCGTCTGTGTTAAAAAAAGTAGTTGTCGTTCCCAATTGCGTTACAATAGACATAGCAAAAGATATTGTAATAAATAGGGAAACAGTAGCGAAAGTACTTATAGTAGGTACACGCGAAAATAAAAATATAAAAAATTCAATTAGTGCGTTGCATAATTTACAGGTCGAAGTTTTTATCGTAGGTAAATTAGAAAAAGAATATGAAGACCTGTTGCATTCAAATAAGATCAGGTATAAGAATTATTTCAATATCAGTGATGAAGAGCTAAAAATTTTATATCAAAAAGCAGATGTTTTATTGTTTGCCTCTATTTATGAAGGTTTTGGTCTGCCTATTCTGGAAGCCCAGGCACAAAACACTCTTGTCGTAACATCTAACATATTACCCATGAATGATGTTGCTGGTGAAGGTGCAATTTTGGTCGATCCTAATTCTATTGATGATATTAAAAAAGGACTCAATATTGCATTAACTCTTTCTAACGAAGAAAAAATAGAAATGATCAGGAAAGGCAAAGAGAACCTAAAACGATTTAGTGTTGAAAATATTTCTAATCAATACATTAATATTTATGAGAAACTATAGCAATTTAATTCTGGGATTCCTATTGTTATTTTCAGTCTTAATTTTAGGACAGAATAAGACATCAATTATTGGAAATCAAAAATGGGTAGTTTCTTTAAAGGATTTCGGAGCAAAGGGTGATGGTATTTCAGATGACAGTGATGCTTTTCAAAAAGCAATCGATTTTTGCGAAACAAATAAAAGAAAAACATTGTTTATACCATTTGGTAGATATTTGCTGAAGAATAGTGTTAGTTTTAAAAATGGAGGAGTACAGCTTATAGGTGAAGGTGCTTTATTAAGAGAGGAAAGTTGGGTTAATGTGGAAAATAAAGCTAATAATACTGATAATATAAATAGCAGTGAATTTATCATTCCTAAAAATAGTACAGGAATCATTTTTGATAAAAATGTAAGAGATCCTATTAGAATAGCGGATATTCAGTTTAGAACTTTACAAAGTAGACAAACCGGGAATACTACAGCAATATTATTCAAATCCGAATGGGGAGGACCTACATGGCCTTTTATTATCGAAAGATGTCACTTTACAGGGTTTAACTTTGCCATAAAGTTTAGTGCACAGAATCAATATTTAGTTGCGTTTATACAACTTAGACAAAATGCATTTAATCAAAATGATGAATGTGTGTTTTTTTCAGATATTCAATCTAAAGGCGGTCCGGTTGGAATTAGAAACCTGGCTTGGGGGTTTATCTTTGAAAATAATATGTGCCATGATAATTCTAGAATTATCAGAGGAACTTTTGCTAAAGGAGAGGTAAATATCCGGAATAATAATATGGAAGGGAATATAAAATATGCTGACGGCAAATCTCCAGATTACATTGTAGATATGGAAATAAGCAACGCAACTGTAAATTTTGAAGGGAATCACTTTGAATCTGTTATTTCGGATGCAGTATATGTTTCCTCTGTTTTTAAAGATGGCAAAGGAATATATCTTCCTTTCAACAATACGACCGCTTTAAATCCGAAAAATAAAATTTTTATAAAAGGAAATAATTTTGATGGGATTTCAAATAATTATAAAGCATTTACATTAAAAGGAATTTTGGTTTATAATTATGATCAGGTAGATTTATTTTTAGATCAATGTGATTTGCGTATAAATGAAAGCAATGAAAAAAATATTTTTTTAACAGAATTTGCAAAAGAGAATGGTACAGTAATTAAAATCCCAATTAATACTAAAAAAGATACAGATAATAATCCTAGCAACAAAAAAGAAACATTGGCTAAGTATTTAAATGCAAATAGGCAATTTAAAAAAGTTACTGCATTTAATTTAAACGAAAAATTAACGAATGTAAAACCAGTAAAAGCTGAAGATAAATACTTAGTTGCTAATATTGAAGTAATAAATGAAATCGGGACTATGTTTTTAGGTTGGTCAACTACATTTGTAATTACTTATGAATTAAATAATGTAAAAAAAACTATCTCTAAATCAGTAAATGGTAATTATGGATTTAAACAAGGTAAGAATTTTAATATGGCAATAATCCCTAATTTTCTTCCTAAAAATGCACAAAATGCTTATTTTACTGCAATGATGGATTATAATAAAGATGTTTTAGCGAATACACATTTTTATTATAGTACAACTTCGGAATTATTTGTATCCCAGAATCCTGTTTTTGCATCAACAAGATAGAAAATGAAAAAAAATATAATTGTTTCAGGCGTTAATTTCTCAGAAGGCGGTCCATTAACTGTTATGAAGTCAGCACTAGAATTTTTAGATACTAGCCCCATTATAGCAGAGTATAATGTAATTGCACTTGTACATTCAAAAAAACTATATGATAACCTGAGGAATATTGAACTTTTAGAATTTCCCCATGTAAAAGAAGCATGGAAAAACAGAATTAAATTTGAATATTTTGAATGCAGAAGTTTATCGCAAAAACTAGATAGCCACCTCTGGTTGAGTCTACATGATATTACTCCAAATGTAATTTCAGAAAAACGTGCGGTGTATTGTCATAATGCTTCACCATTTTACAAACAGAATTTGTCTAACTTTTTAAATAATCCCAAGAGGTTTCTATATACAAAATTTTATAAACAACTTTATAGAATAAATATTCATAAAAATGATTATGTAGTTGTTCAACAAAAATGGATAAAAGATGCGTTTTTAAGGCTTTTCAATCTTAAAAATGAAAAAGTAGTTGTAGCTTTACCTAATCAGGGAAAAGGAAATACTGAAAATGTAATTAAAAATTTTGCAGATGTAAAATCAAATGATTTTGTTTTTTTTTACCCTGCTTTTCCTCGTGAATTTAAAAATTTTGAAATTATTTGTAAAGCAGTTGAAATATTAAAAGCAAAAGGAAAACAGAAGTTTAAGGTTAAATTAACAATTGATGGCTCAGAAAATCCCTATTCTAAAAATATTGTTGACCGGTTTTCTAAAAATAAAGAAATTGAATTTACAGGATTATTGTCTAAAGATGAAGTTGAGGATAATTACGCTTTAGCAGATTGTTTAGTTTTTCCGTCAAAATTAGAAACCTGGGGTTTACCTATTTCAGAATTCAAAAAATATCATAAACCAATGCTGGTTGCTAACCTGCCCTATGCCTATGAAACTGTTGGGAACTATAGCAAAGTTCATTACTTTGATGTATTAAACGAACAAAAATTAGCAGAAAGTATGTTAGCTGTAATGGATGGAAGTATAAAATATACTAACAAGGGAGATGTAAAATATGAAGAACCACTTTGTAGAAGCTGGGATGAGTTATTCAAATTATTATTAAAATGAATTTATTTAAAAGATATAGCATAATTGGATTGCTCCAAGTAATTATTTTTAAAATAAGAAGCTTTTTTGTTTTTAAAAACGCAAGGTTAATAAGGTTTCCGATAGACATCAGAGGTAGAAAATATATATCAGTATCTAAAGGATTCACTACTGGAGTAGGGTGTAGAATTGAAGCTTATCCTGAAGACAACAAAACAACTTTATTCTTTGGAGAAAATTTTCAAATGAATGATTATGTGCATATTACGGCGATGGAAAAAGTTCAGATAGGAAATAATGTGCTTTTTGCAAGTAAAATCTATGTGTCTGATTGTTCACATGGTAGCTATGCAGGTGATAACAATGATTCTTCTCCTGACTCTATTCCGCATGAAAGGAAATTATTTTCAAAGCCAGTTATTATAGAAGATAATGTTTGGCTGGGAGAGTTTGTTTCCGTATTACCTGGTGTAACTATTGGTAAAGGTACAATAGTGGGTGCTAATTCTTTGGTTTCCAAAAGTCTGCCTCCATATGTTATAGCGGTAGGAATACCTGCAAAACCGATAAAAAAATTTAATTTTATTACTAACAATTGGGAAAAAATATAAATACAATGAAAAATATACTGATTACAGGGGGAAGTGGTTTTATTGGAAGCAATCTGGCACTTAAGTTAATAGAAAAAGGGTACAATATCACAATTTTAGACAATCTTTCACCTCAAATTCATGGTGAAAACCCTGAAGTCACATCACCTTTATACCAAAGTATCAAAGATAAAGTGAATTTTATTAAAGGAACCGTAACTTCAAGGGAAGATTGGGAAAAAGCACTTACCGGGCAGCACGTTGTCGTACATCTGGCAGCTGAAACAGGAACGGGACAGTCTATGTATTGTATAGAAAAATATACCGAAGTAAATATACAAGGAACTGCCATTATGCTTGATTTATTAGCTAATCATAAAAACACAATTGAAAAAGTGGTCATCGCTTCTTCCAGATCTATTTACGGGGAAGGGAAATATCGTCATCCTGAACTGGGGATTGTTTATCCTTCCCATAGAAAGGAAAAAGATATGCTAAACGGAGACTTTGAAGTGAAATATCATGATGGTAAAATACTGGAATTGCTTGCTACAGATGAAAATTCAAAGATTCATCCTTCTTCCGTCTATGGAATTACCAAGCAAAACCAGGAACAAATGATTATGACGGTTTGTCCTACTATTGGAATTGCACCTGTAGCATTCAGATATCAGAATGTGTATGGCCCCGGACAGTCTCTTTCCAATCCATATACAGGTATTTTGTCTATATTTTCCACACAGATCAGAAATGGAAATGGAATCAAAATCTTTGAAGATGGAAAAGAAACAAGAGACTTTGTTTATATTGATGATGTGGTAAATGCCACTATTCTTGGGATTGAAAAAGAAGAAGCGAATGGGGAAGTTTTCAATGTAGGAACAGGTGTACCTACTGATGTCCTGACTGTTGCTAAAACCTTAATCAGTTCTTACGGAATAGAAGTTCCTGTTAGCATTACAGGAAACTTTAGATTAGGGGATATACGCCATAATTTTGCTGATCTTTCTAAAATAAATTCTAAACTAGGATTTGAACCTTCTGTATATTTTGAGGAAGGGATAAAAAATTTTTCAAGCTGGGTGCTTAAACAGGAAATTCAGGAGGACAAACTTAGCAGTTCTTTAGAGGAGATGAAAGCAAAAGGTTTGTATAAATAACGAAAGTAAAAGATAAATGCTTCAGGGAAAAAATATTTTATTAATCTCCATCAAATTTTTTAATTACGAAAATTTAATAAAAAATCAGTTGGAAAGCATGGGCGCAAAGGTGGATCTGTTTGATGAACGTCCATCAAATTCCTTTTTTAGCAAAGCTATAATTCGTATAAAGAAAGAAATATATTTCACTAAAATACATCAATATTTTAAGGAAATTATTGAAAAGATCAGAGATACGAAGTATGATTATTTTCTTTTAATCAAAGGAGAAGCTACCCCTAAATTTTTTCTGGATTTTCTAAAGGAAAATAATCCGGGGATTAAGTTCATCTTTTATACCTATGATTCCTTTAAAAACAATTCCAATGGGCTTGATATTCTGAATTATTTTGATAGCCGGTTTACATTTGATAATCTGGATGCCGTTGAATATAAAATGAGCTTTAGACCTTTATTTTTTGCTCAAGATTATGGAGAACTTAACGGGAAAGATGAGAACAATAAGTACGATCTGGCTTTTATAGGAACTGCTCATTCTGATCGTTATTCGATTAGCGAGCAGGCAAAAGCATGGTGCAGCAAACACCAGTTAAAAATGTTTACATTTTATTATTCACCCAGTAAAATTCTTTTTAAATATAAAAAGGCTACCGATAAGAATTTTAAAAATTTTGACTATAAAAATATTTCATTTAATAGCTTGTCTCACCATGAAATTATTGATGTTTACCGTAATACAAAAGTGATTCTGGATATCAATCATCCGGGACAGAACGGATTGACAATGAGGACGTTTGAGACTTTGGGAGCAGGTAGGAAATTAATTACCACCAACCCTAAAATCAAAGAATATCCTTTTTACGACCCTCAGAATATTTATGTCATCGAAAGAGGAAATATTGTATTGGAGGAAAATTTTTTTAAATCAGACTTTAAAAATATTAATTCTGAGATCAGAGAAAGTATGTCATTAAAAGGATGGGTAAATGAAGTATTCGGTCTCTCATCTATTAAACATTGGGAACAGGTCTTAAAAAAATAATATGAATATATCCGTTTTAGGAGCTTCAGGCTTCGTCGGTAAGAATCTTATTAAAGCCGGTCTACTGGATCATAACTTTCAAGGAGCGTCTCTTAGGGATCCTTCCTGGAAGAAAAATGTGGAAACTTCAGAAGTGGTGATTAATTTAATCGGTAAAGCACACGATCATCAGGGAACAGCTTCTGAAAATGATTATTATTTTGCTAATGTGGAGCTCGTTAAAGAAATATTTAATGTGTTTATATATTCCAAGGCTAAACTTTTTATACATATAAGCTCAATAGCTGCATTAGAAGAATTTGAATCTCAAATACCATTACAGGAACAAAGAGATTGTAACCCTGTTTCTGTATATGGTAAAACAAAAAGAGAGGCGGAGAAATGGCTTTTAGAACAAAAACTTCCAGAGGATAAAAAAGTAATTATATTAAGACCACCTATGATCCATGGGCCAGGAGATAAAGGAAACCTGGGACTACTATACAAGATCATTTCAAAAGGTATCCCATATCCGTTGGAATCATTTGATAATAACAGGTCATTTTTATCGATTGATAATTTTAATTTTTATATCTCGGAAATTATTAAAAATAATGATAAAATGATATCCGGAATTTATCATATTTGCGATGATGAGCCAATTTCAACTAAAAGTATTATCACCATCATCAAGAACGTAACCCATAAAAAAACAATCAGCTTATCCATCCCTAAATCTGTAATATTAGGAATAGCAAAAATAGGAGATATTCTTCCTCTCCCTATTAATACAAAAAGAGTGAAGAAAATGACAAGCAATCTATTAGTCTCCAATCAGAAAATAAAATCAATATTAAAGATTGATAAAATGCCTATAACGGCCGAACAGGGACTTGTTAAAACCATAAAAAGCTTTCACTCAAAATAATGGAATATATCTTAGTTACAATCATACTGTTTATTTCAATTCTGATATACTTCAGAATTGCTGACAAATATAACATTATAGATAAGCCGAACCACAGAAGTGCACATACACAAATCACACTAAGAGGAGGAGGAATCATTTTTCCGATAGCTTTTATTGTTTTTTGTCTATTCAACATCAAAGAATCTGTTGAGGAATACTGGGCTTTTGGTTTGGGTTTACTGGCAATTTGTACCATAAGTTTTATAGATGATATCAGAACATTATCTAATAAAATAAGGCTTTCTGTTCACCTTGTTTCGGTCATTTTGTTATTATATTTTACAGGGGCATTCAGTTTGATGCCTTTTTGGGTATGGCCAATTCTATTTATATTGATTATCGGAACTCTTAATGCTTATAATTTTATGGATGGAATTAATGGTATGACGGGTACCTATAGCCTTGTGACATTAAGTTCACTAGCTTACATTAACAGAGAAGTGATTCAGTTTACGGACAATAATTTTATTTACTACCCTCTATTAGCTTGTTTGGTTTTCTTGTTTTTTAATTTCAGAAAAAAAGCAAAATGCTTTGCAGGGGATGTCGGAAGTATGGGAATAGGATTTTGGGTTATAGGGTTGATCACTTTGCTCATTATGAGAACAGGAGAATATAAATATATACTCCTTTTAGCTATTTATGGGATGGAAGTGGTGCTTACCATTATTGAAAGAATATTGTTGAAAGAAAATATTTTTGAAGCTCATAGAAGACATTTATATCAGCTTTTCGCCAATGAAAAAAAAGTTTCTCATTTAGTGATTAGTAGTGTTTATTCGATTTTACAATTGATGATCAATGTCTTTTTAATCCAGTCACAACTTCCTATTTGGGCTATTGTCCTGATTATTTTTATCCCTACTGGAGCTTTATATCTGGGATTGAAATTAAATTTAAAAAAGAAATATAGTTTATAAAATAAATAACACTTAATATGAAAATAAGAGAAACTCCTTTAAAGGACTGTTATGTAATAGAACCAACAATCTTTGAAGATGACAGAGGTTACTTCTTTGAAAAATATAATGAAAAAAAATTTGAAGAATTAACAGGTATGAATGGTCATTTTGTACAGGATAATATTTCAAAATCGTCCTATGGAGTATTAAGAGGATTACATCTGCAAAAAGGTGAACATGCGCAGGCAAAATTAGTATCTTGTCTGGAAGGTAAGGTTTTTGACGTTGCTGTAGATCTTCGCAGAAATTCTCCAACTTTTGGAAAATGGTATGGAATTGAGCTTACTCCTGAAAATAAATTGCAGTTATATGTTCCAAGAGGCTTTGGACATGGTTTTTCTGTATTAAGCGAAACCGCCATTTTTTCTTATAAATGTGATAACTTTTATAACAAAGAATCGGAAGGAAGTGTAATCTGGAATGATCCGGATCTTAATATAGACTGGAAGCTACCTTTAGATATTGTACAGCTATCAGATAAAGATAGGGTTTTGCCAACATTTGCCGAAGGAAACTTTTAATTAAAATATTGAAAACCACTTTTCTGAAGTGGTTTTTATTTTTTTGATTTCTGCTCTGTCAATATTTCGTATCTTTGCAGACTCAAAATCAAAAAGATGCGTACAAAATCTGTAGGGAAGAAGAAAATCAATGTAGTTACTCTTGGATGCTCCAAGAATGTCTATGATTCTGAAGTATTAATGAGCCAGCTGAAAGCCAATGGTAAAGAAGTGGTTCATGAAGATCGTGGTGATATTGTTGTGATCAATACCTGCGGATTTATAGATAATGCTAAAGAAGAATCCATTAATACTATCCTTGATTATGTAGAAGCCAAAAACAGGGGAGAGGTAGAAAAAGTATTTGTTACAGGATGCCTTTCCGAAAGATATAAGCCGGATCTGGTAAAAGAAATTCCGGATGTAGATCAATATTTTGGGACCAGAGATTTACCCGTTCTGCTTAAACATCTTGGAGCAGATTACAAACACGAACTGGTGGGAGAAAGACTTACAACAACTCCCAAGCATTACGCATATCTTAAAATCTCAGAAGGATGTGACAGGCCATGCTCTTTTTGCGCTATTCCCTTAATGAGAGGAGGACACGTTTCCACGCCTATTGAAAAATTGGTCTCTGAAGCTCAGAAGTTGGCTAAGAAAGGAACAAAAGAACTGATTCTGATTGCTCAGGATCTTACTTATTACGGGTTGGATCTTTATAAAAAAAGAGCCCTCGGAGATCTTCTGAAAGAATTGGTAAAAGTAGAAGGAGTAGAGTGGATTCGTCTTCATTATGCATTTCCAAGCGGTTTTCCGGAAGATGTATTAGATATTATCCGTGAAGAACCAAAAGTATGTAATTACATAGATATTCCGCTTCAGCATATCAATTCCGATCTTTTGAAATCGATGAAGAGAGGAACAACTCATGAAAAAACAAATGCTCTTCTGGCTAAATTCAGAGAAAAAGTTCCGGATATGGCTATCAGGACTACCCTGATTGTAGGGTATCCCGGAGAAACAGAAGAGAGGTTCCAGGAATTAAAAAATTGGGTAAAAGAACAAAAATTTGACAGATTAGGATGCTTCACCTATTCCCATGAAGAAAATACAACAGCTCATGTACTGGATGATGATATCCCGCAGGAAGTAAAAGAGGCCAGGGTAGAAGAGATTATGGAGCTGCAATCACAAATCTCTTGGGAAAAGAATCAGGAAAAAATAGGGAAAACATTCAGGTGTATCTTTGACCGTAAAGAAGGAAACTACTTTATAGGAAGAACGGAATATGACTCTCCTGATGTGGATAATACGGTTTTGGTTTCGGCAGAAGATACCTATATTTCTATAGGTGAATTTGCCAATGTTATCATCACTTCAGCTGAAGAGTTCGACTTATATGGAGAATTAGTATAAAAAAAGAACAATAATTGCTAATTATAAGACAATATACTTCATTGCTTCACATATACTAAAAAAATATGAATAAAATTTAATATATGTGTTTTTATTTAATTTGAATTTATATTGTTGTTTATCAGGTTTTTATGTGATATTGTTGTTTGTATTTTTTAATTTTCTTTCATGAAAGTATAAAAATTAAAAAATTATATCTTAAATTTGCGCCTGAAGCAATGTTTTTAAATCATGTGCTTTCAACAAGTTATTTATTAATTTGATGCTGAATACACAATAAGTTGAATTATTTTTGTGTATCTTAGCTCCAAGATGATAAGCGCAAGTTGATATGCATCTTCCTTTTTGGAAATATTGATGGAAAATAATGTAATTAAAATCTTTAAAAACTTATGAAAAAATTTTTATTAACAGCAACTATGCTGGTTTGCCTTTCGGCACTTTCCAAGGCTCAGCAAGGGCGTGTAGGGATTAACACAACCACACCCGCCGCAACATTAGATGTAGTAGCTAATACTGCAGATAATACAAAACCTGATGCCGTATTGGTCCCTCGTATGACAAGAGCTCAGCTGGCTGCTAAAGATGCTGCCTATGTAGCTGAACAAAACGGTGCTCTTACTTTTGTTACCACTATTGATGGTACTGCTACTGCTAAAACTACAAACGTAACAGCAGTAGGGTTCTATTACTATGACGCTCCATCTTCCACATGGAAAACATTAGGAGGAGGTGCTGCACTTCCTACTCCAACTTACAGAACTGTAGCTGGAGCAGCGCTGGTTACACTTTTACCAAGTGATGTTGGGAATGTAGTTTTATTCTCAGGAGGAGTTTCAGGTGATATCAAATTACCAACTCCCGATGCTTCTATGGTAGGGAAAAAACTGACAATTGTTGAATTATCAGGTATTTCACAGAACTTAACAAATCAAAACGCAAACTACAAGACTAATACTTTCTCTAGTCTTCAGCAGTTTGGTTCTGAATTTATTACAGACGGAACAAACTGGTATTCCCTTGCTGGTCAATAATCAAAATACAATAATTTATTAAATTAATTAAAGATGAAAAATTTAAAATATATCGCTGTAGCTTTGATTATTTCTTCTGTTGGAAATACGCTTTCAGCACAAATTAAAGGTAACCAGGCATATTCAGGTTCAAGTATTCCCGTATCATCAGCTTTCATTGATGCTTCAGTTACAAATACAGTTAATAACGCGAACTTAGGTAAAGGTTTTATTTTCCCTAGAGCAGATCTTACCCAATTGGTTTTAGCTAACCAGGGTACTTTATATAATGCATCGAACAACCCGAACAGATTTGACGGGATGATTGTATATAACACAACAGCGGGTAATACTCCTGCTACAGGTTCAGGTGTAGGAAATCAGGCAGTAACTCCAGGGTTCTATTATTTCTCAAACCCAGGAAGCCCTACTTCCACTACAGGTGGACAATGGTTGCCAATGGGTGGAAACAATAGCAGTGCGAAAGTAAACATTCTTCCTACTGAAACTGTTACCAATACATTAGTAAATAATGCACAGGTATATGCTATCAAAGGAACTTTTACTACAACAGGTAACTCTACAGCAGTAAATATTCCTGCCCCTGCCGGAATGACGTCTCTGTATGGTATTACAATTTACAAAGCCGGTACTAATGTAGTGTATGATAGAAGCTTGTATTCTTATACCGTAGCAACTACTGCAGGAAACGCTATTACAGGATCTCCAAGTATGTCTGTCGTTTATCCGGCTGATACTTATGATTACGTATTAGAATATTTAAAATAAAAGAATTTATTTAATTACATAAAAAAACCAATGAGTCTCTCATTGGTTTTTGTTTTTTATTATTGGGAATCAAGAGTTTGGATCAGTTTCAAAAATTGGAAGCTAAGCAAAGTTTAGTTAATGAATAGAAAAATGTTTGAAGTTAAGAATTAGAATTTACTGATGAATATTCAATAGAACGGACTTTAGTCCGTTTTTGAAAATTATATCTTCCATTAGCTTTAGCCAAAACTTAGTGAGAAACCCAGTTATTGGGAAGATCTCTATGTTGTGGCAACATCATTGAGCTCTCATAGATTAAATTTACCAATGATATAAACGCCAAGATCATTTTTTGTAAATGAGCTAAAGAGAGGAATAAAGTCACTAGAAAGATTAAATGAAGCAGGTTCTATTTTTTGTAACCCTTACAATATAACACAGAAATTCTTTGTGTGAAAAGTAAAAGATACAAAGTACAAATATTCTAATTCCCCCAACCTTGCATCTAATCCGGAATTTGGCAATAATGTATGCTTTTATATACTGGCTGATTCATTTC
This sequence comes from Chryseobacterium gallinarum, assembly GCF_001021975.1. Lineage (NCBI taxonomy): Bacteria > Pseudomonadati > Bacteroidota > Flavobacteriia > Flavobacteriales > Weeksellaceae > Chryseobacterium > Chryseobacterium gallinarum. The sequence continues at coordinate 552,607 of NZ_CP009928.1, read as the reverse complement.
AAATGTGTACTGATCAGTGTCGGCCATACATTATAAACAGACAAAACTAAACGGTTTTTAACGAAATTGTGTTTTATTTAACTTATTGTTATTCAAATGTTTATAAAAGTTAATTTTTTAAATTATGCATAAAGTAGTTAATTATGTTAACTTTTAAGCTGTTTTTTTAACGTTTTTTAACAATACACCTGAAAACGGCTATTAAAAGGACATTACAAGGATTGTTAACATATAATTTGGTTTTTATTAACGCTTTTTAACTTTTCGACTGTGGACTTTAGCAGATTCCTGATACTTTTGCTCTGTCAAAAACCAATAAAAGTTCAAAGTGATGAAAAGATTCATTCTCGTAATCATAATGATGATTTCAACCTTAGGTATTTACTCATTTACGAATAATGCCTTAGATGCGAAAAAAACAAGTTATGCATCGTACTACCACGATAAATTTAACGGTAGAAAAACCGCCAGCGGAGAAATCTTTGATAACTCAAAGTTTACCGCAGCAAACAGAACGCTTCCATTTGGAACAAACATTAAGGTAACCAACCTTAGGAATGGTAAAGAAGTGATAGTAAGAATTAATGACAGAGGACCTTTCCATTCATCAAGATCTTTAGACATGTCTAAAGCTGCGTTCGACGAAATCGGAGATATCAGTAGAGGTACAATTCCGGTGGAGTATGAAATTGTCGATTAATTTTATGATTTAAATTAATAAAACCAGCTGAAAAGCTGGTTTTTTGTATTTATGATTATTATTTGTTTTAAATGTCTAGTTCCAATAGTGCAGGGCAATGATCAGAATGTACCGCTTCTTTTAAAATAGCGGCTCTGCTTAATTTATCCTTCAAACTATAAGAGGTGAAATTATAATCCAGTCTCCAGCCTTTATTCTTGGCTCTGGAATTCTGACGGTAGCTCCACCAGGTATAATTATCAGGTTCATTATTAAAATATCTGAAGCTGTCAATCAGTTCGCATTCGTTGATGAAATTGGTCATCCATTCTCTTTCCATAGGAAGAAACCCTGATACATTTTTTAAGCGGACAGGATCATGGATATCAATTGCCTCATGACAGATATTAAAATCTCCGGATATGATCAGGTTGGGAATCTCTTTTTTCAGATTTTTTATATACTCTAAAAAGTCATGGCAAAACTGCATTTTAAAATCCAGTCTTTCAATATTGGTGGCAGAAGGTACATAAACTGAAATAGCAGAATAGCCGTCAAAATCAGCACGGATAATTCTTCCTTCGCTATCGTAGCTTTCAATACCACAACCATACTCTATATGATTAGGTTTGATTTTTGAAGCAATTCCCACCCCGCTGTAGCCTTTTCTTATTGCAGAATGCCAATAACTGTGATATCCTAGTTTTTCCAGGCTTTCAATATCAATCTGATCATTTCCGGCTTTACTTTCCTGGATGCAGATGATGTCAGGATCGGCAGCTTTTAACCAGCCCAGAAAATCTTTGGTGAAAGCAGCCCGGATTCCGTTAACGTTGTATGTAATTAATTTCATGAGTCTTTTATAAAGAATTTAAAATTTTCATTGTAAGGCACTCTACTTGGCATAAGTAAGTGAAATAACAAGCATGACTTATTTTTTACGAAGATATGAACTCTTGAAGACTATAAAAAAAGAAGCGGAAAAAATCGATCGATTTTTTCCGCTCCAAACCCAATATTAAATAAACTATGAAAAAAACTACTTGGGTTCTAAAATGCTTATAGGAATAATACACTCTTCCAGTGAAATTCCTCCATGTTGATATGTTTCTTTATAATAATTTACAAAGTGATTGTAATTCTTCGGATAGGCAAGGAAAATATTATTTTTGGCAAAAATATATTTAGAGCTGAGATTTCCTTTTGGCAGGAACAGTTTTTCCGGGTTGGTGATAGCCCATACATCACTATCATCATAGGTTAAGCTTTTACCGGTTTTATAACGGATATTGGTAGAGGTTTCCCTGTCTCCTACCACTTTGCTTGGCTTTTTTACATAAACAGTTCCATGATCTGTTGTGATCACCAATTTATATCCGTTTTCAGCCGCTGTTTTGATAATTTTCATCAATGAAGAATTTTCAAACCAGTTGAAGGTAAGGGACCGGAAAGTTTTATCATCACGGATAAGCTGGTCTACAATATGATTGTCCGTTTTAGCATGGGACAGGATATCAATAAAGTTATAGACAATAACCAACAGATCATTGTTCTTATGCTGATTAAAATCGTCGTAGATTTTTCTTTCAAAATCAGCATTCAATACTTTAAGATATTTCATGGATTTGGATCCAAGACCGATCCTTTTCATCTGGTCTTCCAGAAAATCCCGCTCAAATTCATTTTTGTTTCCTTCCTCATTATCATTAAACCATTTTTCAGGAAAACGCTTCTCAATTTCTGATGGCATCAGGCCGGCAAAGAATGAGTTTCTTGCATATTGCGTAGCAGTAGGAAGAATACTGTAATAGTAGTCTTCTGATATTTTATTGTAATATTTTGTAAATAAAGGTTCAATAACTTTCCATTGATCATAACGAAGATTGTCAACCATCAATAAAAGCACTTTTTCTTTTTCAACCTCAGGTTTTACTTTCTCTTTGAAAAGAGTGTGACTCATGATAGGTTTATCTGAATCTGTAAGCCAGTTTTCGTAATTCTTTTCAATGAACTTGGCAAACTGGATATTGGCTTCCTCCTTTTGTGATTGTAAAAGATCAGCGAATTCATTGTCTGCAACCTTATCAAATTTGATTTCCCAACTGAGAATTTTCTTATAATACTCTGCCCAATCTTGGTATGTTCTCAGGTAAGAAAGTTCCATCGAAAGGTTTCTGAATTCCTGCTGATACTGCAAAATTGTTTTTTGTTCAACAAGGTTTTCCTGTTGGAGATTTTTCTTTAATGAAAGAAGGATCTGATTCGGATTTACCGGTTTCAGGATATAATCGGCAATCTGGGAGCCTATTGCTTCTTCCATAATGTGCTCCTCCTCGCTTTTGGTAACCATTACTATTTTTAAGGAATTATCTTTTTCCTTAATCATAGGAATTGCTTCCAGTCCGGAAATGCCCGGCATATTCTCATCAATTAATGTTAATGCAAACTTCTCAGAATCCATAAGCTCTAAAGCTTCATTCACATTATTAACAGGGGTTACCTGGTAACCCTTTTTTTCTAAAAATACGATATGAGGTTTAAGTAAATCTATTTCATCATCGATCCATAATATCTTTTCTGACATAATTTATTTTTTACATGGTTATTGTATCAAAATGTTGACCAAATCCTTTTAAAATCTCACAAATTAGGAAGATTAAAAGTTAAATATTAGTTAAATGAAAATCCATATCAGGACATCCTGTATCTGCACTATTATTCATTGGTTTTTATGTAATGCAAAGCTCTTTCCATAACTTCGTCTTTACCTTCTTTAAGCCCCTCTATAGTCGGTCTTACAATGATATCCGGAATAATGCCGATTCTTTGTGTTTCCCTGCCATCGGGATAATAAGCCCCGAGACCTGTAAAGCGGGTATCAAGACCTGCGATTTTAAAAGTAATGACATCTCCGTTAGCTCCGGAAGTATTGCTGCCAATCACTTTGGCTTTCGGATGCTGCTTTAGCATCATTACGGTTGTTTCAGCCTGGCTTTGGGTACTCTCGTTTACCAAAACGACTACATTTCCTTTATAGTATTCAGGATTATTCCTCCCGATACTGTTGGTGATGCTATAAAACTTCCCGGGATAATTGGTTTCAGGAAAAATAAACCGGTAATAAGGGACGGTTGCGGGTAGCAGTAATCTGCTTAAAGGAATAATGGTCTGTCTGGGATAATTCCTGAGATCAAATATAATAGATTGGGCAGACTTCAGACTCCCGTACATTTCATCCAGATCTTCCTTTTCAATGATCCCCATATCCACGTAGCCGGTTTTCTTTTCAGGATCAATGAATTTCCACTTGGCGGGAGCTATACTTTTTTCAGTGATAATATCCTTACTATAATAGGTTTTCGCAGTTACCATCAAGTTTTGCCCGCTCCTTTCGATTTTCATGGCCACGGAATCTTTAGGACTCATAAGAAAAAAGTTTTTTACTTTATGGAGTTTCCCCCACGAATTGGATGCAGGTACATATTTTGCAAAACTGTTAACCATTTCCGGGATGGTTTTACCTTCAATATCATAAATCACATCTCCAATGTTCAGCAGGCTTTTTTCTCGAAAACGGGTAGAATTGATTTTCGTAACCAGCAATTTCCCTTCCGCATAAGAATATTCTACAGGAACTTTTCTGTTTCCATAAAGAGAAAGACTGATATGTTTTGAGTAAAGATAAGCATGGGAATCATCAGTTTTTGCAACTAATTCGGCTAAAGCCAGATGGTAACTTTCATCATTGTTTGCCAGAAGGAATTTAGGGATCATTTCCGTAAGGACATCATTCCAAGGCTGGTCCGTTTCGTATTTATAAGGGAAAAAATACTCAATATAATTCCAGTATCTGAATAGCTCCAGCAGAGCAATTGACTTAGAAGTATACCCAGCTCCGTAAGACTTTTCATTCCGGAAATATATTTTCCTGTTTCCTACACCGAAATAATAATGATCTCCGGTATTCCTGTTGTTTTCGATATAGTGGAGTTTTTCAGAAATTTTTTTACTAAAAACATCAGAATTGTCGATCCAGCCCAGGTCGAAGTTTTTTAAAAAATAGGACTTTCCCTCAATTACTTTACATTTTTTGCAGGCCGGAACATTTCCCAGGCTTTCAATCCATTGGGAATACAATTTATTTAAAGCTTTTTTATCATTAATCCCTTTAAGTTCATCTATTTTATGGAGCAGTTGTCTGTCCCATTCAAGGTTGCCCTTTGCCACACTGGGATGATAATATTTTAAAAATCCCCAGACCCGGCAGAGAGATTCCAGCTTTTGGGTTTCAGATAAAATCTGTGCTGAAAAATTGAAACTGAAAAAAAGTAAAATGAAAATAAAATGTTTCCTCATAAAGGGATATAGTGTTTTCATCCAAAGATAATTCTTTGAAAGAACAGCGGCAAAAGTTTTTAAATAAATAGTAAAATTTATACGTCAACAGCTTGTATTATAAACGGAAATATTAATAAGATGAATGTTTTTAAACTCCATTTCTTCTCAAAAATTTAATAACCACTCAAATTTAAAATGCCTAACTTTGTTTACTAATTATGACGTTGCAATGCAGAATAAGCTAAAGATCATCAACGATCCTGTTCACGGATTTATCAAGATCCCACACGAAATTTTATTTGATATCATTGAACATCCTTACTTTCAGAGATTGAGAAGAATCGGGCAAACCGGACTTTTAAACCTGATTTTTCCGGGAGCTACCCACACAAGGTTTCATCATGCACTGGGAGCGATGCATTTGATGTTTACAGCATTGGAAACATTAAAGCAGAAAGGAGTAAAAATTTCTGAAGAAGAAGAAAAAGGAGCAATGCTGGCTATTCTGATGCATGATATTGGTCATGGTCCCTTTTCCCATGCCTTGGAAAGTATGCTGATGGATGACTGGCATCATGAAAACCTTTCGTTATTATTGATGAATAAGCTGAATGATGAATTTCAGGGACAATTATCTGTTGCTATTGAAATGTTTCAGGGGAAATACCATAGAAAGTTTTTTAATCAGCTGATTTCATCTCAATTGGATGTAGACCGGTTGGATTATTTGAAAAGAGACAGTTTTTTTACAGGCGTATCGGAAGGAAACATCAATACACAAAGGATTATTTCAATGATGAATGTCTGTGAAGAAGGAGAGCTGGTTATTGATGCGAAAGGAATTTATTCTATTGAAAACTTTCTAACGGCCAGAATGTTTATGTATTGGCAGGTATACTATCATAAAACTTCTGCTCTGGCGGAATATCTTCTGGTAAAAATTCTGGAAAGAGCCAAGCTTCTGGTTTCCCAGGGAATAAACCTTCCGGCTACTGAAAATCTGAAATACTTTTTATACCGTGAAAAAAGCGCTGCAACAGATGAAGATATTGAAAGGTTTACCAGGCTTGATGATAATGATATTATTCATGCGATGAAAGAATGGCAGCATTCGGATGACTTTATTTTATCATATTGGTGTGCTTGTGTGATCGGGAGAAACCTTCCGAAAACTATCATTTCATCCCATCCGTTTGATAAGGAGGTGATTGCTGAAAAAATAAAAAAGACTAATGAATTTTTCGGAATCGGCAATGGTGAAGCACTGGTACATGAAATTAAAAGAAAACTGCTGCCTTACAATACCGAAAAACAGCCCATTTATTTACTACAGAAAAATGGAAAAAAAACACGGCTGCATGAGTCGGAAGATCAGCTTTTATCAGGTTTAATGGTGCATAAGACCACAAGATATATCCTCATGTTTCCAAGGGATATTTCCCGGTAAGATTCTTAAAAATTATTAAAATTTACGATCTGAAATTAAAACATGTTTGCAAATTCTAGAATTTCTTATCTTTGCAGAATATGGAATTTACAGCTTCGCAAATTGCAAGTTTTATTGACGGAAAAATAATAGGTGACGAGAACGCACTTATTAAAGGGGTTTCACCAATCGAAAATGGGGAATCAGGACATCTTTCTTTTATAGCACAAGATCGTTTTTCTCATTTTTTAGATACCTCAAAATGTTCCGTTATTATTGTTTCGGAAAAACTTCTGATTAAAGATACTTATACTCCTACCTTAATCGTTGTAAAAGATGCCTATCTGTCTTTCCAGGTTCTGATGAATTTATATCAGGAGATGAAAGGAAGAAAAGAAGGTATTGAAAACGGATCATCTATTCACGATACAGCCGTAATAGGTGATAAAGCTTATATCGGGGCGTTTACCTATGTTTCGGAAAAGGCTAAAATAGGAGAAGGATCACAGATTTATCCTCATGTATATATAGGAAAGGGAGTGAAAATCGGTAAAAACTGTAAAATAGACAGTGGAGCCAGAATTTATGATTACTGTGTCATCGGAGACAATTGTGTCATCCATTCCAATACGGTAGTAGGAGGGGATGGATTTGGTTTTCAACCAACAGCGGAAGGGTTTAAGAAAATCCCTCAATTAGGAAATGTCATTATTGAAGATGATGTTGAAATAGGGTCAAACTGCAGTATAGACCGGGCTACAATCGGTTCTACAATTATTGGGAAAGGAACCAAAATTGATAACCTGATCCAGATTGCCCATAATGTGAAAATCGGTCAGAATAACGTGATTGCAGCACAGGCGGGAATCGCAGGTTCCACCACAATAGGAGACTGGAATCAGATTGGAGGTCAGGTAGGAATTGTGGGACATATTAAAATAGGAAATCAGGTGAAAATTCAGGCTCAGAGTGGGGTGAATTCCAGCGTTAATGATAAAGAAACACTGTATGGATCTCCGGCAATTAGTTATAATGACTATTTGAGAAGCTATGTTCATTTTAGAAGTTTCCCTGAAATTGTAAGCAGAATAAATAATCTTGAGAATAACTCAAAAGATAATACTAATGAGTGATATGCAAAAAACACTCCAGCAAGAGGTAACTCTTTCTGGAATTGGTCTTCATACGGGTAGAGAAGTAAAACTTACCATTAAGCCTGCAAAAGAAAATACAGGTTTTGTATTTGTAAGAACAGACCTGGAGGGAAGTCCCCAGGTGGAAGCAGATGTAAATTATGTTGTAGCAACAGAGAGAGGAACAACATTAGAGAAACTGGGAGTAAAGATTACAACTTGTGAGCATCTCCTGGCAGCTTTAGTAGGTTGCGATATTGATAACGCAATTTTAGAAATGGATGCTTCCGAACCCCCGATTTTAGACGGATCCTCGAAATTCTTCGTAGAAGCGATCGAAAGCGTTGGGGTAGTGGATCAAAATGTAGCCAGAGAATATCTGGTAATTAAAGAAGTTCTTACGTACAGTGACCCGGCAACCGGTTCGGAGATCACAATTATTCCTTCAGATACTTACGAAGTAACAACAATGGTAGATTTTGGCACTAAAGTGCTGGGAACCCAAAATGCCACCCTAAAAAATATTTCCGAATTTAAAGACGAAATTTCTTCTGCAAGAACCTTTAGTTTCCTGCACGAGCTGGAAATGCTTTTAGATCACGGATTAATCAAAGGAGGAGATATTTCCAATGCCATTGTCTATGTAGATAAAGACCTTACTCCGGAAACTACAGAAAAACTGAAAAAAGCATTTGGGAAAGATAATGTTTCTATCAGACCTAACGGGATATTGGATAATTTAAATTTAAACTATCCGAATGAAGCGGCAAGACATAAATTACTTGATGTAATCGGTGATTTAGCTCTGGCCGGAGTGAAAATAAAAGGAAAGGTTATTGCCAACAAACCCGGGCATTATGTAAATACTCAGTTTGCAAAAAAATTAAACCGTCAGTGGAAATTGCAGAAAAAGAAAAACGTTCCGGATTTTGATTTAACCAAAGAGCCGGTATTTGATATCAACGGCATTATGAAGCTTATGCCTCACAGGCCTCCATTCTTATTGATTGATAAAGTCCTTGAACTTTCTGATTCTCATGTTGTAGGTTTGAAAAATGTGACAATGAATGAGCCTTTCTTCGTAGGGCATTTTCCTAAGGAGCCTGTAATGCCTGGAGTTCTTCAGGTGGAAGCGCTGGCACAGACGGGAGGTATTCTGGTACTGGCAAGTGTTCCGGATCCTGAAAACTATTCTACTTATTTTATTAAAATCGATAAAGTAAAATTCAAAAGAAAAGTAGTTCCGGGAGATACCATTATTTTCAAAATTGAATTGATAGAGCCGATCAGAAGAGGTATCGTTCATATGCAGGGATACGGATATGTAGGAGATACAGTAGCAGTAGAAGCAGAGCTAATGGCTCAAGTTGCAAAAAATAAAGTTGATTAAATGATTCATCAATTAGCAGCCGTAGATAAACGCGCAAAAATCAGCAAAAATGTAATTGTAGAACCTTTTACAACAATTGCAGGGGACGTAGAAATTGGAGAAGGAACATGGATAGGCCCCAACGTTACCATCATGGACGGAGCGAGAATTGGAAGAGATTGCAAAATCTTTCCGGGAACAGTTATTTCTGCCATTCCTCAGGACTTAAAATTTGATGGAGAAGATACACAGACAATCATTGGTGATAATACAACTCTGAGAGAATGTGTAACGGTAAACAGAGGAACCAAGGCATTAGGATATACAAAAGTAGGAAGCAATTGCCTTATCATGGCAACTTCGCATGTCGCTCACGACTGTATCATAGGAGATAACGTGATTATTGCGAATGGCTGCGGTATTGCCGGACATGTGGAAATCGGGGATTTTACCGTAATGGGCGGATTATCTGCCGTTCAGCAGTTTGGTAAAATCGGAAAACATACCATGATATCCGGCGGATCTTTGATCAGAAAAGATATTCCTCCTTATGTGAAAGTGGCCAGAGATCCTATCTCTTATGCAGGAATCAATTCTGTTGGTTTAAGAAGAAGAGGTTTTTCCAATGAGAAAATTTTTGAAATTCAAAAGATTTACAGAGCTATTTTCCAAATGAAAATGAACGTTTCCCAGGCTTTGGCATACATTGAAAAAGAAATGTTACCTACTGCTGAGAGAGACGAGATTCTTCAGTTTATCCAGAACTCACCGAGAGGTATTGTAAAAGGATACGGGACAAGTAAAGACAGCAACTAAAGAAATACCAAGGCAAAAGGCAAAGAAAGTTGAAAATGCAGATTCTGCAAATTTGGTATTCACCATGGCCGGTTAAAATTTAATAAAAACAAGATAATATAATTAATGGCAACAAGTAACGATATCAGAAAAGGGCTGTGCATAGAGTATAGCAATGATATTTATAAAGTAATCGAGTTTCTTCACGTAAAACCGGGTAAAGGACCTGCTTTCGTAAGAACAAAATTAAAGTCAGTGACTAACGGTAAAGTAATTGATAATACTTTCTCTGCCGGGCACAAAATTGATGAAGTAAAAGTAATCACCAGAAAATTTCAGTATCTGTATGATGATGAGAACGGATTCCATTTTATGAACAATGATGATTTCTCTCAGTTATATATCAACAAAGAAATGATCGAAAACTCCCAGTTTATGAAAGCCGGGGAAGAAGTAACAATCATTCTGAAAGAAGCTGATGAAACTCCGCTTTCCGCTGAACTTCCGCAATCAGTATACCTGGATGTGATTGAGGCTGATCCGGGAGTAAAAGGAAATACAGCAACCAATGCTCTTAAAAATGCAATCGTTGAGACAGGAGCAAGAGTAATGGTTCCTTTGTTTATTGAGCCGGGAGACAGAATTAAAGTAAATACTGAGGACGGTAGCTACCTGGAAAGGGTAAAAGAATAAATAAAATTTACATAAATTCGGTTTGCATTAGCAGTCCGAATTTTGTTTTATAAGAAAATCTATTGTTATGAGATTTCATTCTCCACAAAAGCTTAAAACGATAGCTGATTTAATAGGCTCAAAATATATTGGCCCGGAAGACTTTGAAGTACTGGGAACCAATGAAATTCATAGGGTAAAACCCGGGGATATTGTTTTTGTTAATCATCCCAAATATTATGATAAAGCATTAAACTCTGCAGCAACTGTTATTCTCATTGATAAAGAAGTAGAATGCCCGGAAGGCAAAGCGCTTCTGGTTTCTGATGATCCTTTCAGGGACTTTAATGCAATCAATACCCATTTTACCAGAATATACAATTTTACGGAAGAACTTCACGATGTTGAAATAGGCGAAGGGACAAAAATTCATTCTTCAGCCGTCATTGGTAATAATGTGAAAATTGGAAAGAATACCCTTATTTTCCCAAATGTTGTCATAGGGGACCGTACGGAAATCGGGGATAATGTCATTATTCAGTCCAACACGGTGTTAGGAGGCGACGCATTTTATTACAGAAAATTAAACGGAAACTTTGACCGACTGATCTCTGTAGGAAATGTAATCATTGAAAATAATGTGGAAATCGGAAATGGCTGCACGATAGACCGGGGAGTTACAGACTCTACCATCATAGGAGAAGGCTCTGTTTTGGATAATCAGATTCAGATCGGACATGATACCGTTATCGGTAAAAAATGTCTGATTGCCTCTCAGGTAGGAATTGCAGGATGCTGTATCATAGAGGATGAAGTTACTATATGGGGACAGGTAGGCATTGCTTCCGGTAATAAAGTCGAGAAAGGATCTGTACTTCTGGGAAAAACAGGAGTGAACAGGGATCTGGAAAAAGGTACCTATATCGGAATGTTTGCAGAAGATTTTAAAACATATCTGAAAAAAGAAGTAAAGCTGAGAAATCTCAAATAAACAATTCCAAAGGTTTTATCCGAAATCAAAGAAATTTGAGTAAATTTGTGAGCATTAATAAAATAATAAATAAATTAAAACAACAATAAAATGTCAATTTTAGTAAACAAAGATTCTAAAGTAATTGTACAAGGATTTACTGGAAACGAAGGTACTTTCCATGCAGGTCAGATGATTGAATACGGAACCAACGTAGTAGGTGGTGTTACTCCGGGGAAAGGAGGTAGCGAGCACCTTGGAAAACCGGTATTTAATACAGTAGCTGACGCTGTTCAAAAAGCAGGAGCAAACGTAAGTATCATTTTCGTACCACCGGCATTCGCAGCAGATGCTATCATGGAAGCTGCTGAAGCAGGGATCAAAGTAATCGTATGTATTACTGAAGGAATTCCTGTAGCTGATATGGTAAAAGTAAAGTCTTATATCGCAGACAGAGACTGCAGATTAATCGGACCGAACTGCCCTGGAATCATTACTTCTGAAGAAGCTAAAATTGGTATTATGCCAGGTTTCGTTTTCAAAAAAGGTAAAGTAGGTATCGTTTCAAAATCAGGTACTCTTACTTACGAAGCTGCTGACCAGGTAGTAAGAGCAGGTTATGGTATTTCTACTGCAATCGGTATCGGAGGGGACCCAATCATCGGAACTACTACAAGAGAAGCATTAGAGCTATTTATTAACGACCCTGAAACTGATGCTGTTGTAATGATTGGTGAGATCGGTGGAGGATTAGAAGCTGAAGCAGCAAGATGGTACAAAGCAAGCGGATCTACTAAACCGGTTGTAGGATTCATCGCTGGACAAACAGCTCCAAAAGGAAGAACAATGGGACATGCCGGTGCTATCGTAGGAGGTGCAGAAGATACAGCTCAGGCTAAAATGGAAATCATGAGAGAAAACGGTATCAACGTTGTAGACTCTCCTGCTGATATTGGTGCTACTGTAGCAAAAGTTCTAGGATAATTTTATAAAACCAAACCATATATGAAAAAACTTTTATTAGCCTCAGCTTTGACTTTTTCCGCTTTATCATTTGCTCAAATTCAATGGAAAAGCACACGATTTGGTCTTACCGGAGGTTTAAACTATTCCAGAGTAGCAAATGCCCACAATCCCTCCGGCCCTAGATACACTGCACAAGGTGGAGCTTTGGCCATGATCCCGGTAGGGAAGGCAAACCAATTCTTTATACAACCGGAAGTATTGTACTATGGTGCAGGAGAAACCGGGAAGGATAAAGATGCAAAAGGAAAAGACGGTTATGATGCGGTGTATGCCAATAACTATCTGAGTGTACCTTTATACTTTAAAGGGTATTTTTCAGAAGCTGAATCGGAATTCTTTGGGTTATTAGGCCCTAGATTTAATTTTTTATTAAGTCAGAATGTTAAAAATGCTCCTGTAAGCAGACCTTATTATGACCCGGATGTTGCGGATCCTACCAACCCGGCTGTGAATGGAAAAGCGAAAAGCTTTAACTGGGGAATAGGATTGGGAGTAGGATATAGCTATAAGAGACAATTGGAACTTGCTGTTAAATATGATCTTGGTCTTTCAGATACTTTCCCTGGCCTTGCAAAAGAAAAAGGAGGAACTGATAAGAAGAAATCAGAACAGGTTTTAGCACTTACTCTAAGCTACATATTCAAGTAAATACTGTATTCAGAATATAAAAAATCCCGGAAATTCAATTTCCGGGATTTTATTTTATATGTATTTCTAAGAATGAGCGGTTATTTTTACAATAACTAGCCATTATTTTAGCCTCTGATCCACTTCCAGAGCTCTTTTAGCGTTGCTTTGTTCCCATACATCAAAATACCTACCCGGTAAATTTTCCCTGCCAGGAAGATCATGAAAATAGTAGTCCCCAATAATAGGGCTATAGAAAGAACAAGCTGCCATACCGGAACCCCGAATGGTATTCTTGCAATCATGGCAACAGGTGATGTAAAAGGAATGATAGACAGCCAAAAGCCCAGTGGACCGTCAGGATTATTCATCAGTGAAAAGCTGCCATACATACCCAGCATCAGAGGTAAAATAGCAAATAAAGTAAACTGCTGCGTTTCCGTTTCATTGTCTACAGCCGAACCAATAGCAGCATAAATTGAACTGTAAAAAATATATCCCAAAAGGAAAAAGACAATAAATACAAAAATAATCAATGGAAAATTCATTTCCAGTAAGCTATGAGATATCTGGGTTGCCAGCTGGGTAATGTCTAGTTTATCCGCTAATTGTTCGTTTCCGCCCGGAATATTCTTCTGAATAGATGAAAAACCGGTATTTAAAACCAAGGCTCCGATAACAGACATGGTGATCCAGATAATAAACTGCGTAAGGGCAACGAAAGTTACCCCCAGGATTTTTCCCATCATCAGCTCAAAAGGTTTAACAGACGAAATAATGATTTCCACCACACGATTGTTCTTTTCTTCCAGAACACTTCGCATCACCCGTACCCCATAAATAATGATGAACATAAAAGTTACATACATCAGAATCATGCTGAGTCCTGTTTTTACCCCGAAAGCAAGATCAGAATCCTCCTTGTTATTATCTGAAACATTAATCGTTTTCAAACTGAATCCTTTATCAAGATCAATCAGCTGAGCCTCCTGGATGCCTAGTTGTTTGATTTTTTCTTTTTTAATAACATTGCTGATATCAGAAACGATCTTCTGTTTCGTATCCAATCCTATTTTGCTGTTGATAACCAGTCTTGTTCCGGTTTCCAGCTCATTGAAGTCCTGATTTTTCAGTTCCGGCAAAATAAGGATGCCATCTAAAGACTCATTTCCTTTTAAATTATTGATCTTTGACTTTTCGTCTGCAGCAGAAACAAATACATAATTGAGCTTGTCGTTAGACTGGAGTTGGTTGGTAAACAGTCCGCTTTTATCAACAACTTCTATAATGCTGTGGGATTCATTGGCTTTAAACATAAGCCCGATTACTGCTCCGAAAGCAATGATTAAGATAGGAGCAAGTAAAGTTAAGATGATGAAAGACTTCTTCTTAACCTGTGTAAGAAATTCCCTTTTGGTAATTAAAAAAATATTATTCATAAATTAAGAATGGTTACTTACGGCATTAATAAACACTTCATTCATACTCGGAATTCTTTCGTCGAATGACCGCACTTTCCCTACATGGATAAGATCCAGAAGAATATGGTTCTGATCAGTTTCATTCTTCAGATCAAAAGAGACAAGATTGTTCTCATGAGCAAGATTGAAAATTTCATATTTATTCTTAAAACTTTCAAGATGATCATGATTTACTTCAGAAAGAGTAATTCCAAAAATATTTTTCTTAAATTTTTCCCTTACGTCAAAAACTCTTCCATCTATGATTTTTTTTGAATGATTGATCAGGGCGACATAATCACACATTTCTTCCACGCTTTCCATTCTGTGGGTAGAAAGGATAATGGTGGTTCCGTTGTTTTTGAGGTCAATAATCTGATCTTTAATTAAATTTGCATTTACGGGATCAAAACCGGAGAAAGGTTCATCCAGAATCAAAAGATGCGGACGGTGGAGGACAGTCACTACAAACTGAATCTTCTGCGCCATCCCCTTGGAAAGTTCAGAGAGCTTTTTTTTCCACCATTGATCAATATGAAGTTTGTCAAACCATTTTTTAGCCTCATTCAGAGCCTCATTTTTACTCATACCTTTAAGCTCCCCGAAATAAAGGATCTGGTCTCCCACACTCATATTCTTGTATAAGCCCCTTTCTTCAGGCATATAGCCGATATCTTTAATATGAGCGGGATTCAGCTTTTCTCCATTGATAAAAATATCTCCGGAGTCGGCCTGGGTAATCTGATTGATGATACGGATGAAAGAAGTTTTCCCGGCTCCGTTGGGGCCTAAAAGGCCATAGATGCTGCCTTTGGGAACATGGATGCTGAAATCATCCAGGGCGACCTTTTTTCCGGCATTATAGGTCTTTTTAATATGTTCAGCTTTTAACATTAAATTGTTCTTTTACAATTGGTATAAAAAAGTCCAGAAAGTTACGGAAATATTAAACAGGATCAATGTAAAAGAAAAAATCCTGATGATTATCAGGATTCTGTTTTATTGTTTTACGATTTGAGTTACCTTTTGCGTGTTGTCACTTAAAATATATCGGATCAGATATTTTCCCGGTTTCAATTTTTCAATATTGATCTCCCCGGAATTCATATTGACAGTATAACTGGCAACCTGCATACCCAAAATGGAATAAAAAGTCACACTTTTGATTCTTAAAGAAGAATCCTTTGCCTTTATGATAAGATAATCCTTTGCAGGGTTTGGATAGGCAATCATTACTCCATCATCAGATTTCTGTGAGATGGAACCCGGCTCTTTCAGCTGAGCTTGTAAATTGTTGGAAAACCCAACAAAAGTGCCTGCAAATAAAATTAAAAGTAAAAATTTTTTCATCAAATTTATAATTTCTCGAATATATATAACAAATGTAATAAATTCTACAATTTCATACAATAGTTTTTTATAGAACTTGTAGTAAATTTGTAAAAACTTATTCAAAAAGTATTCCAAAATGATACATTCAAGAAATAGAAGACTTAGAGTTAATGAATCTATCAGAAGTCTGGTAAGAGAAAATGTGCTTACAACTGATGATTTTGTAATGCCGATCTTCGTAATGGAGGGCGAAAACAAGCAGGAACCGATTCCGTCGATGCCGGGAATTTTTAGGAGGAGTATAGATCTGACGGTAAAAGAATGTAAGGAATTATTTTCTTTGGGCGTAAAAGCTGTCAATTTGTACATGAAAGTGTCAGATCATCTGAAAGATAATACCGGAAAAGAAGCATGGAACAAAAACGGTTTGATGCAGAATACGATCCGGGCAATCAAAGATGCGGTTCCAGGAATGGTGGTTATGCCGGATGTTGCGTTGGATCCTTATTCTGTTTATGGTCATGATGGAATCATTGAAAATGGGAAAATTCTAAATGATGCAACTAATGATGCACTGGCCAGAATGTCTGTATCTCATGCAGAAGCAGGAGCTGACATGGTGGCACCCAGTGATATGATGGATGGCCGGGTTTTGGTCATCCGTGAAGCATTGGAAGAAAGCGGATTTACCGATGTAGGGATTGTAAGTTATGCTGCAAAATATGCGAGTTCTTTCTATGGACCATTCAGAAGCGCTTTAGACAGTGCTCCGAAAGATGATATGGAGATCCCGAAAGATAAAAAAACTTATCAGATGGATTTTCACAATTCCCGTGAAGCATTAAATGAAGTATATAAAGATATTGAAGAAGGTGCAGATGTGATCATGATCAAACCGGGACTTCCTTATCTGGACATTGTTGCCAAAGTACGTGAGGCGATTGATCTTCCGATTGCTGTTTATAATGTAAGCGGAGAATATGCCATGGTAAAAGCTGCCGCTCAGAACGGATGGCTGGATAATGATAAAACAATTATTGAAAACCTGACGTGTTTCAAAAGGGCAGGAGCAGATATGATCTTTACCTATTTTGCCAAAGAAGCGGCCATGATTTTAAACAAATAATTCATAAGAAAATAAAAAACACCTCCGGATTGAGGTGTTTTTTTATAAATTATACATGGGATTTATAACCAGCCTTTTCTTCCATAAACATAAGTGTCATCAAATTGCTTGTCATTCATAAAAAGATAAAGAATCCCTTCTATAAATGGAATAATAGAGGCTGCTCCCAATGTTACAATATTAAGGATGATCTGAATAATACCTTCTTTGGTATACCCCAGATAGAATTTATTTAAAGCCAGCCAACCTACAAGAATTCCCAAAATTGCCGCAGGAATTTTCTTTTCCGAACGATAGGGAATACCATTTTGTTGGTTTGGGTTGTTTTCTGTTTTTGTATAACCGTAATTTTCCATTTCTTGCTATTTTGTAAATGATTGATATGTTTCACGATAAGTAGCCTGAAACGATAAAAAGTTACAGAAGCTAAAAGACAGAAATGAATTGCCATTTTGTTTTATGCCGGCATAGAGTATCAGGCTGAAAACTGGTAGGATTTTACCTGGAACCGAAATTATAAACCCGCTTATTTACGATTTTGCTATTTTACCTTTTCCTTATTTTGCCTCTCATTAAGTTTATATTTTTGATATATTTGCTCCATGATTTTACGAGGAGAAAATTTAATCAAGGAATACGGTCCTAAAAAAGTTGTAAAAGGTGTTTCCGTACAGGTTCAACAAGGAGAAATCGTTGGTTTGCTGGGACCTAACGGGGCAGGAAAAACCACATCGTTTTATATGATCGTAGGGTTGGTTAAGCCTACTTCAGGGAAAATTTTTCTGGATAAGCAGGAGATTACCACTGATGCCATGTACCGCAGGGCCCAGAAGGGAATCGGTTACCTGGCACAGGAAGCTTCAGTTTTCAGAAAACTATCCGTAGAAGAAAACATTATGGGAGTTTTACAGCTGACCAAACTTTCAAAACGTGAGCAGCAGATCAAATGTGACGAGCTGATCGAAGAGTTTTCTTTACAGCATGTCCGTAAAAACAGGGGAGATCTCCTCTCCGGTGGAGAAAGGCGTAGGACGGAAATTGCCCGTTGTCTTGCTACCAATCCCAACTTTATCTTGTTGGATGAACCTTTTGCCGGGGTAGACCCGATCGCGGTAGAAGATATCCAGAAAATTGTAAGAAGCCTGGTAGATAAAAATATCGGTATTCTGATTACCGATCACAACGTTCAGCAGACTTTAGCCATTACCAATAAAACATATATCATGTTTGAAGGGAAAATCCTTAAAGAAGGACTTCCGGAAGATCTTGCCAACGATCCGCAGGTAAGAGAAGCGTATCTTGGTGAAAACTTTGTGTATCAGAGTATTTTGGATAAGCCGAAAAAGAAGAAATATGCCTATAACATCTGGGCAGGTAATTTTGACTCAAAAGCCCAGCTACAGGTTTTTGTAAGTGAACATTTCAAACAGTTTGATGACCTGAGGCTGATGTATGGTTTTGAAGATATCAGTTTTGCTTCATTGGCCAACTCCGAAATTGAACATATCTTTAATGAAGTGGTCGATAAGAATGCCAACAATTCTTTTGTTTTCCAGAAGAAAGAGATCAACAGCCAATATTCTATGGAACAGGCAGAAGCTGAATCCAAAGGGGCAAGTAAGCCGGAATTACATTATCTGACTACGTATATGTATGAAGGATAATGATAAATTTCAATATTCTTTCGGGATATTGAGATGGAAATTAAAAAATAAAAACTGAAATTAAGCAACTTATTTTAGCTGAAAATAATAATAAAAACGTACCTTTTCTCTTGAAAACGGTACGTTTTTTAGTTTAAATAATGCTATGGCAAAACCTTTCAACAGAACAGTTACTTTATTCGGAATTTACAAACAGCTGGTCCCATTTATCAGACCTTACCGGTTAATGATTTATGGAACATTATTTTTAACCTTTCTGGGAGCATTGGCTGCCCAGGTCAACCCGATTGTTCTGAAGTATACGGTGGATGAAGTAACCGAGCTTACCCATCTTCCTCATCCGATGTCGGAAGGAATTCATATCCTCATCATTATTTCCATTATTTTATTAGGAAAGGAGCTTCTCAATATTTTTATTAATTTCGGACAGAAATTCTATGGTGAGAAGATCAGGATTAATGTAAGCTCTGTGCTGGCACAATCAGCCATTGATAAAATCCTGACCTATCGGGTAGCTTATTTTAATGATGAGAATCATGAGTCCGGGAAGCTGCAGATCAGGATTGACCGTGGAATTGAAAGCCTGACCAAGCTGGTCCAGAATTTTTTTATTGATATTCTTCCTCTTTTTTCCAATGCCATTATTGCGCTGGTTATTATGTATATGCAGAATATCTATGTAGGAGCAGTATCCACAATCATTGTTCCTATTTATTTTTATATAAGTTCACTACA
Organism: Chryseobacterium gallinarum; assembly: GCF_001021975.1. NCBI lineage: Bacteria > Pseudomonadati > Bacteroidota > Flavobacteriia > Flavobacteriales > Weeksellaceae > Chryseobacterium > Chryseobacterium gallinarum. The sequence goes on along the minus strand of NZ_CP009928.1, from coordinate 533,255 downwards.
GGCCGGAAAATTAAGCGGGGTTCGCCGGCAGCTCAGAAACCAGAGGGAAAAGAAAACATCAGGACTTTTAAACCTTATCAACTCCATTATGGTCATTAAGAGTTTCGTAAGGGAAAAGTTTGAAGGTAAAAAGCAATATGACCTTCAGATGCAGCTGATGGAAAGCCAGATGTTTACAAGGAAAACAAACTTTATTTATGATGGGCTGAAAACTTTTATTGAGCAGTTCGGAGTCGTTTTAATCATTCTGTTGACCGTATACCTTGTGCTTGATCAGCAGATGACCATTGGGGCAATTATGCTTCATATTATGCTTTTTAATAATGTTTCGGCACCCATCCGCCAATTGCACAGGATCTATGATGATATGAATGATGCCATGATCTATGCCGAAGGATACTTTGACATTCTTAATGATGATGATGAAACAGAGCCTAACGGAAAATTTGTAGAGCAGAAAATAAAGGGAACTTTTGAGCTAAAAAATATTGACTTTACCTATCCTAATGGTACAAAAGCACTCCACAATGTATCGATGAAAATTGAAAACGGGAAAACAACCGCACTGGTTGGATTGAGTGGTGCAGGAAAGTCAACGGTGATTAACCTTTTATGCAAATTCTATCTGCCGGACTCCGGGGATATTTTGCTGGATGGTGTCAACCTGAATGAATATAACAATACTTTTCTCAGAAGTGATCTGGGATTGGTGTTGCAGAGAAACCATATTTTCCAGGGAAGTATTGAAGACAATATCCGTTATGGAGATATGAATGCCAGCTTTAAAGAAATTGAGGAAGCGGCCAAAAAAGCATATCTGCACGAACAGATTATGGACCTTCCCGATGGATACCAACATGATGCTACGCAGCTGTCAGGCGGTCAGCAGCAAAGAATTGCCATTGCAAGGCTGTTTCTCAAAAATCCACCTATTATTTTTCTGGATGAACCTACAGCAAGTCTGGACGCGATTGCCACAGAACAGATTAAAAATTCCCTGGATGCTATTAAAGAGGGAAGGACGGTAGTAATTATTTCTCATTCCCTGTCCCAGATCCTGGATTCGGATACCATCTATGTTATGAAAAAAGGACGTGTGGTAGAAAATGGAACGCACGATGAACTATATGGCAAAGACGGAGTGTATCGTGAAATTTTTGATGCTTCCGCACGGAGCCTGAATCTGGATAAATTGGTCAATACATATAAGGAAAATTAAATAAGCTCAACTGTACAGATGAGCTCATTATTTAACGTCAGTTCGGAATAATAATTTCTGATTTAGTTAGGTGGAAGATGGAAGCTATGAAGGTCATAAAAACAAAGCCATTCATCTTTTTTGTTTAATGTAAAATCAATTGGGGGGCCTGTCAATAATTAAAACTGAAAGTCACTTCCAGTATCCCTCTTTCAACTCCGGCCTTTATACTTAATTTTCTTAACCTCAAGTTATTTAGTTAGTTTTTTCAGAAACCTGATATGCTCCCACATCTGCTCCAAAAGCAATATTGATTCTGTTGTAACTGTTAATGGCAATAACAGCCATTGTCAGATCTACCATTTCCGTTTCTGAGAAATGCAGGCTTACTTTTGAGTAGATTTCATCCGGAACTTCTTTACCATGTAAAGCTGTTAATGTTTCCGCCCACAGTAATCCTGCTTTTTCTTTGTCTGTATAAAACGAGCATTCTCTCCAGGCACTTACCAGGTAGATTCTTTGCTCAGTTTCCCCTTTAGCCCTCAATTCTTTAGAATGCATATCCAGGCAAAAAGCACATCCGTTCATTTGGGAAACCCGGAAATATAACAGTTCCAGAAATGAATTGTCCAAGGAAGAATGTTGTACCTGAAAACCCATGTTGTGAAGTGCATTTACAGCTTTGTTCCCCATTGCAAATGCGTTGATTCTTTGTGATATACTATTGTTTTTTAATTGTTATGTGACAAATGTAAAACTGAATTTTCCGCATTTTTTTTACAAATGATAAATAATATGAAGAAAGAATTTGGAAGCTGAGCTGGAAGATATTATGGGACAAATTATATATATTCAGCTTACAATAGTTTTGTTCTTCCAGCTTCGTTTTCTTTTCCCTCAAAATTTCCGGGCTCTGATCCTGCTTAATGAAACCTGGGTAATTCCGATATAATCGGCAAGATCTCCAAGACTGATCCGTTGAATAAGGTCAGGTCTTTGCTTTAAAAAATTGATGTACCGTTTTTTACCATCATCCTCCAGCATTTCACTGATCCTTCCCATCATATTCACGGGAGCTTTTGAGTAAAGCTTGCTGAAAAGTCTTTCTGCAGAATGATTGTTTTTACAAAGCCTTACCACAACATCTTTATGGATACGGAGAACCTGAGTGGGTTCCAGGGCAACAATCATATATTTGGAAGGATTCCCCGTTAGAAAACCGCTTAATTCTGTAAAAAATGAGTTTTCCGAAAAAAATGTCATGATAAAATCCTTATCCCCATTGTCAAAGAATAATTTGACCAGCCCTTTTTCGATAAAATAAAAATAACGGCAGGTTTCATCAGCCTTCAACAAATAATCTCCCTTTCTGTAATTCCTGAGTTCTAAATGGGAGACCAGCTCATCCATAACAGTCTGATCCGGCTTAAAAATATTCTCAATAGTTTGAATGAATGGAGGGTGGTGCATAAACAATGATGTCAGGTTCAAAAAATAAATTTAACAAAAAAGCTGATACTTTTATAAGTCATACCTCAAAAAAGAATTTTAGTTTTGTTGACAGAAATGAATGATCACTACCTTAAGAAACTCGATCGGGTAACCGCTATTCTTACCCAGTTACAGTCTAAACCTGTTGTGAGAGCACAGGATCTGGCTGAAAAATTTGATGTGAGTATCAGAACCATTTACCGCGATGTAAAAACATTGGAAAACGCAGGTATTCCTATTGTAGGAGAAGCAGGAAACGGTTATTCTTTAATGGACGGATATAAACTTCCTCCCGTGATGTTTACCAAGGAAGAAGTGCTAAGCTTCATTACTGCCGAAAAGCTTATGCAGAAGTTTTCTCATCAAAGCCTGGGGGAGCATTACCAGACTGCTATGGAAAAAGTACGTTCAGTATTGAGATATTCAGACAAAAACCTGATCAGTAATATTGAAAAGCAGATTGATGTTTTTAATGTGCATGCGCAACCCGGGGATTCCCTGAAAAATGTGATCCCTATTATTCTGGAGAGTATTGCAGAGAAAACCCAGTTGACGATAGAGTACCAGACGGTAGATTCCAGGGTGACGACCAGGACAATTGAAACTGTAGGGGTCTTCTTTGAATTTAATTTTTGGTATATCATGGCCTATTGTACCCTGAGGAATGATTTCAGACAATTCAGAATCGATAGGATTTTAAAAATTTCCAAAACACAAAACCCTTTTCTGCAGGAATACGGACAGGTAAATGATTATCGGAAAAAATCCCACGGCCAAAAGGAAAAAGCCAGAATTTTGGTAGATAAAAAAATCATGGCCCATCTCGTAAATTCTAAAAGATATTATGGATTAATCGAAGAAGTAGAAACCGCTGAAGGAGTAGAGCTGATCTTTGAAACAGAATGGATTAATGATGGATTTCCACGCTGGCTGGTCACTTTTGCAGATTATGCAACGGTCTTAGAGCCGGAAAGCCTTCGTATAAGACTGAGCGAGCTTCTGATAAAGATGTCTGAGAGGCATAAATAAACCCCAACAGAGTAATTGTTGAGGTTTAAAGACTTAATTGAGACAAATAAATGAAATGGTTTCTGAAGTAAAAAGGCCCTTACTAGAATCTCTCCCAGAAAAATGGCGGTTCAATACCTAAGGCTCTCAGGTAAACATACCCCTGTCCACGGTGATGGATCTCATTATCTATGAAATAAAGGATGTTCTGATATACGGGAAACTCGTACTGCCCGAACAGGTTGAAAGTTTCCTGGAAGCGTTCTGCAGAAATCTGGTTGAAATAATGGTTGATTACCTCCGTTTCCTCATCCCATTTTTTTAAGATCTCTTCCTTTGTTTTGGGATTAAAGCCCTCTTCATTATAGGCTTCCATATTATTTTCAATAATTCCTTTTAGTGCAGGTCCTGCAATACTGATTAATTCTACTGCCAGTTTTGCAAAAGGTCTCATGCCGGCTACTGAAAATTCAAATAACTCTTTTTCAGGAAAGCTCTCAATCACTCTCCTTGTCAGGTTTCTGTGGCCTTGCCATTGCTCTAATAACTGTTCTGTGGACATGAATTGTTTAGTGGCTGTTGCTGTAGTTGTCATAATTGTATGGTTTTTGTTTGTTATTGTTGATACAAAGATAAAATGGGGTTATGACAACAGTTTGTCAGCAGGATTTTTAGAGATTAAAAAAAATATTTTTTCTGTTAAAATATCTGCACCTGCTTTTCCGTTAAAAGAAAAGTGAATTAATAAAAAAGAAATTGACCATTAACTGAATTGCATTATGAAGAAGTATATTTTGCCCGTTATTACGGCATTTTTATTAATATCATGTAATAAAATCGAAGAGAAAATAGATCAGACTGTACAAAAAACAAAAGAAACAGTGCAGCAGAAAGCCCAGCAGGCAGTAGAAGAAAGCGTTAAAAAAACAGTGAACGAATCTATTAATTCTCTAACCAACTCTAAAGATGTTAAATTTAACACGGTTTTTCCTGGTACAGGAGCACCCGTAATTTCTGATGAAAAAGGAAAAAAGTTCAAATTTCCTACCGGTTCTGAAGGATATGTCTTTAAATATAAAGCGGATATTGCAGCGCTGCTTCCTTTTTTGGAAAGTCAGCCTACTACCGATGAAAGTAAATCGGATAAAAAAGCCCGTAAGATTGATGGGCAAAGTATCATAGATAAAATAAGTCTTGCTTCAAAATTTCTTCCCGAAAATACTTTTGACACCCGTTTCCTGGATGAAATTAAAACCGATAAAAGCATTCAGTATTATAAGCTGAAGAGGTTTCCAAACAGCAGTACACTGATCTACAGCCCCACCAGTCAGACCATCATACAATACGTAGAGGTAAATAAATAATTTGGATATGGCCGGTTTTTCCCGGCCATTTTTTGGACATTGTAAGTGGGGAGGAAGTATCTCAATGTAATATTTTGTAAGAAACTTTTGTGGCCTTTTGTGGTTAATCTTCTCCAAAATGATTGTGTGCACATCATGCGAACATTTTACTTTTTACATTGTACAAAAAAAAGTATTTTAGTAGTATGAAAATTTATACAAAAACAGGCGACAAAGGGCAAACGGCATTGTACGGTGGAACGAGAGTTTCCAAAGCCAGCGCAAGAGTTGACAGTTATGGAAATATAGATGAACTGAATTCATTTATTGGAATTGCCAAAAGTCATATTGAGGATGAAGAAGTTTTAAAGCAATTAAAAAAAATACAGTTTGATCTGTTTACAGTAGGCTCGGAAGCTGCAACACCGGTGGATAAACTGATGTTGGCAAACGGGAAGTCACGTCTTCCTTTAATTATTTCCGAAGCAGAGATTGAGGAACTGGAACAATGGATGGATGCTTTTGATGAAAAACTGGAACCCCTTCAGTATTTCATTCTCCCCGGAGGCGGAAAACCAGCAACGTTTCTACATGCAGCAAGAACCATTTGCAGAAGGGCAGAACGCTCCTTGGTATTTCTGAATGAATCTGAGGAAGTACGTCCTGAATTGATCAAATATTTAAACAGGCTTTCAGATTATCTTTTTGTGCTGGCAAGATACGTTTCCAAATTGAATAACGAACCGGAAGAATACTGGAATCCGAATGAAAGATAAAGTATTGCTTTTCATCAATGGAGATGCACCGGAATCCTTTCCGGATCCGGAGAATTATGACCTGATCGCCTGTACGGACGGTGCCTTTCATTATTTAAAAAGAATAGGGTTCCCGCTGGATAAACTGGATTTTATTTCAGGCGATTTCGATTCTCATTCAGGTACAGATGAAAATATTTATCAGGAAAAATTTATTCATACCCCGGATCAGGATAAAACGGATTTCCATAAGGCTTTGGATATTATTGCTGAAAAAGGAGGTAAAGCAGTCGATATTTTGGGAGGTAGTGGCGGAGAGCAGGACCACTTTTTAGGAAATCTGACGGTAGCCTATGCTTTTAAAGATAAAATGAATTTGAAATTTTACGACGAATTTTCAGAATATTATTTTATCCCCAAAAGCTTTACCATCAATGGAGTTCAGGATAAAATGATTTCATTATACCCATTCCCTTCTGTAGAAAATGTAACCACAAAAGGATTAAACTGGCCTTTACATAACGGAAGCTTAAGTATTACCTCAAGAATCGGAACAAGAAACTTTGCGATTGAAGATGAGGTTTCCATCGAATATGAAAAAGGGGACCTGTTGATTTTTATCGGAAAAAATTATTTGTGATAGGATTTAATAACCCAACAAGTAATTCAAATAGAAACGGGCTTTAGCCCGTTCAATAAAAAAATAAATTCCATTGGCTTTAGCCAAAACTTAAAATAAGAAGCACACTTAAGTTTGCTGAAAATCTTTTCCTGCTTAAGTGTACTTTTAAGCTTACTTAAGTAAACTAAAGTGTTATTATAAAAACTTTCGTACCTTTTGTGTTAAATCCCAAAAACTTTTGAATACATTAATCAAAATATCAGTTCTCAGCATATCACTATGCTGTATATTCTCATGCAAAACACAGCATTTTGAAACCCCGGAATATGGTAAAAATGAAACGGAAAAAGTTCTTAACATCAAAAAGGTTTATAATTTCCGTACAGTAGGCAATATTAAAAATACGGAAGGGAGAGCTTTAAAAGAAGGTATGCTCTACAGAAGTGCCCATCTTCATCAACTTAAAAAGAAGTCTTTTGATGAGTTTGGAAAACTGGGAATTGCTGAAATTATAGATTTAAGAAATTCAAAAGAGATTTTTGAAAAACCGGATCATCTTCCAAATGGGATCACTTATAAAAAATACTCAGCCTTTGAAGATCGGGGAGATCAGCTTGCCCAGGCAAGAAAACTGGTACTTAAGGGAAAGGTTAAGGCTTCGGATGCGGATAAAAGAATGGTGGATTTCTATCGTGAGTACGTAACCGAAAATCCGGAAATCATAAAAACAATTATTGCAGAGATCCTGGAAGCAGATCATCCGGTATTGTATCACTGCACGGCAGGAAAAGACAGGACAGGAATAATCACAGCCCTGATTTTAGCCATTCTGAAGTTTGACGAAGAAACAATTTACAACGAATATCTTTTATCCAATAACTACAGAAAGAATCTCGTCCGGAAAAGACTCCACCTTGCCGGAAACTTACATTTTCTATATCCCAAAATGGATTTGCAGGTACTGGAAAAACTGAGCTGGGTGGAAAAACGATATCTTGATGCTGCTTTTGGGGAAATCAATAAAAAATATGGTTCTACGGATGCTTATATCCAGAAGGTATTGGGTATTTCAGATGCCAAAAGAACTGAATATATCCAAAAGTTTACCTATTGATTATCAGAGATAAATTTTTGTAAGATTCAATATTAGGAGCTAATTTAAAATTATAATAATTTTAACACCTAAAAATGAAACTTTTTTAGCAATTTTGCATTTCTTAATTCACTTGTTTAGAAATGAAAATAAAATACTCGGAACTTATTGATCAGACATTATATTTTCCTACAGAGGAATTTAATGTTTCTGAGAACAATTTGTTGTTTCACGACATTCCTTTGATGGATGTTGTTGAACAATTTGGCACTCCGCTAAAGATTAGCTACCTGCCGAGAATTTCTCAAAATATTCAGAAAGCGAAAGGCTGGTTTAAAGAAGCTTTTGAGAAAACCGAATATAAAAAGAATTATACCTACTGCTACTGTACAAAATCCAGTCATTTTAACTTCGTATTGGAAGAAGCCCTGAAGAATGATATTTCCATAGAAACATCATCTGCGTATGACATGGATATTGTAAAATCCCTTTATGAAAAAGGTAAGGTAGATAAGAATATTGAAGTGATCTGTAATGGTTTTAAAACCGATGATTATCTGGCTAAAATTTCAGATATGATCAATAACGGATTTGAAAATATTACCCCGATTCTTGATAATTACAGAGAGCTGGATAAGCTTACAGAAAGTATTGATTCTACTTTTGATATAGGAATCAGAATTGCATCAGAGGAAGAGCCGAAGTTTGAATTCTATACCTCAAGATTAGGGATCGGATATAAAGATATTATTCCTTATTACAGCCAGAAAATTGCAGAACATCCGAATGCAAGGTTGAAAATGCTTCATTTCTTTATCAATACAGGAATTAAGGATACGGCATATTACTGGAACGAATTGTATAAATGTCTTCGTGTATATGCGCGTCTGAAAAAAATTGCTCCTGAAGTGGATTCTCTGAACATCGGGGGTGGTTTCCCAATCAAAACCTCTTTGAACTTCGATTACGATTATCAGTACATGGTAGAAGAGATCGTTTCCCAAATCAAGAAGTTCTGTGAAGAAGAAGGAGTAGAAGAACCTAATATCTATACGGAATTCGGAAGCTTTACCGTAGGAGAGAGCGGAGCCAACCTGTATAAAATTATTTCTCAGAAACGCCAGAATGACAGAGAAAAGTGGAATATGATCGACTCTTCTTTCATGACGACTCTTCCTGATACGTGGGCCATATCAAGGCATTTTATCATGCTTCCGCTGAACCGTTGGGAAGATACCTATGAACGGGTATTTTTAGGTGGTCTCACATGCGATTCGGACGATTATTATAACTCTGAACAGCATACCAACGCAATCTATCTGCCGGTTTTCAGTGATACCAAGCCTTTGTACATCGGATTCTTCCACACGGGTGCATATCAGGAAACAATCGGTGGTTATGGTGGGGTACATCATTGCCTTATGCCTCAGCCAAGACACATCCTGATCCAGAAGGATGAGAACGGTGAGCTTCAGTATGAAATTTTCCGTGAAAAACAAGAACCGGAAGATGTATTGAAGCTTCTTGGGTATAAATAATCCTGTAATCAGTAAGAACGGGCTTAGCCCGTTTAATTAAAAATTAAAAATTCGATTGGCTTTAGCCAAAACTTATACAAAACAAAAGCTCTCAGATTCTGAGAGCTTCTTTATTTAAAAATATTTTGAAATCTTGTCCAATACTAATTCTTCATAATCCATCACAACCGTATCCGCGAGTGTATAATCCTGATTTTTGGAATGTGGACTTCTGTATGCAGCACAGAAAATCCTGGCTCTGTGGGCAGCAAGAATTCCATTGGTGGAATCTTCGATGACCATACAGCTTTCAGGAGCTTCACCAGCCAGTTCTGCGGCCAGAAGGAAAACTTCAGGGTGAGGCTTGGATTCTTTCAAATCAGCACCACTGATTTTTCCGCTGAAATATTTCTCCAGTCCGAACTTCTCAAAGACCATATTGATTGTCGTCATGGTGGCTGAAGAGGCAAGTACCAGCTTTATCCCGTTTTCATGATAATGTTCAATCAGTTTTCTGACCCCCGGAATTAAATCAAACTCATCGTCATTATAGAAATAATCTTTGAAATGAGCTCTTTTGATATCAGCAATGGCCTCATAGGTATGGCTTAGATTATATTGCTGAATTAATGTTTCACAAACTCTTTTAGTAGAAGCACCTGTAAAAGAAGCGTATAAATCTTCGGAAACTGTAATTTCCAATTCATCAAACGTTTTGAAATAAGCTTTTCTATGCAATGGTTCTGTGTCTACAATAACTCCATCCATATCGAAAAGAACAGCTTTTAAAGACATATTCTAAGTTTTTCACAAAAATAGGAATTTGAGTTGAAAGAGGAAAGTGAATAGACCGTTAGGGAAGGTCGGTTTATAATTGTTTGGTTTTAGATAGGAAATGAAGTCTAATAAAGCTGGAAGCCAGAAGAGGGAAGCTGGAAGTTATGGTAGAATAAGTTTTACTGTAACTATGATAAATAAATTGAAAAATGCTGATAAAATTGAATTCAAATTGTTTTTTTGCTCTTTATGACTTCCTTCTTCCAGCCTCCAGCTTCCTAACATATATATATCATTCACAAACTCTCCACACTCTTTCTCTCCAACTCGTAAACTCTTCGTATCTTTGCTGTCAATTACAATATTAAAAATATTAAAATAAAGCATGAGAACATACGCAGGAATTCCAGAAGAAAACGCAACGTTGGAGAATTCAAAAGTAATGTTGCTGACAGTTCCTTACGATGGAACTTCAACATGGGGAAAAGGAGCTGATAAAGGCCCTGAATTATTCCTTGACGCTTCTGAAAATATGGAGCTTTATGACATTGAAACGCAAACAGAACCCTATCTTGACGGAGTATACCTGGCAGGAGAAATTACTGAAGACTCAAGTCCGGAAGCAATGACAGAAGCTGTTTATCAAAAAACAAAGGAGCTCTTGGAAAATGAAGGAAAGGTGTTTACCTTATTTGGAGGAGAACATTCTGTTTCTATTGGTTCTATTCGTGCAGTAGGGGAAAAGTTTGAAAACCTTACCGTTCTTCAGTTAGATGCTCACACAGATTTACGTCCTGAGTTCCATGGTTCTACTTCTAATCATGCTTGTGCTGTTTTTGAAGCCAATCAGAAACACAACCTGGTACAGGTGGGAATTCGTTCTATGGATGCTGAAGAAGCCCAATATCTTCCGGAAGGAAGAGTGTTTTTTGCCCATGAAATTGCGAATAATGAAAACTGGGTGAATGATGTGTTGGAAAAAGTTTCAGGAAATGTTTATATCACGATTGACCTGGATGCTTTTGACCCTGCTATTGCTCCATCTACAGGAACTCCTGAACCGGGAGGATTACAATGGTATTCTACTCTGGAATTATTAAGAAAAGTATTTGAAAAATGTAATGTAGTAGCATTCGACATTGTAGAGCTGATGGATTCGCCAATGGCAAAACCTACCGCTTTCCTTGCGGCTAAGCTATATTATAAAATGCTTGCCTATAACCATATTTATAACAACAACTAAGATTCCGCAAGAATCGGATTTTTTCTGCCGTATATTCTTTGGAAATTTGTGAGGTAAAACAAAAGTAAAATGTCCACACAAAATCAAATAGATTATAACAGGATTGCCAAAGCGATAGAATATATCCGGAGCAATTTCAGGCTTCAGCCAAGTTTGGAAGAAGTGGCAGAGAATATTCACTTGAGTCCCGCCCATTTTCAGAAGATTTTCACAGATTGGGCAGGAACAAGTCCGAAAAAATTTTTACAGTTCATCAGTCTTGAACATGCTAAAAATTTATTGAAGGAAGAAAAAGCAAGTATTTTTGATACCGCTTATGAGACAGGACTTTCCAGTACCAGCAGATTACATGATCTGTTTGTAAAAATAGAAGGAATGTCTCCGGCGGAATATAAAAACGGTGGAAAAAGCCTCAGCATTCATTACAGCTTCTCCGAAAGTCCTTTTGGAACTCTATTGGTAGCCTCTACCGAAAAAGGAATCTGCTATATGGCTTTTGAAGACGATAAAAATAGAGCATTAGGGAATCTTAAAGGTAAATTCCCTAATGCATCTTTTTCAGAGAAACAAGATGCTCTTCAGCAAAACGCATTGTCTATATTCAATAAGGACTGGACAAAGCTCAATACCATCAAACTTCACTTAAAAGGTACTGATTTTCAGCTTAAGGTATGGGAAAGCTTATTAAAGATTCCTATGGGAAAACTATCCACCTATGGTAACCTGGCAGAAAAGATAGGAAGTCCGAAAGCGTCAAGAGCCGTAGGAACTGCCATTGGAAGCAATCCCGTAGCCTTTCTTATTCCTTGTCACCGTGTCATTCAGTCTACAGGACATCTTGGCGGATACCGGTGGGGTAATGACAGAAAGCAGATGATTGTGGGCTGGGAAAGTTCACAGGTTTACTCTTAAGGTATTTTTTTAATCATAAAATCACAAAGAATTATAACACTTAAGTTATTTTTAGCAATTGCTAACTGTTTTAGAAGTACACAAAAATTTTCTGAAAATCTATGGTTTTCAATTATTTTATTAAATAGGAAAAATCCCTTGGGATGGCGGAATCTTTTTGCCGGGTGGTCTTATTATAATTTCAGACCTTTCCAAAAACATTACGTAATTTGTAATACTCAAAACAAAAACAATGCTGAGTCTGTTTGATGAAATACCAGAGTATCCTTTAAGCCTTCTTCCGCATGACGGGATGGTGTTGTACTATGGCAAAATCTTCTCAAAAGAAGAGTCTGATATCTATTATGATTACCTGTTCAATCATATTCCATGGGAAAATGATGAGGCTGTCATTTTTGGAAAATTAATACTGACCAGGAGAAAGGTAGCCTGGTTCGGAGAAAAGCCATTTGAATATACGTATTCAAAACGGACAAAGTATGCAAAATTATGGACTCCGGAATTATTGGAGTTAAAGAAAAAATGTGAAGAAGTTTCAGGTGAAACTTACAACTCCTGCCTGCTTAATTTATACCACGATGGAAGTGAGGGAATGGCTTATCACAGTGATGGAGAAACTGATCTGAAAAAGCACGGCGCCATTGCTTCTCTCTCCTTTGGAGCAGAAAGAAAATTCTTATTCAAGCATAAAACAACAAAAGAGAAGGTTGAAGTATTCCTTGAAAATGGTAGTTTACTTATTATGAAAGGAGCTACCCAGGACAACTGGCTTCACAGACTTCCACCAACAACCAAAGTGAAAACTCCAAGAGTGAACCTTACTTTCAGAACAATTGAAGAATAAAGACTCTCGCAGATTATGCAAATCACGCAGATTCTAACGCAGTCAACTGTGAAAATCTGTGCCATCTGCGGGAAATACTCTTCTTTATTTAAAGAATAAAAATTCTCGCAGATTACACAAATCACGCAGATGTTTAACGCAATCATCTGCAAAATCTGCTCAATCCGCGAGAGTATAAATAAAAACATTGACAAGGCTGCGTTACCTGTTAAATCAACGAGAGATAAAAACAAAAAAGCTGTTCTTTTGAACAGCTTTTCAATTTATTTTAAGATATCAGCTTCAATAGAACTGTCACCATACACTTTAATAAATGCTTTAGTATAATCTTCCTTGGAAGCGAAATTTGGATTTTCCAAAAACTTTTGTGGGTTAACAGCAAATAACGGGAACCATGTGCTGCTGATCTGGATCTGGATTTTATGTCCTTTTTTGAAAGTATGAACTACATCCTATAGCCTGAAGTTTACTGCCGTTTTCTGGTCAGGAATTAGTGCTTCTCCTTTCTCTCTGGTATTTCTGAATCTAGCAGGCATAATTTCACTTCTTACCATCTGATGATAATTTCCGTAAATAACACCTTCTTTCTTTTCAATAGGTTTAAAATCTTCAGGGTAAACATCAATAAGCTTCACTGCGAAGTCAGCATCGGTAGAAGAGGATGCGATATTCAGTTTTGCCATGATTTCTCCGGCAAACGTAATATCTTCTGTCAGAACATCCGTGGTAAATGTTAATACATCAGGTCTTCCCACAGCAAATCGCTGATCTTCTGACATATAGTTTCTGGGAGTGAAACCATTAAAATCTTTAAGATGATCCGAACTCAGAACCGGATTTCCGGGATCACTGTAATATTCGGAATACCCTTGCCCCGCAGTCTTTTTTAATGTTTTATCCGATAAATAAAAATTGATTTTCTGAGTATTTTTAGGAGGATAAGAAGCAAATTCTTTCCATACCTTAGCTCCGGTATCATACATCAAAGCTTCAGGAAGCCCGGCATCTTCTTTGGTATTTCCCTTCAGATAATGGGTAAAGAACTTTGTTTCTACGTTTTTCTGATAATAGGTCGCGATACTGTCTCCGAAATACGTCTCACTGTGGAAATGTTTCCCTTGTTCCTGAGACCATCCGCCATGAGAGAAAGGGCCCATTACAATAGTATTTTTTGCTTTAGGGCTGGTTTTTTCAATCGTTTTATAAATATTTAAAGGGCCGGAAAGGTCTTCAGCATCAAACCAGCCTCCTACAGTCATTACAGCATGATTAATATTTTTAAGATGTGGAAGAAGGCCTCTTTTTTGCCAGAATTCATCATAGTTAGTATGATTCATAATTTCCGTCATAAAGAAATTATTTTTGTAATATTTTTCATAGCCATCCTTTAAGGTACCAAGCTCCCTGTAGAACTTCAAACCGTCTTCAGAAGTTTGTTTAATGAAAGAATCCATATACCACGCTTTGTTTTCCGGTTTGGTTTTTTGAACGCCAAAAACAGGAAATGTTCTGAAATACCCCAGCATAAATCTTCCATTGTGCAGAAAATCATCATTCCAGAAATCAGAAATGGGTGCCTGGGGAGAAGAGGCGACAAGTGCAGGATGCTGTGCCAATGTTCCTACAGCAGTATAAAAACCAGGATAAGAAGTACCAAACTGGCCTACCTTACCATTGTTATCTTTGATGTTTTTCAATAACCATTCGATGGTGTCATAAGTATCTGTACTTTCGTCCACATCTTTTTTTGTTTTGTGCTCCACCTGCGGGGTCATATTGGTAAAAGTTCCTTCACTCATATACCTTCCCCGTACATCCTGATATACAAAAATATATTTGTCCTTCATCAGATAGGGGTTAGGTCCTATTTTCGTCTTATATTCATTTTCACCATAAGGAGCAATGCTGTAGCAGGTTCTCTGCATCAGGAAAGGATATTTATTTTTATTGGAAATATCTTTTGGAATATAAACTGCTGTGAAAAGCTTAACGCCATCCCGCATTGGGATATAAAATTCTTTTTTAGTAAAATTATCTTTAACAAAATTATCCTTTTGCTCGGTATTTTGGGCTCTCCCGAAAAAGAAAAATAGAATAAATAAAACTGAAATATGGGTTTTCATAAATAAAATTTACGGCTAATTTAAAAATAAAAATACTCTTTTCGTAGTTTACCATATGAATCTTCTTTTAAAAAGAGAATATGATTGAATTTCTATCGGATAAACATAGTTTAGCAACTTATTTGGCTAAAAAAGTTCAGGTTTTCAGAGAACTTTTGTATACTTATCAAATAGTTAGAGTAACTTAAAAATAACTTAAGTGTTTAAATCTTTTGTGGTTAAAAAAACATTTGCTTAGAATGATAGTAAAATAGCCGGGGAAATTCCCGGCCATATCTAAAAATATATAAAAGTATGGTGTTTACATTTTTTTGCCGGCAAATTTATTCAGCTTCATGCTAAGTGAAAACATAATATACCGTCTCAGGATGAGATCTTCACGGTCTTCAAAATAGGAGTCTGTAATTGTTCTTCTTACACTCTGGTTTTGATTCAGTACATCATAAATTTTCACCTTTGCAGTAAATTGTTTTTTGAAGAAAGAATAGCCCAGACTGGTATTCCAGAAATAAAAATCCTTTTTGAAACCGGGAGCAATATTGGAGCTGGTATTGTATTCAAAATCATTACCTAATACAAATCTGCCTTGGAACAGGTAATTGGTTAATTCAAGCTTTAACGACTGGTTTGCCGTATTGATCTTGTCAATACTATAGTTGGTATAATTGGAAAAGCTGTATCCAAGGCGGTACGACGGTTTAATGGTCATTTTATCCCTGATTTCATAAATAAGATTTAATCCGGGGTTAAGATTATAGGAGTTGCTTGTGAATGACTGTCCGTTGATAAAACCATTATTGTAAGCATACGTCATATTGAATCTCGGGCTAATGGTCAGTTTATTTTGTTTCCATTTAAAAGTTTTGCTGAAACCACCACCGGCATTGAAATTTTTATTTCCACTTACATTGTCATAGGTAACAATCTGCTTTCCGGCGTCGTCATATTTGGTAT
The DNA here is from genome assembly GCF_001021975.1 of Chryseobacterium gallinarum. NCBI lineage: Bacteria > Pseudomonadati > Bacteroidota > Flavobacteriia > Flavobacteriales > Weeksellaceae > Chryseobacterium > Chryseobacterium gallinarum. The sequence goes on along the minus strand of NZ_CP009928.1, from coordinate 517,375 downwards.
AGTTGATAATATCATTATTTCGATAAGTAAAACCAATATTGATATAATAATTGATATTTTTGATTTTATTGAAATTGTTGAAATACAAATACATACTGTTGGTCCATGTATTCTTCAAATCCGGATTTCCGGTATAGGTGATCAACGGATTAGATTCATCTTTATAAGGTGTTAATTGTTCCGCGCCGGGGATTGTAAAATTGGAATAATTATACAGGCTTATATTTTTACCTTCTGCCAGCTGATAGTAAATATTGATGTTATATCCGGGTAAGGCAAAATTTTTCTGAAGATTATATTGCTGTCCGTTGAAAATGGAATTTACTTTCATATCTGTAATATCCAGATTCATGGAAGCCCAGAAATTAAATTTTGTTTTGCTGACCTGGAAGGTAAGTTCAGGAGTAACCTGATTGATCCTTTGTTTCATGTTATTCGAAAGCAGCTGGTTATACTTTGAGTATTGGCCCGTTGCATCATCAAAATCATTAACATCTCTCAAATCATGTGATGATCGCGTTCCGTATTTTAATTGAAGACTTATGGTCGCTGAATCAGAAACAGGCTCTGTGTAATCTGCACTGAAATTGAAATTATTATTCTGGCTTTTATTTTTCGTCAACTGGTCCCGGTTATCCATCGTATTTCCCGAATTCTGATAAAATGTATTCTGGGATTGATTTAAATTATTTCTTTGAGACTCAGCAATAGAACTGTTGATATTAGCAGAAACAACACGGCCTTTCTTCCTGAATCTTCGGGTAAAATAAATAGAAGGAGTAAATGAATTGTTTTCCGACTGATTATTTGAGTAGGAATTGCTCTCGTTTACAAGGATGTTGTCTCTTAATGTAGAAGACTGTGAAACATTACTGTTAAAACTGCTTGATTTGGTAAATCTCGGGGAAACATAAATATTGGTTAAAGAATCCAGCTTAATCCTTGCTGAAGTATCAAAATTATATTGTTTGGATTCACTTTTTCCATTATTTTCAGATCTGGTCTGAAGAGAATATTCAGGAAGAAGGGTCGTTCTTGAGACCTTTGATTGTGTTTCCGAATCGGAATCGGAAAACATCAGGCTGAAGGAATCAAGATCGGCATCTTTTCCTAATTTATCACTGTAATTCAAACCTACGGTGGAAGACGTTTGAATCCCTTTTGTGCCTCCTCCCTGTCCTCCGGAAGATGAGCCTCCCTGCATCATCCATGAATTCCTGCCGCTTCCCATACTGTCAAAAACTTCATCCCGGGAAAAACCCTGTGAGTTGATATTATTGGAAGAAGCCAGAAGGCTTATTTTGGTATCTCCCTTGAAATAGCTGACCAGTCCGCTGGCTTCATAACGTTTATCTGAACCATAGCCAACAGTAAGTCTTGAAAGCAATCCCTTGTTTTTCTTTTCATCAATATTGAAATTAATGGTGGTTTTTTGAGATTTTGGAGTTTTTCCGCTAAGTTCTTCTTCCTTTGTTTTGGTTGTTGTAAACTGAATATTTTTGATAATATCTGCAGGAAGATTTTGTAAAGCAATTTTCCCGTCTTTGTCAAAGAATGGTTTGCCGTTGATCATAATCTGGTCCACATCTTTTCCATTGACGGTTATTTTCCCGTCATTGTTGATTTCCACACCCGGGATCTGTTTCAGAAGCTCTTCAATTTTGCTGTCAGGACGTACCTTAATGGACGAGGCATTAAATTCTATGGTGTCTTTCTTTATTTTTACCGGTGATACGGTGATTTTTACTTCATCAATAGTAGTCACCCTGTTTTTTTTATCCAGTTCAATATCTCCTAAAGACAATTGCTGGCTGATCTTTTCAAATTTTTTAGAATAGGAAGATAATTTTTCAGCATCAATTTTAAGAATGGAAGGTTCCTTTACTTCATCAATTTTTAGCGAAAATTTGCCTTCTTTATTGGTTGCAGTATAGTTGATAATAGATGAATCTTTCTCCTTCAGCAGATATACCGTAGCATTTTCTACTGGCTTTTTTTCAAAGTCAGAAACTTTTCCGTCGATATATAATTTTTGAGCATGTATGATCAGGACATTGAAAAGCAATACCAGGAGTGCTAAGAATTTCTTCATTGAATCTTTTTTCAAAAGGCTAAAAATATAAAAAACATCCCCAAATAGGGATGTTTATATAAAAATATTTTAAAAAAAATGCTTTTTTATTGAATTATGCTCTCAAATATCTTGAATAAGCATATCCTTCCTGACCGTCAGCAGTTTTTACTTTCCACCAGTCATCAGATGTCTGTTCAATTAAGGTTACAGAAGACCCTTTTGCTGCTTTACCTACAACGGCAGCTTCAGTGGAAGGCTCTTGTCTGATATTCAGGTTAGACTCATCAGTAGCTACTGTTAAAGAAGCGCCTGAAGCAAGACCTGCTACCTGTACATCAATGTTGATATCTGAAGCAGAATATGTAGAATCGATAGCTCCTAAAGCATTCCATACAGCATCTTTAGCCGCAGTATTGGAAGCATTTCCGGAAACGTAAAGAATTCCGTCCTGCTCCTGAACCTGAAGATTTGAAATTCCTGCAGATTGTGCTGCAGAAACCACACTTGAATATTTATCTTGTAATTCGCTCATTTTAAATTATTTTACAATTAGGTTATTGTTATACTTCCCGATTTTCAAAGCATCTACAGATTCTTTGATTTTTCTGGCCTGCTGACCTGAAACATTTCCTGTAAGCGTAAGCTGTCCGTTTACTACTTCTACTTTTACAGAAGGGAAATCTTTTACAGCATCCTGAACTTTTTTCTGAACTGCAGGATCTACAGCAGAAGTAGTCTCAACTGGGGCAGGAGCTGCAGCAATAGTCGACATATCCATTACATCTTTTACTCCGTTGATCGCTTTTAATTTAGCAATCATCGCATCCTTAGACTGTTGATCTGCGAAAGTTCCGCTTAAGTGTGCTACACCTTCTTTTACTTCAACAGAAGCATTGGGATTAGAAGTTACTACAGTTGTAGCCTGAGTCTGAAGATCGGCATCAGAAACTTTCTTTTTACAAGAAACTGCCCCGAAAGATACAGCTACAGCTAATGCAGCCATTGCGATAGTTTTTTTCATATTGTATATTTATTAATGTTGTTATACAATCAAATGTAATAATAAAATTTGTACCAAAGGAATAAAAATTCAATAAATGTTTCTTAATTTTTTTACAATATTTTCTAAACCAGGGATTTAATTTTTATGTTTCAGAAACTTAATATACTATTCATCTGATTTGAAGGAAAATCTCCTGCCAATTGAAAAACCATTATATTTGCGCAAATTGAACTATATATATGAAAGGACAAAATAAACTTTTTATAGCAATTATCATTGCTCTTATCCTGGGAGTAGGAATCGGAGGGATTGTACACGTGAAATATCCGGAAAGTGCCGAACCCTTCTCCAAGAATATAAAATTGCTGGGAACTGTTTTCATCAGATTGGTACAGATGATTATTGCCCCTTTGGTTTTTACTACTTTGGTGGTGGGAATTGCCAAAATGAGTGATATCAAAATGATCGGAAGAGTGGGTACAAAAGCGATGCTTTGGTTTATTTCAGCTTCTTTGATTTCCCTTTTTATCGGGTTGATCCTTGTGAACTGGCTGGAACCGGGGCATGTTACCAAATTACCGATTCAGGATGTTGCCTCTGCTGATGAATTGCTTAAAAGCAGTAAAAGTTTTTCCCTGGAAGACTTTGTAAAGCATATGATTCCAAAAAGTTTATTTGAAGCCTTTGCAACCAATGAGGTACTGCAAATTGTCGTATTTGCCATTATGTTCGGTGTAGCATTAGCCAATTTAGGAGAAGAATATGCCCAGCCTGTGGTAAAACTTTTTGATATCATCGCCCATGCTATTCTTAAAATGGTGGGATACATCATGTGGTTTGCCCCATTTGGGGTATTGGGAGCTATTGCAGCCGTGGTGGCGACCAATGGTTTTGAAATCTTTAAAGTCTATGCCATTTATTTAAGAGATTTTTTCTTTGCCATAGGAGTACTCTGGGTGGTTCTTTTAATAGTAGGATATTTTATTTTAGGAAACCGTCTTTTTGATCTGTTAAAGAGAATCAAAGAGCCTTTATTGATCGCTTTCTCTACCACCAGCTCAGAAGCCGTATTCCCGAAATTGGTGGAAGAGCTAGAAAAATTCGGATGTAACAGCAGGGTAGTATCATTTATTCTGCCTTTGGGATATTCCTTTAACCTGGATGGAAGTATGATGTATATGACGTTTGCTTCGATCTTTATAGCTCAGATCTATGGAATTGAAATGACCCTTGGGCAGCAGATCACCATGCTTCTGGTGTTAATGCTTACCTCAAAAGGAATTGCAGGAGTTCCGAGAGCATCACTGGTAATCATTGTAGCCACATGTTCCATGTTCGGAATTCCACCGGAAGGAATTGCCCTGATCTTACCGATTGACCATTTCTGCGATATGGGAAGAAGTATGACCAACGTGTTGGGAAATACATTGGCAACTTCTGCCGTTTCCAAATGGGAAGGACAGTTAACCGAACCTTTAGATAAAGTTTAAAATTTATGAGTTTAACAGACTTATCATCATACAAAAGCCATATTGAAAAATATGGCTTTTCAGTTATTAATGCAGTGTTTTCTGAGGAAGAAGTTGCTCAGATTATCCATGTTCTGGACAACATCGATACTTCAAAAGAAAATTTCAGGAAGTCTGAAGATCTATTTGCAATCAGACAGTTTTTAAAAGAAGTTCCGGAAATTAAAAACCTCATCTTCAATGATAATATTAAAACAATCATTAGAGAGATCTTTGGTAACCGGTATTTTGTAGTAAAAAGTATCTATTTTGATAAGCCGGAAACCTCTAACTGGTATGTTGCCTATCATCAGGATCTGACGATTTCTGTAGATAAAAAATTTGAATTATCCGGTTTTGGCCCCTGGACTACGAAGCAGAATCAATTTGCTGTACAACCGCCATTAGATATTTTAGAAAACATCTATACGATCAGAATCCATCTGGATGAGACAGATGAAAATAACGGAGCTTTAAAAGTGGTTCCAGAATCTCATGCTAAAGGAATTTACAGACCCGAAACAATAGACTGGACGGTAGAGACTGAAGAAATCTGTAAAGTAGAAAAAGGAGGGGTAATGCTTATGAAACCTCTTACATTACATGGTTCAAACAGAACAACCAATGGAAAAAAAAGAAGAGTGATCCATATCGAATTTTCAGATAAAGAACTTCCGGAAGTCCTGCAATGGGCAGAAAGAATGATTTAAGAAATTTTATTGTACTAATATTCTTGTTCGCAAAGGCATTTTACTTAGCTATGATACTATTTTTGCTGAGCGAAGTGTCTTTGCAAATTTTTTTATAATCAATGATTTACTTTTTATCTGACACAAATTTCATCCACAAAAATAAAGGTTTCACCACCGGTTTTCTGATGCCATCCCGGATGTTTTCCGAAATAATAAGCCTTTACTTTAAGATACCTTGCTTCGGTAGGAAGAATTTCAGTGGTAAAATCCTTGGTCTGTACTTTTTCATCTTTAGGATCAAGATTATTGTCGATTTTATCTAATAGAAAGAAATCTTTTCCGTTCATAGAAGCATAATATTCCACTTTTTTAGGCATCAGGATCAAGGCTTTGCTATCCTGAAGATAAGTAGACGTAATTTGAGTGATTTGCAAAGGGGACTGAAAGTCAATTACCGCTTCAAAATTCTGCCCCAGATATCCCTGCCATTCTCCTTTTTTCCAATCTAAATCACCTCTTATTCCGTCGATTAATGCAAATTTTCCGGTAGCTGCATATTGAGGAGTAACTTTTGAAAGGGTAGTGATCTCCCAATAATTGGGTCTTCTGTTGAAATTAGCTGTTGCTATTGAGCTTTTTTTTCTTTTCCTTTCTGTATAAGCTTGAATCTGTGTCGTTCTGCTAATGATGAAAGGCTTTTTGTAGGCTGTAAATTTCTTTTTTTTATTGACATCACCTGCATCCAAAGTCATATAATAGATTTTGTCACCTGGGTTCTGTGAAGTGATCTCAACTTTGGTAGAAAAATCAAAAATTCTGTCTGCTTTAATGATTGGGGAAGCAACGGCCTCCTGAGAAGTAGGTGTCAGAATTTCGGTTCCTTTCAAAGAATCCGCAGGTTGAGAATGATGTTGAGCATTCAGAATCTGGATAAGCAGTAAAGACAATGCAAGCAGTCCTTTTTTCATGTTTTATATTATAATGGATGAGTAAATCAAGTACAGTACCAAATAGGAAATGAAAGGGTGTGAAATTGAAATGGTGAGGCTGGAAGCCGGAAGAAGGAAGCTGGAAGTACTGTTGGGTTATGGAGAAATGGTAGTGAGTAGATTGTATTTAACTGATAAGTTTAAATATAGTTTTTCTTTATTGGACTGGAAGCCGGGAGAGGGAGGCTGGAAGTAGTGTTGGGTTATGCATAGCTTACAGTCTGTGGATTGTAATTAATTGCAAGGTTGGTAAAATCTGGTTAAAAAAATATTATTTGCCTGTCGGCTTCAATAACTCCCATCTTCCAGCCTCCATTTTCCTTGCTCTTCTTGTAATAAAAACCATTTACCACTTGTCTTATATAAAACTATGATTATCAAACTACATGAAGAAGATTTTACTTTCAGCAGTTATTCTGTTACCGGCAGCACTTTTTTCTCAAACGATCACAGGGAAAATTACTCAGACCGGGAAGGCTGTTTCCTATGTTGAAGTGATCGCTGTAAAGGATCAGAAAAAGCAGACTGCCATTTCTGATGAACAAGGAAATTACTCAATGAAGCTTTCCGAGAACGGGAATTATAATATTAAACTGATACAGGACGGAACTGAAGTTTCTGTTATGGACATTGCTATACAAGGTGACGTGAAACAGGATTTTTTTATTGAAGAGAAAAAGGAAAAGCAAATTGAAGGAGTAACCCTCACGGCCAGAAAAAAACTGATTGAAAGAAAGGCAGACAGGCTGGTTTTTAATGTTTCCAATTCTGTAGCTTCTCAGGGAATGGATGGTGCAGATGCGCTTGCTACAACACCATTAGTGAAAGTAGATGAAAATGCCGGAGTTTCTATTGCAGGAAAAAGTGGAGTATCAGTGATGATCAATGACAGGGTATTAAACCTTTCCTCAACAGAACTTGTTACTTATCTCAAGAGTTTAAGATCCGAAAATATTGAAAAAATTGAAGTGATTACTACTCCACCTTCAAAATACGAGGCTCAGGGAAACAGCGGCCTTATTAATATTATTCTGAAGAAAAATCAAAATTTGGGTTGGAACGGAAGTCTTACTACCAGTTTTCAGCAGCAGACCTATTCCGGGTTTTCTAATAGTGCTACCATCAATTATCAGAATGAAAAACTGCGTTCTTCTTTGAAATTAAGACAAAGTAAATATGAAAAGCATTCTTTTGAAAATTATAGGATGACAGGAATAGAGGGACTTAAAAGTCATGATGACAGAAGGGATTTTGGAGACGGCCTTGGAGCGAATCTGAGCGTTGATTATCAGTTAGGAAAGAAATCCAATGCAGGTTTTATCTATGATTATGGATTCGGACATTCCAATATGGATATTGAAAATACTTCGGATTATTTTCAGCATGATCAGTATACCAATACTTTGTTTACTGATGCAGAACACAGAGGAAAATCAATCCAGCAGACCATCAGTGCTTATTATGACATTACATTTGGAAAACAGGATAATAAATTAAGTATTACAGGAAATTATTTTTCAAATCTTCCCAAGACCACTATTGATTTTACAACTATAGAAAATTCCGGAGATGAATTTATTGTACGATCACCATCGGTAGTAGATTATAAAATTTATTCAGGACAGGCAGATCTTACCTTTCCTTATGAGTTTGCAAAGACTGAAGCGGGGGTAAAGTTTACTAATTTTGATAATAATTCCAGTATTTTTTATCAGAATCTTGAAAATGGAAACTATGTGACCGATGCTTTGAAGAGTAATGAGTTTAAGTACAATGAAAAAAATTATGCTGCTTATTTCAGTCTCGAAAAATCATTTAATGAAAAATGGTCAGCAAAAGCAGGACTTCGCTATGAATATTCTACAGTCAACGGAAATTCCCTGACTTCCGGACAGCAATCGGAAAGTTCCTACGGGAAATTTTTCCCAATCGCTTATGTGATGTACAAAAGTAATGAAAGCAATACTTTCAGCCTCAATTATTCCAAAAGGATCAACAGACCCGGATTTCGTGCAATCAATCCTTATCGCTGGTATATTAATGTAAACTCTTATTTTACAGGGAATCCTTTTTTGCAGCCTTCTATCAACCATAATTTTGAATTTTCCCATGTGTATAAAGGGAAATTATCCACTACATTGTATTTCCAGAGAACATTGGATGGTTTTGGGCAGCTGGCTAGTTTATCCGGAGAAAGCAGAACAAGTACTTTTTTTAATTATTACAATCAAAACAGTATAGGTGCAACCATAAATTATTCAGACACCTTTTTTAAACGTTGGGAAGCTAATTACTCTGCAGATTTATCTTATATGGATATGAGAGTTTTTACTACTGATGCTTCTTCTAAAAAAGGATATGGATATGATTTTGACATTCAGAATAATATCTCACTTAATGAAAAGAAAACGGTTCAGCTTATTGCCAATTACTGGTTCCGCCTACCTTCTAATTCAGGAAATATTCGTTGGGATTTTGTAGGAAATTTTACAGCAGGAGTAAAGATGAGTCTGATGGATAAAAATCTCCAGGTTAATGTCATTGTGTCGGATATCTTTAAGCAATCAAGAAGTAAAGGGGAAATATTTTATACTACCGGCTCTCACTATTTTAATAATTATTACGATGCGAGAAGGCTTACTGTATCTGCAACTTATTCATTCGGGAATAAAAAGGTAAAAGGAACGAATCGCAATGTCAATTTTGATGAAAAGAACAGAGCGAATTAATATGAAAAGATGGAAATCATGATTAATTGTAAACGCTTAATAAGAGTAATCAGAGGAAGGTAATTTATGATAATTATGTTTATTAAATTTGACGCAAAGATCTTACAGTATAACTGTAATATTTTGAGGAAGCAAAGAGTGGAATCAACTTCATTGATTCTTTCCAAGCGAGCGCATGACGACATAGCTTCATCAGCGACAAAGTCGTTGTCTCAGCTCCCTTACAAATAATACATAATCTAAATAAAAGCTTTGCGTTTAAAAAATATAATGCAAATTATGTAGCATTTTTATAGTCATCTGGTTAATTGAAAGGTTGAACATAACTTCCGACTTCCTTACTTCTACACTTCACCCTCAAACAAGTCATTAAGATATTCCACCTTATGATTCTCCTGCCTTGTAGTTCCCAGGTATTTTTTCCATGCCTGAGATTCATGGTAAACAATGCCCATTTCCCAAACGCAGTACGTAGGGAGGTGGGTTTTATTTCTGTCCCAGATCTCGAATTTTCCGGTTCCGTCATAATAAACACTTTCCCATAATTCATTTTCACTTCGCCAGGTACAGATTAACAGAAGGTAGTTTTCACCACATCTATGCATAATGACGAATCCAAGATCTTCAATATTCTGAAAGTTTTCATTGGCGTTTTCAATACACATTTTAGCATTTTGAATGTCTTGTGAAGAAACTTCAGCGGGATCTTGAGCCAGATCATACCATTTGAATCTGGTCTTCCCTACAGTGAATATTTCTTTTGGCAATGCATATTTAGATGGGTAAGCAGTAGTTTTCATAGATTTTGTTTTGGTGATGGGCGATTCCTCATGATGAAAAAACAGGATAAACAAAATTTTTAATGATCTGATTTATCACCTGAGGTTATAGATTTTATTGATTCTAAATTATTAAAAAAATCCGTAAATTTGTGAACAATTTATATTTAGTATGTTGACGAAAGAAAAGGTTCAGAATTTCCTTAAAGAAATAGAAGTAGACGACTTGGTGAATAATCTTCAGATCATGGGCAATGATGTATATATTGACATGACAGCTCATTCGCCTGCTATGCACGAAAAGAAAAAGCTGGAGGCAGCAATGAAACAGGCTTTTGCCAGTGAGTTTGGAGAAAATGTTCATTTAAAACTTAAAATCGTTTCTCCGGAACCTAGCGAAATTCAGCAAAGTCAGATTAAAGGGAAACAAATTCCCGGAATTCAGAATATTATTGCCATAGCTTCCGGAAAAGGAGGGGTAGGTAAATCTACGGTTTCTGCAAATATGGCAGTGACATTGGCTAAAATGGGTTTTAAAGTAGGATTACTGGATGCCGATATTTATGGGCCATCTGTTCCTACCATGTTCGATACAGAAGGAGAAAAACCAATTTCTGTAGAAGTGAATGGGAAAAATTTAATGAAGCCTATCGAAAATTATGGTGTGAAAATGCTTTCAATAGGATATTTTTCCGGGGCCAATCAGGCGGTAGTCTGGAGAGGTCCTATGGCTTCAAAAGCTTTGAACCAGATGATCAGAGATGCAGCCTGGGGAGAATTGGATTTCTTATTAATAGACCTTCCTCCGGGAACGGGAGATATTCATTTGTCTATTATTCAGGAAGTTCCTGTAACAGGAGCGGTGATTGTAAGTACCCCTCAGCATGTTGCCCTGGCAGATGTAAGAAAAGGTATCGCGATGTTCCAGATGGAAAGCATTAATATTCCGGTGCTTGGATTAATAGAAAATATGGCGTATTTTACTCCGGAAGAACTCCCTGAAAATAAATATTATATCTTCGGGAATCAGGGCGCACAATATCTGGCGGAAGATTTAGGAATTCCGGTACTGGGAGAGATTCCTTTGATCCAGAGTATCAGGGAAGCAGGAGATGTAGGAAGACCGGCAGCATTGCAGGAAGGTTCCAAGATTGAAGAAATCTATACTGAAACGGCCAGAAGAATGGTGGAGAGCTTAGTTGAAAGAAATAAAAACCTGCCTCCTACTGAAGCTGTGAAAATTACGACGATGGCAGGATGCTCGCCAAAGGCAAAATAATAAAGATTTTCAATTAATTTTGAAAAAAACCGAATTGAACTGAAAAAATATGGAAACAAATATAACGCACGAAGATACAGTAACAAGAGTAATGGAAGCTCTGGAAAGCATCAGGCCGTTTTTGAATAAAGATGGAGGTGATATAGAGCTTATTGACGTGAAAGATAATCAGGTTTTTGTAAAACTTTTGGGTAACTGTTCCGGATGTTCACTGAATTTTTCAACCCTGAAGTTGGGGGTTGAAAATACCATCAAGCAACATGCCCCGGAAATTGAAAGAGTCATCAATGTAGAGTAAAAATTATATCTGATATATTTTAAAACAGGTGTTCATTTATGGATACCTGTTTTTTTATTGGGTAGATTCGTGCAGAAAAGAATCTCCTGTGGTTTCCCGTCTGATAAGGAATAAAGGAGGTCCTATCTGTAGAGTAGGACCATGTTTGTCGTTGCTGAAATACTGTCCGGTACCGTTTACAAAATCTAGGCAGATGACAGACCTTTTTGGCCGGTAGCTGTTGATCATTTTTTATTTCAACGAGATGAATACAAAAATGAACTTATGTTTGACAACTATTTTAATGGAATTAAGAAATGTTTAAAAAACAGGTTCTTTTTAAGAAAAAAATAAAATACGATACAGATAAAAAAGTTTGAGTTTATTATTGAGCATGTTTACCTGAAAAATTTAAAATCTTCCCGGACTTATTCCCTTCCAGAGGATGTTTCTGCATATAGAAAAATCCTGAAACGGCAGTCAGAAGCAAGAGTACAAAAATAACCAGAACAATTCTTTTTACCATATCTCTCATATCGCTAAATTTTTAATGTCTCTAATTTCTAAAGTAGATGTAGGATATCCTTTTTGTGTGGCATTGATCATAGCTCTACCTACTTCGTGTAAAGTTAATAATTTTGACGGTAAAAAAATAGGAAAAAGATAAATAAAAGGTTTGAAAAACCATTTTATATTCAATTGACCGTCAACAGGTTTCATAAATCCGGGCCGGAAATTGTAGACTCCCTTAAATTCATCTTTTTTAAGGCATTCTCTGTTCTGCCTTTAACCCTGGCCCACATCATTTTTCCACTTTCCGTACTGTCTGTGCCTGCCCCGGAAATATAATTGAAAACCATTCCGGGATTTTGGTTCAGCATAGCTTTTGCTACATGCAGGGTCATATCATAGGTAATTTTTGTATAGTCTTCTTCGTTCATGCCTATACTGCTGATTCCGGCACAGAAAAAGCAGGCATCATACCCTTTTAGCTTTTCATCATTGATATTGATAGATGCAAAGTCAGGAACAAGGTATTCCTTAAGTTTGGGATGGTTCTTGCCGGAAGGTCTTCTGCTTATACTTAAAATTTCAGAGACATCGGGATTCTCAAGGCATTCCATTAAAACACCTTCTCCCACCATTCCCGTGGCCCCTGTAATCATTATTTTGATTGAGTTCATAGTTGTATTTTGATACTCGTATGACGACCGGCGAAGAGTTTTTACTTTAAATTATTGTAATTTTTTTGATAAAAGATAAAAGATAAAAGATAAAAGATAAAAGATAAAAGATAAAAGATAAAAGATCTTGTTACTAAAACTCAAATACTGACCCTATCTTCCTGATGGGTTAATGGGGGAGTAAGCGCAATTTGTTCGCAGAATAAAACCCGGACAAAGATTTGCCCGGGCTTGAATTATAAAGTTATTTTTTATGCTGTAACTGGCTGTAGATATTCTGAATCAAGCCGTCGGCTACAGAAATTTTAGGAACAAAGATCCTGTTGATATCAGACCAGGACATGATATTATTGAAGATGCTCAGAGCATGCACCAATACATCAGCTCTATCCTCCCTGAGGCTGTATTTGGTCATTCTTTCTTCTACTGAAAGCTCATTGAATTCTTTGTAAACTTTTTTAAGATGAGAAAGAGTCATTGGTTTTCCGTCTTTGGTTTTGCTCATAGAGAATACTTTATTGATATTTCCTCCGGAACCAATAGCTACAATCGGCTTTTTACTGACAATATTCTTTTTGACCTCATCTTTCATTTCTTGCCAGTTATCCGTTGTAACCAGGTTATTCAGTAAACGGATGGTTCCTATATTGAATGATTTTTCATACACCATTTTGCCGTTCTCATAGAAAGTAAGTTCAGTAGATCCGCCTCCCACATCAATGTAAAGGTATGCAAATTCCTTGTCAAGTCCTTCTGCTACATGGTTTTCATAGATCAAAGTAGCCTCTTCATCCCCGGAAATGATTTCTATATTGATCCCCGAAGTCTCCTGAACCTGTTTAATGATGTCATTTCCATTGATAGCATCCCGCATGGCACTTGTGGCACAGGCTCTGTAATGGTCTACCTTGTAGATTTTCATCAGATCACTGAATATTTTCATGGAATCGATCACCATTTTTTCTCTTTCGCTTCCTATTTTCCCAATGGTGAAAACATCCATTCCCAGCCTCAGGGGGATTCTCAGAAGATTTAGTTTAATGAATTCCGGTTTTTTGTTATTTATTTTTACTTCATTAATAAGAAGCCGGGCTGCGTTACTTCCTATGTCTATCGCTGCTATCTTCATTTCGGTGGGTTTTGGCTTTTAAATATATATAGGTTTCTATTTGGGATCGACACTCTTTTTTATCATTTCTTATGTATTCATTACTCAGCTTTTTGTCTAAAATTCTTGCCTTTACATTATCTCTGAGCTGAATATCAAGAATGTCTTTCAGTTCTTTTTTAAGGTTTTTATCGGTAATTTTTGCGGCAGCTTCAATTCTGTAATCAAGGTTCCTGGTCATCCAGTCAGCGGAAGATATATACATGTCTTCAGATCCTTTATTATAGAAATACATAACTCTGGCGTGTTCCAGGTATTCATCCACAATACTTATAGCTTTGATTTTTTCTTTAAAATCCTTTTGATTAACAGCACAATAAATTCCTCTTACAATCAGTTTGATGACCACTCCTGCTTTGGCAGCGTCATACAATTTTTCAATCAATGACCTGTCGCTTAAAGAATTTACTTTGACAATAATTTCCGCTTTTCTTCCTGCTTTGGCTTCTTCAATTTCTTTATCAATGTGATGAACAATTTTTTCACGCATAAATTGAGGACATACCCATAAATTTTTGCATGTTTTCAACACCGGAAGATAATCGTCTTTTGGCTTTTTCAGGACATTGAATACCTTATTGATGTCTGCCATAATGCCACGGTCAGAAGTCAGTAGCAAATGATCCCCGTATATTCTTGCTGTCTTTTCGTTGAAATTTCCGGTGCTTACAAATCCATATTGAATGGTCTTGCTGTGGGCCCTCTTTTTAATAACACAAAGCTTGGCATGTACTTTTTTGTTGGGAAGGCCTACCAATACCGTAATTCCTTCAGGTTCCAGCATTTCTTTCCACTCGAGGTTGGATTCTTCATCAAATCTTGCCTGAAGTTCCAGCATGACAGTAACTTCTTTACCATTTCTTGCGGCATAAATCAATGCATTAATGATTTTAGAATTACTTGCCAGGCGGTACGCTGTTATTTGTATGGATTTTACATCCGGATCCATAGCAGCTTCCCGGAGAAGATCAATTACAGGATTGTATTTGTGGTAGGGGAAGGTCAGCAGTACATCTTCCTTTAAAATAACGTCAGTCACTCTTTCCCCATGTTCAAATGCCTGGTGCGTGAAAGAAGTTCTTTCTACAGGCCTTTCATAAGCTTCGAAAACCTCCGGGAAATCCATAAAATGCTTGAAATTATGAATTTTCCCTCCCGGAATAATGCTGTCTTTTTTAGTCAGGTTCAGCTTTCTGATAAGAAGCTCCAGAAGAGCTTTATCCATATCTTTATCAAATACAAAGCGGGTTGGTTTTCCTTTTCTCCGGTTTTTAAGGCCTTTTTCTATTTTTTCGGCAAAATTGGTACGGATATCATTGTCCAGATCCAGCTCTGCATCTTTGGTTACCTTGAAAGCGTTAGCTGCAAAATCATCATATCCGAAGTAAGAGAAAATATGTGGCAGATTAAAAGTGATGACATCTTCCAGCAGCATTACATTTTTCTCCTCCGGATCTTCAGTAGGAAGTAATACAAACCTCCCTACAAAGCGGGAAGGAATTTCAATAATGGCATAATTACTGGAATACTGCCAGTCTTTTTTTCTCATGGCCACACCTAGATAAAGACTTTTATCCCTTAAATAAGGCATTGGCGTATTTTCATGAAGCAGAATAGGAATAACATTGGATTCCACTACTTCATCAAAATATTTTCTGACAAAGTCTTTTTGCTTCGCTGATAAATTCCTGGAATTTTTAATGAATACTTTATGGTCAGCCATCTCAGCCTGGATTTTTTTCCAGGTTTTATCGAAATTCAGCTGTTGTTTCATCACAATTTCATTGATGCGCTGCAAGATTTTGGAAGGCGGCTGATAAAATGACTCAGCGATTACTTTTTCCTTAAAATCCATAGCACGCTTTAATCCGGCAACACGTACCCTGAAAAACTCATCCAGATTATTGGAAAAAATTCCGAGAAAGCGTATTCTTAAATGTAAAGGGACTTTTTCATCCATGGCTTCCTGTAAAACCCTTTCATTAAAGGCCAGCCATGTAATATCTCGTGGATTAAAGTGTAATGACATTCTTAAATGTATATATTTTATCAAAATTAATAATTCAGAAAGTTTCTATCCCTATTTATAAGATTAAACTTTGATTAATTTTAAAAGACCGTGGATATTTCTATGGTTGTAATATAGCTGTTTTTGGAATGTGGTTGAAAATCAGAGCTTTTTTGTATTTTTAATAGATAAAACTTATACCATGATAAAAAACAGTTTCTTACTACTATGTTGTGTCATTTTTGTCCAGGCCTGTGCCCAGACGAGAAAACTGGAAGATGGCAGAAAAGTATTGACCAAAAAATATAAAAATAGTAAAAGGTTCGACCGGTCAATATATAACGATATTCATACAGATTATTTTTATCAGAAAATAGACTATTATATGGCTGATAAAAATTACAGTAAAATAAGAGATATCGGAAAGGATGTAGACCGGAGAATTCAATTTTATGATAACGGACGCATGAGATTTTTAAGTTTTACAATGGATGAACCGGATCCGGAAAAAACGGGGATGCGCGGCGTCATTTATCTTAAAAATGGAAAACTGAAAATTGATACCCAGGAAGCTGATCAGGGCGGACGTGTTTTTAAAGGAACCTATAGCGCTAAGGTAGAAGGTGACAAATTGTATATCCTTCACGATAATTTTTTAGTTCCTCCATCAGAATATGTCTGCTATGTCTACCAGAAATCGGAAAAAATCCCTGAAAATTGGAAACAATATAAGGCAGACTGGTAAGCTTCCCGGTAAGATGTTTATTAAAATGATCTGAATCAAAAAAAATAAAATGAAAAAAATTATTCTAGTATATACATTGTTATTATCATTTTCAGGATACGGACAATATGTAGAGGTTATAGAAAAAGGTAAAAAAGAAAATCTTAGCCCGAAAGACTTTATGATTCCGCTCAAGGAAACGGAAGAATATCAGTCAGCTTTTGTAGGACGATATAGAGCCTATTATCCGGATACGTATATCGGACATTTGTTTACGGCCATTGCAGAAGAGGCAGAAAGGAAAGGGGCCAATGCCTATCATATTGTCAGCTATAAAGAAGGAGGCCAGCAGAATGATTCTGAACTTGTATTGGATACTTATTCTATTGAAGAAACTGAAATAGATAAAGTGAGCGGATCTCTTGAAAAAAATGTGATTTATATTTTTGGGGATCCTTCTACAAAAGAGAACAGTGCTTCAAATTTTAAAATAAACGGAGAAAAGAGAGAAGTGAAAAATAATGCGCTTGTAAAAGTGGTATTGAAAGAAAATGAAGAAGTAAAAATAACCAAAGGAGGCATTACGGGAATGTCTATATGGGTAAAATGGAAACCTGAACAGTTTAATAAATTTTATAGTTTTTCAGGCTTAGGCGTGGATGGAGCAGGATTTGGCAGCAATGGAGCGTCCATAGGATTCAATACGGGCAGAATATTTCCGGTAGACAGGGATTTAGGATATTTCCTGATACAGGTTTTAAAGGAAAGCAAATAAAGCATACGGGATCTGTAAACAAACTGACACATCCGGTCTTCAAAAAAAGAAGTTTTTTCCTGATTATAATTCCAAAAACCTCGCTATACAGGGGTTTTTATTTTTGTACTGTCATTTTGTCACAAATCTTTGAATGGTATAGATATTGAGAAATTGAGAGTGTAAAATAAATTAAAAATAGAAAAAATATAAAATATTATGAGTAAAATAATTGGAATTGACTTAGGAACAACCAACTCTTGTGTTGCTGTGATGGAGGGAAAAGACCCTGTTGTTATCCCTAACGCAGAAGGTAAAAGAACAACTCCTTCTATTGTAGCTTTCACAGAAGATGGTGAGAGAAAAGTAGGTGATCCTGCAAAAAGACAGGCTGTAACGAATCCAAAGAAAACTGTATACTCAATCAAAAGATTTATCGGTACTCATTTTAAAGATGATGGAAGTGAGATTGCAAGAGTACCTTACGAAGTTGTAAAAGGTCCTAATGATACTGTAAAAGTAAAAATCGACGATAGAGAATATACACCACAGGAAATTTCTGCAATGATTCTTCAGAAAATGAAGAAAACAGCTGAAGATTATCTTGGACAGGAGGTAACAAGAGCGGTAATTACTGTTCCTGCCTACTTCAATGATGCACAAAGACAAGCTACTAAAGAGGCTGGAGAAATTGCAGGACTTAAAGTAGAAAGAATTATCAATGAGCCTACTGCTGCAGCATTGGCATATGGTCTTGATAAAAACCATAAAGATCAAAAAATTGCAGTGTATGACCTTGGGGGTGGTACTTTTGATATTTCCATCCTTGATCTGGGTGACGGTGTATTCGAAGTATTGTCTACAAACGGTGATACCCACTTAGGAGGTGATGATTTTGATGATGTGATCATTAACTGGATGGCAGATGAATTCAAAGCTGAAGAAGGAGTAGACTTAAAAGCAGATGCTATTGCTCTTCAAAGATTGAAAGAAGCAGCTGAAAAAGCAAAAATCGAATTATCTTCTTCTCCTCAGACAGAAATCAACTTACCTTATATTACGGCTACAGCTACAGGTCCTAAACACTTAGTAAAGACCTTAACCAAAGCTAAATTCGAGCAACTTTCTGCTGATCTTGTAAGAAGATCCATGGAGCCTTGTAAAAAAGCTCTTCAGGATGCAGGCTTATCAACTTCTGATATTGATGAGGTAATTCTGGTAGGTGGTTCTACAAGAATCCCGATCATCCAGGAAGAAGTAGAAAAATTCTTCGGTAAAAAGCCTTCTAAAGGAGTTAATCCTGATGAAGTAGTAGCAGTAGGAGCTGCAATTCAGGGAGGTGTATTAACAGGAGATGTGAAAGATGTATTACTTCTTGACGTTACCCCACTTTCTTTAGGTATTGAAACTATGGGTTCTGTATTCACTAAATTAATTGAAGCGAACACTACGATCCCAACTAAGAAATCTGAAGTATTCTCTACTGCTTCAGATAACCAACCGGCTGTAAGCATCAGGGTAGGACAAGGAGAAAGACCAATGTTCAACGACAACAAAGAAATCGGTAGATTCGATCTTACAGATATTCCACCGGCACCAAGGGGAGTTCCTCAGATTGAAGTAACTTTCGATATTGATGCTAACGGTATCCTGAGCGTATCGGCTAAAGATAAAGGAACCGGTAAAGAGCAGTCAATCAAAATCCAGGCTTCTTCAGGTCTTTCTGACGAAGAAATCGAAAGAATGAAAAAAGAAGCTCAGGAAAACTCTGCAGCAGATGCAAAAAGAAAAGAAGAAGTTGAAATCTTCAATAAAGCAGACGGATTGATCTTCCAGACTGAAAAACAATTGAAAGAATTCGGTGATAAACTTTCTGCAGATAAAAAAGCAGCAATTGAAGCAGCTCACGGAGAATTGAAAACCGCTTTCGAAGCTAAGAATGCTGATGATGTAAAAGCTAAAACAGAAGCTTTAGATGCAGCATGGATGGCAGCTTCAGAAGAATTGTATGCAGCAGGCCAGCAAGCTGAAGGAGCAGGAGCACAGAACCCTGGAGGTAACAATGCAGGAGGTGCCGATGATGTACAGGATGCAGACTTCGAAGAAGTAAAGTAATTATTGACTAACAACAGTTAATAAAATATATAAGAAACCGCCTTAGATAGCTATCTAAGGCGGTTTTGTTTTTGATATTTTCTGATCTTATGTTTTTATTGGTGTCGTCTGCCAGGTTCATAGAAGGCTTTTTATAATTGCTCAGGCATTTTTTAATTATAAGGTGGCTAATGAAAACTGATAATAAATAGTATATTTGAGAATTGGGCATAAAAATATACATATGAAAATAAAGTTTATCTTTTTTTCTTTATTACTATTCAGTTTTGCAAATTCTCAGATTATTTCTGGAAAAATTATTTCTAAAGAAAATAATCAAGTGATTCCTTATGCGAGAATTGGAATTGAAAATGAAAACAGGGGAGCACTTACAGATGAAAATGGAAATTACAGTATTGACTTATCCAATATTGATACATCTAAGAAAATAATCGTTCAGTTAGGAGGTTATCTTTCTTTTGAACAAATTGTCAAAGATTTTATCAATTCAAACAATCATACTATTATTCTTAAAGAAAAAGTCAACGAAATTGCTGAATTAAAAATAAGCCCAAAAACTTTTGAAAGTAAAAATATTGGAGTCAAATCAAAAGCAAAAAAAATGCTTTACGGGTTTAGCTCGAATGGTTCTAATCAGGCAGTTTATAGGGAATTTGCAATCCCATTTTCAAATAAAAAAAGGTTGAAAATTGAGAAAATCCATCTTAATATAGCAAAGTTTAAAACCGATAAGCCTATAGTTCTCAATTTCAATGTTTACTCTAATAAAAATAAACAACCTGCAGAGTCTATTCTTTTGGAAAACCTTACCACAGAAATAACGGAAGATAAAATTATAGACGGGACATTTACTTTTGACCTAAATAATTATTCTGTTTGGGTTGATAAAGAAGATTTTTATGTCTCTGTACAGGTTATGAGTGGGTTTAAAGGTGATTTTGGCTTTAGTGCGGCATTATTGAGAACTGTTTTTGAAAGAACTTTTTACAGCAATTGGGAAAAAATAACGGCAGGAAGCCCGGCCATTAATATTGATGTAAGGATTGAAAAAGAAAAACGGCCTGCAACATAATATACTAGATATAGAAATGTATTTTTAATTGCCGGAGCTATAAGCTTTTTCTACTTGTATTCTGCTGTTTTGTCTGTTGAGAACCTGGATTACAATTTCCATTTTAAAGAAAGATTAACCACCCTTCCGTCTATAGGAGCCCATAGCGGATTAAAGGTAGGGTTACTGATATTTCCCGTATACAATGCTTCTTTACGGCTTTGTCTGTAGTCTAAAAGGTTTTCACAATTGAGAACAACAGTAATATGATTTCCGATCTCTTTAGAAACCATCGCTGCCATAAATAGGTAAGAAGGTGTTTTGGTATAATCCATCCTGTATTGCTGCCCTGTAAAAGAAGCCTCCACTCCAATTTTACATCCGTCTTCAAGTTCCTTTATCGTAGTCATGGCAAATCTGTGTTTCGGTGTAAGTGGAATGAACTGGTTATCCTGAAGAAACGTATATTTTGCCATCGTGAAAGTGTAGCCTATATAAAACTCCCACTCATCAATATCTCCTTTGATATAGGTATCAAATCCTTTCGATACAACGGGAGAAGCTTCGTTGATAAAGAAAACCTGATTATTCTGATCAGTATGCCCTATAACCGGACGGTTGATATAGGTTAAAAAGAAGGCCTGATTGATAAACAGTGCATCCCCATTGTCCAGTTTCTTTTTATAATTAAATTCCAGATTGTAGCCCACAGATTTTTCAGCCCGGGTATTTTTCATATCAATTGGACGGATATTTTCCAGGGAATAATCTATCATTTGTGGTGCTAGAGCATTGGGTACTTTGTATCCCAGCCCGATTCCTCCTCTTGCTGCCCAATGGCTGTCAAAGTGATAAATAGCTGCAATACTTGGCAGAAAGAAGCTTCCGTAATTGTTGGTGAAATCATTACGAAGTCCGGTTTCTACAGTCATTTTATTAAATTTCAGCGTATTCTGCAGAAAAAGCCCAAAACTGTTGTTCTCAAATTGCGGAACCTGGAAATACATAAAGTTTTGAGGAACAAATTTGCTTCCCTGAAAATCAGCACCCAGCACCCAATTCATATTTTTCATAGGCCGGATGTAAGTAAGCTCTGAAAAATAGCTGTTTTGTTTAGCGTTCAGAAAATTATCATTGCTGCTGAACTTCCTGTTGAAATTGCTTAAACTGTTTTTAAACTCAATTTTAGAATCGTCATTCAGTTTTTGCTGGTACAATATTTCATAGGTATTTCTTTGCAGCTTATTTTGTTCAAAATATTGATGGATATTATCAGAATTTCCTTTAATAACCTGCATATCACCACCTACATTTTTATCAAAACTTCCACTCCAGCCCAGGCTGATAACGGCGTTTTCAGATGGATAAAAAAACAGTTTGGGATGAATTACTAAGGAACGTACCTGTGGTACATCCGAAAAGCCGTCTTTATCCACATCCTTTGCATTTTGATGAGTAACACCGCCAAAGAATGTATAGCCGATCCAATGGTGCCTTTTTGAAGCGAAGAAATTAAGATTTTTTTCATCAAGAGTAGAATAGTTAACAAGAGCAGTCAATTCCTGTTTTGCAGCCGGTTTTCTTGAAATCATGTTAACCAGTCCACCAATAGCCCCACCACCATATAATGTGGAAGCTGACCCTTTTATTAATTCGATCTGCTGTAAATCAAGAGGAGGAATGTTCAGTAAACCTAATCCGCCGCTGAATCCGTCAAACAGAGGCATTCCGTCGCGCAATACCTGGGTGTAACGACCATCAAGACCCTGGATCCTGACATTAGAGTTTCCTGATACTGCACTGCTTTGCTGGATCTGAACTCCGCTGATATCACCAATGAGACTTCCGATACCTGCAGGTTTAATCCCGCTTTCCTCAGCCATTTCTTCTTTTCCTAATATTTCTACTTTTTGCGGCGAATTTTCTGCCTTTTGCGTAGTTCGGGTAGAAGCAATAATAGTAACTTCCTCAATGGCATTTTCCTGAGTTTTAAGAGTGTCCGTTTTCTGTTGGCCAAATGCCGGTACAGTGCTTGCCAGGGCAATAGGCAAGATGAGCTTTTTCATTGGATAATTTTGTGTAAAATTAAAATTATTCAAAACTCTTTTTTTCAAAAGGACTTAAAATTTGCTTAAAATTAAGAATTCATATATGTGATGTTTATATAAGCTTGATTTTTACTCCTTTTTTGTATAAAAAAACGTTTAATCTCAATGTTTACCGGGTTTTTAATTGCCCTGATTTTATCATATTGATGTATATTTATCCCTTCAATTTTATCTTCGGAAATACAAAATATATGAAAAAGATTATCGGTATAATAAGTTTGGCAGTATTGGCGAGTTGTAATAATTCTGGCAGTAAGGAACATCAAAAAGATGAACTGAAAGAAGAAAAGGCTTTATCCAAAGAAAAAGAGTCAGAATCTTCCCAGGACAGAATTTCTAAAGAAGAAGCTGTAAAGTTGGCAATGAAACAATTTGATGCCTATTTACCCAAAATTCTTAAGACTTATGATGGAGTCATTGATCTTCAGGATCCTCATGTTGGGGATTTTACCGGGGATGGGATAGAAGATGTAGCGATTTACTGGAATATTGCACCTGAAGGTGGAAATGCTCTGATAGGACAGGGATTATCATTATATAAAAATGATGGACATAAAGTGAAGGTGATCGCCGGATATGAACCGGATTACCTGTTTGCCTTCGATACTATCAAAAATGGAAAAATCATTGTAGAAAAACTGGAGTATGCTGAAGATGACGGGAGATGCTGCCCTTCGATAAAGACTAAACATGCCCTTACCATTTCGGGGAGTAAAGCGTATTAAATGGAAGTGATAATCTGGATAAGATCATTTTTGATAATTAAAACATAATTTAGCTGATTATGAAAGATCAGCAAAAGCAGGTTAAAAACAAATGAAAGACAGATATCTGGCTCTTCTGGCTATTGCCGGAATCGTATGTTTACTGAGTTATACTTCTAATGATCCTACAGGATATACAATGGAAGAACTTCGTGATTTATATAGCAGTGGAGACCCGTCCAAATGGCCGGCACCACACTTATTTAATGAAGCTAAAGAAGGTTTTCAGGATATAGGTCCTTTACCTGAGATGAAATTTCCTGAAGATAATCCTTATTCCGAAGATAAAATGGAGCTTGGAAAAATGTTGTTTTTTGATCCGAGATTGTCCGGAAGCGGACAGATTTCCTGTGCCAGCTGCCATAATCCTGAAACCGGCTGGTCTGACGGAAATCGTGTTTCTTTTGGCCATGGCCGGCAAACCGGCACCAGAAATGCTCCTACTATAGTCAATATTGGATATGCCAGAACTTTTTTCTGGGACGGACGTGCTGCAACACTGGAAGAGCAGGTAAAAGGACCCATAGAAAATCCTGTAGAGATGAATTTTCACATGTCATTGGCAACGAAAAATATTAAGGATATTAAAGGATATAAGCCTTTTTTTGTGAAAGCTTTCGGAAACGAAGAAGTGACTGAAGAAAAGATTACCAAAGCAATAGCCACCTTTGAACGTTCTTTGAAAAGTCCGCCCTCGCAATTTGATCAACTGGTTTCCGGGAAAAAAGATGCCTTGACAGACTCCGAATTGAACGGCCTTCATTTGTTCCGTACCAAGGCCAATTGCATAAATTGCCATAACACACCCTACTTCTCTGATCAGAAATTCCACAATTTGGGTCTTACCCATTACGGCAAAAAGTATCAAGACCTTGGCAGGTATCTGGTTACCCAAAAAAATGAAGATGTGGGAAGGTTTAAAACACCGACACTCAGGGAAGTGTCTGGAAACAAGCCGTACATGCATAACGGGCTTTTTCCTGAACTGGCTAATGTTATCATGATGTATAATGCAGGAATGGGTCAAGAAATACCGGAAGGACACCAGATCAACGATCCAAAGTTTCCGCATAAATCTGCAATGATTGAAAGGCTTAATTTAACGGATGAGGAAGTTTTTGATATCGTGGCCTTTTTAAAAACCTTAAATAGCTACCAATACAAAATACATCCTCCGGAATTACCATAGCCTAATGAATAATTATAAAATCCCGGTGAAATGGAATACCCTAAAAAAATGTCTGTTTTTTAGGGCATTTTATTTTGTAGTAGGCAATACTACAGAATTTCTACTTCCTCCGGTACTATAAAAAGAATCATACAGCCTTTCTCGGATTGTACAGAATGTTTAAAATTTGGAGGTGTGTAGAGATAATCCCCTTGTTCCAGATGGGCACCAGCGATAATGGCTTCACCTTCCATTATGAATAATTCTTCCCCGGCAGGATGATTGTGATAAGGATAGCCAGCTCCTGGCTCGAATTTTAAAAGAATGGTAGTAGACCTGTTTTTTTCAGGGTCAAACTTTAAAGATTTTACAAAAATTCCTTCATAGTGGATACCTTTTTCAATTAAAGGCTGCCATTCTTTCTGTTCTGTTTTTACGATGTAATCGTGGATGTTGGTGTTCATAATATATTAATTGTTATTGTTGTATAAATTGTCCAGGCTCCATGGATAGTTGGAAAAAGTACTCAGCAGAAATGCACCTGCACTGAATGTGAAAACAGAATAATCCAGAGGTTCTTTAATACCATAAGAAATACTCATTGCAACGGCAAACAGTAAAGTGAGAATGGAAGCGCATAAAGCTGTCTTTTTTACCTGATATCCCAGAAGCAGAAAAATTCCTATTGAAAGTTCAGCAGCAGTCGAAAATATGGCAATAGAAGAAGCCCATGACGATGGAAAAAATGAGTTCGTTTCAGCAGTATAATCTACAAATTGTTTCCATCCGGAAGAATGAGTTCCCCAAAGGTTCAGTCTGCTTGCCACAGCTGATAAAAATCCGAAAGCCAATGTTATTCTCAATAAAAAAACAGCGGTATCCTGTTGCGTTTTCATACCTATAATTTTTAGATTTTAATTACAGTACAAAGTTCAGGTAAAGCTGCTGCCTGAAAAATAGACAATTCCGGGAAAAACATGTAATATTTAGATGAAGAGAGTGTTGAAAAGTGGTATTGTGAATCGGTTAATTTTAATAATTTTCCTGGCTGATTTTAAATTTCTTTTACAGCTTTCTGATACTCTTTGGGAGAACGCGAAGTATGTTTTTTAAAGAAATTCGAAAAGTAAAAAGGATCATTAAAGCCAAGCTGGTAGGCAATTTCCTTTATTGTGAACTTTTCATAGAGCAAAAGTCTCTTAGCTTCAGAAATGATAAGGCTGTAGATCACATTCTGGGCAGTTTTATTGGTGTGCAACTTTGAAACCTCATTCAGTTTAGCTTCGGTTGTTCCCAAAAAATCTGCAAAATGAGAGACCTGGTAATTGTTTTTGAAGTTGTCCCTCACACTTTCAAGGAACTTTAAGAATAAAGCATCCGGTTTCCAGATCTCATCACCACTGGCAATTTTGCTCCGGTTGATTTCTACCAAAAGCAATTCAACCAGAGAATGTGTAGAGATCAGGTATTGGTAAGGTTGTTCCAGAATTTCTTTTTCAATGGTGTTTAGTGTTTCCGTAAAAAAAGAAGGGTGTCGTACGGTGATCATTTCATTCATTCCGAAATGACAAAAAAGTCCATTGTGAAAAATAAGCTCAATATCACTGTCACTTTTACAGAAAAAATCCAGTGTAAATTCCAATGCTGTAAGTTCTCCGTCTATTGATTTCAATTGATGAAACTGCCCTGAGGTAATGGTTACAGCCTGACTGGTTTTCAGAACAAAAATATTTTCGTCAATCAGGATTTCAGCACTTCCCTGATTGCACCAGAATAAAGTGTATTTAATGACCCGTCGTGGTTCAGGATGTCCTGTCTGATCAGAATATTTTCTTATTTCAATCATATTTTTACTTCTGCGAGATGCTGAGATTATTCAATACTTAAAAGTAATTAAAATTAATGAATGATTATATTTCTTGCAAAATACTTACGTTCGTATGGTCTTAAAGTAAAATCAAATGAAGTACTCTAAAATTATTATCGTTGTAACCCTGTTCCTGTTTCAGTTAGAAGCAGTCGAGGAGAAACCAGAGGCCATATTAATAAAGCTTTTACGAAATTAAAGCAGGCAACGCTTTACTGCTATTTTATGCACAGACAATTGAAAAGGTGTTTGTAGGAAATAAAAAATAATCACCCAAAATCAATCTATTTTGGGCGATGTTTATATAGTAATCTGCTGATTACAGTTTTTGATAATAATACTCAATATTACTCCATAAAACCTGATCTTCAGATTTTGTCATATCAGATGGGGCAGTAAAAAGTGTTCCGAACATATTGTCATATTCAGTAGTCCCAAAAGAGGTATTCTGAACTATTGTCAGGCCATCCCCATTATTTCTGGATTCACGTTTTATGTATCGTAATGTTCTTTTCAAAGTAAAAGTAGCATTCTCTTTGTTAAAATCTCCTATATAGCCAGATGTATTGTTGCTTATTAATACCGAATCGTTGACGATTTTAATGTTATACGTTACATCAGCTGAGTTCCCGGCCACTAATTGTATGGAATTGTTTTTCAGATTAAGGATTATTTTCTTCCATGCCGGCTCTTTATACATGCTCCAATAGTTGTTCAGATAAGATTCTTCAGGCATAGATTTACTGCCGGATGATCCTTTGTAAAGGATGATTCCTTTTACAGCATAGCTTTTGTATTCAAATTGATACACTTCTTTATCAATCGGTCTCGGATCGTCAATTGTGCTGTCATTATTTCCACATGAGATCAGCGACAGTGATATCAACGCAGCATAAAATGGGTATTTCATCGGTACTTTTTTACAAAAATAGGGGTTTTTGCACGTAATAGTGAAATAGAATAAAGTGAAAGCTGCCTGTAATACAGCAAAGGCGGAAAAGTAAAAAAGGCGAAAGGTAAATTTAATTACCTTTTCGCCTTTTGTTTTTAAATTATTTCCCAAAGTACATCTGATCCTGTTTCTGCTGTTCATTATAAATAATCTGAAAGCTTACAGGCATATACTGGTAAAGAAGTTTCCAATGTTGGATCTTGGCATGTTTTTTAAAACTTTCAAAAGATCTTACAAAGAGATTTTCAATCACGGTTCTTACATAGGAATTCCCATTTCTGTAGATCCAGTCCATCAGTTTGATATGATGGGCAATAATATTGATCTTGGATTCCTGCAGCAGGTCTTTCAGATAATTAATGGTAGCCTGTATAACACCCGCAAAATTGTCTTGAACAGACAGCTGCGTGATTTCATTGCGAAGTGGCGGATAGAAAAATTTTAAGTATTCAACAGCTATTTTTTGATTAATAGTTTGCATTTGTACTTTCATCATAATTAAGAATTTTTCAAACACTTTTTATTGCAGCGAAATGTATACCAAAATTTACAGACAGGCTGCAAAAATAAATACACCGGCAATCACGGCGAGATGAATAAGTAATACCTCTGTATTATGCCTGTTAGTCGTGTTTTTCCATGTTTTCCAGTCTGAAATCCTTCTGATTTTCGTTTTCATAATCTATTGATTGTGAGTTATTTTTAATTTTGTTTAATTTAAACGCTTTGTAATGAAACGGGTGAAAAATGTAACAAAACGTTTATATGCCATGACTGTAAATTTGTCTTGAATAGGTGTTCCTGAGATTATCAGAAATATGGCTGAAAATCATTTTCCTGTATTCTTTACTGCAAAATACGGTACAATTGTCCAGTGAACAGATAAAAGTATTTTCAATTGCATTCTTTAATACAGGGTCTCCGTCAGTATAAATTTTGTCCATTTTTTGTAAACTTCTGAACAGAAGATTCCTGTCATTCTGGCGGATCATATTTTTAATACGGTCCGTAAAAGTCCGGATGATACTGTACGAGTTTTGAATTGTAATGTTTTTTACTTCATTTTCAAAATCGGGAACCACTTCTGTGATTTCCTGTACGGCTTGTAAATAGTTCATAGTATATTAAATATGGTTTTGTTCCAACAGTTTGATGAAGGCTCCAAATAGGAAGATGATTAAAAAGGCGATAAAGAGAAGATGATAAGGTTTCAGCCATTTTGGGGTTTGTGGACCTCTGCTTTTTAATCTTCCTAATTTGTCTATGCGGTTCAATGTCTTCAAGTCCATTTTTTTATGTTTTGAAAATGATGATGCCAATGGTATACCTTTGAATTTGATTGTTGTTTAATATATTGATATTCAATTATTTTTATACTTTTTGATAATGGTTTTAATTGGAAAAAGCATTTCAAAATGATAAGGATTTTATCAAAATGAATATGAAATATGAAGAGGTAGTAAGGTATGCTTCAGAAGAAACAATTCATTGTTTCCATTCTTTGCTCACTTACAATGAATTATATTTCTTTGCGTCTATTTTGAAGGAACTCCCAATAAGATTTTAACATAAAGATTAGGAACCTTTTTGATGAACCACAAAAGAATTATAACACTTAAGTTATTGATCAGCTTAGTGAACTTTTCAGCTGTA
This sequence comes from Chryseobacterium gallinarum, assembly GCF_001021975.1. Classification (NCBI taxonomy): domain Bacteria; kingdom Pseudomonadati; phylum Bacteroidota; class Flavobacteriia; order Flavobacteriales; family Weeksellaceae; genus Chryseobacterium; species Chryseobacterium gallinarum. The sequence continues at coordinate 488,529 of NZ_CP009928.1, read as the reverse complement.
TTATTTTCAACTTGTAAGGTGAAAGTGTTTAAGAAAATAAAAACTTTTGTGTCTTTTGACTTCGTCGAATCTTCGATTTGGAGTTTAAAAAATTCAGTTTCATGGGAAGGATAGAATGAATATCTTTGCAGTCCAAATATTCAGAAAATGTTTTCAAAAATAATAGTACACAGAGTAGGTAATAAGATCAACGGAGATTCTTTAACGCTTTCCCAGGAGGAATTGAAGCTGGAGGAAGGAATGGCAGAACTGCTGGAGGATTACTTTTTAGGATCATTCAAATCAGAAGAGACTTTTCATTTTTACAGTGATACCTATCTGGTGAACAACCCAGTTTACAGCGCTGTATCTGAAATTTTTGATGATAAATCCAAATTTATATGGGAATCTGAAAATATCGCAAAACACCTTTTCGAAGCGGCTGAAAATCCCAGGGTTCAGAGTGGGGAGTTGTTTATTGTACTTTTTGAGGATGAAAGTGACCGTCCGGATAAGGTAGATAAAATCGGGATTTTCAAAACTGAAAAAAGGGAATCCTTCCTTAAGATTAATCCTACAGAGGAATCTTTTGACATTGAAAAAGATCAGGGAATCGGTTTGTCTAAAATAGATAAGGCAGCATTAATCTACAACAATAATAAAGAAACAGGATATGTACTTTCCGTAGTGGATAACAACAAAAACGGGGATATGTATTACTGGTTTGAAGATTTCTTAAAAGTAAAACAGCGTGACGACGAATATTTCCATACCCAGGAAGCTTTAATGGTGTATAAAGATTACATCACCAAGCAACTTCCCCAGGAATTTGAGGTTTCAAAGGCTGATCAGGCAGATTTCCTGAATAAATCAATTAACTTCTTCAAAGAAAAAGAAGAATTTAAACTGGATGAATTTGCTAACGAAGTATTGGGTGACGAGCATGTAATTGAAAGTTTTGTGAATTTCAAAACAGATTATGAACAGGATATGCAGGTGAATATTGCTGAAGAATTCCCAATTAGTGAAGCTGCGGTAAAAAAGACTCAGAGACACTTTAAAAGTATCATCAAATTAGATAAAAATTTCCATATTTACATCCATGGAGACCGGCAGAAAATTGAAATGGGAGAGGATGATAAAGGGAAATATTACAGGCTTTACTTCGAGAAAGAAGTATAATTGAAGAGCTTTAGAGAGTTGGAAGCCGGAAGAAGTTATGAAGGCCATAAGGACTGCTATTTATTTTTTTATCTTCTTTTAGGTAATATTAATAAGGTTGTTGACGGTCAGTTATGATAACGGAAAGTAACTTCCAGCTCCATCTTCCCTCTTCCAGCCCATAATTAATAAATAATATCATAACTTTATTGCTGTTTACAAAACAGGAGTTATGAAATTTATGATCATTTTCTGGGGAATTTTCCTTTTCTTTTTCTGCGTACCCTTCCCGATTTTCATTTATATGATGACGGAGGATCTTGCAACAGAACCGAGAAATTCATTGGCTGTGAGCTATGGATACCTCGGTTTTTCTTTATTGATATGGTTGTATATTCTTGCGTTTTTCGTTAATAATCTTTTTATTAAAACTTTTAAACAGAAAAATACCATTCACTCTATTCTGAGAAACGGAATCCCGAGGGAAGCAAAAGTTATCCGTTATCAGCTTCTGAAATACATTCCCAAAACCAATATGAATGTCATTCAGATTGTTCTTTCATTTCCCAATCTTAGAAATACGATGATTGAGCATGAAATGATGTTTCACGATTCCAAGCCTCAGGAGAAAAGATTCGATGCTGGTAATACCGTAAAGGTGTTGCTGAACCCCGATGTATCCCAGGAACCCTATTTTATTTTAAATGATCAGAAAGTAGGATTCAATACTTCAGGGATGATATTAAGAACAGCTTTTATCATATTATTAATTGCTTATATTATCGGATTATACTATTATTTCTACATGCGGGAATCTTTTGATTTTGGCTGGAGGTTTCTTACTTTCATGCATCCGATTATTTTCAGTGGATTCATGACGCTCATTTATGTATTGGTCTTTCAGCTGATCGTGGGTAAGTTCTTTAAAAATAAAAATGAAGAACGTATTCTCTTTGGTGGAAGAAATGCAGAAGCCCATATTCTCAGTGTCAGTGAAACAGGGGTTACCATTAACGATCAGCCGCAAATTATGTTTCAGGTGAGCTTTAAAGATTTCAGAGGAAATGAACACATAGCAACCTATAAAAAAATTGTAAGTCTTCTGAACCTTTCCTCTGTGCCCAAAACGGGAACTATAGAGATTATGTATGATGAAAATGATCCCGGGAAAATTATGATTCCGAAAATATTTTAAAAGGTCAGAAGCTGGAAGAGGGAAGTTATTTTCCATTATAATTACTGATCATTCACATTATCAATTTAAAATTTAAAAAAGAGAAAAAGCTATGCTTTATGACTTCCATAACTTCCAGCCTCCCTCTTCTAACTCAGAAACCTTTATTCAAAACGAGCATTATTTGTTATCTTTATTCCCAAAGCCGATCCTATGAAAACAACCATTATCGATTTATCCAAACCTATTCAGTACAATGCAGGAGATCCTTGGTTTATGAGAGTGAAAATTAAACATAAACCTCACAGGAAATCCCATTGGCTGATCCGTTTGGCTTTGAATCTTCCTTTCAGGCTTTTCCCTAAAAACTGGACAGGATGGGCAGATGATACAATTAAAAATATGGGACTTCATGCCACTACTCATATTGATGCACCCTGGCATTATGGACCCGTAGTAGAAGGAAAACCCGCGAAAACAATCGAACAGATTCCTTTAGAATGGTGTTATGGAGATGGTATTGTCATAGATTGCAGCCACAAGGAAGATTTTGTCGCCATTACAGTAGATGACCTTAAAAAAGATCTCCACAAAAACGGAATTACTATTCAGGAAGGAAATATTGTTTTAATCAGAACTGATCGGGACAAGTTAATGGGAACTTCAGACTTTGTAGAAAGGGGCACCGGAATGAGCCGTGAAGCTACGGAATGGCTGATTGATCAAGGGGTAAAAGTAATGGGAATCGATCAGTGGGGTTGGGATCTTCCCTTGAAATTTATGGCTAAAAAAGCAAAAGAACTGAATGACCCTGAATATTTCTGGGAAGGTCATCGCGTAGGAATAGAAAAAGAATATCTGCATATAGAACAGCTTACCAATCTCAAGGCACTGCCACCTTCAGGCTTCAAAGTCTGTGTATTTCCGTTAAAGATTGTGGGTGGTTCTGCAGCTCCGGCAAGGGTAGTGGCCATGATGGATTAACAAAAATCGATCATGGACAAAACTTGGTGATATTTTAGGAGATGTAGTGGATATGCATTTACTTAGAAAGAATCAATGAAATTGATTCCATCTTTTGCGCCCTTGAAATATAAGACAATGTGCTAAAAACTTTGCATTACATTAAATTTCACAAATTTTAGCAATATTTTCCTCAGCTTTTGAGACTGATCCATAAAAATTCATTATAAAAATAGAAAGAGCAAACCTGCATTTGCAAATTCGCTCTTTCACATAGCATCATTTTTAGCATTCTTCCTTTACTTATCCTTTTTTATTGAAAAATAGGGCTCTGTTGTATTCAAAATTCATCCTGGCTATATTCAGTACGGAAATTCCCTGAGGACATTCCACTTCACAGGCTTCGGTATTGGAACAGTGGCCAAATAATTCGGCATCCATCTGGGCGACCATGTCCAGAACACGTTTGCTTCTTTCTTCCTTTCCCTGAGGCAGGAGCGCCATATGGGTGATTTTGGCAGAGGTAAATAAAGCTGCACTTCCGTTTTTGCAGGTGGCAACACAAGCGCCACAACCAATACAGGCTGCGGAATCAAATGCTTCTTCTGCGGTTTGATGAGTAACAGGAATGGCTGTAGCATCAGGGGCCTGGCCGGTATTTACCGATACAAAACCTCCGGAAGATATAATCCTGTCGAAAGCAGAACGATCCACCTTTAAATCTTTTTTTACCGGGAAAGCTTCAGCTTTAAATGGCTCTATCAGAATAGTTTCACCATCTTTAAAAGACCTGAGGTGAAGCTGGCAGGTTGTTGTATGCTTTAAAGGGCCATGGGCAATGCCGTTGATCATCATTCCGCACTGTCCGCAGATTCCCTCGCGGCAGTCGTGATCAAACTCTACGGGTTCATCACCTTCAATGATCAGTTTTTCATTCAACGTATCCAGCATTTCCAGAAAAGACATGTGAGGGTTCAATCCCTTGAGGTCGTAATTCACCAGCTTTCCTTCACTTTTTCTATCTTTCTGTCTCCATATTTTAAGATGTAAATCCATAATTTTTGTTTTTCTATTTATAACTTCTTACCGTTGGCTGAATTTCTTCAAAGATTAAAGGTTCCCTGATCAGTTCAGGTTCGCCATTTTCACCTGTCCATTTCCATGCAGAGATGAATTGATATTCCGCATCATTTCTCATGGCCTCGCCATCGGGGGTCTGAAATTCTTCCCGGAAATGTGCACCACAGGATTCATTACGGGTTAGCGCATCATAGCACATTAGTTCACCTATCTCAAAATAATCGGCAACGCGGCCTGCTTTTTCCAGTTCAGCATTCATTGTATTGACCTGTCCGGAAACCCTTACGTCTTTGTGGAATTCCTGTTTTAGTTTTCTGATCTCCTGAATGGCATATTGTAATCCTTTTTCATTTCTGGCCAGCCCGCAATAATCATACAGTAACTTTCCTAATGTTTTATGGAAATAATCAACGGTTTTGGTTCCTTTGATATTCATTAAATCCTGAATCTGCTTTTTAACCGCATTTTCAGCCTGTTCAAACTCAGGGGTATCCGGGGAAATTTTTCCGGTGTGAATCTCATCTGCTAAATAATTGGCAATAGTATAAGGGGCAATAAAATACCCATCTACAGAAGCCTGTAAAAGAGAGTTAGCTCCCAACCTGTTGGCTCCGTGATCTGCAAAATTGGCTTCACCTAAAGCAAACAGTCCCGGAATGGTAGTCATTAATTCATAATCTACCCAGAGTCCACCCATAGAAAAATGGGCAGAAGGGGAGATCATCATGGGTTCTTTATACGCATCATATCCGGTAATTTTGAGATACATATCGAATAAATTTCCATATTTTTCTTTGATTTTTTCTTTTCCCTGTTCCTTAATAGCCTTTGAAAAATCAAGATACACGGCATTTTTCAATGGGCCGGTTCCGTAGCCTGCATCTATTCTTTCTTTTGCTGCACGGGATGAAATATCTCTGGGAGCTAAGTTCCCGAACGCAGGATACCTTCTTTCCAGATAGTAATCTCTTTCATTTTCCGGAATGTCATTCGGGGCTCTGTTTTCATCCTGTTTCGCAGGTACCCAGATTCTTCCGTCATTACGCAATGATTCGGACATCAATGTTAATTTGGATTGATAATCTCCGGATTGCGGAAGGGAAGTAGGGTGTACCTGGATCCAGCTTGGAGAGGCCATTAAGGCTCCTTTTTTATGAGCTCTCCATATCGCAGAGCCGTTACATCCCATGGCTAATGTCGACAGATAATAAATCTTTCCATAGCCTCCGGTTGCTAATATGACAGCATGGGCGGCATGTCTTTCAATTTCTCCGGTATCTAAATTTCTTACGATAATTCCTCTTGCTTTGCCGTCAATAATGACTAAATCGAGCATTTCATGTCTTGAAAACAGCTGTACGGAACCTTTTCCGACCTGTCTCATTAAAGCCTGATAGGCTCCCAGAAGCAATTGTTGTCCGGTCTGTCCTCTGGCATAGAAAGTACGGCTTACCTGAACTCCGCCGAAAGACCGGTTATTAAGATAGCCACCATATTCCCGGCCAAAAGGTACGCCTTGAGCTACGGCCTGATCGATGAGGTTTAAAGAACATTCTGCCATCCGGTATACATTGGCTTCACGGGCACGGAAATCTCCGCCTTTTAAAGTGTCTGCGAACATACGGTAAACACTGTCCCCATCATTTTTATAATTTTTGGCAGCGTTTACACCTCCCTGTGCCGCTACAGAATGGGCTCTTCTGGGGCTGTCCTGAAAGCAGAACGATTTGACGTTATATCCCATTTCCCCCAATGAAGCTGCTGCAGAACTTCCTGCCAGGCCTGTTCCTACTACAATAATATCAAGTTTTTTGCGGTTGGCAGGATTGACCAGTTTAGCTTTCTTTTTATAGTTATCCCATTTTTGTTCCAACGGGCCTTGTGGTATTTTTGAATCTAAAATCATAATGAGGTTTTTATTGGTAAGTAAAAAATACATAAACAGGCATCAGGGCAAAACCTAAGCTGATGATGATTGAATAAGCAATTCCTACGGTTTTGAACCACTTTACAAATTTAGGATGGTATAACCCGAGTGTCCTTACGGCACTGTGTATCCCGTGGATCAGGTGATAACATAGGGCAACCATGGATATTACATAAATAATCACATACCACCATTCTTTAAACACCGTTACAACAAGGATATACAGGTCCTTGTTTCCATTTTCATCAAGGGGTGGATTTCCAAATTTGTAGATATACCAGAAATTTTGGAAATGGATGACCAGAAAGATCAGGATCAATGTTCCAAGAATACCCATATTCCTGGAAGCCCATTGGCTGGCTCTTCCGCGCTTGTCATTCTGGTAAACGCCACCGGATTTTTTATTTTTCAGGGTAATCACCAGTCCATCTACAGCATGAAGAATGATACTGGCATACAAAATATAAGAAACTATTTTGATGATGATATTTCCTGATAAAAAATGCGAATAGGCATTGAATTGCAGATGAGCCTGATCCCGGGGAAGAAAAAGTTGAAGATTTCCGAGGAAATGAATCAACAAAAAGAATCCCAAAAAGAGCCCTGTAAGGCACATTAGCATTTTTCTTGACAATGTTGATAACATAGATTTGATTTAATAATTAATAATATCCTAAAACTTTCATCCATAGACCTCCTACAACCATATAGATGATTAATAATACAATTCCTATTTCAAGCCCCCGAAGCCACCAGGCTTTCAGGTCAACGTATCCGCTTCCGAAGAATACCGGGGCAGGACCATGGCCGTAATGGGTAAGCACCCCATAGATTGACCCCATGAAACCGAGCATCATAGCTAATAACATAGGCGGTATCCCAAGAGAAACTCCCACCCCAAGTAATGCTGCATACATGGCCGCTACGTGAGCAGTAGCACTTGCGAAAATATAGTGACTGAAGAAATAGACCACAATAATAACCGGGAAGGCCACCTGCCAGTTCAATCCTCCGATCTGAACTTTAATAAGGTTACTGAACCAGCCAATGAAGCCCAATTCATTCAGAGAGCTTGCCATCATTACTAAAACAGCGAACCAGACAATGGTATCCCAGGCCCCTTTTTCACCTTTTACATCTTCCCAGGTTAACACAGAGGTTAATAGCAATAAAGTTAATCCGATGAATGCTGTAGTGGTGGCATCAATAGAAAGCGCTCCCCCAAAGATCCATAGGAATAAAAGAATGAAGAAAGCCAAAAGCATCAACCATTCATTTCTGGAAATAGGTCCCATTTCTTTTAATTTCTGAGCTGCCATTTTCGGAGCATCTCCTGTTTTTTTCAATTCAGGCGGATACAGTTTGTATAAAACCAAAGGAACGACGAAGAATGCAACCAGCCCCGGAAGAAATCCCGCTGCAGCCCAGGACATCCAGGTAATATCAATACCAAGGTTGGCAGCAAATTTCTGACACATGGGATTACTCGCTGTTCCTGTAAGAAACATGGAAGAAGCGATGAGGTTCATATAATAGCTGTTCAAAGTTAAAAATGAACCGAGTTTTCTATGGGTTTCAGGCTTTTCCGGAACGGAATCAAAGCTGATAGCCATAGATTTCATAATAGGATAGATGATTCCTCCCCCTCTTGCGGTATTACTTGGAATAGCAGGTGCCAGGCAAACATCAGCAAGTCCTAATCCATAGGCTAATCCCAATGAACTTTTTCCGAAAACCCTGATAAATAAAAAGGCAATGCGGTTTCCTAATCCTGTTTTAATAAATCCTCTGGCAATAAAGAATGAAATTCCGATCAACCAGATCACCTTATCTCCAAATCCGGAAAGTGCTTTGGTGATTGATTTTCCGGCATCTCCGGGAGCCACAACCTGTGTAAGCGCCGTAAATCCTATGGCCATCATACACATGGTGCCCATGGGAGCTGCCTTTAAAATAATTCCTAGAATGGTTGCTGCAAAGATGGCGAACAGGTGCCATGCATTCTGGGCAACTCCTTCCGGTGCAGGAATGAACCAGATGATTAATGCAACGACAAATGTAATCGCAACGTTTTTGATATTAATTTCTTTCATGATAGTAACTGTTTATCGGTTAAAATCTACTTTGCACCTGGACGATGAATAGATTGTTGTTGTATTGTGATGTGTTTTCTACCTGATGTTTGTAACGGTCAAACTGCACTCCCAGCTGAATTCTTGCCCCATAATTTTTCAGGAATTCCAGTCCGAACATGGGAGTAATGGTTTGCCTTGGATTTGAATTCATTCTGAAATTGGTATCCAGGTATTCATACCGGCAAGACAGTTCGAAAGCGCTGAGGTTTTTGTGATTGATCTCATACCTGATATTTGGAAGGAAATAAACTCCCCGGATCAGATACTGATCAGGATTATCAGGACGTAGCTCCGGAGCAATGGAATTGTACAGGACATGATTAGTAGCCTGTTTGGCTTCCAGCTGCATATCCAGACTCCATCTTGGATCAAATCTGACCAATGAGCTTAGATCAATTCCCAGAGCATATACCTTTTTACTGAAAACCTCGCCAATACCTCCATTTAATCCGACATTAAAATTATATTTCTTAGATAAACCGAAAACCAGTCTTGTGGAGTATTGCTTTCCATTGTCATTATCATTAATCTGATTTTTTCCGTTTCCGTTGACTACAGAAACCGCATATTGAAAAGGAATTTCACCCAGCTGAAGCTGTCCAGTCGCAGACATTCCGATCTGAAAACTTGTCCAGCCCAGTTTCCCGAATTCCGTATACTGATTAGACCAGTCTAAAGATTTAATGATGTCGATAGGATATGTTTCCTCAATACCAAACCACGGCCTGAACTGTCCTGCCGTCAGTGCCAGTTTGGGACTGAAAGTATATTTCAGGTAAGCATTTTCAAGAACCCTGCTTTTAGGGTCATTTTTAAAATCTGCAAGATTAGCCAAAACGACAACTTCCGTACGTTTGCTGATCTGTGCCCGTACCTGGACCCGCATGTATTTAAGCATGAAATTGTTATCGGTTCCCGAACCATCAGAATGATGGAGACCGTTCACATCAACATCTTTACTCATCCCTACCAGGTAACGTGCCTGGAAGAGCCCTTTGATCTGGAGCTGCGGATATTTTATATTGTCCTCCGGTGGTTGTGGTTTGATTTGCATAGAGTCCTGTATCTGTGCATGGGCTGATAACCAGCAAATAAGAATGCAGAGTATCAGGCTTTTCTTTTTGAATGAAAAAAAGGCCATATCTTTTGTTTTTAATGAGTGTTTTAGCTTAGTCCTGAAGACTGAATGCTGCAGATGAGTGTGTTCCCGCAAGTTGACGGGAATTTTGTAAACCGGGTGGTGAAAACGGTATTTTGTGAGCTTTTGAGGAAACACGGCCGCCGGTTTGTAATGGCTTCCATAATCCTGGAATAAACATTAATGGGAACTTTTTCATAGTAGTATTATTTGAATTGTAAAATTATATTGAAATTATTGTGAATATTTCAATTTATTTTCAATTATATCTGTTATTTGATGATATAAATTTAGCAAAAAAGGTTTGAATAACATAGATATGTAAACCAATAATATTAAATTTATGTTATGAATCATAGTTAAATGGTTAAAACACTATTATTGGGAAATTTTTTGTATATTTTAGAAAAACAGTATTAAAATAAGTTAAAAATAAAAAATGTTTTAACGCGATTTTTATCTTTTGTATTCCATAATTGACAGGAGAATAGAAGTAAGAAAAATGTTAAAAATTGATTTTATAAAATAGAAAGCTGTTCAAAAAAGAGTTATCTTTGATTAATATACTGAAGAGATATATGAATTTTGTAGAATGCCATGAAGAACCTATCCATATTCCGGGCCACATACAGAGTTTTGGTTATTTGATTGGCATTGATGCGGAATCCCATTCCATTACTTTTTTTAGCAGGAATATATCGGATATATTTACCATCAGGAGTTCAGATGAGCTGTTTGACAAAAAACTTACGGACTTCCCCGAAAGTTTTCAGACTATCATAGATTCCGATATCTATACTTCATTGAATAAATTTACCAGAAGAGAAAATGAGACTTATTTCGACAAGATTTTTATTGGAGGCAAGGAATATCATTTCTCGGTTTTTAAAAGTGGACAATATATCTTCCTGGAATTTGAAGAAGTTTTGATCAACCCCGATAAAAGAATTTCCAATAAATATGATAATTTTTATGCTATAGATAATGAACAGGATCTTTGGAACCATTTACTGGAAACCCTTTCAAAGGTAGTGAACTATGATCGCATGATGGTGTATAAGTTTATGATGGATGGTTCGGGAAAAGTGATTGCCGAAAAGAAAAATGAAGATATGGAAAGTTTTCTGGGGCTTCATTATCCTGAATCGGATATTCCTAAACAAGCAAGGGAGCTTTATTTGAAAAAAAGGAAAAGAATATTCAGTAATATTGATGCTGATAGGATTCCCATTCTAAGCAAAGCAAAAGTAGAAATAGATCTTACATTTGCTGCATCAAGGGCCATGTCTCCTGTGCATGGGCAATACCTACGGAATTTAGGAGTTTCTTCCAGTTTTAGTGTTTCAATTATTATTGATAATCATCTTTGGGGGCTGGTAACCTGCCAGAACATAAAACCTAAGCATATTGATCTTGAAGACAGGGTGCAGGCAGGGATTTTTACAGCTTTGGCTGCGAATGCTTTTTCATCATTTAAATCTAAAAGTGAGTTAAATTATCGTGTGGAACTCAACGGGAAATTATCCCAACTAAAGACAAATTTCCTAAAGCATAATTACTTATTTGATTCCTTGGTAGAGAATAAGACGGAGATTAAAAATTTACCGGAGGCAAACGGTCTTGCTATTATTTCGGATGAAAATATTGTAACAGAAGGAATAACACCCGCTTCCCCGGTTATTAATACTATTGCCCAATGGGCCTTGGAAAATACGGAAGGTCCTGTTTATGTGAACCGTAGTTTTCTTAAACACCACGGTGAAGAGCTGGACCTGCCCGATAATGCTGCGGGAATTATTATTTATTTTATTGAAAGAGAAAAAAAGGAAATGCTGATCTGGTTCCGTAAAGAATTTGATGAACACATCAACTGGGCGGGAAATCCGGAAAAAAAGGTTGAGGTGTTTTCTCAAAACGGAGAAGACAGGCAGATGATCTCACCAAGAACATCGTTCCGTATTTTTACAGAAAATATCAAAGGGCATTCAAAGAGATGGAATTCCAGAAATATTCAGGCAGTACAGGCAGTGAGGGACCTTATTCTGGAAACATCGCACAAGAATTATATTACCATTAAAAGGCTAAATGATGAGCTCAAAAAAGTGAACGAAGAGCTGGATAGTTTTTCTTACACCATTTCTCACGATCTGGGTACTCCGTTAACGGTGATGAAACTTAATGCTCAAATGCTTTTAGGAAATCTTGCCGAAGACTCTGAGAAGAGCAAAAAAAAGATCAATGCAATTATTGAAGAAATCGACAATATGGCAGAGATGATGCAGGATGTTTTACAGCTTAGCCGTGCCAAGCACAGTGAATTGCAGCTCGAAAATCTAAGAACGGCAACTACTATTCAAAAGATTTCTGAAAATGCAAAAATCACCTACGGCAGTCCGAAAAGTGAAATTATCATTAAAGAATGTCCGGATGTATTGGCTGATAAAACCATGCTTCATCAGGTATTTTTAAATATTATCAACAATGCTGTAAAATATTCTTCCCACAGGGAACAGCCTAAAGTGGAAATTGAGGGTACTGAAGAAGGACAGACCATTATCTACAGAATTTCGGATAACGGAATCGGAATTCCGGAAGAGGATAAGCCCAAAATGTTTAAAATCTTCAACAGGATGGATAATGCAAAGAAATTTAAGGGAAATGGAGTAGGACTTTCCATAGTTCACAGGGTTATGAAAAGGATAGGGGGAAGTGTGGATTATGAAAGTAATAAAGAAGGTACCTCTTTCATTTTAACGTTTAAAAAGCCTTACATTTGAGAAACTTTTAAAACGTTATTATGGTATCAGAATATCTTAAACAAAATACAGCAGATTATCACGATGCTGCGGAGAAACTCTTTAATTCCGAAAAAATTTTTAACAAGACCTTTACTCTGGAAGATTATAAAAAGATCATCCATACCAACTACCTGATGCTTCTTCACAGTGAAGACCAGATATTCAGCAGACTTTCCGGTACATATGCCGAAAAGTTACAGCTTGATGACAGAAAAAAGCTTGCTCTTATTGAAAAAGACCTTGAAAGCCTGTCTTTGAAAAGTCAGTCAGTTTCCCATGATCTTGAATTTAATAATGTACATGAGGCTTTAGGAGCAATGTATGTCATCGAAGGATCTACTTTGGGAGGGAATGTGATTGCTAAACAGCTTTCCAAAACAGAAGGTTTTGATGAAGTTACCTTCAATTTTTTCGGATGTTACCAGGAAAATACCGGCCCTATGTGGAAAAATTTTAAAGAGGTTCTGGATACTGAAGTGACTGAAGAAAACTACAATGAGGTGTTATCAGGAGCCCGAAAACTGTATATGTTTTTGCTGAACGTCAACTAATCTGGTTTAATTCTAATTAAGTTTCTGAAAAATTGCGCATTTTTTCAGGAATTGTTAAATTTGGGGGATTTCAAATTTAAACTTAACTAACAAAAAATAATTTAAAAAGTAACAATATGAAAGTAACTGTAGTAGGTGCAGGCGCTGTAGGAGCAAGCTGTGCAGAATACATCGCAATGAAGAACTTCTGTTCAGAAGTAGTTTTGGTAGACATTAAAGAAGGGTTTGCTGAAGGTAAAGCTATGGATTTGATGCAGACTGCATCGCTTAACGGATTTGATACAAAAATTACAGGAACAACAGGAGATTATAGCAAAACTGCAGGCTCTCATGTGGCGGTAATCACGTCAGGTATTCCAAGAAAACCAGGAATGACAAGAGAAGAGTTGATTGGTATCAACGCAGGTATCGTAAAAGAAGTTACTGAAAACTTAGTGAAACATTCTCCTGAAGTAATCATTATCGTGGTTTCTAACCCAATGGATACTATGGCTTATCTTGTTCACAAAACTTCAGGTCTTCCTAAACACAAAATCATCGGGATGGGAGGTGCATTAGACTCTGCAAGGTTCAAATACAGATTAGCTGAAGCATTAGAAGCTCCAATTTCTGATGTGGACGGAATGGTAATCGCTGCTCACAGTGATACAGGAATGCTTCCATTATTAAGCAAAGCGACAAGAAACGGAGTTCCTGTAACGGAATTCCTTGATGAAGAGCAACAAAAATACGTAATCGAAGAAACTAAAGTAGGAGGGGCTACCCTTACAAAACTATTAGGAACTTCTGCCTGGTATGCGCCGGGTGCTGCAGTTTCTGTAATGGTTCAGGCAATTGCTTGCGACCAGAAGAAAATGATTCCTTGTTCTTTGATGCTTGAAGGAGAATATGGTCAAAATGATATTTGTTTAGGGGTTCCTGCAATCATCGGAGCAAACGGAGTAGAGAAAATCATCAACGTAACATTGACTGCTGAAGAACAATTGAAATTTGCTGAAGCTGCTAATGCAGTGAGAGAAGTGAATGGAGATCTTAAATTCTGATTCATCTAATTTTATATAAAAAAACGGTATCCCTTCGATACCGTTTTTTTATGTTTCGGCGCAGCCTTTGGCTGCGCCGAAACAATTTTTATTATAAAAAGCATACACCAAGAGATCGCACGCTATCTTTTTATATCCCTTGTAAAGTGTTAAGCAAGCTTTGCAATTTTTTCAAATAATTCAGGATAACTGACAACCAGGCCATCTGTATCAACCAGAATATCAGCTTTAAAATCAGTCTGGAGATTGTCATAGTGATAAGTATCAGGGGCAATTCTTGTATATTGTTGCGATACAGGTTTTATAATATTATTCAGAACATCAATATAAATGACTTTGATTTCCTGTGAACTGTTTACCGGAAGTTTTAAGTTATTGATGGGTAGCGTATTGGTGAAGGGTGTCAATGAAATGTCGATGTAGATAAAGCCTTTTAAATCAGGATTTATACTATTATTGATTTCCCATTCATCCTGTATCTTTTTTCCTTTTAACGTATGTTTTACTGTATTGATTTCAGATTCAATGAGGAAATCCAGAGTATTCCAGTCTTTATCAATAGTAATATGATAATCTATAGTGTAGATTGAATCATGGTAACGGCCTATGATTCTTGAGTTTGCAATATGATTCCCATTTTCTTCCTTCAGTTTGAAATATTCAAGTGACTGGAAGGCAATTCCTTGCCAGATTTACAATCAACAATTCCAAAAAGCCTAAAGCCCATTTCCAAATTGCCGAAAAAAATATAAACCCAAAGATATAAAAAAGCAGCCACTTAGTCGTGGCTGTTTTCATATTCGATCATTAACAGATCAGGTCGGTAAATATCTTTTACATTGGTGTCCGGCTCAAATGTGCTAAACCGCTTATCCTGTGGTGTCCTCTTTACAATTCCATTTAAAACGTCATTAAGGGCCGTTTCAAAGAGTTTTAAACCCATAGGGAGTAATGTATCGCGCCAAAGGCTTACAGCCGATTTTTGAGGGCTTAAATGATATTCTGGAGGTATCCAACACCAATCCTGATAGGCAATGTCTCCTCTGTCAATGCCCGCATTGAGCCAAAATATCGTCCCTCCGGTAATTGGTTCCTTCATTCTGATTGCCCATTCAATAGAGCTGCGCCCGCGATGCCTTGGCAATAATGACGGGTGATAACCGAGCCAACCCAAACGTGGAATATATCTTGTTTTCTTCCCTATATAATCAAACGAATGTGCAGTAATGCCCAAATCACACTCCGGCATATTGTCGGCGTTTAGGCTGCCGGCAGGAATAATTGGAATATTCCAACGCCGGGCAGCCTTTCCGATATACTTGTCATCAATGGGGCAACAAACCCCGACAATTTCAATGTCTAATTTTTGACAAAGCCTGAAAACTTCTTCGGCAAAGAACTTCTGCCCTGATATAAAAACTTTAAATTTCTTCATTTCCTAAATATTTAAATCCCTGTATTGCTCTGAAATGTCCGCCGAATCCTCCGGTGGTCATTTTTCCTTTTTGAAAACCTTTGGATGTATTTTGCAATGACTTAATACTTCTCGCCTTATTATCTCCGGTAAGCTTTGCTGACACCTGTTTCCATTTTGGGGAGTGTCTCATATATCCACAAAGTTGCGGGTGTGAGGTATGAAAATAGGTCGGATATTTTCTTTGACATCTTCCGTTACCTTCTAAATGATACTGCATGATCTGATTTAAAAAAGCGGTACCAACTCCGGCACCCTGCCATTCCGGCATCACAACCAATCGGGTCGCCCTGTAACCTTTTATTTGAAAATTGGGACAAACGGCAACGTGGCAAACCAATTCTCCGTCTACGGTTCCGACAAAATATTCGGCACAAGGTGGATGTTTTAAATCTAAATAATAATGCTGTTTAAAAAACTTCCAGTAACTTCCGTCGACCTTCCAAATGTCGAGTTTAATAGGAGGTCGTTTTGAGGCTTTTTTTTTACTTCACCTGTTCGGGTATCATATACCCAATCAGGTTGCAGCCATTCAACAATATCATAATGGCATGATAACAATACAATTTGTTTTCCCTTTGTTTTCCGCCAAGCTTTGGAAAAGGCAGATGCTCCGATTTTGGCAATTTGCCTGTCCACGACAGATGTAAATTCATCAATTACAACTTTGTCCGGGGCTTCACAAATAAGGCGGGCAAGACCTGCGCGGAACTGTTCACCGTTACTTAGAACCTTAAAAGGTCGGAGCCAAGCTGGAACGTCTCCCAATCCAACGGCTGACAATGCACTCGTTACGGTATTCATATCTGAGCCGGGTGCGATATCCTCAATGATTGGAAGATTGGGGTTCCAACCTTCGGTAAGGTTTACAATTCCGTTTTCCCAAATTTGGCTGCCTATTGATGTTTTCCCGCTTCCTGAAGCTCCGACAATAAGACCAATCTGCCATCCTTCCTCCTCAATCGGAAGTTCGGCGGTATGCTGCCAGTTGTGACCGCTTTCAGCGTTAAATAAACTTTTTACTTTTTCTGATCTGAACGAATTAAAATTTTCGCAGGTGTGTTTTACTTCTATTTTCATACGGATACTACTTTTAAATTTTTAAATCCCATTTTCTTTAGTTTGTCGAACAATTCCTTTTGTTCTTTTTCGCTGTCTACTTTTATGATAACAGCATGCTGTTCTTTGTATTTAAAATCTGCCATGTACTTTGTTTTTATGATGTTATGGTAATGCCATTTTCTTTTAATTTTGTTTTGAGCATTGTATTTTCCGCTTTTAACAGATTATTTTCTGCTTTCAGCTGTTCGTTAATACGTTTCTGAAAGTCGATCTGTTCCTGAAGCATCAAAACCTTTTTATCTGATAAGTCCGAAAATTCCTTAAACTTTGCTTCATAACGACTGCCCAAATCGTCTAAAGCCTCCTTGTATAGCTTAACCAATTTATCGGCATTTTCAATTTCCTTACCCTCGTTGTCAGCGTTCATTCCGGCAACTTCTGCCCGAAGCTTTCTTTTTCCGAATATGAATCCGGCAAGCCCCGTTAAGATGGCTCCAAGAAAAGCGATGATTGGTTCCGTTAATAATTCTTTCATTTTTTAGTAAATAAGTGATTATAATAATAGGCTTGCATTTCTGTAATAGCTTCTGCACAATGGTTCTTACCCAAGATTTTTAAAAATTTCCGGAGCCAGGTGTCCTTTTCGTATTGTTGTATAAGCCCCGTTACGGCAGATATTGTTTCATACCATTTTCCGAATCGTACAAAATCATTTTTGATAGTTAAAGAATCATTTAGAAGCTCACCGGCTCCGGCATTTGCCAATCCGTCAAAAACAAGATTAATACTTCTGAGAATAGGGGTAAATTGCTTTGATAAGGAGTAGTCCCATTTTATAATATGCTTGATCAAAGTATAAATAAACCCAGTACAGAATAATGTCATAAATACAGGAACTCCAATCAAAAGGAAAAGTATCTCAAGTAATAATTTTAAAATTGTTTTCATTTCTATATTTCGTTAATTTCTTCTTCAAACAAGGTAATATAAAGCCCCATAAATCGCTCCAAAACATCAACTATATGTGCAGCTTTTGTTTTAATAAGAAAGCGGACATATTGTACCGATTGTGCTTTGATTATAACTTCCTCTTCATTTATTATTTCTCCTTCATCATTTGTAGTCTGGTTAATACCTGTCAAATAACCGTTTTCGCCTAAGATTTCCTCCACATTTCCCTCATGAATCATCCAGTCGGGCATTTTTAATCTTTTATGGAGAATGTTTCCGTCCCTTACGATCA
Organism: Chryseobacterium gallinarum; assembly: GCF_001021975.1. Classification (NCBI taxonomy): domain Bacteria; kingdom Pseudomonadati; phylum Bacteroidota; class Flavobacteriia; order Flavobacteriales; family Weeksellaceae; genus Chryseobacterium; species Chryseobacterium gallinarum. The sequence goes on along the minus strand of NZ_CP009928.1, from coordinate 470,801 downwards.
GGTATTGACGGACGTTGACATAAATACGGTCTTCGCTTCCTTCCATATCGGGAGTATTAAAACCTGTTACGACTAATTTGCGGGCGAATTGCGGATAAATAGGATGATCCGGAAGAACAACTTCATGCCATGATTTACCAGTGTTCTTAATGGCGTCCAAAATAGCCTGCACCTCAGGCGTTATTATAAGCTCTGTTTTCATTTTTTTTATTTAAGACAATAATATTTTTCCTAATAATTGCATACTTATAGAACCTTGCCCCCCTCCGCCTAATTGGAATACAAAACGTTTAGGATATAAATTATAAGTACTATTGAACTGTTGGTAAGTCTTTCCATTACCTTCGGCGATAACATAAACCACTCCGTTATAATAAGCAATATGGAATGTATCATTTCTTACCGCTAATACAGCGTTAGGTAACATACCAGTACCTCCACCATCGTAGTACTGAACTCCATAGAACACTCCATCACCATTTCCGATTAAACCACATCTCCAGAAACCTACGAAGTTCGCCCCGTAATTACTTAATTGGTTATTTAAAGAAAATGAGACCATAAAACCTGCATTAACTTCCGTCGTAGTGATTAAATTATCCGAATAATATAAAGTGCTTTGAGACCCTGATGATATAGCAGTATCACTTACTAACGAATCACCTCCCGAAGCTTTCTGCCAATTGGCTATACCAGTAAACTGGCTGTAAGTTAAACCTGACTTTACTATCAATTCCGGTGAACTTGCGTTTGTTAACCCGTTATGAGTTATAAAAACTTGATAATATCCTTCAGGTTTTGTAAACCAATTAATACCGAAATTCAGGTTATTTGGAAAGTTTTGTAATACGGTGAAATTATCTACATCATAAACTTCTGGTGTTGATAAATTTGTACCGTTTACATCTTTTATTCTTTTGATTTTTATGTAAGCGTTTGGGGTTACGTTATCAACAAATAAATTGACCCCTACTAATGTTGTGTATTGAATGAAATTCTTTGTATTATCAATAAATGGCAGCAATAAAACATCAATTCGGGGTGTCCCTGTAGAAAAGCTTTCTCCTGATAAACGCAAGTCATTTCTGATCTGTGTTTTTTGGGTATCTGTCAATTCCATAAGCAAATTATGCAGATCATTATATGTCTGGTACATGAATTTATATTTTGCTCCTGTCAAATCAGAACCATAATACGCTCTATTCATGTGCGTTATCTGATAAGGCAATGTTTCTGTATTTTCGTCAAAAACCATCGCTTTAGTCCGGATCCTTCCATTGTTGAGATGTAGCATTTCGGTAGGTGAATTTGTACCGATGCCGAATTTTGTACCATCTGTATAAATTCCGGATCCTATAAAATCATTTCCATTCCAAAAAAGCAGATAACTTGAAGCCGGATTGATGGCAGCCCATGAAACCTGTCCCAAAAAATGCCTTGCGTAATAATTTCCGCTTGCTGTCGGCTTATTCATTTTGCCATCCAGAGCAGCCTGTAAGCCTTGAACCATTGCAATGGTGATATTGGTTAAACCGGTGGCAAGATAACTGTCTTCAGAGGTTTTGTCCCCGCCATTATAAAAATATAATCTGTAGCCCTGTCCCGGATTGGAAGAAGGAATCGCAATAATATCGTTGACTTGAAAATCGTACACTGAATGGTTAGTGATAAAGTCCTGTAAGGTAAATTCGTCAACCGGAATCATCTCGGTTAATCCCAATGCCTCAATCATTCCTGACATAATCTTCCCGTTACTATTTACATAGTTTTCCAAAAGCATACATATTGAAGTAATCTGATCCTTATTAAAAACCGACTGATTTTCGCCCATATCTACTAACGCAACATTGGCAGGAATTTCGCCAACGCCCAATTTTTCCTTCCAATTATTGACATGAGATGTTGTCAAATTTGAGGCGTCAAGTTTTGCTAAATACCCGGCGTGCGCATTTGAATCATTAATATGATTTTGTAGAGCTTCAGAACTTACCATTTGCTCAATAACCTGAGTAAGCCCGGTAATTTGGGAAATCGGGATTGAATCATCCTTATGCCAGAATGAAGACCACGAAGCCTGAAATTGTGCTTGTGTCGGAAAATCGCCAGTTTCAAACCAACTGAATATCGTATTTAATGGTGTTGCCATGATTTAAGGGAAATTGGGTTCTATAAATAGTACTACTTTTGAGGGCTGTACATTATTATGAGGCTTGTCTCCGCCCTCCGGTCTCACACTGAATGACCATCCGTTATCTCCGCCTCCAACTATGCCATAACCCATATTTCCTCCTGTAGAATGCCCAACGGATGGATAGGCACCGCCCCAGTCATTGTTAACAAAGGCTGAGTGACCATGTTTAGCGAGTTCTGCCACAATAAGTTTATGGGAAAGGTCTCCTATATTAGCTCCCATTTGGTTAAGCTGATAATCCAAAGCGTGAATGGTGCTGTTATAAACATAGTTCGGATCATAACCAATTGGCGTTCTTCCCCTCAAGTCTGTGCATTCTTTCCAGAAAGGCGGGATTGGTATATTTCGAGGCCAGATCATCACAACGCCATCGTTCCTGATTGGAGCAGTTTTCATTTCTACGACTTCAAGCCTGTTTTTAATATCTATTAAGTCCAGCTGCGTTGCGGTTGCCTCAAGCTTTTCCATAATCACTTTAATAGTATCCAGTCTTTTAAAGTCAGCCCAGTTCCACATATTATCCGGCGTGGATAATCCAAATTTTACCGTTTTCTTTTCAACTAAAATTTTATCAGTTTGATCCTGAAAGGTTTTTGTAATCTGTGCTGTGTGGATATATACAGAAGAACTGATGAGTCCACCCTCAAAATAGAGAATATCTCCATTGATAACTACAATTCCCGGACTTACACTCTGCCCAGTTATCGTACAACCTGACAAAATTGTCAAATGTCCCGCAACATCACCCAAAACATTAAAGATTGAGTAAGCGTCCTGAAGCACGTCCATTAAATCGTTGGTGAGAGGAACCCCGCCAGTTTGAAGAAATTTTATATTAATTCTCATTATTGTATTATTTCTATATTGTAGCGTTTGCTTATTAATTTGTAAAAGTCAATTTCTGCCCTGAGTTGATGCATATTGATTGACGTATTGGGAATTCTGACAATAAAATCATATTCACTATGCAGTTCTGCTTCCGTTCTTAAATACAGCGGATTTTCGTTTCCGTACAGCCACTGGGTTTTTGAAAAAAATACATCGTCCTCGGCTTCCGTGTATAAATAAACCCCTTCATATTGTACGGAGTTTACAATTTCTATTCTTCTGTTGGCTGGATCAAAAGCATCATTTAACCTTCTTTCCATTGAAAACTTCTGATAGTTAAAATTCATCTTGATCAGGTTTTGTTTTCTTCTATTCAGAAACTCGATGTATAAAGCTTCAAGTGGAAAAATCAGGCACCATAAATAATTAAGAGTTACCGATTTTCTCCTGAAGGTGGGCAACCACCAAAGCACTAACCGCTTATAATTGATATTAAACAATTCATCTTTCATTATTCGGTAGGTTGATAATTAATGTATTCTATTCCGCTCCAGTCTTCAATTTTAAACCTCCCTGACTTTGGAATCCTGCTGATCTCAATTGGCTGAAATAATCCGTAGCCTGTTCCTGGTTCAATCCATTTGCTCGATACCTCTAATTTTTGTAGGTCTGTCACACCGTTAACCTCTTGAATAACATCTTCCAAGGCTTCGACAGAAAGCTCGCCATTGAATGGCAGGTTTTTTAAAAAATTCTGAATGGCAATTTTAACGGGATATTCAGCCGTCAAAATGCTCATACCGTCCGGATGTAGTATTAAGGGATCAAAACATATTTTATATTTTAATAAAAGGATATCCGGCAGGAAATTGACCACCACAATATTGTCCCCGGTTGCCTGTATTCTTTCGATATAGGATTTAAAAGCAAGGGCTTTTTCGTCCGAAATCACCTCGTCCATATTTTCACCGGCAATTTTCATGGAAATTTTCTTCACCCCGTTTCCGCTGATATTGGCAGTAACCGAAGCATATTTTATAATTTTTGAATCTTCGATCTCCTGCTCCGTCGCAGTAATGATATTACCGTTTCCGTCTTCATACGTTGGAAGAAATGCCCCGATGTATGAAAGCGGATCCAATTCAAACCCATACTGAAACCGGAGTGCCTGCTCGCGGTACCACTTTTCATTCGGCACCTTTTGACTGGCTATTTTTTCGTCAATCTCCTTCATGTGCAATCTGAGGGCTTCCTGAAAATTAAAAATCATAAAAGCCACCGTTTCCAGAATATTACGCCAGACCGCTGTTTTTGACGTAGAAGTAAGTACCTGTAAAAAAGGGTTGGCTTCTTTTAGCGATAGGATGAGTCCGATTAGTTCCTGAATTGTGTTGTTCATCTTAACTTACTTTAAAACCGTTTGCAATCTGCATATATCCGATACCTTTTAATGTTGGTATTTCGCTGTACTGTTCGGCTGTCGAACCCGTTGCCGGCTGTATGTTCTTAGCATTATAATAATTCAGTACATCTGTATTTTTAAATACATCCTCCGGAATTTCAGCGAGTGATCCTGCAGACAACACATCCGAAACTGACAAGCCATTAGCCACGGCAATGGCAAAGCAGTTTTCTACTGATCCCGTGTGTTGTATTGCAATGTCCAGAATAGACTGATTATTTAAAATAATTACTTTCATTATGTCACTTTTCCCTGTGTTAAAGGACTTCCCGCGCCACCACAAACTCCGGTTACAGTTCCACTTTTGACAAATTCCTCGATGGCGTCCGCCAATTCCTGAGCCGCTGTTTCTACATTACTTGTCGTTTTTGGTTTATTTAGCATAGTAATAAGCCTTTGGATGAGCTGAGCTTTATTAAGTGGCATCTCTTTGGGCGTTTATGGTGAAATTTTCAGCATCTTCAATTTTGAAGTCAATGCGAGTGAAGCCGTCATATTTAAGCTGTTCATTCACCTCACGGGTGATTCCTTGACGGGTATTTCTTGCCTTTAGCATTCTGGGGAGTTCAGCACCCAAAAGCGGTGTATTTTTAAATTCTCCTTTAAAAGCAATGAGTATGCTTTCTATTTCCTGCTGTTCTGATTCCCCAATCTGAAAGTCACCGTTTACAATGGAAATGTCGTTGTCTTCATTCAGTAGTATATCAATCATAATTTTTAAGTTAAAATTTTGTTTAATGCCTGTTTATTGGCGTTTACAATATCATCTTTGATCTGCATGATTGCCGGAACGTCAGGAGTTACACCAATTGAAACCACCACTTTTGCCAACTCATCACACAATTTTCCGAACCCGTCCTGAAACCCATTGAGGACTTCTTTTAAGTTTTCACCGTCACGGTTGAACTGAAAACCGGAACTATCAAATGTGAACTCCGATTTTTCGTTCCTGAAGTAAATCTTTTCAACCTCGCTTACGGAAAGGACTACAGCCTTATTATTGGTAGAATAAATTCCGATAGTGACAACACTGTTTATTTTGGGATATATCAATAATTTATTATCCTTATTTTCAATTATTGAATTGATTGAGCATTTTCTAAAATCGCTACCCGTTGTAAGGCTTATAACATGGCATTTATCATCAGTTATACTCACAACTTTTGCCGTATCTAAAACCACCGGAAACCTATTAAGTAATTTTTTTAAACTCTCCATCCCTGTATGTTCTTCCTATGTCAATCGTTCTTCTATAACCTCCGGTTGCGCTAACATTGATTTCGACTTCATCAACAAAGTTTTTGGTGTTCCTTTCTTCATATTTTTTATCTTTTACTTGTACTACCTGTCCGTGTTCCACACGCGACCAACCAAAAGAGGTTATAGTACCTTTATACCCGCCAAATCTTTTGAGACTTTTAAGACGATTTTCAGCCATTGCTTTCAGCTCCTTTTCTTTCATATCCATTGCAGGCACTTCCCAATGTTCAATATCTCCTCCGTCTTCTCCAACTTCGACCTGTGTATAGCTGCCATCCTTATTTTTAGATTTTGCATACAGTTTTACCTTTGCTTCATCCGGGAAAATATATTGCAGGTTGTGATCAATAATATTCTCGCAGTATTCAAACACTGGCTGAGTCTTTGAAACTTTCTCGTCTGAATAGATTTTACCGCATACCAGGCGTCCGTCTCTGAAAAAAGTATAAATGCCCGCTTTCTCCTGAAGCTCATTAAAAACTTTTACAGCGGTAGTCTGTTTCATCGAAAAATCTCCGTAGACTTCATCAATACAATCGAGTTCATACCCCGGAGCCACAGCCTGAATAATTTGCTGTACCGTAGCATTCTCAATAGACACGCTTGTTTCTCTTCTTTTGAGCTGCCACATTTCATCCTCGCAAATCAATTCATAGGGTATATTAACCCGTGGCGACCTTGCCACATAACCGGTAAACTCTGTAAATAACTGGCGGTTGTATCCCAGTTTGATTTCTACCTTGTCACCGACTTTTATAAAATTTCCGAGGTGTTCCACCGGTTTTAAAATCCCGTTAACATCATAATAATAGATGGCTTTCGGAAGTTTGATTGCCGCAGTATCGGTAAAGGTTCGCCAACTTTTTTTAATATTAATTTCCGTTGCCGCCGTGAACTTTAATTTTCCGATCAATATTTCAATACAGGGTACCATTACGGGGAGATTATAAAAGGAATTTTACTTTTTGCCTCAATTTCAAAAGCCTGAATATGCGAGTATCCGATCGACGGCGTTAAGGTCAGCTTGTGAATGCTCATATAATGAATACCGAGCATCGTTAATAAGGTTCCTTCGCATTCCAGAAGTGAGGTTTTGAGTTCACAAACCCGTTGCAATTCCTTAACCTGCTGTTCCGGGTAATCCGTACTGTCATAATTGATAATAAGCCCTCTAATGGTCAATTGCCAGTCATCCAGAGCGATAAGTTCCTCTACGTTTCCGTCACGCCCGAAAATATCGGTTTCCACAATCTTTTTAGGTCTTATGGGTTCAATAGTCGTTTCAAGAGGAAAAGAATACCCGCCGAACTGTTCACCGGTTCCTTCAATATAAGAGGGCTTTAGGTCTATAAAATCCCAGACCGGCGTTCCCATGACGGAAACTTTGGCAAGTTCATTATTAGTTGGCAGCACCTGTATATCATCTAAACCGTTAAAAAGTGCATCTGCTACGGTCTGAGTGGCAAACCCAAGCTTAAACGGAAAGTGCTGTTTAATCAGTTCTTTAACGTTAATATTATAACTCGACATTTTCTCCCTCTTTTGCGTTAGCTCTTTTGTTCTCAAAAAACAGTACCCATTTCAGCTGTTCCCATTTATTCCAGAAGGTCTGGTCATCCAGTTCCTCTGGATAAGGAATTTTAAAATGATAGCTTATAAGGGCACCCACTTTTCGTATGAAATCAAATCCGGCTTCCTTATTGATCGGAAGCCCTAAACTTCCCCCAGTTCTGCTTCTAAAAATTTGATAATACCCGATGCCTGAATTGCCGCCGTATCGGCAATGTCACCGCTCATTTTTAGCCTTTCATCACCGCCAAGCCAGCAGTTATCCCGGATAAATTCCCCGCATTCTAAAATTTTATTTTGTGAATACATGGAAAGCGCGGTGGCTTTGATTTCTCTTCCCGGCGGTTTCAGATAACCGACAATAGGGTTTCCGTCTTTATCTTTTACCGTCAGCTTGTGGAGCTTATCCGTTTTAAATTTTTTCTTCCACTCTGCGATTTGTTCAGCGGTGATATTACCTTCCTGTGTTTCGTTTTTCATTTTTTTAAGTCTTATTTTTTCAGTTAATTGGTTGTTAGTGTCTTTTGATGTAAATGGGATGCCCATTTCACGGCATTTGTCCCTTAATTCCTGCCGGTTCATTATGCTGCAAAGTCTATATCGTGAATGTATAATGGACTTTCTACGACCAGAGCATCATTGCTTCCTGCCTCGGCTGATCTTCCGTTCTCCTTGAACTTACAGCCGTAAAGGACATGACAAACCTGTAATCCGGTGTCATCAACATAGGAAACTGTGATCGGGAAAGGCGGAATGTCCTGAAGGGTTTTTCCTTTTGGCAGTTTCGCCTGAATAGCGTCCACCGTTTCACTCAAAAGCCCGATGCTTCCTTCGCATATTTCGTCGCCTTGTGTATATCCAACCGATTTGGTGGTTCCCACGACCTTTACCGGATCAATGGCGTCGGTTCTTTTGTATTCTATTTTGGTAACGCCCATGAAGGTCGCGCCCAAAGCGGTAATACGGACATTTCCGTAATTCCTGTATTTTCCGTTTATTCTTGTCTGAGTAACCATTTTTATTGAGTATTTAAAGGGTTTCTGAAACCCACTTTTAAGGTAATCCTCCTTCCGATAGCTACCGGAATAAAGGTCAACAGCACGATAAATTCACTTGTCGCCAGTACATTTTGCTCTGGATTGATGTACGCATCCACACCGCCGCTTATATCTCCGTTTGCCACCATCGGGTCAAGCGAAACCTTTGTAATGGTTTCTAAGTCCTTAACCGTTTCCGGTGCCATAAATCCCGTGCTTTCATCCACGTATATACGTCCCTTCACTTTCGGGGTTAGTGCTGCCTTGGCGAGTTTGATCGCCTTTTTTATGGTTCTGTTATTTTCCCCATAGGCAAAATCCGAGGTAATTTTAGCACAGGTATGCGTATCGTTGATATAGATTCCTGCAGTTGAAGAAATCCCGCCCAGATTAACAATGGGAGCAAAATAGATGTAGCCTTTATCGTCCAGATTATCCAAATCCGTATCCGAATAATCACTCAGTTTATTACCGGAACTCAGGCCCGGAATGATAAAGGTGTTCGCATCAACGTTGGTCAGGTTAAAATCACCTATTTGTTCCCCTGCGTTCTGTGAAACATCTGCCTTAGAAACCATTGCGGTATAATCTTCAACAGCTGCATAGCCTTTGTATAGGTTATCCCTGTTAGAAACCTGATAATCTGAACCGATCACCACAGAAATGTCCGGGCATTCGCTTAAGAGTGTTCTTAAATTAAGAGCCGCCGCCGATGTTCCAGAAAAGCTTCTGCCCTCAATGTAAATTTCACAGTAGCGGTCTTTTGCCCATTCGGAATCTGCCAAAGCCTGTGCCTTGTAAATAGCATCAATACTATCCTTATCGAGTCCTGTTTCTATGGTTGGTGTATAATCCTCATCCGGATTTAATGAAACTGAGGCTTGAACAATTTCACCGGCTTTATCCCGTAATAATTTGGCTAAATAGTTATTGTCCTTATCCACCATCTGCGTTAGGGTTACGCCCTGAGCCACTGGCATAAAATATACTGTTATTGATGGGTTATGAACAAAGAACCTCCGTAACCTTTCATATACGAGTACCTTGTTGGTCTGGTCATATTCCTCACTAAGCCCCAATGATTCGACCTCCTGAATATTTTTTAATGTGTAAATATTTCCCAATACCATTTCAGAAGTGGCAACAGCGTTCATCACGCTGCCGGTCACCATATCGGCGGAGGGGTTCCTTCTCCCAAGCCCGCCATTAAGCTTTTGTACTATCAGTCTGGGACGCATCTTTTTTGGTTTTAATAGTTGGGGTTTTATTTAAAGCTTCAATCTGTTTATTGGCTGCTTCCAGTTGCCCCTTTAAATTTTCGTTATCCTTTTCAACATTGGAAAGCCTTTCTACTTCGGCACCCATTTCGGTAAGCAAGCGGTCTTTTTCAACATATTTTTCACGAAGCGAGATAACAGCGGTAACGGTTTCGTCCGTGTCAGCGTTTGCCGGTTCATAGTCCTGGTCAAGATCACAAACCGCTGCCACATCTTCGATAATTCCTTCTAAAGACTTTCTTACCAGTTCAGAATTGTGCAGAGCTTCCTGTAAATCCGAATCGTCCTCGTCCTCATACCCTTCACGAAAAAAGACTTCCGGCTGATTTTCAAACCCTCTTAATTCGTGGTAATCTTTAGCCGCCTTTTCTTCAAAAAAACACTGCCCGTTTTCTGAAATAAAGATTTTATTAGCCTCCGGGTATTTTTCAAAAAGCGCGTTGGCTTTTTCCTGAAATTTCTTTTTATTAGACATGAAGTGAATTTTTAATTTTAATAGTGATGACAAACCCGATCAGGAAAAGAAAAATCCCACCCGCCCACATCAATATTTTATGATACCATGCAAAGGGCTTTTCGATCTCAACCGGTTGAATGCGTTCTTTGAGCCGCGATTCGTAATAAGCCGTAAGCTGTGCTTTGACCTGTTCTACTTCCTTGCGGCATTCAACCGTTAGCTTTCCGTTTTCGTCCAGTATAACTTTAGGCTTCTGTAACGACTTGCTGCGGTCTGGGTTCTTGGCTCTTTTTTCTCTGTTCTCCGGCTTGGGTTCCCTTAGAACCGGTTTACCGTTAATGCATTCAATCCAGGCGTTGTAATAAGTAGAATCTGCCTGAACCTCCAACACCGTATCCCGGATGACCTGTTTTACAAATCGGGTGTCGGTGATTGTTTCCGGCGGCAGTGGCTTCCTGCTTCCACAGGAAACCAACAGTGCCAGACAAAATAAAATAGATATAGAGTTAAAAAAAGATTTCATTTTAATAGTTTAAATAACCTTTAATAGTAGTTCTCAGGCGTTTTTTCCTGCATACTTTAATCCCCTCACGGCTACCGGCGTCATTGGTATTTCCTTCTATGGTATAAATAAATTGACTGTCGAAATTTTCAACGAGACCGGTATGCCCTTGCCCTTTGCCGAAATCCATAATAAACACGGATCCGATAGCGGGATTAGAGGATTTTATATTGTTAGCGGCTTTATTCCAAGCGGCTAACACACCGCCTGTTTTGATTGCCGTATTATTAACATTCATTGTTTGGGAAGCCTGACGGAAACACCAATACACAAAAGCCATGCACCACGGGGCGGCAAAGCCGATCCCCACACTGGAGAGGTAACTTTTAACTGGTTCTCCCCAGTTGGATCCGGGCGGGTTTTCCTGTTTCCCGATCTGTGTAGCCGCAATTTCCAAGGCTTTAATAGATAATTTCATTGTTTATGCTTTTAACCGTTATCAGAAATGATTGCTCCAAACCCGTACTCCTGCTTTTTATCACAAAGCCCGTATGCCTGTAATCTGAACTCGGAAGTAGGATCCGCATTAGTGGTGTCCTGATATTCCGGTTTATAAAGGATTTTTAATTTTTCCAGATGGTACACCGTATTTGGCGTATAGAAAAATGTTGAAGCATATTGATCGCCGTCTTCCCTGATTGCGCCACGCGCTTTCAGCTCTCCAGTAGCAGAATACAACGGAGCCGCGTTATTTTCCCACATCCTCATTTTATAGAACCTCTTGAACTCCCCGGTATCTTTGTCAAATTCCAGATTATCCCTGTGGTTAGCGGTTCCCGCCTTATCAATTTTAAGATCGGAACGGTGTTCCGAGTTTAGGATCATGTTCCAGAAGTTCGGAGATTCCGAGGTATCGTCATCAATCAGATTCAAGGTTTCAATTTCATTATAGAAATTGATCAGGTCTTGAAACGTCAGTCTTTTTCTGCCGTTAAATACCGCCCCTGTTGTTCTGAGTACGGGCATCGCTCCAGAAACATTCTCAGCGGGTGCCAGTTTGTTCATCACATAATCGCGGATCCCGATCCTGAATCCCTGAGAATGTTTTACACGCACCTCGGCTCTTTTGTCAAAAGCTAAAGCCCTGACCTCCGCGTCTGTTACCTTTGTCGGATCGGTATCCAGTTTATCCCACGGGATAATATTGTTTTTACCGGACATTGATTTTGCGGTGAAGGGAGCCGTATTATTGACATAAAACCCAACATTATTAATCAGCTTATTTTGACGTAACCCGTCTGCAGCAATAGCTCCTTCCGGTGCCGGTTCCAGTGCCACCAAAAATTTATCATTGTAGTTTTTAAACTCCTTCAGTAATTGTGGGGCTACAAATTTATTCAGGTATAACCCGTCTATTAATTCTGCCATTTTTTAGTCTTCAAATTCAGCGTTAAACAATTTTTCAAATTCTTCTTTGGCTTCTTCGTTAAGCCTTTCCAGACCTTTCGGATCCTTTTCCTGCCAGTCGGAGAACGTCCATTTTTCACGTCCGTTTAACAGTTCGTGCTTACCTCCGTCCACTATCGGTTTTAGTCTTTCTAACCCCGCGTTGGGATCAGGTTTGCCGGACATTCTTTCGAGTGATTTTGCTACGAGTGCATAATTTTGGGTGGCATCTTTGATCCATTCGTCCTTTTCGGCATTGGTGATCTTACCGGATTTTAAGGCTCCGGAAATCAAAACTTCCGCCTGTGTTTCCTTAAATTCCTTTAGCTCATTTTCGAGCGTATCGGTTCTTTTTGCTTTTCCAAGCAACTCTTCCAGATGCTGTTCAAATTCTTTATCCGAAGACGAAGCGGTTAATTTTCCCGCCAATCCTGCCGCAGCTAAAGCGGCGAAAATTGCTTCCTTTTTCATTTCAGTATGTTGATTAATATTATTGTCCTCAGGGGGGTCGGGATACAGATTAAAGCATTCAAAGGCTTCTTCTGGAGTTTTGTTTGTGATGTTTTCGGCTTCCTGCCCAGTCTTTCTTTTTTTGGTAGGCTTAATCACCCGGTCACAAATTCCCAGTTCTAAGCACTTATCGGAACTCAGCCAGTGATCCTGCCCGGAATCGAACCAGTTTTTAATCGTCTGTTCATCTGCTTTTGTTCTTTCGCCAAAGATTTTCCCGAGCCTTTCTTCGCAGTTTTCAATCTGCTGAATCCCGTTTTTAAAATCATTTTTATTTCCGAAACATCCGGCTGTTACAGCGTGCATCATAAAGAAGGCGTTATCGTTCATCTCGATTTCATCACCGGCAAGGGCAATCACCCCGCCCATTGATGCCGCCATTCCCTCAACAATGACTTTGGTATGTCCTTCTGAATTTAGGATCAGGTCATAAATGGCGAGTCCCTCATACACGGAACCGCCCCCGCAGTGCATTCTTATGGTTAAATCACTATGAGTTTGCAATGCATCCCTAAAAACCTGTTGGAACCTTTTATAGTCGAACTCATCATATTTTCCGATATAACCGTACATCCTGATTTCGGCACCGCCGGAAACCTGATTTTTGAGTTCATAATGGAAGGGTTTTTTAGACATTTCTTTGATTTTGATAAGGCAAAGATTGGCTGAAAAACACCCCGAAAAAAGCTGCCGGTTAGCGGCTAAATATTTTCATTTAGTGGTTATATATTTTCATGTAGCCACTAACAGCCAGCTTCGGTAATGCCCTTATATAAAGCAATTTTGCTTCATATATATAAGGAATGAATGAAAAGAAAAAGCTGACCAATGACGAGAAATATGCCATTGCTCAGGACTTGTTTTTGGAAACGGACAAAACACAGAAGGAAATAGCAGAAATCATTCACGTCACAGAAAAAACGTTGGGCAAATGGAAAACCGAGGGTGAATGGGATTTGCTTAAAAGCGCATCAACGGTTACCGCCCGAAAGATCATTGAAAACTTGTATAAAAAGGCGCATGCCCTGAGTGAAGATCCGAAGAGTAAACCCAATGATATTATTCAGATTGCCAACAGTATTGAAAAGCTGTCGAATAAAAAAGTAACCATCAGCCAGATCATTAATGTATTTAAGGATTTCACGACGTACGCCTTTACTCAGGACGCAGAACTGGCAAAAGAAATCAACCTGCTGCAAAAAAAATACGTGGACTATAAAATCGGGGAAAAGTAATGTCGGCACTCACCATCACAAAAAGGGATTATAACGAATGGCTGGAGTTCTGTTCACAGGTACAGAACAGTGCTGCCGTTGCCTTTAATGATACGGAGGAAACGCAAAAATTAAGAATTAAAAGGGCATTAACCGACTATAATTTTTTTGTTAAAACCTATTTTGAATTATACGCAGATGCTGATTGCGCGGATTTTCAGATTGAATTTGCCAACGCCTGCCTTGATGATCCTAACTTTTTCGGGATTGCTGAATGGCCTCGGGAACACGCAAAATCGGTACACCTGACGATCATTATACCCATGTGGCTCATTGCCCACGGGCAGCTTACAGGAATGCTTTTAATGGGGAAAAATGAGGATGACGCGTGTAATCTGTTATCCGACCTTCAGGCGCAGCTGCAATACAATAAACTCTTTGCCCATGACTTTGGGGAGCAATATAATTTCGGGTCATGGGAGGACGGGGATTTTACAACAAAAGACGGAATCCGATTCCTTGCCTTTGGTCGTGATCAGTCCCCGCGTGGGGCAAGGGAAAACGAAAAACGTCCCAATTACGGTGTGGTGGATGACGTGGATGATGACGACATTGTTCACAATCCGAAAAGGGTGGATAAGGTGGTTAAAAAGATTTTAGGAGCCATGTATTTTGCCCTTAGTATCAAAGGGGCGCGTTTCGCTATGGGCGGGAACCGTATTCACCATAATTCAATCCTTGCCAATATCGTAGGAGATACCAAACCCGGAGCTAAGAAAAGAGAGGGCATTTATCATTCCAAAGTAAAAGCCATCGAAAACGGAAAGCCGGCTTGGTGGCAGCGGTATTCATTACAAGAACTCCTGCGGAAAATTGCCAAGGCGGGAACCGTTCTTGCCAAGCAGGAATTTTTTCACGAAACGGATATTGAAGGAAAAATCTTTAAAAACAAATATTTCCGTTTTGCCAAACTTCCGCACCTCTCCAAAATGGATATCATCATCGGGTATTTTGATCCGAGTTTTGAAAATAGCCAGACTTCGGACTTTAAAGCCGTATCAGTTTGGGGACAGGACAAGTTCAAACGCTACTGTATTAAAAGGTTCACTCGACGCTGCGAACTTGAGGACGTTTTCGAGTGGATGATCAAAGTTGAGAAAAACCTGCCGCCCGGTGTGGGGATCATCTGGTATATGGAAAAACAATTTTACACCCGACCGGTAAAAAAAGCCCTCAGACGCGCCTGTAAAAAATACAAATACCCGCTTAGTGTACTGACCGACGAAAGGCAAAAACCCAATAAATACACCCGTATGGTAAGAATGGAGCCGGAATACTCGTCCGGAAACGTGGTCTACAATGTAGAGGAAGAAAACGATCCGGATATGGTGGAAGGAAACTTACAGGTCAAGGGAATAGAACCGGGATATAATACCGCGGACGACGCTCCGGATGCCGACGAAGGCGCGTGGTTCTTTCTGGATCAGTTTGTTGTTTCTGATTCGGAAGACTGGGACGAAGATTCCCTCGGCATGGGAAAACACGAAAGAAAAAATGATAACGCTTATTAAAAATTGGAACAATGCCTTTTTTAACTGATACAGACTACGAAGTACAGATCCGAAACTGGATTAAACAGATTATTATCCAAAGGAAAGAAGATGTTCAGCACCAAGCCGAGCTTGCCGCTCAGGCGGAAATGGAAAGCTACCTGAGACAACGGTACAACGTGGTGCAGATATTTTCCGCTACCGGAGCCGATAGAAACGCGCTTATTATTATGTACATGGTTGACATCGCTATTTATCATTTACACGCTAATTCTGCGGGAGATGTTATTCCTGAGCTTAGGATTATCCGCTATAACGCTGCCAAAGACTGGCTGAAAGCCGTATCCAAAGGGGATATTTCACCGGATTTGCCGGAGAAACCCGACGAAGGAGAAAGTGGAGAAGGAACCGGAAGCCAGGTTATCGAATTTGGAAGCAACCCGAAATATTCGGAACGCTATTAATCACCTTTTAAATACCTTTTAAATGAAATTTAAAATACAAGCGGTCAGTGATTTTTTACATAATGCCTTCGTTGGCGGTAAAGATAAAGACTATGAAAGAGCCGTCACTCAGATGGTAGATGCGATCAAGCGTCAGCGGACTTTCTACAATAAGGAAATCAGGGATTGGAAAATTGCGAGAGCTACAGCCCTTGATCCGATAATGCCACGCCGTAAGATGCTTATTGACATTATGGAGGAAGTGTTGGACGATCCTTTTATTTACGGGCGCAGCGAAACCCGTAAACTCAGGGTTTCCAATAAATCGGTTGCCATTGTTGATAAAGACGGGGAAATTAACGAGGAAAAGACCAAGCTGCTACAAAAGCTTTGGTTTAAGAACCTTATAAAATATACCCTTGACAGCATTTATTTCAGCTATACACTCATGTACCCAAAGGAACTGGACGAAAACGGATTTATTAAAAACCTGTCCTTTGTGTACCGGGATCATATTGTACCGGAAACCACAGAAATATTAATCTATCCTTATGATCTGCAGGGCGAAAACTTCAGGGATGGAGACCTTAAAAAATGGATGTTGTGGGTGAATCATGAGCATTCCATCGGGCTTTTAAATAAGGCGATCCCGCTATGGATTTTTAAAAAGCATTCATGGCAGAACTGGGATGAGTTCGAGGAAATGTTCGGAATCCCGATGCGTACCGCAAAGGTTGCTTCAACGGATCCGCGTGTAAAAAAAGAAGTTGATAAATGGTTAAAAGATTTGGGTTCCGCCGGATGGGCAAGGTTCCCGGAAGGGGTGGAAATTGACATCAAAGAGTCCAACAGCCGTGACAGCTTTAACGTGTTTAACGAAAAAAGAAAAGCCTGTAACGAAGAGCTTGCCAATCTTTTTGACGGAAATTCCGAAACGGCAAAAGATACCGGAAGCCGGGCTAAAACGGGAGAAATCATTAACGGGACTCAAAAGCTCATCACAATGGACGATGAAACCTTTGTGATGTTTTTTATCAATGATGATGTCTTGCCGTGGCTCCGCGGGTTGGGCTATCCTTTTGAAGAAACAGACACCTGTATATGGAATGATAACGAAAAATTAACCCCAAAGGAAAGACTGGAAATTTTCAAGGGGGTTAAAGATTTAGGGTACAAAATCAAAAAGGAACAGATCGAAACCGAGCTGGACGTGGAAATTGTCGGAGAAGTTTCCGGCGGTGAGCCGCCGCAGCCTATTCCACAAAATAGGCGCACAAATTTTAATACGCCTCACAATCATTTTTCAGGTTGTGAGGCAGAAATGGAACACCCAGCAAATGTCAGGGATATAACGCCACAGGAAGAAAATTTTTTGCGGCAGCTGTATGAAAATCCCGGAACCATCAATTGGAGCTACAACGAATTTAAAGCATCGCATACTCCATTATTGGAGGCTATAAAACAGGGGTTCGGGAAAATGGACTTTGATTTTGACAGTACCGACCACCGCAGGATGAGGGCTTGGATGAATAATATACACCGGTTCGGGGTTGACAAAACGCAGGCGGAAGTCTACGAGCTTAATGAGATGCTGAAGGATCCTGAAGTAAAAAGTTTTAACGATTTCAGGAATAAGGCAAAATCAGTATTTCCGAACTATAAGGAATTGTATTTGAGAACGGAATGGGATCACGCCAATGCCACCTCCAATATGGCGGCGCGGTATCTGGAAATGATGGACGACGTAGAAATTGCACCTTACTGGAGATTGAATGCCATTATAGATGACGGAACGACTGTTATTTGTAGAAGTCTGGACGGGAAAGTCTTTGACAAGAGGGATCAAAATTCATGGAAATTCCTGCCTCCGCTTCATTGGAAATGCCGCACCGATGCTGAGGATATTTTCGATGATTACGACGGGGAAATTACAAGCTTTGACGGTGCCAAAGAAATTGATCCGGATGGTTGGGAAAGAATGCAGAAACAAGGCTTTGATGTCAACTGGGGAGATAGTGATCAGGTCTTTACCCAAGCGCAAAGCTATTTAAAAAAGCTGCCGCAAGATGCCATGCCCATTAATGTGGATGATTTGGGAATTACTGATTACGGGCTTTCAGAATGGGCAAAGGTCAAAAAAAATTCTTACCCGGAAAAAGCGGTTACCATTAAAAGCCATATTGATAAAACCGGAATGGCGCGAATTATAACCTCTGAAAATTTACCAGTCTGGATTGATGCCAAAGCCTCAAAATTAGATGATCAACTATTTACCCAGATCAGGGAAACGCTTATGAAACCGGATGAGGTCTACTGGAGTGATTCCAGTAAAGTTCCGCAGTCGGTATTTATACGATTTTATAAGGATGGAGCTTTTAAAGTGACCACCGAATCGGTAAAAGTAACCGATTTTGAATTGATCGCCGATGCGGATACAATCCGTAAAGGTTTGCTTGTCAATACCACTAAAAAATAAAATAAAAATGAACGGTTTACAATATGCTTTAGATTTAATTGACCGCTCCTTTAGTAACGGGATCAGCCGTGCACGAAATGAAACACGGGGCTTGGATAATGCTGTGAATACGACCAATAGCGGTATCGGGAGGTTAAAAAATACCGGACAAAGCACTTTTAGCAGTCTTGCACAATACGCCAAGACTGCCGGGATTGCCATTCTTGCTGCATTGTCTGTGGGTGCGGTGATCAACTTCGGAAAAGAAATAACTGGTATTACTTCAAAATTCGAGGGAATGGAAAATGCAATTGTTTTTGCTTCCGGTCAGGAAGGGGCAAAAAACATGGCGTTTCTTGATACTACAATAAAAGACCTTAACCTTAATATGGAATCCTCATATAAAGGATTTCAGACGTTAACCGGATCCCTCAAAGGGACTGCCCTCGAAGGACAGGCGACGCGGGATATTTTCGAAGCTGTCGGAATTGCCGCTTCGGTGATGAACCTGTCGGCGGAACAAAGTGAGGGGGCTTTCTTGGCTCTTTCACAAATGGCTTCTAAAGGAAAAGTTTCTGCCGAGGAACTCAGGGGGCAGTTGGGGGAAAGGATTCCGGGTGCGTTGGGTATTGCTGCCCGCGCTATGGGAATGACGCAGGCACAGTTTAACGAAATGTTAGACAGTGGTAAAATTATGGCGGAGGATTTCCTGCCCAAATTTTCAAAAGAATTAAAAAACACTTTTGAGGGCGGCTTACCTGCAGCAATGAACTCGATGCAATCAGCTATCAACAGGCAGGAAAATGCGTTAACACAGTTTAAACTGAAAACCGGAGAAACATTCCGCCCGCTGATTATAGGAGTATTGGATGCCGGAAATTACCTGTTCGGATTCCTGGCTGATATGATGAATTATACCGAGCCGGTTAAAAATGCACTTTCAGGTGTGGCGGAAGCTTTTCAGCCGGTGATTGATGCAATCAGGAATAGTGATTTTGTACGGCTTTCAGGGGATACCAACTTTGCCAAAATGGCAATGGAAGGTATTGCCGGGGTTATTAGATTTTTAACCCCTCTTTTTGAACTGATCGGAAAAATACTTGGTGGCGTGGAAACGGCTCTTAATTATGTTCGTATTGCCTTAATGGATAATATAATGGCAATGTATGAATCCGGGAACGTTGCTCAGTTCCTTTCCAATATCATGGGTGTTTTAACATGGGTATGGGAATTAATCGCTCCGGCAATTAGCTACGTAGGAGAAATATTGGGCGTTGTGATCGGCGTTGTTTTTAAAGCCGTAGACGCGATTCTCGGTGTTATCAATGCGATATATGAATGGGGTAAAAAAACGGTCTGGGTACAACGGTTATTAAATGCTCTTGTCGGGGTGGTTCATTCCGTATTTAAAAGCATTAAAGATATTGCGGTCAATATTTTAGGCGGAGTGGGCGATTTGCTCGTGGGCATTTTTACCCTTGATACGGATAAAATAAAGTCAGCATTATCAAAGGGTTTCGGTGCCGTAAAAGATACAGCAAAATTAATCCCCAACGTAGTAAAAGGAGCTTATGACGGATGGAACAAAGAACTGGAAAAACCGGTTAAAAAAGCCGTTAAGATCACCACCCAAAATAAAATAACTACGGCCGCTGGTGTTCCGCCGTCTGCAGGCTTGGTTCCACCGGGTGGAAAACCTGCCGCAGCTTTGGATCCACAGACTGGAGGAAGTGCGAAAGGCAAAAAGGACAAAGCCAAAAATTTATTGTCTGGAACCGGAACCGGCGGGGACGGTAAAAAAATGATTTTCAATATTCAGTCTTTTGTTAAGGAATTGACCATTAAGACTACCAACATCAAAGAAAACCCGCAGGAGATCAGGAAAATACTGGAACAGATATTTAATGAAATGATCGTCGATATAGAAATCAGAGCCAATGCGTAACCAGAATAATGCTCAGGAGTTTGACAGGCTCCGCGCAAAATACAGGAATTTTAAAAGAACCATTCCTCAGAAAGCAGCCATTACAATGGTGAATTTTTTTAAACGAAATTTTAACGTTGGTGGCTTTGTGGATGTTCCTTTCCAGAAATGGAAGAAAAGCAGCTATCCCGGAGCGAGAACCACAATGGTACGTTCCGGGAATACACGAAGGGAAATTAAAAAAATACAGGTTTCGGAATCGCGTGTTGTTGTGGGAATTGGGAATCATAACCATTATGCCAAAATCCATAATGAGGGTGGAAAAATTCTCATCACCCCAAAGATGCGCAGGTTCTTCTGGGCAAAATATAAGGAATCGGGAAAGGAGTACTGGAAATGGCTCGCCCTGACAACAAAAACACATATTGATATCCCGCAGCGAAAATTTATTGGCGATTCAAAGGCACTCGAAAAAACATTGGATCGTATGTTAATATCAGAACTTAAAAAAATAATATCATGAGCATAAAAGGAATTGTATTTAAAGAAATATCCGACCATCTGGAAGCTCAGGTGGAGGAACTGATCTATATAGATAAAGACCGCGGGCAGGTTGAAAAGGAAAATATTGTCATGGTTCCGAAACCCGCCGTTTTAATCGCGTTTATGCGTTTCGAGTGGTCAGACATCGGGAATGGGATTAAAGAGGGAAAAGGCGTTGTCCGTGTACGTGTAATTTGTGAGAATTATGCAGAAAGTTATACGGGGAGTATTGACCAGGAACTGGCATTGGCTTTTTTTGATCTTAACGAAAAAGTGGATGCTGCACTGGAAGGATTGAGCGGTACAAAATTCAGTGAATTAAAAAAGGTGGCTGACGAGGACGACTTGGATCATAACAATGTTATCGTTACGGTTTACGAATATGAAGCCACCATTACCGATGATACAAAGGCGAATTGTTCCCAAATGATAAAGGTTGATGCCGAACCTATTGTTAAGTATGTTGCAAAAGAAAACCTGCCGGAAAGGCAGGTTAATACTGAGTCGGATTTTATTGTTAAAATGTGATTACTTATAATAATCTTTTGCCGTAGTTACTACTATTTTAGACTGTCCGTTACTTCCAACTGAAAGTGCGGCAACATCGGATAAAAAACGCGTGGTAACTGTTTCTCCCGGCTTGGTATCTTTAAAGTTAATAGCACGACTCCAAAAGTTTACATAAAATTTAATGATGTTCTCAGTATCGCCTGAAATATCTACTTTCTGAGTAATTGGGAAATCATATCCTTTAACTTTCTTGTTTAAATAATTTACCCATATTACTGCCGGCTTTGCGTTTCCTGATACAATTTGTTGTACATATTTCTGTTTAAAATTTTCGCCGCGTTGCGTAAATTTTTCATCTGGATTAAAACCCATTTTATGTAAAAAATGATTGATTGCAAACCCACCTTCACGATCTATTCCAATATTAGTTAATAAAGTTTCATATTCATTTCCTGCCGCCGCAGATATATCTTCATCTTGCAGTTGTGTTTGAGAAAAGCATAAAAAAGGAAATAATAAAAGGAATAGTATTTGTTTCATAATTAAAGGTTTTTGTAATGCCCGGTTCTTCTGACAATTAACCAAATTGTCTCTCTTTTCAATGATCCGATATATTCATCTGCAAGCAGGTCTAATACATGCTCACTATCGAGATGTTTAGTATCGGTATAATAAGCAAAGCGTTTACGAATACGCTCATTTCGCTTAATAATATCGTCTTGTTTTGTGTCTTTTACTTCTGCCATAATACAAAAGTAAAAAGTATTCTCATTTCGTGCAAGTTGGCGTTTATTTGCCATTAATATATTTGTAATTTCCGTAATAATCGTTTAATAGATCTATTATTGAAATAATTAAGCTATCAAGTACCATAAGGGCTTTTTCATCACTTACACTACCGTCACTCATCCTTATCGGATTGGGAGTTTTCAAAACTTCTTTATAAATCAGTCTTAATTTAATTTTAAACTCCTCAATATGAGTCTGGTTGCTTATGCCCTTTATAATATTTAATAATTGTAAATACATCCATCGCCTATCATTCTTTTGCAAAGACTCTAAATCATTTATATACTTTAAATAATCCATACTCAAAAGTAATAAATTTTGAAGCACTTACTATTATAGATCTGTTTTCCCTAAATCAAACAAAGCTATACAGAAAAAATAAAATGTTATTACGAAATACCGTAAAAATACGGTAGTATTGTTTTCAAAAAAATTATTAAATTTGGCTCACAATTTTAACGATACACAGCGTAAGCTATCGTTTTGGACAAGGAAAACTGCGAATCTTCTAACGCCCAAACTCGATAGACTTACGCCCGTGCTTACTATATGGGTGCGGGCTAAGTCTTTCTGGGCGTCGGGTTCTTCGCAGTACCTCCTTGTCGGATTGGCTTTAGTTCCGCACCTTTCCATTTTTAGGAATTGGCGGATCGCCGAATTTTAGCTTACCTGAGAAAATATTAAAAATTCATGGTTATTAGTTTTACAGTATGGAGATACTGGTGATGTTCCCGTAAAAGGGACTTTGTAGAACTGCCCAATTAATGCTTGAAAAAAACGGGCGGTTCTACTTTTTAATTATGAATGAGTAAAACGGGGGAAGTTACCTATAAAAATACGGGGAAAATACCTATGTAGTAAATGAGTGATTTTACTTATAATTGACGTCGAATTAAAATATTAAAAAACAACACAAAAATTATGGAAAGAATACGCGGTGACACCGTTCCCCACCTTAAATGGCAGTTTCAATTTAGATATGAAACAACTCTTAATCATCAAATAACAATTTATTAATTATTTAACCATGAAAAAGAATTTTTTAATTCTAATGGGATTGGTCTTATCCCTATTATTTAGTATTCAGTCTTGTAGAAATGAAAGCTTTGCTTTAGAACAGGAACAAGAACAACATTTTAATAAAAACATTGCGGTTCTAAACAAAAAAGAATTTGAAAGCAAGTTGCCTCTTTACAAAGAAGTTGAAAAACTCAAGAATAATTTTTTTAGGCAAACTACCGCTACCGCAAAAACTCCACAGGATCCCATTTTAGATGGAGCTATTATTGAAACGGATCACGTTTTAGAAATTACTGATGGTACAAAAAGAACCTATACAATTCCTGTATCCAGAACTTTTCCAAATAGTATAATAGAAAATCTTGTATTGAGAGAAAATTCTGATAATACTTATTCGGGAGCATTAATACAATATAATCTCACAAAAGAGGAAAAGGATCGATATATGAATGGTGAGCCAGTGAATTTAACTGGTAAAATTAAATCTTATGTCATCAATAATCTTTCTATTACAGGAAGAGGTTCAACCTATTCATATTATGAAGGATGTTGGGAATATGTTTATGAGACTAATCCTTGTACAGCCGGTGGAAATCATGAATATGGAGATGGTAGTTGTACTGCATTAGGTACGGGTCAAGCTGCTCAACCTGCTCAAATTATTGCGGCTTATAACCACTGTGGCGATGGTGGCGATGGCGGCGGTGGCGGTTCTACCGGAGGTGGTTCTACCGGAGGTGGTTCTACAGGTGGTGGATCTACAGGTGGTGGATCTACCGGGGGCGGTTCTACTGGAGGTGGTTCTACTGGAGGTGGTTCTACAGGTGGTGGTTCTACCGGAGGCGGTTCTACTGGAGGTTCTGGTGGAGGTTCTGGTGGTGTTGGAGGCGGTTATATAGAAAACCCAACAAATCCATACAACACATTTATCTTTCAATCATTTGATGATATGTTTAATATGTGTGCTGAAGGCGACTCAGTTTGTGAGGCTGAGCGACAGCTTGATATACAGGTACAGCAATATTTGTTATCTTTAAATCATCAGGTAAGCTCATTAGCCGCATATAATGGAGTGTTATTTACTATTAAAGATTATTTTAGGATAGGAGGGTCTGGGGATGATTTTTTAACACAAAACCTCACCAACATAGCTTCATGGTTCAACACACAGAATAATACTGATACAACTGTAAAGTTGAATAATTTCAAGTTTGCAAATTTCACTTTAAAGTTTCTAATTAATAATCCGGACGTATCATGGGAACAATTCCAAAGATGGTTTATTCAAGGATATGAATATGGTTATAGAAACAAGCTTACTTCGTTATCGACAGATGAATTAACAGAGTTAGTAAATGTTAATAAAGAAATTGAAGCATCACCATACGAAGAAGAAGTTGTAAAAGAAACCAATGAGGCATTTGTGGCGTTTACATCTTATGCAGATGTTGAAAGTATGACTGACGCCCAAATAGAAAATGTATTAAACCAATGTTGTCCTTCTATAATTATTGTCCCGCAACATCTGATTCAAGAAAAAACTAAAATGATTGTTGCCAATTATAAGTTTAACAGAAAATTCTATCCAGAATGGAGTAAGGCAAAATGTTTCTGGGAAGCGTCTCGAGAAACCATACAATTGTTATTAGATTTAGGAGGATTAGTTCCTGTTATTGGTGAAGTATGTGACATAACAAATGGTGTGATCTATACCATACAAGGTGACGGATTGAATGCAAGTTTAAGTTATGCTTCGGCAATACCTATTGCAGGTTGGTTTGCATCAGGATCAAAATTTGGAGTAAAAGTCATGAATGCTTCTGATATAGCTTCCAGACAATTACTAAAATGGGTTGTTGGTACAGATGGGTTAATTAAATTTGGCTATTCAAGCCAATTAAGAAAAGTTCTAAAATTAACTGACGTTACAAAACAGGCACATCACATTATACCTTGGGCATATAATATACAGACACATCCTATTGTACAAAAAGCCGCTAAATCAATGAACGCATTTCATTTGAATGAAGCCTTAAATGGTATTGCTGTGGCATCATGGAGAAATCAACCAAATCACAATCTTTACAATAATAGAATTTTCACTAAATTGGAGCAATTTAAACAATTAAACCCCAATGCAACTCCTAATCAATGTTATGATGCGTTAATGGATATTATTAATGATGCAAGACAAGCCATTATTAATAACCCTAATACACATTTAAATGATTTAGTATTTTAGATTATGAAGTATTATAAGATAAATTTTACGCTAAATACAAAGTTAAGAGGTAATGATAACTTTATTAAAGATTATAAACTTAAGATTCCCACTGGAAAGCTTTTTTGGGAAGAACCAAAATTTATTGGTAATGTTTATAATGAAAAGATTGATTTTGAGCCTTACTTAGTAGATATTGAGCTTTTTGCCAACTCCAAAATAACTGACCTAATAATGGATGGAGGTGTAGTATCTTCAAAATTAATTTTGAGTGGTAAGCTAAAGTCAATAATAGAAAAATATAGAAAAACGGGTATTCAATTTTTTAATATAAACATCATTAAAAAGAATGAAACCTATAATGATTATTGGTTGTTAAACTTGTATGAGTTAAATCAAGAGTATATTGATTTTGCAAACTCAAAGATTGTTTATAGCAAGAAAAAAGTTGGAGGAGGAACAGAACAAGTTATATTAAAAATTAATTCATTAAGAGATTTTGAAGATTACGTACACAAGGCAAAAGAAAAACTTGAAATAATTACAATTGAAAAGTTAGCACTGTATGAAAATATAATTGTTGAAGATTTTTTTGCTTTGAAATATGTTACTGGGGGATTAGGATATTATGTTTCAGAAAAATTGAAAAATGATATTGAACAAGCGGGATGTACAGGTATTGAGTTCCAGCCTTCAGAACTAAGTTACAACGAATGGGTTATTCCCGGTGGGGTAAGAGAGCAGATTTATGGAAAGATTTAAATGTAGTACTCTTATAATTTTTTTAAGTTTGGGCATTAATGCCCAAACTTTTAAACCAATAACACCTACAATAGGTGAAATTATATTTAGTGAAGGTTACTTTTTATTTTATTTGTAGGAGATATAATATATAAAAGAGAAATGTAGGTTACAACTATAATTAAATTCTTACATAGCAAATCTTAGAAGCATATTATCCTCTCGAAATCTTAGAAACACAAAATAACATCAAAAGATTTGAGAGAATTATCTATTAGAAAAATTACTATTCAGTAATATCCCTTTACCTCATACTATAGGCAATCAAAGTCATTTAACATTTTAAATTACATCTTAGTTTTAAGATGGATATGATATTGCATAAATAAATCCAAATCTATAATAGTTAGGAAGATGAATAAAAAAGAAATAATTTCTCTAATAGTCCTATTACTGATACTTTGTTTACTAAATATCTTATTTGTTAACAAATTTTACAAAGTCAAATCAGAAAACAGAGAAATATCAACCCCTAAAACAATATTTTAATGAAATTTATCGAGATAATAGAGGCTATTAGAACAAATACAATATATGAATTTTTAGAGGAGAATTCTATCAATATTAAGTATGAATCAATTGATGTTTACGCCGAAAATTATATTGACGAAGATTCTAAATTTTGCTTCTTAGACATAAAAGAAGCAGACAGAAAAAAAACATTTGAATGGAACGGAATCACTTATGAAAATCTTTACACCTTAACCAAATTAGTTGACATTGTCAATGACTTAATAAAACAAGACCCCAAAATGACCAGTGTAGGAATAATTTATGAAATTTTAGATAATATTCTCAATGGTGAATAAAGTCTGCAATTTCAATAATATATTCTCATCTGGATAAAAATAAAAAAGCATCCATTCGGATGCTTTTTTATTTTTATCCACTGATTAATTTTTATCCAGTAAAAATTCGATGTCATAGGATTCTAAATCGTAATAATCTACTTTTCCGTGATTATTCTCAATGATAGCGTAAAGAAAAGTTTCTCCAGTATCATAACTTTTAGTAAACCATATATGAAATTTCCCCTCAAATTTAGTTCCTGAATATTTCTCAGTCACCTTTACTCCTCTTAAATCTGCCATAATAATTACTTTTATTGATTATATACAAAAATGATTGTTAATTTAATCTTTGGTTAGGAACCCAGCCTTCTCCGTAAGATCCTTTTTCATGAAGCCAGTCAGTTCCGCAAATTTTACACGTGTAATAATACTCGTCTACTGAACCGAACATTGATTCAAAAGGTCTAAAACCTGTATTTTTTAGATTTTCATGCGGGGAGTCATACCTACCTTTGCCGATCAGATTTTTGCAATCATTACATAGTTCCTGACTGTCGTTTTCCTCTTTTTTTTCCATGATAATATCTTTTATACTAATATAGTGATAAAATATTCTCCTGAGTAAGTTAAAGAAGGATTTATTTAAGGCTTTAGCTTGCTTTATATAACAGCTATGTTTTATATTTGCTGTACAAAATAACATTATAGCACATTCATTATGAGCAATTTAAGCATGAAAAAACCCGAGGGGAATTTACAAACACAAGACGGTGAAATTTTGAATTATAGAATTTATTCAGACGGTGGGGTTAAAATTGAAGGAGAAAATATGAGAGGAGATTTCAATAGTTTATCTGTTGCAAATGAATATATAAAATTAAACAATATCAAAATCATTAATTAGAAATGAAAACAGCTGTTTATTTCAATCAGGCAAAAAATGAAACCTATGAATTGGGGGGAGTTACGAATATACAACAGGCATACGATCTATATAAATTTGTTTGTAGCAGAAACAACTGGAATTCGTCAATGTTTACTTATGATGTTATAGTGAGATTGAAGTAAGAGTACTCCACAGAAATAAAATACTCCCTTATTGGCAAAGCTAATAAGGGAGTTTATTTTAAATCAACCATTATTATTGTATTTATGGTATTCTAATTTTGATAAATTCGGGGGTTTTCCCGATAATTTTAAACGTTGAAAATGTAAGTATTACAGAGCCGAGAAATTGAGTTCTATTCTTTCAAATTTACCTTCTTCATTCTGTTTCTCGAAATCATACTGGTAACCTTTCAAAAAATTGCTGTAACTCTGTTTCAAAAGCCTTAAACCCTCTTTCCATCTTGGATCATCAAAACGCGTTTCATGGCTTAATAAATTCATTACACTTGCATAGTCGAGATCACCTTTTTTGTTTTTTACTAAAAACCCGATCAACATTTCAAATAAATCTTTGTCCCTCTTTTTCACAGTGTCGTACAGGAATGCGCGGATCAACTCCAAAGCTTTAGTACTCCTTTCGTCCCAAGTGGGCTGTGTATCACGGCGGCGTTTAATTCTGATTGTTTTATCACTGTGCATCAAAGAAAATCCCCCTTTGGAATTGCTACGGATTTTTCCGTACTCATTTAATTTCTCCTGGTGTTTTTCCATCTTGGCATGAGTAAGTTTTTTCAATAAATACGATTTGCTTTCAACTTCCAGAGCTAAGGCAATCAATTCTCCCATATCGCTGTCCCTTTCAGCTTCATAGGCACGCTTTTCTTTTTCCTGCCGATCTGCCTCCATTTTTCTTTTATGGTTGAGTACGGCTTCCATTTCTTCTGCAGACAATTCGTCAATTGGTCTTTTTAATAGTTCTTCGATATTCATAATTTGTAATTTTTAATAATTAGTTCTTCTGTATAAGGTTGTCGATTTTCTCCTTTTTACCGTCGCGTTTCCCGTCTTTATATCCCTTATCATAGGTTTTCTTCGATTCGCCGTTTAAAAGGGCTATATTCTTTTGATGAGCCTGTATTTGCTGCGAGACGGTTGTCGCCAAAGTATAATTTTTCAAAATCTCATCCAATAATTCTGTGGCTTCCATGTCCTAAAATATAAGTTTGGTTAATTCCGGTTTGTATTCCGGGAAATAGTTTAAATAATTTTCAGTTTCTACCCACAGGTCTAATTCCGGATCATGGAAATATTGAAAGCGGTCTTCCCCGTAATGCATCACCGGCGGTTCCCAGTTTTCATTGATGATCCACTCATACGCAGCCAGAATTTTTGGCGTTGTAGAGTTAAATTTCTCTCCTCTGTACAAATGGATCCTTACCCGTTCCGTCCAGTCTAAAAACCTGACAAGGCTGTCCAGTTGTAGAATTTTTAATAATATGTCGTTGTTCATTGTATTTCTAATTTTATTTTGTTCCCCAATAAAGATTCGCTTTTTCTTCATTGATCATTAATGTGCCTCCCGGACATCTGCCGGAAATAATGGCTTTTAGTCCTTCTGCCTGAATAATGATTTTAGCGAGCTTTCTCCATGTTGTTGCCAGAGCGTTGTCCGGCAGTCCTTTTACTTCGTGGCAAACCATTATTATTAATTTATTGGGATGGTTCTGTTTTAATTCTGATACCATCTTCCTTGTGATCTCGTCCCTGTAGATTGTTGAATTATCTATAAAAATGATTTTAGCGCATTTTCGGGAGCTAAAACGAGCCTGAAGTTGCTCCCACGGCTCGTAATCTATAATGTGAAATTTTTTGTCTTTATCTGATAATCCCGCAAATTTCATAGCGGCGATAATGTCCTTCGATAATCCTTCCTCTGCGGATATATAAAGCACTTTTCCAAATGTGGTAAGGTATTTAGCCAGCATCATGGCGAAAGTTGATTTTCCGTTCTTTTCTCCTCCACCCAAGTACCAAAAACCGGTGGTTTCCGGTTTTCCAAAAGCTTGAAGCCAAAGTCCAGTAAATTCAAACAGTTTAAACACAATGGAAAACGCTTGTTTTACTGATAGTGCCTTCATTATTCCCTGACCTTTAACAATGTTTCTAAATATCTGAGTGATTTGATGCGCCCGCCTTGTTCCCCTTTTTGCTTTCCTTCAAATGGATTGGCGACTTTGACCATACATTTTTTGACCACTTCGTTAACCTCATTTTTATTTTTTAGGTTGACATAGGCTACGTCCCCGAACAGCTTTAAATAAAATTCTTTTCGTTCCTCAGGTTTTTTTGGAACCAGTGTCACGAAGTCATCGGAAAGGCGGCTGAAAATTTCCGCAAAACCTACTTTATGATTGTTAATTCCTTTTGTAATTTTTGCACGTAACCCATCGGCTCCCATTGCGTACCAAGTGCAGTTATGCTTGGTGGCGTTCATGATTCCTTTTAACTCCAAATAGGCGTTGTATTCTAAATCTCCGAACTCATCCACGCAGACAAACGGATTTTCAATAATATTCAAGGCATATTTTACCGTTTCCAAGATGTCATAATATTTTCCGGTGGTATCGCAGCCTAACGCGGCAGCCAGTTGTTTTACAAAGCGTATTTTAGTCTGCGACTGGGAACAGTCCACATAAAACGCATTTTTCATTTTGGAGACAATATCCATTGCACACCGTGTTTTTCCGATCCCACAGTCATCTACCAAAATCATTGATGTTTTTGTAGCTTGGCAAAAATTGAAGTTGTCTTCCATAGCAAGGTAAACCTCGGTTTTTACCAATTTCATTTCATAGTCATTCTTCGCTGTTTGGAATTTGCTGCCAATATTCAGCCATTGCCCCAATGACAATATATTCTCAATCATTCCATCTTTTATTTGACCGTAAGCCATGCTGTCGATACCTAATGATTTTGCGTAGGCGGTATCAGTTCCTTTGAATTTTTCCCTGCCGTTAAGTACTGCAGTACGGATGTTTTGTTTTTGTTCTAATGTTATCATATCTATTTTATTTTTGGTTTGTTAAAAATTTGCTGCCCAACTTCTCACAGTTGATGTATTCGAGTTGTGGTTGTAGCTGCTTTCCTCAGCGTCAGAGAACACTTCTTCTGGTGTACTATTGTTAGGAATATATTTTTTTCGACCTGCAATCTGAAATTTATTGTTCAGTGTTTTTTTACGGTGGTCGATAATTAAGACCTGATCAATTTCACGTTTACGCTGAGCCATGAATTTGTTAACTGTGTTCTCGTATGCACTCATTAACCTCCGGTTGATTTCACCCTGCTCGTCTCTTTCGTGAATTGATCTTGAATATTCCGGCTGTGGAACTAAATCACAAAGCATAATATCATCATAATAAATCATCGCTTTTAAAACATTCCCATCGTTCCCGTCAAGCCAGTAAATCGTAAACTCTTTGCCATTAACATACTTTAAGAGCCTTATTAAATCATCATTCAACGCAATTTCGCCGTCCAGACCTAAAACAAAAGTTGTATTTCTGAATTTGATAATTCCGGCATTACAGCTTGACTTTTCCGTTTTACCAATATGAGGAAGGATTGCTGCCCAGTTGGTGGGTTGTGTATTTTTGTTCTGCATCTCACAAAATACTTCCCATCGGGTTTTATCGGTATGAACAGAATGAGGCATATTATTCCACGTTTCAATATCGCTGAGCGATTGGTCTACAATCGTGTCAAAAGGGATAATGATTTCTTCTTCTCCGCTTTTCTGATTTTCTTCTTTCAAGGCGTGAGGTCTTGCCATCCATCCTAAGCGGCTTTTTTCGTGGCGGTATCTTAATTCCTCAAATTTTCGCTCTACAACTTTTGACCTTGCACGGTTCTTATAGATGTTCACACGGTCAAACATTGCCCCGTTGCGCAAGAAAGTATCCTTAAATCCACTGTTTAATGAACTTTCGCATTCCAGCCCAAGCGGAAGGTTAAAGCCCCATTCTGAGTAGTTTCTGATCATCTGGCGGTAAAACTCAATAATGATTCCTTTTTTATCCTTTCCCCAAACCCAACAAGTCCACGCTTCGCTTCCCACATCAATACCCATATAGAACCAGGGACGTTTCCTGTTTTCATTATACATAAATGGTGGCTGTCTGTCGTCTATGGAAATCAGCGTTCCCGCCTCCTTAATTTTGGTTAGCTTATGTGGTGGAGTAAACTCCTGCATCAATTTCTGACGGTCACCGGAACGTTTCGCAAAGGTTCCGATCTTGTTTTCCCATTTACCAAGCCACGCAATAATTGAATTGTCGGACATTTCCCTGAAATTTGGATTGGTACAGTCGTATTCCTCTCCGGTTTCTTTACTGATAATATCCAGTTCACCGTTTAAAAAAGCCTGATATTGATCGGCGACCTGAGTACGGGAAGGTTTATAATCCTGTCCGGCAAACATATCATTGAGTAGAGCCATCATTTCGTCGGTCATTAATTTTCGGTTCTGGTTTTTCAGTTTACCGGAAATCAGGCTTTCAAAATTGAGTCCGTCATCAAAAGAATGAAAGAAAGGTTTCCAAACCCGGTCAAACCCTCTGTGGGATGAAGGTATGGTGTGGGTGGTGTTATATACCTTTGGCAGGAACTCGTTAAATGTCGTAACATCTGTGATGATGGAAGGCATTAACCCACGCCCTGAAGTTTTTTTTAATTTTTTCCACTCTGTTAAACGCGCCTGTCTTAATTTTTCGGCTGCAATAAGTACACTGGCATTGGTTATATATTCTTCTTTGAAACTTTCTTTTAATGGTGTTCCGTCCTCAAATCTGAAATCAGTGTAGTAACGTACTGCAGTTGCATCAAATTCAAAAAATGAAAGTAAAGGATGTCTCATTTTGCGTGGATCACCCATGCTATCCTGTACTTCTTTTGAAAGGCTGTCAAAATCAATATACATCTGTCTGCCATTGCCTCCTTTCTGAACCTTTTTGATTCCATAAGGTAAATCTTTGTATCTGTGGATTTCCGATTTTAAAGTACCCATGCAATTATAGTATTTTGGGATAAGCTCGTCTTTCGTAACTACTAATAAATTTCCCCATTCGTGCGGCATAATCTCTTTTTTATCTCGTTAATAAATCTATCCTAATCTATTTGTAAACTTTTTCTGTAGTCCCGAACCAGTCGTTTTCGGTTTTCATGTATCATATTCATTACTTTGACCGCCTCTTTTTCGTTTCTTTTATATCTCATCCGCGCGGCATGAGATGAAGCGTCTAACATTTCGCCAAGTAGCTGATAATCTCCATAGTAAATTTTCTCTTTTTGCTTATTTTCCATGATAAATCAAATTTTTATTATACATTTGTTCAAATGTTTTCACAAATATATAAACATGTTTTTAATAAATCCAAATTTTTTATAAACATGTTTATAAAAAATTAATTACAAATGAATTTACCTATTGAAAACCAAAGGGTTAAAAATGTTATAGATTATTTTTGCGATGGCAATGTATTACGCTTCAGTAAGGAAATCGGAATCAGCCAGCCAAGAATCAACAGATTATTTACAATTGATACCCGAAGTGGTAAATATCCACTTGTAAGTTTTGAAATAATACAGGCTATTATAAACAAGTTTATAAAAATTGATTCTGAATGGCTTATTGTTGGAAAAGGAGAAATGCTAAAGGAAAATATTAATAAATCCGAGGGATTAATAACACTTGAAAAAGCTAAAGAAATTTACGCCCCAAGATTAATTCCGCTTTATGATGGTATAATTACAGCGGGGCAGGTAGAGGTGGATATGACACCAATTACGGATCCCGTTGAATTTATTGATGCCGGAGATTGGTTTAGGGATGCAACTGCAGCAATGAGGGTTCATGGTGACAGCATGCCAAATTATACCGGCAGTATTGCGGCTTTGAAAGAAGTTTATGATAAATCGTTATTAATGTATGGCCAGGATTATGGAATAGAAACTTCTGAATATAGAACTTTGAAAAGAATACAAAAAGGAACAAAAAAAGAAACTGTATTACTTTGTTCCGATAACACCGAAAGATGGGAAGATGGATCAGAAAAGGGACGTTTAATACATGAGCCATTTGAAGTAAAGGTTGATGATATAAGAAGAATATTTTTAGTATTGGGTTGTGTAAGACGTAATCATAGTAGTAGAATTGTATATAATAACCGAAAATAGAAAGTATTTTAATCAATGTTAGAGTAAATTACTGTTTATCAGCAGTGTAAATTTACAACGTGATGTCCCTATATATAGTTGAATAATTTAAAATAGTGCTTTTTTTGACGTTTTTTAGCCCCTATATATAGTTGAATCCAACTTAAAAAACCGGGTTTTGCAACCCCAAATGCAACCCCAACTGCAACCCCAACTCAAAAAAGCATCTTTTTAAGAGAAATCCCAAGAAATACATAGATCCAATATTTTTTTCCGTCAGGATGATTAAATAAATTTATTTCAGCACTTAGGAAACGCTTTACTACAAGGTCTTTATATAGAATAGTAAATTTGTATGTTTGAGAAAATAAAAAGCCCCAAAAAGGGGCTATATGATGGCGAAAATCTTTTTTTAATAGTAATAAAATGGTAGCGAATAGTAATTTTTCGGCGTTTCGTTTTTTTTCAATACGAGGCTTCAATATACTCGTAAATCTTTTATTAATGGGCTTTTTCAGCTTTTTTTACTTACTAATTAATTTCGCTTTTTCGTTTTAAGGGGAGTAGATTAATGTTTTCATTGTATTTTAATAGTTAAAAAATTTTCATTAATAAAATTCTTTGTTTTATGAATTTGCTTAAGGTTTCTGGTTTTCCGTATAAAGTGTTTATACTTTTTTATTTTTAGGAATTTTTAAAAGAAGTATCACTGCCCAGGTTTGGAGAATCAATTGGATAATGTTTATTATTCCGAGAACAGGATTGGTGCTTAAATGGTTTACTAATGTTGGAATTCCGATGAGACCTAAGATAAAAAAAATGATAAACAGATACCTGGCTACTTCATTTCCTTTTCCCATTATATATCCTATTCCGAAAACAAAGGCAGTTATGGCTATAGAAATAACAATAGCCAGACCTGAATTCAATTGTTCCGATGTCCAGATCAGGCTTGCAATTCCTGCAGCTCCCGATAAGTAGATGAGATTGGAGGCTTTCGTATAGTTAGGATGTATTGTTATTGTTTTATTTCCTTCAGTTATAGAAAGTATGGTATTGATGTGTTCCTGCTCGTCATGGGTAAATGATCTTCCTCTGGATTGTAAAATTTCATAAGCATATTGAATGGCTTGTGGAACAAATTTACTGTCTGGCTTTATATATTGTTCAAGCTCCTGATCCGACATTTTTTCTAACACATTTTTTCTGGTATCCATCTGTAAAGATTATTTTTTCCGAAATTACTGAAATTGTATCAAAAAAAATAAGAGAATACTGAGGAAAGTAGTAATTAAAACAATTTATTTGCCGTCTTTTTTCCTAATTTTATTGATCTAAAACATATTACAAAAGATTAATTGATACTATATTATGAAAAAAATAATTTTCACTTTGTCTCTCATTCCCATCACATTTCAAGCTCAACAAATTATTCGTCAGGATCCGGAAATTGTAAAATATGTATCACAGGTTAATACAGATTCACTAAAGGCACATATTAATGCTTTGGTAAGCTTTGGAACCAGGCATACCATGAGTTCTGCCACAGATCCTAAAAGGGGGATCGGAGCCGCAAAAAAATGGGTATTGAAAAAGTTCAGGGATTATTCGAAAAATGCGGAAGGAAGAATGGAAATTTTTATGCAAAGCCAGCTGATCCAGCCTGACGGCAAAAGAATCGATCGTCCTACCGATTTAGGAAATGTTATCGCTATCATTCATGGGACCAATCCCGATGATAAACGGTTGTTTATGATGAGCGGACACCTGGATTCGAGAGTAACCGATGTCATGAATATAAAAGATAATGCCCCTGGTGCCAATGATGACGGCAGCGGAGTAGCCGCCCTTATAGAAAGCGCAAGGATATTGAGTACTTCTAAATTTCCGGCAAGTATTGTATTGGTGGCTTTTTCAGGGGAAGAACAAGGCTTATTAGGATCAAAAATGCTGGCAGAAAAAGCGAAAAATGAAGGCTGGCAATTAGAAGCCCTGCTCAATAATGATATGATTTCAAACAATCTGAGCAGTGAAACAAATCTTATCAATGGATATCAGCTGAGAGTCTTTTCAGAAGGACTACCTCAGTATGAACTGGATAAAAAGGCTTCCGAAATCAGAAAATTCGGTTTAGAGAACGACGGAGATTCCAGGCAACTGGCAAGGTACATTAAAGAAGTGGGGGAGCGTTATACAGATAATTTCCAGGTGAAATTGATTTACAGAAATGATCGGTTTCTGAGAGGCGGCGACCATACTCCTTTTGTGGAAAAAGGATTCCCCGCAGTACGGCTGACGGAGTTTAACGAAAACTTCAACCACCAGCATCAAGATATCAGAAAAGAGAATGGCGTTCAGTATGGAGATTTACCGCAATTTATGGATTTTGATTATTTTAAAAAGAATGTCGGGATCAATATTGCCGTTCTGGCCAATCTGGCAAAGTCACCTTCAAAACCTGAAAATGTAAAGATTGAAGCGGATAAACTTACCAACTTTACAACTCTTTCCTGGGAAAAACCTCGATCGGTAGAAGTAGCAGGATATTATGTGCTGATGCGTGAAACAGATGCCTCAATATGGCAGAAAAAAACCTTTACCAAAGAAAATTCCATCAGTTTGCCTTATTCTAAAGATAATTATTTCTTTGCAGTACAAGCGGTAACCATTTCTGGAAATGAAAGCCTGATTGTAGTGCCGAAAGTGAAGTGAATAAAAAAAATGTTATGAAATATCAACAGGGAGTGGCTTTAGCCGCTTCCAATATACATACATTATCCGCGCTATAGCCAAAACTATTCTATATCTAACGTCATGAAAAGCGCTATTTCTTCCGCATTGTCATAAAGCCTTGTATTCACCCCCGTAATATTGAAACCCATCCTTCTGTAAAACTGTATGGCGGGGTAATTGGTGTTTTGGGTTTCGAGTTCTATAACCCGACAGTTTAATTTCCTGGCTTCTTTTACGGCATTTTTAATCAGCTGTATTCCTACTCCCAGTCTCCTGTATTTTTCGTCAATCAGGATGTTTTCAATATAGAAACTGTTATTCCATGTTCTTTGCTCACAGATGATCCAGCCTATCAGTTCATTATTAATAAAAGCACCAAAAGAATGACCTTTTTCAATGATAAGATTAAGCTCTTCAATATCTTCACTACCGGTTTCCCAGACTTTGGTGTAAGGGAAAGATTTTTCTCTTAATGAAAATTCAAAAGACCCTGCATATTCGATGGAAGAAACTGAATATATCCTGTCTGTTGTATAACCGTTATGTCCCCATGTGAGGCTGGGATTATCGGTTAGTTTCAGTAGTTTTTTTATATCCATAGAAAAGGTATTATTGATTTTACCAATAGTTTAACAACATTATTGGCATGTTATCTATATCTTGTAAAAAAACTGTGATGACAGTCATCTTCAGGAAATCTAGGCTCAGGATACTTCTGAATCACAGCTGTAGATTGATAAATTTATATAATAATCAAAATTAAGTAAAATTTCATACTCTAAAACTTTCAAAACCCCTAAATTTGTGGTCAATAAAAATTTACTTGGATGCTTAGGAATATTTCAATTGCGGCAGCTACTTTCTTGTCCGTAATTACAATCAATGCGCAGAAGAACAAAAATTCTCAATTAGAAAGACCTAAATTGGTAGTAGGCCTGGTTGTA
Source organism: Chryseobacterium gallinarum (assembly GCF_001021975.1). Taxonomy (NCBI): domain Bacteria; kingdom Pseudomonadati; phylum Bacteroidota; class Flavobacteriia; order Flavobacteriales; family Weeksellaceae; genus Chryseobacterium; species Chryseobacterium gallinarum. The sequence continues at coordinate 433,223 of NZ_CP009928.1, read as the reverse complement.
GACCAGATGCGTTGGGACTATTTATACCGTTTTTATGGTAAATACGGGAACGACGGTTTCAAAAGACTCTTGAATACAGGATATTCTTTAAATAATGTACACATTCCTTATGTTCCTACCATTACCGCTTTAGGACATACATGTATCTATACGGGATCTGTTCCGGCAATCCACGGTATTGCAGGAAATGACTGGACAGATAAGGAAACAGGTAAAGGGGTATACTGTACTGCTGATGAGAGCGTTCAGCCGGTAGGAACTACCAATACCAAAACCGGAAGCCACTCTCCGAAAAACCTTTGGTCTACAACGGTAACCGATGAGTTGAGGTTGGCAACCAATTTCCAGGGAAAAGTAATCGGGGTTTCCTTGAAAGACCGGGCTTCTATTCTTCCGGCAGGACACACTCCTAACGGGGCTTTCTGGTTTGATGACAGCACCGGAAACTTTATCACCAGTACATGGTATATGAATGATCTGCCTCAGTGGGTAAAATCATTCAACGCTCAGAACTTACCTGAGAAATTAGTTGCAAACGGCTGGAATACCTTGCTTCCGATTAATCAGTATACGGAAAGCGCACCAGACAATTCCCCTTGGGAAGGATTATTGGGAAGTGCGAAAACCCCTACATTCCCTTACAATGATCTAGCCAAAGATTATCAGGCTAAAAAAGATAATATCCGTTATACCCCTTTTGGAAATACATTGACGTTGAAGCTGGCGGAAGCTTCTGTAGAAGGTGAAAAACTGGGTGGAGATGCTATTACTGACTTTTTAGCTATCAACCTGGCTTCAACAGATTATGCCGGGCATAAATTCGGGCCTAATTCAATCGAAGTAGAAGATGTTTATATCAGACTGGATCAGGACCTGGCAGAGTTTTTCAAATACCTGGATTCTAAAGTGGGTAAAGGAGAGTACACCGTTTTCCTTTCTGCTGATCATGGAGGTGCTCATTCTGTAGGATTCCTTAAAGAACATAAAATTCCTACAGGTTTTTTCGGAGAAGGAGCTGAAAAAAATCTAAACCAGAAACTTAAAGATAAATTTGGAGCCGATAAACTGATCAATGCAATTGATAATTATCAGATTTATTTTGACAGGAAAGTTTTGGCAGATTCTAAACTTGAGTTGGATGATGTAAGAAACTTCACTGTTAAGGAACTCGAAAAAGACCCAACTGTTCTATACGCTGTTTCGGTAGACAAGGTTCAGGAATCCAGTATTCCGGAGCCTATCAGGCAGAGAATTATCAACGGGATCAACAGACAGAGAAGTGGGGATATCCAGTTGATTTCCCACGATTCTATGCTTCCTCCGTATTCTAAAACCGGAACCACACACAGTGTATGGAATTCTTATGACTCACACATTCCATTGATCTTTATGGGGTGGGGAGTTCAGCATGGAGAAAGTAATAAAGCGTATCATATGACGGATATTGCCCCTACAGTTTCTTCATTGTTAAAAATCCAGTTCCCGAGTGGAAATGTTGGAAATCCTATTACAGAGGTTATGGGAAAATAATCAACTGTATTATCATACGGCAAAAGCAGCTTTCAATACCGGAAGCTGCTTTTTTATTAAAAGACCTTTTTGCAACAATTCCGGTTTTTGTGCAATACATTTAAAAAGCTATCTTTGCAAAAAATTTTGGTTTCCAGTATATTGGAATGAAAAGGGAATCGGGTGTAACTCCCGGACTGTCCCCGCAACTGTAAATCGCAATAAAAGTTTCTGCTTTGAACCACTGTGTAATAACGGGAAGGTGCAGAAAGCGAAAGTCAGGAGACCTGCCAGAATGATAATCAAAATATAATGCTTTCGGAGGAAAAGTAAAAAGTATGGGTATAAAACGATCTTTAGTACTGCTTTTTTCGTCTTATGGCTGCCTTCTTCTGGCACAGGAAAAAAGTATTGATACTATTTATGTCTTCGACAACCAGATGAACAGGGTGAAGCTTTTTCACCCGGTAAATACCATCTCAGCTGAAGAGGTGGATAGAAATTCTACCAACCTTTCAGAATTATTAAGGTTTCAATCACAGGTTTATATCAAAGAAAACGGACGTGGTGCGGTTTCTTCTCCGGCGTTCAGAGGAACTTCTGCCCAGCAGACTGCTTTTGTATGGAACGGAATCAATATCAATTCTAATTTTCTGGGACAGGGAGATATCAATAATATACCCCTGTTCGGATATGACCAGATTGGTATAAAAGCAGGTGGCGGTAGTGTAGTCTATGGAAGTGGAGCGATCGGAGGGAGTATTCACCTGAATAATATCCTGGATTTTAATAAAGGTTTTCATGGTTCGGTATTTTCAGAAGTAGCATCCTTTAATACCTTTAATAATTTTGTGAAAGGTTCTTACAGCAATGAAAGATTCAGCTTTAAGGCATCCGGAAACTATTCTGTAAGCCAGAACGATTATGAAGTCAGTGATCTGGATTATATCAACAGAAACGGTAATTACTATAATACAACCTTCAATGTAGGTGCGTCCTATAAAATAACGGATGATCACAAGATTTCGTGGCAAAGTCAGTTTTTTGACTCTTCACAGCATTATCCCGTATTTGAAGAAACCGCAACAAAGACAAAATATAAGACCCAAAGCATAAGGAGCCTGATCGCCTGGGACTGGAATGCAATAAAGTTCAGCAACGCCTTCAAAGCAGCCTATACAGAAGAAAACTTTCAGTATTTCGGAGCGTTGGACCTTCCCAAATCCAGTGGTGGTACAGGAAAAAATTATATTTTGAAAAATGATTTTAATTATTTTCTGAATTCAAAATGGAACATTAACCTTATCGGGGAATTTCAGGTGAACAAAGGAGAAGGCTATAAAAGCGGAATTTCTGATGTAAGCAGAAACGTAGGTTCCGTTTCCGGATTATTAAGGTATTTTGCTACAAAGAACCTGCGTTTTGAAGGAGGATTTAAAAAAGATTTTGTGGAAAATGTCACTTCTCCGGTCATGTATTCATTTTCAGGGAAATGGAATACCTCTCACTGGTATAATCTGGGACTTAACTTTTCAAAAAATTTCAGGTATCCTTCCTTTAATGATATATATTATGAGCCGGGAGGTAATAAAGATTTAAGACCGGAAATTTCTACCCAGGTGGATATGAACAATGAGTTTAAAATTGGAAGTTTTAAGCTTAATGTGACGCCTTATTATATGAACATTACGGATCTCATTGTCTGGCTGCCTACTGCCAATGGATATTGGCAGGCCTTTAATGTTAATAAAGCAGAATCTTACGGACTGGAATCCCATCTGTCTTTTTATCAGCAATTTGGTAAGCATAGGATCAAAGCCAACGCAGGCTATTATTATGCAAGATCAATTGATAAGGAAACTCAGAAACAGAGACCTTATATTCCAATGCACAGAGGAATGGCGGGTATTGATTATGAGTACGGTTTCTTCAGATTTTTTGCACAGGGATTAATAAATGGTCTTACCTATACAACCAGTGATGAAGAGCGGAAAACAGCGATTGACCCCTATTTTATTTTAAATGCGGGAATGTCAGCAACGATTTCTAAGAAATATACTTTAGGGTTCAAAGTGAATAATGTTACCGATACTTATTATAAAACGGTTTCTTTTTACCCTTTGCCTAAAAGAAATTACAGTGTGTATGCCGCAATAAATTTTTAAAATTAAAATTGAATATATATGAAACTAACCAGACTTTTAACTGTATTTTTTGCATTTGTACTATTGTTCAACATTTCATGTAGCAGCGATAGTAATGAGATTCCGGTACCTCAGTTAACGTATCAGAACGGATACTTTATTGCCAACGAAGGAAATTTTAACAGCAATGGTGCTAACGTAATGTTTCTTACAAGAGACTTGGCGTTAAAGCAGGATGATATTTATGGTTTTAACAACAAGACCGGGAACAATTCCAATGAAATATTGGGAGATGTTCTTCAAACGATAGCTATTAATGGAAAATACGCTTATCTGGTTGTCAACAATTCAAACAAAATTGTGGTGGTAGACCGTATCACTTTTAAAAAGGTAGCCGTAATCACTGATCAAATCAATAATCCAAGAGGGATTACTTTTGCCAATGGATTTATCTACGTTTCCAATACGAATTTCTCGACAGGAGTATATAGTGTAACGAAATATAAAATCTCTGACTTTTCATTTGTAAGCAAGATGGATTTCACCGAGGTGGCTGATAAAATTGTAGAAGCGGGAGGTAATGTTTTCGTTCAGAATGCTTCATCAGGATATGGAAACAAAATTACCTATATCAACACTTCCAATGATGCTAAAACGGAAATTACCATTCCAAACGGGCAGATTGGTAGAACAGTTTCCTATAATTCTGATGTGTATACGATTTCAGGAACAGCAACAGATTCTTATATCTATAAGATCTCAAGTACAGGAGCCCTTAGTCCGGTGATCACATTAACAGGTATTGCAAACGGGACAAATCTTCAGATTGATAATGGTAAATTCTATTTCAGTTCAGGAAATAAGATTTATACAACAAGCGTAACGGCTCCAACAGTTCCTGCTAATGCGTTTATTACAGTTCAGGATAATGGACCTGCTTATTTTGTATTATATGGTTTTTCAGTTGTTGATGGCAGAATTTTTACCTCAGATGTTAAAGGCTTTAAAGCCAATAGCGAAATGTCAGTATATTCCGCAGCTACAGGAGCTAAAATATCCTCTTTTAACACAGGCGGTTTAGGAGCTAATAGTGCTGTAGTAAATCCATAGCATAAGGTACAATACAGTATAAAAATATAATTTTTTATTTTTTTCATCATTTGTGTTTTTTTCCGGCCGGCTTCGTAGAAGCCGGCCGGCTTTGTTCCTTACTTGGATGAAAGCCTCAATACAACTGCCGGATGAGAACATCCGGCAGTTGTATATTTCGTTATAATGTTAAAGATTATATGGTCAATCCTAATTTTTCAGCTTCAGCAATCACAAATTTTGTAGCTTCTTCCTTTTCATTAGGAATTTCTCCTTCAAGAATGGCTTCTTTTACTTTCTCTTTTAAAATACCGATCTCGCGTCCCGGTTTAAGATTAAACATCTCCATAATCTCTTCCCCGGAGATAGGAGGCTGAAAGTTCCTTACCTGGTCTTTTTCCTCAACCTCTCTGATTTTTACTGCTACGTATTCGAAATTCTTTTTAAATTTCTCCTGTTTCTTAGAGTTTTTGGTGGTGATATCTGCTTTGCAAAGAGTAAATAAATCCTCAAGGTTTTCTCCGGCATCAAAAAGCAATCTCCTTAATGCTGAATCTGAAGCGTCATCCGTGATAAGGGCAATAGGGCGGGATGAAAGCTTTACCATTTTCTGGACATATTTCATATCACTTCCCAGTGGCAGTTTCAATCTTTGAAAAAGTGTTTTTACCATTTTTGAGCCCAGAAATTCATGTCCGTGGAATGTCCATCCGGTTCCTTCAACAAATTTCTTTGTGGGAGCTTTCCCTATGTCGTGGAGAAGTGCAGCCCAGCGCAGCCAAAGATTGTCTGTATTTTCAGAAATATTATCTACAACTTCCAGAGTGTGGTAAAAATTATCTTTATGGGTTTGCCCTTCCACTTCTTCTACTCCTTTAAGGTCTATCAGTTCAGGAATAATCAGTTTTAAAAGACCGGTTTGTTCCATCAGCTTTAATCCTGCAGAAGGTTTTTCAGACAACATGATTTTATTGAATTCAACCATGATTCTTTCCATGGAGACAATTTTGATTCTTTCTGCTTCCTGCCGAATGGCCTGTAGTGACTTTTCTTCAATATTAAAATGTAAGGTCGAAGCAAAACGAACGGCTCTCATCATCCTCAAAGGATCATCAGAATAAGTCTGTGCAGGTTCCAAAGGTGTTCTCAGGATTTCTTTTTCCAGGTCTTCAACACCATTGAACGGATCAATTAATTCGCCGAAATTATCCTTATTCAGAGAAATAGCCATCGCATTAATGGTGAAGTCTCTTCTTTTCTGGTCATCTTCCAGTGTTCCGCCTTCTACCTCCGGTTTCCTGCTATTTTCAGTATAACTTTCTTTTCTTGCCCCTACAAATTCAAGATCAAGTTCCTTGTATTTGATCATAGCCGTTCCATAGGTTTTGAATACGGAAACTTTTAACTTGGGATCAATATCATGGGCAACAGCCTGGGCCAGTTCAATACCGTTTTGCTCGGTTACAAAATCAATATCCGTAGAAGCTTTTCTTTTCATCAGAAGATCCCGTACGTAGCCTCCAACAATATATACAGACTGGTTATTCCTGTCTGCAGCCTCAGAAATTATTTTGAAAAGTTTTAAATTTTTGTTTTGATTAAGATTAATTTTCATCGTTAGTAATAGCGTCAATTTCTATCTTGCTGCTCATTTAATCGTAATGGGCATACATTCTGTTAATTTTACCTTCTTCATTAAAAAACATAACTTCAACAGCATGTTTATCCATAATAGATTTATAAAATAATGCAACTGAACCTACTCCTGCTGTTGATTGTATCAATTCGAAATGGAGATCCGGAAATTTATCCAAAGCTTTCTGCCAGTAATCACGAACAGTATTTTTTCCCTTTAATGAACTTTCTTTACCCCCCGTTGCCATCGCAATCATAGGAGTTGTAATTTCAATATCATCAGAATAGTGAGAGAGGATACTTTCCAAATCATGAGAATTCCAGACAGAAATCCACTCACGGGCAAAATCTTGATGGTTCATAACATCTGTTTTATAGTTGAAGTTTTGCAAAGATAGAACTAAAAAAAGAAATCCTGCCGATATGAACTGACAAGACCTCAAAAATGCAAGAATCAATGTAGAATTTTTATTCCCGAAGAACTTTAATCCTGTTATCACTCCATATTTTAATCACCGAAGAGCCTGAATACTTTGAAACTTTATCCCTGTCTTCTTCTACGGCATAGTCAACAAGTTTAATCATTTCAGGGGAAATGTCAGAAAATCGTAACGGACTTTTTTCACCGCTGAAATTAGCTGATGTTGAAACCAAAGGCTTATTCAGTTTGGTTATCAGTTTTTTGCAGAAATCATTCTTTACCAGTCGGATTCCGATACTGCCGTCTTCTGCAAGTAATTCTTTAGGAAGGCCTCTCGGATTTTCGTAAACAATAGTTACCGGTTTTTCACTAAGGTCAATAATCTCCCACGCCATTTCAGGGACATCCACCAAATCCTGAAGCCTCTTCTCAGACTCCACCAAAATGATCATGGATTTGTTTTTTTCACGTTTTTTAATGTCAAATATTTTATTGACAGCCTCTGTATTGGTAGCATCACAGCCAATTCCCCAGATGGTATCTGTAGGGTAAAGAATAGTTCCGCCGGATTTTAATATCTCGATAATATGTTCCATAATTGTATTGGTTCAAACGAATGGATAAAGGTAGAGAATCTGTGTTTTTCAGGCAAAAAATTAAGATATAAATGTCGGTGTGTTTTTAAATTTTGGCTAAAGCCAATGGATGGTTATTTAAATGAAAAGCGGGCTAAAGCCCGCGCTCCTATTGATAGTTAATATTGTTGGTGTAAATACATGAAAAAATAAATGAATATTGTGTTATTCGTATCAATAGAAATGGGCTTTAGCCCATTAAATAAAAATCATATATGCATTGGCTTTAGCCAAAACTTATTATATTTTGAAATTGTATTTTTCAATAAATCCCTTGTATTCGTCCATAAAACTTTTCCTTTGATGATGTTTTTCCTGATTTTTAATATAATTCCTCACGGAACCTATCATCGACTCTGAAACAGAAACAGCAAAATATTCATCCTGCCAAGAAAATTTTCCTCTTGTCAATTGATTTTTATTGATCCAATAAGAAGATTCACCTTTTAATAACTGTACAACTTTTTCTATATTTTGATCAGACCTTAAAGAAATCAAACAATGACAATGATCTGAGTAATCATTAATCATATCCAGAAAAATTCCTTTTTCCGTAGCATATTCCTTAATGTGTTTCCAAACTTTTATTCTTAAGTTAGAAGTAGAAAGTAGTGATTCTCTGTTTTTCGTTGAGAAAACAAGATGGATATAAATTTTGATAAAAGACATTTGTGTTGTTTTTATCAAAAATAACAACTTTTAAGTTTTGGCTGAAGCCAATGGATGGTTAATTTAATGAAAAGCGGGCTAAAGCCCGCTCCTAATAATGTTTAATATATTGATTTATATCAAAAATAATGAATGATTGTGTTATCATAACAATAGAAATGGCCTTTAGCCAAAACTTATTTTGATTCTCACATCCATCCCAATTTTGATAAATATCTTTCCTCAATAATATTCAGGTGGTGATAATTGTGGCCTATAATCAACTTTGCAATGGTTTCTACGGAAATTTCATGACCATTGGCAATACCCGTATTTTGTAAAGCAGAAGGGTGAAGGGTTTCCAGGAGAATCCGAGAGGATTTTCTTACAAGCTTATATTCTTCCAGCAAAGATTCTAAAGTTCTTTCATCAGCAAAAGAATGGTCTGCATATTCATTTTCATCAAATCCCGGCAGATTGTTTTTGTCACCTCTTGCAAAGGCTAATATTCTGTACTGAAATACCCTTTCCGTATCTGATAGATGTAGCAACAGTCCTTTAAGGGTCCATTTCCCTTCAGCATAAGCGAATCTGGATTGTTCTTCAGTAAGGTTGGAGTAAATTCCTACTGTTTTTTCTTCTGAAATTTTTAATTCAGCTAGCCAATCTCCGGATGGAATCTGGTCTAAATATCTTTGGATATATTTTTGAAAATCTGTCATGTTGTTTTTAGGGGATAAGTTAAAAATACAAGGGAAATTTGCGCTTATGAATTGCTCCACTCGTAAAAATTTACAGAATCATAAAGTTCAAAGCCACAAGCCGGATATAGTTGGTTTCCGACCTCATTGCTTTTAGCTGTTTCCAGTAACATACCGCAGGCTTTGGATGATCTGCACAATTCTTTAGATTCGTTAATCAGTTCTTTAGAATAGCCTTTGCCTCTATAATTCTCATTGACATACAAGTCATTGAGCAGCCAGTAACGCTGCATTCTGGTAGATGAAAATATAGGGTATAACTGTACAAAACCTGTCAGCTTTCCATTTTCTTCCGCAACAAAAATTTCGGAATCTTTATTTTCAATTCTTTCCCGGATAAAATTCTCTGCAGCAGGGATATCAGATGGCTTATGGTAAAAAACTCTGTATTGGTCGAAGAGTTTTGCGAGTTCCGGCAAATCGGAAAGGATTGCCTTCCTTGTATTTTTCATGTAATTGGTGGTATGATAAAAGAGAAGGGATATTTTATTAATCCCCCTCTCATTATTTTTGTTTTTTAAGAAAAAGCTTTTTCTAAATCTGCAATAAGATCTTCAGCGTCTTCAATACCTACACTTAAACGAACCAAATCATCAGTAATACCAAGCTCGGCACGTTTTTCAGCAGGGATGGAAGCGTGAGTCATTAAAGCAGGGTGATTGGCTAAGGATTCCACACCTCCTAAAGATTCAGCTAAAGTAAATACTCTTACCTTTTCTAAGAATTTAATAGCATCTTCTTTTTTTCCGGATTTGAAAGTGAAAGATACCATTCCTCCGGACTCCTTCATCTGGGATTTCGCCAATTCATATTGAGGGTGAGATTCTAATCCGGGATAGATTACTTTATCTACTGCAGGGTGGGTTTCAAGATATTGGGCTACTGCAAGACCATTGTCGGAATGTCTTTGCATTCTTAATGCCAATGTTTTGATTCCTCTCAGTACAAGATAAGAATCATGAGGTCCTAAAATACCGCCACTTGCAAACTGTATAAAGTGAAGTTTTTCTCCCAGTTCAGCATCTTTAGCAATTAATGCACCTGCAATAACGTCAGAATGTCCTCCTAAATATTTTGTCGCAGAATGCATCACAATATCAGCGCCCAGATCAATAGGCCTTTGAATATAAGGTGTTGCAAAAGTATTATCCACTGCCACTAAAATATCTTTTCCTTTAGCAACCTCTACTACGGCTTTGATATCTACAAGTTTCATCAATGGATTCGTAGGGGTTTCTACCCAGATCAGTTTGGTTTTATCTGTGATTACCTCGGCAATTTTGGAAGCATCATCAAAATTAACAAACGTAAATTTCAGCTGATACTTTTCAAAAAGGCGGGTAAACATTCTGTATGTTCCTCCGTAAAGGTCATCTACAGCAATCACTTCATCACCGGGATTTAATAATTTCAAAACACAGTCAATAGCGGCAAGACCAGACCCGAAAGCTAATCCTCTGGCTCCGTTTTCAATGCTTGCCAGGGAATCTTCCAACGCCTGTCTTGTAGGGTTGGCAGCTCTTGAATATTCGTATCCGGAATGTACTCCCGGGCTTTTTTGTGCAAATGTAGAGGTCAAAAATACAGGAACATTTACAGAACCTGTTGCAGACTCATGATGCTGCCCTCCGTGAATTACTTTGGTATTAAAGTTCATAATATTTTATAATTTTTCAATGTAAGAATGTACCAAGTTACCAATATTTCAGGATTGTTACATCGGTAAATTGATACCCCGTTACATTTTTATTTTATTGCTGATTTTACCGCAAACTCTTCTGCAATTTCTTCCATCCACTGTGCCACATCTTCTTCACCGGTAGCTCTCTGATAGGTGTTTCCTAAAGAAATTAAGATCTGGTGAATAAACATTTTCATTTGATCTACAGGCATTTCCTTTGTCCAAAGGTCAATTCTTAAGGCTTCCATTGCTTTATCATCCCATACAGAGATCATCGTTGCTTTTGTTTCTTCCTTTTCAATTCCCCCGTCCTGTGCATTCCAGGTAATATTTTCAGGAATGTGATTTTCATCCAGCTCTACATCTATCGTAATCTGAGTTTTTCTCATATCAATCTAAAATTTTCCGCAAAGTTAATACTTCTTAAGCTTATCTAAAATTTCTGTGAAGTTATCTTTGTCAGGAAGTGGAGTATTAAAGTTGGAAATTTTGATCTCAGTGCTCACCATAACACAATTGGAATAGACTGAATTGCACAGTGTGTATAACTGTATTATCGTCCCGTAGTCTGAATTACAGGATTTTGGAATTTTTTGTTTCCGGATCATTAAGTATATTTGGATGGAATGTTATCCGGACTGATTGATATGATTGAATATTACTATAATGACGATATTGATTACTCCTGGTGTCGTTTATGGAACCTTTCAGAATGGAAAGCTGTAGATTGAAAATAGTAATGGTAAGGATTTTTTGTTTCGCAGGCTCAGAAATCTCAAAAATCTCTTCGCCAGGCTTTGCTAATGATATTAAAAGAAGAAGACCTTTGTAAAGTACAAAGGCCTTCTGGTATGAGATTTATTATTTTGCTATAGTGGGTTTATATCCGGACTGGTTAAAGATAGTTGTTGCATCCATTTTCAGGAAGTCCGTCAATTTTGTTTCCGGTTTTTCTTTCAGGTAAGCTTTACAAATCTGCCATCCGGTAAAAATTCCGATCTGTGGTGAAGATTCATTATCAATTTCGGTATAAAACTTAGAGAACGGTCCCGGAGTAATAAAGCGTTCACCTAATCTCGGGTCATCTCCGAAAATAAGATTGTTTTCTACAAAATAGTTCCAGATATTAGCTTCATTGGATTTTGCCCATTCATATTGCTTCTGGGTGTAATTCATTTTTAGATAATCAGGAAAATCCGGTAAAAAAGCATCCTGGAGAATCATTACTTTCCCGTTCAGTATCATCTGATCAAGGAATTTTTGGTGATCAGCCGATTCTGTGACAATGTTTTCAGCAAAAATCTGAGAAACCTTGGGTACAATATTCTGAGGATTCATAGATTTTTGAAAATACAGTTCCAGCCCTTTGTAATAGGAATTTCCATCTCCCATAAATCCAGATACGTCAATAAACAAAAGATTGCCCTTCTGATCATAAAAAACGGGATCCTGAGCCATCTGTAAAGCTGATGAAAACAGATAAACTTTAGGATTTTTAAACTGAGGAAAATAATACTGGATGTGAGAAAATAATCCCTGCAGCTCTTTTTGCAGCTTGGTCTGATCTATTTTTCCAATGGCTTCTCTATAAATTTTGATTTCGTCTGCATCCGCCCTTCTTTTTTCAAAATCTGTATCTGAAACTGTTCCCTGGAACCATGGGAACCGGGCTTTAAACTGATCCAAAGGTACTTCAGTATTGTAAAACTCTTTGGATATATCAGTTATCTGAACTTTTTCAGGAGAATTTTTTATTTCTACCTTCCATTGGTTTTCAGGTTCTTTTTTACAGGAAGACAGTCCTAAAACTAAAATAGAATAAAGCGTAACAAATCTAAAAATCTTCATTATTTTTACATGGAAATTAAACACACAAAAATAAGGATTAAAACCACAATCCATGATGAAAATTAAAATATTTGCCGGGCTTTTTTTTATTTCAGCTTTTTCTTCCGGTTACGGGCAAAAGCTTGATTTTAAAGATAAAAACTTTGAAAAGGCTGTTCTTGAAAATTTTGATGTGAATAAAAACGGAGTACTTGAGCAGGTGGAAGCCGGAATGGTTACGAATTTATTTCTCGTTCAGAAAGGAATTGCATCTGCGGATGACCTTCACTTTTTCAGGAATGTTAAAATGATTGTGCTGGATGAGAATACGATTTCTGATATAGCGGTAGAAAATCTGGAAAAACTGGAATTGTTTTCGTGTACAGGCTGTAAAATAACCTCATTCAAGGCAGGAAATTTAAAAAATCTGGCATCACTGTATCTGGACAACAACCTTTTGCAGGGAATTTCATTGAAAGAAACTCCAAGAATTGATCAATTAACATTATCTTTAAATCAGCTAAAGACGATTGATGTGTCTCAGCTTAAAAACTTAAGAAAATTAAATATTGAACATAATAGTATCCGGAAAATCGATATCTCCGGAAATCCTGCCCTGCAAACCCTGAATGTAGGAGGGAATAAAATGAAGGAAACAGACATCAGAAAAGGAATGAAAACAGATGTCACGATTTTTGGAACAGGAGAATGAGAAGTATCATGAAGATAGAAACTAAGAGACTTATTTTAAGGGAACTTGAAGAGACTGATTTTGAACGGATGTTTCTCATGGATTCAGATCCTGAAGTGATGAAATATCTTGGTAAACCCGTAACGAGCGTTGAAGAATCAAAAGAAGCCATCAGGATGATCAGGAAACAATATGTAAAAAACGGAGTTGGAAGATTAGCGGTCATTGAAAAAGAAAGCGGGCTGATGATAGGGTGGAGTGGATTAAAATTATTAAAACAGCCTGTTAACGGGTATGTTAATACTTTAGATCTCGGGTATCGGTTTATACCTGAGTTCTGGGGTAAAGGCTACGCAATGGAAACAGCAATAGCATCCCTTGATTATGGATTTAACGAATTGGAGGCAGATACTATTTATGCCTATGCTGATTCAGAAAATACAGGATCTGATTATATTTTAACAAAATTAGGCTTTGAAAATACTGGAGAATTTGAAGATGCCGGTGTAAAGTGTTTCTGGTATGAATTAAAACGTGAAAAATTTTTAACTAATGATTACAATACGACAGGAAGAAAAAAAAGATGAGCAGCAAGTTTTTCAACTTATAGAAGAAGCTTTCAGAAATATTGAACATACCGATCATCAGGAACATTTTCTTGTTGAAAAATTAAGAAACTCTGAAGCTTTTATCCCGCAATTGTCATTGGTGGCAGAAGATGAAAACGGAGAAATTGCCGGCCATATTTTATTTACAAAAATTAAAATTGAAAACGGTACATCATCCTTTGAATCACTGGCTCTAGCCCCTGTTTCCGTAAAACCGGATTTCCAAAATCAGGGAGTTGGAGGAAAATTAATTGTTCATGGCCATCAGATAGCCAGAGAATTAGGGTATACATCAGTAATTCTTATCGGACATGAAAATTATTATCCGCGGTTTGGTTACGAAAAAACAAGTAATTTTGGGATTTCTTTTTCATTTGAAATTCCGGAAGAAAACGGGATGGCAATAGAATTGGTAAAAGACGGGTTGAAAAATGTAAAAGGTGTAGTAAAATACCCTAAAGAATTTGGAATAGATTAAAAAAATAAACAATAATGCAGACACAAAAAGTTATAGATCATATAGTGGCATGGCTAAAGGACTATGCAACAAAGGCCAAAGTAAACGGATATGTAATAGGTGTTTCAGGAGGAGTCGATTCCGGTGTGGTTTCTACCTTAGCAGCCATGACAGGTTTAAAAACATTACTGATCGAAATGCCGATCCGCCAGAAAGCAGATCAGGTAGATCGTGCAAAGGATCATATGAACGACCTGAAGGCAAGATTCTCCAATGTAGAAATGATGTCTGTAGATCTGACACCGGCTTTTGAAGAACTCTATAAAACTTTTGATGTGAAAGATGATGTATATCCAAATGAGAAACTGGCTTTTGCCAATACCAGATCCCGTTTGAGAATGCTGACCCTTTATTATTATGGACAATTAAACGGGCTTTTAGTATGTGGAACAGGCAATAAAGTAGAAGATTTCGGCATTGGTTTTTATACCAAATATGGAGACGGCGGGGTAGATGTTTCTCCAATTGCAGACCTGTATAAAACTGAAGTATATACCCTTGCCAAAGGCTTGAATCTGATTAAAAGCATCCAGGAAGCCATCCCTACAGACGGGCTTTGGGATGTGGACAGAACAGACGAACAACAGATTGGGGCATCTTATCCGGAGTTGGAAAAAATTCAAAAAGAATACGGAACTAAAGCTGCTGAAGATTATGAAGGCAGAGACAAAGAAGTCTTTTTAATCTTTGACAGAATGCATAAAGCAGCAAAACATAAAATGGAGCCTATTCCGGTTTGTGATATTCCGGAAGAATGGAGAGATTAGGATAAACAGATCAATGTACAGTTTACACCATGACTGTTATATTAATAAATTGTTATTATGAACAATAAAATAAGAGCAGTACTTTTTATGTCTCTCGGGCTTCTTTTCGGGATGTCTGTGATGTATGTCTATAAAAACTTTATTGAAGATAGAAATAGCCGGACCAATACTGTAAAAACAGAAACAGTGAACTATGGAAGTACAGCGGCTTCAGATCAGCATACCGCAGAAAATACGGATTCCATTGAAAAACTGACGGAAGAAAAGACCGTGATCAATTATGTAAAGCAAAACCGCAGATTACCGGATTATTATATCACAAAAGGGGAGGCCAGAAGACAAGGGTGGAACCCGTCAAGAGGGAACCTTTGTGAGGTACTTCCCGGAAAAGCTATCGGTGGCGACAGATTCGGAAACAGGGAAAAAAGATTGCCGGAGGGAGAAAAATATTTTGAGGCAGATGTCAATTATCATTGTGGCAGCAGACAGGCAGACAGAATAATCTTTACTAAAAACGGAGATGTTTACCTTACTAAAAATCATTATAAAACTTTTGAAAAGCAGTAAATTATTGTGAATGACTATAAGGCTTTGAACATAGCTGAGTAAAGATGAAGCAATCTCAAATGAGACTATAATTAAATATAAGAGATATGAAGACAATATATATAGATTTTACAGACATAGGTGATTATGAAGATTTTTATACCCAATTAAAGGAAAAAATTCAGCTTCCTGAACATTTTGGTGATAATCTTGATGCACTTTTTGATACCATTACCGGGGATCTGGAAATGCCCCTCCACCTTGAATTCGTTAATATGACCGTAGATCAGCTTGAAATTTTTGAAGACCTGCTGACAACTCTGGAAGATGCTGAAGAGGAGGTGGAAGATTTTAGCTTCAGCTATTATCTGGAACAGTACGAAGACGATGATGAAGATGCGGAAACTGAGGATTAAT
The DNA here is from genome assembly GCF_001021975.1 of Chryseobacterium gallinarum. Classification (NCBI taxonomy): domain Bacteria; kingdom Pseudomonadati; phylum Bacteroidota; class Flavobacteriia; order Flavobacteriales; family Weeksellaceae; genus Chryseobacterium; species Chryseobacterium gallinarum. Next base: position 417,327 of record NZ_CP009928.1, on the reverse strand, counting down.
TAGTAACAGATAAATAAAATAGAGAGATTGTTTGAAAATGAAACAATCTCTTTTTATGTTTGCCACAAATGCCTGATGGAATGATTCGTGAGTTCGTGTACAAATTAAAAAAACAGCAGAATTTCCGCTGATTTGATCAGATGGTATTCGTTTTTTACAATTTGTTTTTCACGCTGTTATAGAAATGTCGAATCAAAATAAAAAGGAAGCAGGTCTTTCACAGCATGTACCTTTACCACTTCTTCATTCATGCTTGAAAAATAAAGGTCGATATTCTCATTCTGCTTCGTTTCATACTCAATCAAGCTTTGACGGCATGCTCCGCAGGGTGGAATTGGTGGTGTTTTTTCGTGAGAAGATTTCGGACCACCTACGACAAAGATTTTTTTCACCTTAACATTAGGAAAATTGGCTGCTACCCAAAAGAGAGTCGTCCTTTCTGCACAAAGACCCGAAGGAAAAGCTGCATTTTCCTGATTGTTGCCAGAGTATATTTCTCCGTTTTCAAGCAATACGGAACATCCTACCAGAAACTGTGAGTAAGGAGCATACGCATTTTCACGGGCTTCCTTTGCTCTTTCGAATAATTGATTTTCAATATCATTCAGTTCACTGCTATTTTTAAAATATTCGTAACTGATCTGTATGTCTTTTTTCATATATTGTAGACTAAAAAAGGGGGGTAAAATTACTTCTTTTTAATGAAGTAGGCAATTATTTTATTCTTCTGAAAATCATGTTGAATTTTTTTAAAAAAATAAAATGCTATATACACCAATACAATTCAGGAATGTAGAGTTGAAAAACCGTTGGGTAATGTCTCCTATGTGTATGTATTCCTGTGAAAACGGCCTGGCTAACGACTTTCATTTTGTACATTACGGAAGCAGGGCACAAGGGGGAACAGGATTAATCATGGTAGAAGCAACAGGTGTAGAGCCCAAAGGAAGGATTACTAACCATTGTATGGGGATCTGGAATGATGAACAAGCTCAGGAACTGCAGAGAATTGTAGATTTTGTGCATGCACATTCAGAAAGTAAAATAGGAATCCAGTTGGCCCATGCCGGAAGGAAAGGTTCTACCTGGAATAATAAGCAAATCTCCGTTGAAGAGGGCTGGGAAACCATCGCTCCGAGTTCTATCCCTTATCATCCGGCAGAAAGGATTCCACACGCGTTAAGTACCGATGAGGTAAAAGAGCAGATCCTGAATTTTAAAAGAGCAGCTGGAAGAGCCGTAAAAGCCGGTTTTGATATTATTGAAATCCATGCAGCACACGGATATCTTATCCATCAGTTTCTATCACCATTATCCAATATCAGAACGGATGAATATGGCGGAAGTTTTGAAAACAGAATCAGATTTCTGATTGAAATTGTAGATGCCGTCAATGAAGAACTGAATGAAAATACAGCACTCTTTGTAAGAATTTCGGGAACAGAATATGCGGAGAATGGCTGGGACCTTGAAAGTAGTGTAACATTGGCTAAAGTTTTAAAAGAACATGGCGTAGACCTGGTAGATGTATCAAGTGGAGGAAATATACATGGAGCGAAAATTTCTGTTTTTGATGGATATCAGGTTCCTTTTTCTTCACAGGTAAAAAATGAAGCTTCCGTTAAAACAGGAGCGGTAGGTTTAATTACCACAGCAGAACAGGCAGAAGAAATTCTTCAAAACGGAGAGGCCGATTTGATCTTCGTGGCAAGGGAAATTCTAAGAAATCCCTACCTTGCCGTACAAGGCTCATTTGAAATGAAAGAAAACTGCTTTTTCCCTCATCAGTATACCAGAGCTAAAATTTCTTCATAATGGAATAAAACAGTATAGAAATGGAGATTGAAGATTTCATGCTGACCTGCCCCAGTAAGAAATATCTGGGGATAGAATGTCTTGGGTGTGGTGCTCAGAGAGCCATTTTGCTGGTCTTTGAAGGAAAGTTTTATGAAGCGTTTAAAATGTATCCCGCGGTGTATACATTATTACTGTTCTTCGGAATATTGGCGTTAAGCTTCATTGACAGGAAAAGGAAATATGGTTCCGTTTTATGGATAATAATTACCATCAATCTTGTTATTATGATAACTTCTTATTTTTATAAGCATTACTGACCATGCTTTTTAATTTTTCACATGACTCAGCACTGGAATAATCGTAGAATTACGACAATTTATAAAACAATGGTCAGAAAATTTTAAAAACCGGATCCTGAAGTCTATCTTTGTTAGATAACACTTTATAATCTATACAGGAAGAAATCATTAAGGATAAATTTAAGAAATATGGCAGGAAATTCAAGAGGAATCTTAAAATTCAATGGAGGAGAAGGTCAGAAGTTATTAAAACTTAATTACAGTGTTTCAAGAGCTACAGATGTTTCAGGACGTGTAGCATCTGACCCGTCAAACGCACTTATTAAAATAACAATTGAAGCAACAGAGAAATCTGATATTCTGGAAACCTTACTCAACAGTAAATACAAACCGACTACCGGAGAAATTAATTTCAATAAATCCCACGAAGAAGGAACATTGATCTCCCTGAAATGGGAAAACGGATATGTAATCCAACATGAAGTGGATTTTGATGCTATCGATAGCAATAATATGCTGATCAGCTTTGTGGTGAGTGCAGAAAGCATCCGTTACGGGAGTTCCTATTATGAAGGGTTTTGGCCATTAGGCTAAGCCTCTTATTATAAAGAATAAAAAAGACTGGTCCTTACTCAGAGACCAGTCTTTTTTTATTAAAATGCTTATTTATTTTACGATAAACTGCATTGTAGCATTATCCAGTTTCAAAATATAAATTCCCTGTTCAAGATTTTTAATTTTGATGGAATTTCCATTCCTGAAAGGTCTGTCGATAGATTGAAGCGCCTTTCCCTGCAGATTGTAGATCTCTGCTTTTTTGATACCCTGAACATCACCTTTTACAAAAATTTCCTGGTTTGAGATCGGATTGGGAGAGATTTTATAAGTAGCCGTTTCCGGGGCAATTGTCTGAGCCTGTCTTGCAGCCGTTCCTGAGTAGCAGGTCCATTTAAGATCATCAATAGCCACCCTGTTGCTTGTGGAATTATTAACCAGGCTTACCGTTACATTACCGGAAACATTTATATTATTAATTGTAGTTGTTGTTACTGTTGCACTGTAAGGAATGGTTCCTACTGTCGTCCCATTTACTTTCACGTCGAAAGTTCCGTTATTACCGGAAAACTTCAGTTGAGTGGTAACAGTTAAAGAACCGATTCCATTGCCGGAATTGCCTGAAGTTAAAGAACCGCTTCTCACAGTGATTGCTTTATTGCTGATCGTCTGATCGGTTCTGGCATCTGTTGCTGTCCATGAAATTCCTCCGTTGCTCCATGTTCTTGTTAAATATGAAGAAGTGCTGGCTGTAGGAATGGTTTCAAAAGTTTCATTCACACAACCTGTAGACGGAATCGTCGTTCCTGAATCAGTAGTTGCTGAAACGGCAGAACTGTTCGGAGACGAATTTCCAGCAGCATCTTTTGCCACAACATAGAAATTATAAGTTGTAGAAGGGGCTAGGCCAGAAATGGTTGCAGAAGGAGAACTTACCGTAGTTTTCAGACTGCCATTCATGTAGACGGCATAAGAAGTAACTCCTACATTATCCGTAGCGGCAGTCCAGGAAAGGGAAATGCTGCTTGATGTCTTTCCGGTTACATGTAAAGCGGTAGCTGCAGTTGGAGCCTGTGTATCATTGCTTGGTTGCTGAGAACCCCAGATCAGATTTACATAGCCTGGATTATCAATAAAAGGATTCCGGTTACCCTGATAAGTATATGATGCATTATTTCTATTGATCTCTGCCTGCGAAACAGGATCCTGATTATGCCATGCCAAAAGAACATTCAGTTCCCATGTCTGTAATCCCGGGAAGGCTGTGCTTCCCAGCATATTTCCTGAAGAAAAGCTTGAAAGTTTACTCTGGTAGCGGGTTACGAAATAAAAAATCATACGGGCTACATCTCCTTTAAACTCATCAATCGGCTCAAAAACCGTTCCTGAATATCCCGAAGAAGCAGAAGTACCAAGCTTTGAACCATTCATTGACGTAAATGTGGCTGATCCTACTTTTCCAAACGGATAATTGCTTCTCATGCCATTCACCTTTCCGTCGGTAGCTCTGATAAAATGAATGTCGGAGACCATTGGAGCGGCCTTGCTGAAAAAACTTTGAGGGATAATATGTTCTCTGTTGTAGCAGTTTCCTTCCGTGGAATAAGTCCCGCATTGATTACTTCCCGGAGTATATTGGTAAGGATCAGGCCCTGTAGGCTTTTCTGAATAGATATCAAGAATAGAACCGTCGTTTTCGTAATTCTTATCAATATCAGTTGTTTTATAAGCGGTCCACAAACCATTGTAGCCTTTATCTATATGACCGTTGGTAATGATAGTACTTAATGCTGTTTTGAGTGCCGCACCACTTAGTCCGTTTGCAGAATTATAATAACCTGCCGGAGCCTGTGCATTGGCAAGTCCCGTAAGTCCCACAAACACAGAGAATAAGATAATTTTTTTCATATTAATATACTTTTTAGCAAGAATACTACATTTTTATGAATAAAAAATTACATTATGGTTAATTTTAAATGTAGGACACTTCGGTTGATCTATTATAAATGATATTTTTGTTAAACATCAATAGGAGTGAGCTTCAGCCCTATAGATAGAGCCTGAATTTATTTTACAGCATCTTTGCCGGTTTTCAGCATAATGTAGATGATCAATAGGAGAGGGTTTTAGCCCGCTTAAATAAATAGATCAAAATTCCATTGGCTTTAGCTAAAGCTTACAACAATATTCATAACACATCAAAGTTTGCCATAGCTATTTTAGGCAAATAAAAAATGCCGATACAAATTGCATCGGCATCTATAATAATGGTCAGTTTTATTTTCTTTGAGGCGGATAATTTTTCATAATTTCGGCCATGATTTCGGGAATCTGTCTTTGTTTCGCTCTTGGTGAATCTACGGAGATCCCGCTTCCGATGCCCTGCCATACCAATTTGTTGGTTTTCGCATCGATAAGATCTACAACCAATGCCCCTTCATTATAATTGCTGGTCCAGGTTCTGTTCATACCAATACCCCATCCGAAAGGGCCACCCCAGCCCCACATTCCATAAGGAGAACTGGAAGTGATATCTGTGATTTTTTTATGATTAGCTTTTACGTTAACAATAAGATCCGGGTTTTCTCCGGACTGCAGTCCCTTACTTTGAAGTTGTCTTGAAAGCTCATTCAAAACCCTGTCTTTATCAATATCATTCAATTTTAAATCATCAATTCTTATTTTATACGTTTTATAAGAATTGAAATTGGCTGTTTCAGCATAATCTGAACGTACCTGAAAAGGGCTACATGACGTTAAACCTAATGTAGCTGCTGCCAACAAAATAAAAATATATTTTTTCATTTTATTTATTTTTTTTATCATTTTTAATGAATGTATCAGTCTTTTTGTCGTACCCGTAAGGACAGTGCCTGCAGCCGCTTTTACAGCAATATCCCCTTTTCAGATGGAATTTTTCCGTAAAAACTTTATATCCCTGTTCATTATAGTAAAAGTCCTCACCTTCTTTGATGTCAAAATAGGCCATAAGTTAAACGTAAGTCAAAAAACTTTTTATATTTGTTAGTATGATAATTGTATGCCAAAAGCCATTAAAAAAGCTAAAAATTAATGGCATTGCTCTCTTTCCCTTTATCTTCGTTAGGAAACCCGAAGATAAGGAAAATAAAATACTTATCAATCATGAAAAAATCCATTTGAGACAACAGCTCGAGATGCTTATTATTTTCTTCTACATTTTTTATGTTATTGAATATTATTATTGGTTTTTCAAACTTAAAAACGCAGATAGGGCTTATCAAAGAATTTCTTTTGAAAGAGAAGCCTATGCCAAAGAACGAGATTTGAGCTACCTCAGGAAAAGAAAATTCTGGAACTTCAGAAAATACCTTTAGACTGACAGATAATATTTTTGATGAACGTCAATAGGAGTGGCTTTAGCCCGCTCAAATAAATAAAAATATGAAAATACTTCTGGCTTTAGCAAAACCTGAACTTAACCCAAAATTCATCATCATAAAATCATTATAATAAGCAATATTTTCCGCAAATAATCTTTTGTTAATTTTGCAATAATAATTATCAGCAGACAAAGTTACAATGCTATTACAACTCCCGACAGAAACCATTCCCATCCAGGAAATACCCATCGACAAAAATGTGAGGCTCTTTATGAAAAGGGAAGACCTTATTCATCCCAGTATTTCAGGGAATAAATATTGGAAACTGTTTTATAATGTCAATAATTATCTGAATCAAAATCCTGAAAGCCCTTATATAATTACCTTCGGAGGGGCATTTTCCAATCATATTGCAGCTGTTTCAGCAGTAGGGAATCTGGCACATATTCCCACCTTGGGAATTATCAGGGGAGAAGAGCTACAGCATAAATGGCGCGATAATCCAACCTTGCTTTTTGCCAAGAGAAACGGGATGAACCTGAAATTTGTCACCCGGGAAGAATACCGCCATAAAGAAAAGTTAACCGAATTTTTACAACACGAATTCCCCGAGGCACTGATCATTCCGGAAGGGGGAACCAACCCGGAGGCCGTGGAAGGCGTCAAAATGATGCTCAATGAGCAAACAAAAGATTTTGACTATCTTTGCACTGCAGTCGGAACGGGGGGAACTATTGCCGGAATTTCAAAATTTTGTGAAGAAAATCAGAAAGTTATAGGGTTTAAGGCAGTTGATGACTCATCATTGGAAAATAAAATATTTGAATTAACTTTGAAACGGAATTTCAATCTAATAGATTCAGGTTTTGGCGGTTACGGTAAAATAAGTGATGAGAATGTTAGTTTTATCAACGATTTCAAAGAGAAATATAACATTCCTTTAGAACCGGTTTATACAGGAAAAATGATGCAAAAGGTTTTTGAGCTGATTGATGAAAATTATTTTCCTGAAAACAGCAGGATTTTATGCTTTCATACAGGTGGATTACAAGGGATTGAGGGGGCTAATCTGCTTTTAGAAAAACAATATAGAAATTTAATTATATAAGTAAATTGAAAAACATGAAAAGACTTTTCCTATCAATAAGCCTTTTAGTTTTATCAAAATTTTCAGCCCAAACGTGGGCAACTGAAGATCAGTATATCCAAAAATTTGCAAAGTACGCTGTAGAAGAAATGGAAAAATACAAGATTCCTGCTTCTATTACCCTTGCACAAGGTCTTTTGGAGACCGGCGGCGGGCAAAGCAGACTAGCTCTGGAAGGGAAAAACCACTTCGGTATAAAATGTAAAGAAGACTGGACGGGGAAAACAATGAAGCATACGGATGATGCCCCTAATGAATGCTTCCGTGTATATGAAGACCCAAGGCAGTCTTATGAAGATCATTCTATATTTTTAACCACCAGAAAATACTATGCTAATCTTTTTAAGCTTGATATGAAAGATTACAAGGCATGGGCCCATGGTTTGAAAAAAGCGGGATATGCAACCAATCCGCGTTACGCTTCCATTCTGATTTCCAAAATTGAAAAATACAGACTATACGAATTCGACAATACCAGTTCTAATGAAGTACTATATGCTGTTCTTAAAATGTATCCTGATCTGAAGGATGACAGGACTTTCATGGCGCAGTTAGACCCGTCAAAAACGGTAAAAAAAACTAAAGAACCTGTAACGGTGGAAGTTCCTTACAAACAGACTTCTTATGCACAACAGCAGAAAAGAGTGGAAAGAATCAAAACAAAAGCTGAGATTCTCAATTCCATTCTTATCAAAAGCCATCCGAACGATGGTTTGAAATATATCATCATTCCTGAAGATACCAACGTACAGTTTATTGCCAATAAATTCAAAGTAAGCGAAAGCAGACTGATCAAATGGAATGAACTGCAGGGAAATATCCTGAAGAAAAACGATATTATTTTTCTTGAATCCAAAAACTCTTCAGGAAATACGGCTACTTACAAAGCGGAATCAGGCGAAAATATGCATGATATCGCTCAAAAATTCGGAATCAAATTACATAAATTATATGCCAAAAACAGAATGGATGAAGGACAACAGCCTTCTGCAGGGCAATTGATTTATTTAATAGATAAAAAACCAAGAAACTAATTTTTTGTTGAGAGTTTTGTTGACAGTTAGCTGCCAACTACAACTGTCAATCCACAACTAAAGTATATATGAAATACCAAAGAAGTTCGGCTTTATTTGATGAAGCCTACAAATACATTCCGGGTGGAGTAAATTCCCCGGTTCGGGCGTTTAAATCAGTAGGGGGAGTCCCTGTTTTTATGAAATCAGCAAAAGGAGCTTACCTTACTGATGCGGATGATAACACTTATATTGATTACATCAATTCCTGGGGGCCTGCCATCTTGGGGCATACGCATCCTGAAGTTCTGGAAGAACTGAAAATCCAGGCTGAAAAAGGGTTCTCTTTCGGGGCTCCTACAGAACTGGAAACTGAAATTGCTAAGTTCATTATCGAAAATGTTCCGAATATTGACCAGATCAGAATGGTTTCTTCCGGTACAGAAGCATGTATGAGCGCTATCAGATTGGCAAGGGGATATACGGGAAGAGATAAAATTGTAAAATTTGAGGGATGTTATCATGGGCATTCAGATTCATTCCTGATTAAAGCAGGAAGTGGAGCGGCAACGTTTGGTAATCCGAATTCCCCGGGGGTAACACAGGGAACAGCTAAAGATACATTATTAGCCCGTTATAACGATTTTGAACAGGTGGAAGATTTGTTCCGGCATAATCCGGGAGAGATTGCAGCAGTAATCATTGAGCCTGTAGCCGGAAACATGGGATGTGTGCTTCCTGAGAACAATTTCCTGCAAAGCCTGAGAAAAATCTGTGATGAAAACGGGGCTTTATTGATTTTCGATGAAGTAATGACAGGTTTCAGATTAGCATTCGGAGGAGCACAGGAGCTTTTCAATGTGAAAGCTGATTTGGTAACTTACGGAAAAGTAATCGGTGGAGGGCTTCCTGTAGGAGCTTTTGCCGGAAGAAATGAAATTATGGACCACCTGGCTCCAAAAGGTGGGGTATATCAGGCAGGAACCTTAAGTGGAAATCCATTGGCGATGAGAGCAGGATTAAAAACCCTCCAATTGATTAAAAATGATCCTGAATTTTTCAACAGATTGAATAAAACTACAGAAACTCTGGATTTTGAAATCGGAAAAATTTTAAATGAAAAAGGAATTGCTCATAAAATCAATAGAAAAGGATCAATGATGTCTGTATTCTTCCATATCAACAGAGTTTCCAACTTTGATGAAGCCCAGGAAGCCAACCATTCATTGTTCAATAATTTCTTCCATCAGATGCTGACCAACGGAGTGTATCTTCCGCCAAGCGGCTATGAAACATACTTCATCAGTGATGCTATCAAAGATAAAGAAATTGATATGACAATGGAAGCCGTAAGAAAATTTGAATATTCAAATAAATAATAAAATATTGAGAACTATAATGGCTGTATCTTCTTCGATACAGCCATTATTTATTATTGGTCTGTAAAACTGTTATAAAGTACCATAGCAAAACAGGCACATCCATCGTCCTTCTCCATTGGCCGCCTCAGCATCGAAGATATAAAGCCCTTTGCTTTCAATATACTCTCTTTGACTTAGCTTGTCTCCTCCGGAAGTATTCGTGATATAGAGTATTATACCATCCTGTTCCATTCCATATAAATGATTACCTTTCATTGTAAGTTCTGCAAGTGTCAATCTCGGGGGCAATAATCCGTCAATAGTTAAAACTTCTTTTTTGGCAGTAATGTCAAGGGTAGCTTTAGGTTTATCCGTATTAATGCCTGTTTGTGCAGATAAAAAAGAGAATGTACATATTGAAATAATGCTTAAAATGTTTTTCATAGAATTTTTTTTGCAAAAATAAAGATTATGTAAAATATCTTAAATCCTGAACAGCTACTTTTATGGAATAAAGAAATATAAATCATACAGATTTTGTAATAAACCGTACACTTTGTTGATGGCAGTTCTTTTTAATTTTGTCATAAATAGTTTGGAAATGAAGACCTCAGACAATAGCATATCACGTAAGGATTTTATCAAACATTCAGCGTTGGCAATGGCCGGATTAACTTTAATACCTGGTATTATGACAGCATCACCACTTTTTAATGAGAAAAATAGTTTGACAAAAGGAAAATTAAGCCTTAAGAATGTTCGTCTTGAGACAGGATTTGAATATGAGGAAGGAGAAGTTACAGCAACGAAAACCGGTCTGTTTTATATAGAAGTTGATAATGGAAAAATTACAAAGGTTTCTCCTAATGAACCTGATGCAAAAGCAATAGACGCAAAAGGTTTCCTGATGCTTCCGGCATTTAAAGATATGCATATTCACCTGGATAAAACCTTTTATGGAGATAAATGGCAGGCTGTGAGAAAAAGAACAGGAGGAGTAAAGGGAATGATAGAGCTGGAACAGAAAATGCTTCCCGAAATGCTGAAAAATTCAACATTCAAAGCTGAAAAAATGATTGAACTATTGCAGTCAAAAGGAACTTCCTACGCCAGAAGCCATGTGAATATTGAGCCTACTTCAAAACTGCAGTCATTAAAAAATCTTCAAAAGGCTTTAGAAAATAAAAAGAAAGGTTTCGAAGCTGAACTGGTGGCTTTTCCACAACACGGAGTTTTTTATACAGATTCAGTACCTTATCTGAAAGAGGCTGCAAAAATGGATATTGACTTCATTGGCGGAGTAGATCCATTCAATGTGGATGGTACTATTGAAAAAGTAATAGACTTTACAATCCAACTGGCTTTAGATCATAAAAAAGGAATAGATATCCATTTGCATGAGACAGGGGATTCAGGATTGAAAACCGTAGAATACCTGATTAAAAAAGTCAGTGAGAATCCTTCTTTGAAGGGGAAAACATACTTAAGCCACTGTTTTATTTTAGCCAAATTAGAAGCGGCAAAGCAAGAAGAAATTGCTGAAAAATTAGGAGAATCCCAGATCGGAGTTGTTTCTACGATTCCTTTCGGGAGATTGATCATGCCGATCCCAACCTTATATAAACATAATGTAACGGTATTAACAGGGAATGACAGTATTGTAGACCATTGGAATACCTTCGGAACGGGGAGTGTCCTTCAGAAAGCTAACCTGATGGCACAGTTGTATGGGTATTCAACAGAGTTTTTATTGTCAAGAAGCCTCAAGCTGGCAACGGGAAATATACTTCCGCTGGATGATAAAGGAACGCAGCAGTGGCCTAAGGCAGGTGATCAGGCCAATTTTGTGTTATTGGATGCAAGCTGCTCTGCTGAAGCAGTATCCAGAATTTCAAATGTGGAATCATTGGTGCATAACGGAAATATTGTCTTTTAATTCAAATGGAAAAATGATGAAAGTCTTATTGTTTCTCCTGGCATTTGGAAGCCTGGGTGCCTGTGAAAAGAAGTCCGCTAACCACTCAAAAGTAAATAGGATGCAGGAAAAAGATATTGTCAATCTGGTAAAGAAAAATGATATTGTTGCCGTAAAATCTGCTTTGAATACTGGTGCAGACATCAATACCCAGGATAAAAGAGGACGTTCTTTACTGCTGATTGCAACAATAGGAAAACAGGTCGAAATGGTAAAGCTGCTTGTATCTCATAAAGCAGATGTGAACCTTCAGGACAATCAACTGGATAGCCCGTTTTTATACGCCGGGGCAAGTGGGCAGACGGAATTGGTGAAATTATTTCTGGAAAACGGGGCCCGTTTTGATGTGTTCAACCGATACAATGGTACCGCTTTGATTCCGGCATGTGAACGCGGACATGTGGAAACGGTGAAAGTTTTAGTGAAAACAAAAGGTTTTCCGGTTAATCATGTAAACCGTTTGGGATGGACTGCCTTAATGGAAGCGGTCATTCTTGGAAACGGGACGCAAAAATATCAGGATATCGTACGGATTTTAAAAGACAACGGAGCGGATATCAATATCCCGGATCATTCGGGGAAAACTCCCTTGCAGCATGCGGAAGAATTAGGATTTAAGGAGATTGCCAGGATTTTAAAATCATAAAGAGACCTCTATTGTAAATATTGGGAAGCAAATGTATTCAGTAAGATTAAAAAATTCTCGCAGATCCAGGACATAAGGCCGATAAATATAAAATCTATGTAAGCTGCAAAATCAGCGGGACAACATAAAATAATATGGTACCACAAATGAAATTTTTATTTTCAAACCATATTTGAATAGGATATAATTCAGAGATATAATTTAGTTGTGTTTTTTAACCACAAAAGATTCAATATTGTTTCTTTTGTGGTTGTTTTAATTTTTTCTCCCGGGAATTTATTAATTTTAGGAGAAATTCAGGTAGCGTGAGTTATCATACAGATTATTTTCCCATTTTAGGAATCCAGGAGTTTAGTGAGAACCAGCTTAGCGGCTGTCATTTGCTGTTTAACGAACTTCACGGAGCGCGTTCTATTGATGATCCCCATAAACATGACTTTTTTATTATCAATCTTTTTGAACACGGAGTAGGTTCCCATACCATAGATTTCACCGAATATCAGGTGAAAGACCATCAGATTCATCTCGTTTTTCCGGATCAGGTTCATCAATGGATCATTGAAAAAGAAACGGTAGGCTACCAGCTGATGATCAGCAGGGATTGGTTTGAAAGTTTTTTACCCTCATTACGCTTTTCGGCATCTTATTATCAAAACCATCCTGTAATTAATCTTTCCAGAGAAGTTTTTGAAACCTTTTTATATGAGTTCCGGGCGATTCAAAAGGAATTAAAAGGCGGGAAAATCTTTTGGGAACTGATTCAGAAAAGAAGCGAACTGATAGGTTTGCTGGTAAGCCAATCTGTAGAAGGCGCTTTTAAGGATTTTGAAGTATACAATTCGAATCCTATTATTTCCAAATTTTTACATCTTATTGATGAACACTTTAAAACAGAAAGATCAGTCTCCTTCTATGCGGATAAACTCAATATATCTGCCAATTATCTGAATATTGTCTGCAAAAAGAACCTTAATACTTCTGCATCCTCACTGATTCAGGATCGTATTTTGCTGGAAGCCAAGCGCCTTTTGAAGGTTTCCGAGATGTCGGTAAAAGATATTGTCTATGACCTCGGCTTTTATGATCATGCCAGCTTTTCAAAATTCTTTAAGGCCCAAACAGGAATGACCCCGTCTCAGTTCAAGGAATAATTTATACAACACAAGACATAATTGATACACCGGTTTTGAACAGAAGCCGATGTAATTTTGTATTGTTAAAAAATTAAATCATGCAATTTCCCTATCAATTAACTGCAAAAGGAAAATACTCCCTGAAAAATGTACGCCTGGAAACAGGTTTTGAATACGAAAATGAAGAGGTAACCGGAACAAAAACAGGCCTTTTCAGTATTGAAATTGAAGACGGAAAAATCAAATCGGTAAAAGTAAACGACCCCGCTTCCAATGCAATAGATGCTAAAGGTTTTCTGATGCTTCCGGCGTTTAGAGATATGCATATCCATCTGGATAAAACTTTATACGGTCTTCCATGGCAGGCACTTTCTCCCAAAAGAAAAACGGTGAAAGATATGATCGCTTATGAGCAGGAAATCATTCCTGAACTGTTAAAAACATCAGTAGAAAGGGCAGAGCAGCTGATCAGCCTCCAACAACATTACGGGACCCATTTTGCAAGAACCCATTTCAATATTGATCCTACTTCAGGATTGAAATCGCTTGAACATCTTGAACAGGCCCTTGAAAATAAGAAGGATTCTTTCAAAGCAGAGCTTGTTGCCTTTCCTCAGCATGGAGTTTACTATACAGAATCGGCACCTTTAATGAAAGAGGCTGCAAAACTGAAAAGCGTAAGTTTTATCGGTGGACTGGATCCGTTAAGCATCGATGGAAGTATCGAAAAAGTAATGGATTTTACGGTTCAGCTGGCTTTAGACCATAAAAAAGGAATTGATATACACCTGCATGAGATAGGTGAATCCGGGATGAAAACGATTAACTATCTGATTGATAAAACCATTGAAAATCCGGAACTTCAGGGGAAAACCTTTGTAAGCCATGCTTTTGCTTTGGCACATCTTACCTCAAAAGAAACAGAGCAGATCGCTGAAAGACTGGCACAAGGAAAAGTAGGTATTGTCTCTTCCGTACCATTTAAAAAAACTATAATGCCTGTTCCTGTGTTGAAAAAATATGGGGTAAATGTTCTGATCGGAAATGATAATGTACAGGATTACTGGAGTACTTTCGGGTCAGGAAATATGCTGCAGAAAGCCAATCTTATTGCTGAATTGTATGGTTATGCAACAGAATTTGCATTATCAAGAGCTTTACAGTTTGCGACTCAAAGCATTCTTCCTCTGGATGATAAAGGAAACCAGCAATGGCCAAAAGCGGGAGATGAAGCTGCTGTTGTTTTAGCAGATGCCTCATGTTCAGCAGAAGCAGTTTCCAGAATGTCTGAAATAAAGGCCCTGATGCATGACGGGAACCTGTTCTGGAGAAAGTAAATCATATAGTATATATTTTTTATACACTTGTTTTTTGTAATTGCCATCGGTATTTCCGGTGGCTTTTTAATTCCAGATAAAATCAAAAAAGCCATCAGAAACGTTCTGATGGCTTTTCTATTGAAATAAAGAAACTAGTTATTGTAAAGCTGCTAAAAGATTTACTCCGTCTACGGTAGCCCAGGCTCCCGGTACCAGAGAAACTTTGGTAACTGTTGCAGTGTTTGTGAATGTTTTTACACTGGCAGGTGTATACGCATATCCCCAAACTCCAGCATTATCAGAATTTAAGTAGGTAAGCGGTTCCACTTTTATTTTTCCTGTATTAAACTGACTGGTCTCTGTAGGAGCATCCTGAATTAATACAGAATATGCTTTTTGAGTACCGATATTTTTATATCCACTGATGTAAACATTGGAGAAAATACCCGTTCCCTGCTTTTTAAACTGAATGGCTGAAATTTCTGGAGAATTGGCTACTTCCGGATTTGTATTAGCATCTCTGATCAATGTAATATTGGAAATTTTCGGAGCTGTATTATCTACGTTGCTGGAAGCTTCAATTTCCATTCCGAAGTTTCCAACACCTGTTTGAAATGCATACCAATTTGTATTGTTTTGTCCGCTCCATGCATCTTGCCAATCGAATGAATCATCATAATTACCATAAGATACAATGTTTTTGGCACTTACAGTTCCTCCGAAGAATTCATACCCGTCATCTGTTCCTTTATAAGTAACAAGGTTTTCTAAAGTTGTTCCTGCACCTACAGCATAGAATGTCATAGAGTTAGTCTCAGAAGTACCGTCCCCTATTTTTTTACCTGCATATTCTACTCGTACAAACTTCATTGTTCCTGAATTGGAATTTGGATCTGTTCCTCCATAATATACATTATTACCATCTTCAGAAAGTGCTTGTGTATTTCCATTGATTGCCTTGATTGGAGCATTTCCATATAATGTGATACCTCCCCAATCACCAGGAGTCTTAGTAGAAGTTGTGAATACAATTGGTTCAGATGCAGTACCAACAGCGTTGATTTTTCCGTCCTGAAGAACTACAAGACCACTTGTTTTAGAAGTAGAAACATTGAAAGTTGCTCCTGCCTCAATAGTGATGGTAGCATTATTTGTTATTTTTACAATTCCGTCCAGGGTGTAATTTCCTTTCTTAATAAGAATATCCTTTGTAATAGTTCCTGATAAAGTTCCACTTCCGCTTAATACGCTTTCAGTAGTTCCGGGAGTAACGGGAGTACCATCTCCTAATCCATCATTAACATCAATAGTACATGAATTTAAGGCTAATGTTAACATAGCAGTTAACGATAGTAATGATAAAACTCTTCTTTTCATTTTTATACTTTTTATACTTTATTTTTTAATTAATTTTTAGAACGTATATCCTACAGTCATATTAAAGGTCACCCCTCTGAAATAGTCTGTATACGTATTGATTCCGTTCGTTTGTACATTATAATAGCTCTTGTCTCCTAAAAGAATTCGGTATCTGTTATTTAAAATATTTCGGACACCTAATTTTATGTTCCAGTTTTTAGTAATTTGTTCCTGGTAGACGAAATCAAGCTGATGGAAAGGTTTTTCATAGAAATTATCAGATCCTGATGTTCCTACAGCATAGATTTTGGAGCCGGAAACATTATATACAAGAGATAAAGTTCTGCTTAAATTATTTTTGGTTTTTGTTTCATATTTTAAGTCTGCATTGATGGTGTAAGGTGAAGCACCCTGAAGTCCTCTTTTTTCCAGCTTTCCTGTATAAAAATTCGGATTGGGTTGTTCGAGTTTTAATTGGTCTTCACTTCTTTCAACATTGGTATACATAAAGGTGGCGTTTGCACCTAATGTAAATTTATCCAGAGACTCAGATATTCTTCCCAGGCTTACGATTCCTTCCAATTCAATTCCGGCCAGATCAGCCTTTTTAGCATTATAGAAAGTAACGGTAACTCCGTTTGCATCTCCCGAAGAAACAAAAGATCTTTCGATAGCGTTGTTAATTCTTTTTGCAAATAAGTTTACTGCAAACAACTCCTTGTTTGTAGGGAAGTATTCCCATTTTAAATCAAAATTATAGTTGTCACTCAGTTTAATATCCGGATTACCTTTGATAGTTTCGTTATCAGGGTTGATATATGAAATTTCCATCGTTTCAATTAAGACAGGACGGGTTACTGTTTTACTGAAAGAAAATCTTAAATTGTTCTTTGTATTAAGTGCTTTTTTGATGGAAAGAGAGGGTAAGAAAAGGTTTCTTTCTTTATCCAAGTTTGTTTTTCGGGCCGCTCCCTGCTCAGAGAAACGAATTAACGTCATATCGTTTTCATATCTTCCTCCGATGAGAATGTCCCATGTTTCCGAAGGCTTGTAGTTAAAGTTAATATATCCTGCATTAACAAACTGATACATACTTGTGAAGAAGCTGGAGGCATCAGTTTCTTCCTGGAAAAAGAATCTGTTGTTTGCCAAATCCTGATTAAACTTGGCCTGTGGAGAGTCTTTATCAATGATAAAACTTTGTCCCGCAGTACCATTAGGTTTTCCGAAAAGGAATCGGTAAGACGTTTTTCTAAGATCTGCAAAACCGTTATATCCAATGGATAGCTGCATTGGGAAGTCTTTTTTGTCCCCTTTTTCTCCCAGGAATACAGAGTACTCGCCATATGCCGAGCCATAGAATCTTGAATTTACATCCAGGTACTGTCGGATAATGTTATTCCCTCCATAGGCTAAAAGTAGTTGATTATCTGGTAAGGCATTCCCATTCAAGTCTAAACGGCTTCCTTCCAGAATTTTTCTGTCAGGCTGCTGATAATTATTGATTACATAACTTCCTCCGGCTTTTACCTGATGTCTTTCACCAATTTTCTGGGAACCGGTTAGCTGTATATTAAGAAATCTGGATAAATCCTGTTGGTTGGTACGGAAAAACCCGATGTTTTTATTCTGAACCTGATTATTTTTATATCCGTAATAATCTTCAATAATATTATTAACATTCTGAAGATACATGGCGTTCAAATTAATTGCTGTACCTCTGTTCTTATAGCCTATCCCTAATAATGCGGATGATTCTATCTGATAGTTATATTGCTTTCTTAACAGGTCGTTATTCAGATTGATGATACCTCCGAAGTCTTTAAATTGATTTTTTGCTCCTTCTTTATAGGAAAATTCCGAACTTTGATTTAATGAAAATAAGAATCCAAGATTTCCGTTTTCCCCGGCTTTCATTTTTTGCACTGTAGTGAAACCAATACTTGTATTAGGCATTGATTTTACATTGTCTACATTCCAGCTATCTTTAAACTGAGATAATGATTCTTCTCCTGAGAATCTGTAGTTACTAGGTCTTGAATTTCTAATAGCTGAAGGAAGTTTTTTGTCCCTGGAGTTCAGTCCAAGATAACCAGTAAATCCATCTGCTCCTTCTGAAACCTTAAATCCGTCTTTGAAAGTACTTACGGTATTTACTCCAATACCAAATTCCACCTTTGTAAACGGTTTATCAATCGTAAGCGTTTCAATATCAAACGTAGCACCTGCAAAATCTCCGTAAAGGTTGGAGTTGAAAGTCTTGTAAATATTCAATTTACCTACAACATCCGTTGGAAACTGCTTTAAAGCAATAATTTTCTGGAAAGGGTTGTTGGAAGGGGAGCCAAGGCCATTAATTAATAAATAGTTGTATCGCTCTTCAAGCCCTCTTACGAAAAGCCCTCTTCCTTCTACCGTAGTGATCCCCGTTACTTTGGTAAGTCCCTGCTCTACGTTGGAGATCCCTTTTCTGGAAATCTCTTCAGCACTCACAGCCTGTTTCTGAATAATCGCTTTCTTTTGTTCTCCTAATACGGCAGTTTCCGTTTTCTTATTACTGCTTCCCTGGATAACAACACCATCAATTTTTTTCTCCTTAGTGATCGTGTCCTGCTTCGTTTCCTGAGCATAAAACACTGATCCAGATAAAAATAAGACTGCAATGCTAAGTTTATTAATTTTCATTCTTTTACTTACTTTATTTACTAGATTCTTTCGGTGCAAAGGAATAAAAGATTGATGGGGTAAATGGTTTAGTAAAATTTAATTTTTTTTTAACTAAACATTAAGAATGAGCTATTATTGTTAACTTTATGTGAACGATAATTAAATTATTAATCTATCATTCAAAAATGATTAACTTTGAAACAGTAAAAATTTGAAATGAGCCAAAAGAAAATACTCTTGATAGACGATGAACTGGATATTTTAGAGATTCTGTCTTACAATTTAGAAAAAGAAGGTTATGATATTTATACGGCTACCAATGGTAATGAAGGTATAGAAAAAGCAAAGGAAATTATTCCGGATCTTATCTTACTGGATGTCATGATGCCGGAGAAAGATGGTATTGAAACCTGTCAGGAACTTCGTAAAGTGAAAGAGCTACAAAAAACACTTATCGTTTTCCTTTCTGCAAGAAGCGAAGAGTTTTCCCAATTGGCAGGATTTCAGGCAGGTGCCAACGACTATATCGTAAAGCTGATCAAACCGAAAATCCTTATTTCCAAAGTAAATGCTTTGTTACAGCTGACCTCTCAGGTCTCTGATAATGCGAAACTGATTGAGATCGGTGACCTGGTAATCGATAAAGATAACTTCAGGGTATCTAAAAGCGGGCAACAGTTTCTCCTGCCTAAAAAAGAATTTGATTTACTTTATCTTCTGGCCTCCAATACGGAAAAAGTTTTCAAAAGAGAAGAAATCCTGGAGAAAGTCTGGGGTAACGATGTGATTGTAGGAGAGAGAACTATTGATGTCCACATCAGGAGATTGAGGGAAAAGCTGGGAATCAATACTATTCAGACCTTAAAAGGAATAGGATATAAGCTTATCGTTTAATCATTTTAAAATCCTAACTTTACGTTCAATAATTAAAACTTTGTAAAATTGAAATTTTACAGGCTTACTCTCGTTGCCTCTTGTCTGCTGACATTGGTAATGCTTTTTCTGGTGGTCATTTTTGACTCACTAAAAGATATCTATTACGAAACTCCCCAGTTTAAAACAGGACTTTTAATCTGCGTTATCCTGATCTTTATTATCAATTGTGTCGTATTGGAGCTCCTCTTCAATTATTACGGCAGAAAACAGGTTAAAGGACTTTCAGAAATTCTTCCCCAAGGAATCGTTAATAACAGCGATGAAAATATTACCATCAAAGAATTAGGAGAGCGCTTCTCAGACCTGAACCAGCAGAAAGTAACGGAAATTGATATGATGAAGGAGATGGAAAGTTACCGTAAAGAATATATCGGAAACGTTTCCCATGAGCTTAAAACCCCTTTATTTTCTATCCAGGGATACGTGGAAACCTTAAGAGACGGAGGAGTAGATAACCTTACCATCAGGGATAAATACCTGGAAAGGATTGACAAGTCCGTTGAAAGGCTTATTGCCATTGTTACCGATCTTGATATGATCAACAGGCTGGAAGCGGGGGAAATCAATCTTACTATTTCAAAATTTGATGTCAACCTGCTGATTAAAGAAATTTTTGACCTTCTTGACCTTGAGGCTGAAAAACGCAATACTACACTACAGATTCAGACCCTCCATCCGCAGATTTTTGTAGAAGCCGATAAACAAAAGATTTCCCAGGTTTTTATTAATCTTATTTCCAATGCGATTCATTATGCCAACAGGCAGGAAGCTAAGGTGATCGTAAAAACCAGTGTTTTGAAAAATAAAGTTCTGATAGAAGTTATAGACAACGGGATGGGAATAAAACCTGAAATCCTGCCAAGAATTTTCGAAAGGTTTTATCGTGTGGAAACCAGCCGGAGCAGGAGGGAAGGCGGTTCCGGGTTAGGATTGGCTATTGTGAAGCATATCCTTGAAGCTCATAACGAAAACATTACCGTAGAAAGTGTTTACCTTGAAGGTACCAAGTTCAGTTTTATGCTTGAAAAAAGTAAATAATTCCGGCAAAATGTAAGAAAAAAAAATATTTTAAAAAATTCAGAAATATTTTTTTGTCACATGTCATTTATTATATATTTGCACCAGAGATTTATCATAATTATAAAGGCAAAAAAGTAATTTAAGAAACTGATATGGTTTACAAAATCCGCGTAATATTAGATGCGAAAGAGGATATTTTCCGTGATATTGAAGTCAAGGGAAAACAAACGTTATGGAACTTACATTTAGGAATTAAAAGCGCATTCAGTCTGCAGGGAGACGAGCTTTCTACTTTTAATCTGTTAGAGGATGACGGAACAATAGTGAAAAGCGTGCCATTGGAAGATATGAGTGATGATGGTGATGGGGAGATTATGTCGGATATTTATATTGATGAGGCTTTTGAAAGTGTAGGTAACAAAGCACAGTTTCAATATGGACTTCTTGATCTTTGGGAGTTCTTCTGTGAGCTTGTAGAAGTAATTGAAGAAACTAAAGGAGTTAATTATCCAATTACGGTATACAGGTTTGGAAATGTCCCTTTAAAGGCTCCTAGCAAAAACGGAAGTGCCGGCGGAGGTAAAAAGAAGTCAGCAATGCCTTTGGTAGATGATGAGTTTGGTTTCGACGATGACTTTGTAACAGGAGGAAATTTTGTAGATGAAGATGACAGCTTCGATGATGAGGAAGAAGAAGACTACAATGATGATGTCTTTGATGATGAAGATGACAATGATGATGAAAGATAATCAACCAAATATTGGCCCCGGGTTTTTAACCCGGGGCTTTTTTATGGTGCAAGGTGAATATAGAAAGTTGAAAGATTTTTGCTTTTTGCCTGAAAAACAATCCTTACTTTTGTTAAAAATAGATTAATGAAAAAATTAATTTTATTAGCTATCATTGGTCTGGGAATTGTTTCCTGTACCACTCAGAAAAAAAGAAGGAAAATGACAGAGTTGCCAAAAGAATGGAAACATACTACTAATATCTATGAAGTAAACATAAGACAATATACTCAGGAAGGAACTTTCAAAGCTTTTGCAAAAGAAATGCCCCGGCTGAAATCGATGGGAGTGAAAACCCTTTGGTTTATGCCTATTACTCCTATTGCCCAGCAGAATAAAAAAGGAAGCTTAGGAAGCCCGTATGCAGCAGCTGATTATACTTCTATTAATCCGGAATTCGGGACATTAGAGGATTTTAAAGCCATGGTTAACGAAGCTCATCGCCTGGGCTTTAAAGTGATTATTGACTGGGTTGCCAATCATACCGGCTGGGACCATATTTGGACCAGGACACATCCGGAGTTTTATTTAAAAGATCCGGACGGAAGCTTCCACAGGGCGTCCGGAATGGACGATATCATCGAATTGGACTATAAAAACCAGGAAATGCGTCAGGAGATGATAGACGCTATGAAGTTTTGGGTAAAAGAAACCGATATTGATGGCTTCAGGTGTGATCTTGCTTCTTGGGTGGAAGTAGACTTCTGGGAACAGGCCCGTCCTGAGGTGGAACAACTAAAACCCCTTTTCTGGTTAGGAGAATTCGATGAATTGGAAAGTCCTGAATATGGGAAAGTTTTTGATGCTAGCTATTCCTGGAAATGGATGCATAAATCCGAAGATTATTACAAAAAGAATGAACCTCTTCAGGAGTTAAAAGATTTACTGGTGCAATATTCCAATATCGGAGATGCCTCTATGAGAGCATGGTTTACAACGAATCATGATGAAAATTCCTGGAATGGTACCGAATATGAAAAATATGGGGTCATTACAAAACCTATGGCTGTATTTTCTGCAACATGGAATGGGGTTCCGCTACTTTACTCAGGTCAGGAACTTCCCAATATGAAACGGCTGGAGTTCTTTGAAAAAGATGCTATTAAATGGAGCAATACTTACCAGATGGCAGCATTCTATAAAACATTGCTGGACCTGAAGGCATGTAACCCGGCTTTAAGAGGAGGTGATATCAATGTTACCACTTATCTGCTGAATACAACAGCTAATGATAAGATTCTGGCTTATGTGAGAAAGAACGGGAAAGATGAAGTACTGGTTGTCCTGAATATGTCGAAAGAAGCTGTCAGCTTTAGCATTGAAGATGAGCATGTATCAGGAACCTTCAGGAATGTTTTTGAAAAAACTAAAAGAAATTTCAACGAAGGAAAAGATTTCAACTTCCAGGTTTCAGATTATGCCGTATTTGAAAAATAAATTCAAAATTATTACAATTTTGGCTCTATGATAGTTAGGCTAATTCTGCCGAAATAAAACCACAGCTGCAATGAACAAACAGGACATATTAAACATTGTTACCATAAAAATCAGGGATAAAATTCAGTACTTTGAAAATCTCATTGCCGGAACCCGGGCTTCCAATAATGATACAAAAAGCTCAATGGGAGATAAGTATGAAACAGGGCGTGAAATGCTTCAACAGGAAATCAATAATCTTCAGCGTCAGCTTAATGAGGTTTTGAGTCAATATGCTGTGCTGCAAAAAATAAATGCAGGCCCCGCTGAGAAAGTTCAGAATGGGGCTATCGTGAAAACCAATAAAGGATTGTTTTATGTTTCCGCTTCTATGGGAGAAATTATGTTTGAAAACCAAAAGATCATGACCGTTTCTGCAGAATCCCCTCTTATTAAAGCCATGTTTGGCAAGAAAATGGGAGAGACATTTACCATCAACAATATGACTCAGAATATTGAGAATATCTGGTAAATCTCAGAAATATGAAACTTAAAAATTTACTTCTTTTTGCCTTTGTATTGGGCAGTCTCGCAATCAATGCCCAGGTTCGTGCTACCGTTTCAGGAAAAACCTACGATCTGGAAATGGTAAAGCTTACTGTAGAAGGTTTTGTTATTACCCTGAATGCTGACGGATCAATTTCCGATTTCAGCGCTCCCGATCTGAACGGGAAAGTTGAATATTATGACGATGCCGTTTTTGATAAAATTAAATACGGGAAGCTTAAAAGTATAGGTGGTGTAAAAATAGATTATTGGGAGGATTCAGCTTTTAATAATGAACGAGCCGGCAAACTGAAAAGCATAGGAAATATTACTGTTGACTATTGGGATGATTCGGCGTTTACCAGGGAAAAGGCTGGTAAGGTGAAGAAAATAGGAAACCTTAATGTAGATTACTGGGGTGACGATATCATGGATAACAGCAGGTGGGGAAAATTAAAAACAATAGGTGATATTTCTATAGATTACGGAACGAAGGATATCATTGATCAAAGCAGATTCAAGAAGCTTATAAAATTTGGTCCGGTGAAGCTGGATTACTCGGATGATAAGTTTATAGATAAAAACAAATACGGACAGCTAAAGTTGATTCAGGGAAATAGTAAAGATGTGAGTGTATCTGTACTGTAGATATATTATTATCGGGAACTTTCCCGCAGGGATCAGATACTCAGACATCTAATAGAAAATGAGTATCCCTTGCATATAAAGCATTCATAAAAAGGGATGCTTTTTTTGATCCTTTTTAGTAAATTTGGACCATAAAATTTCCTTACATGCAAAACTACTTAGATCTTTTACAACATATCTTAGACAACGGAACCGATAAAACAGACAGAACCGGTACCGGTACAAGAAGTGTATTCGGATATCAGTTGAGATATGACCTGTCAAAAGGTTTTCCCCTGGTAACCACTAAGAAAGTGCATTTGAAATCGATTATCTATGAGTTGCTTTGGTTTCTGAAAGGAGACACCAACATCAAATATCTTAAAGATAACGGAGTAAGTATCTGGGACGAATGGGCAGATGAAAACGGAGACTTAGGCCCTGTATATGGAGCGCAATGGAGAAGCTGGATCGGAGCTGACGGGAAAATTGTAGACCAGATTACGGAAGTTATTGACCAGATTAAAAAAAATCCGGATTCAAGAAGACTTATTGTTTCAGCATGGAATGTAGCTGAAATTCCGAATATGGCCCTGGCTCCTTGCCACGCCTTATTCCAGTTTTATGTAGCCGATGGAAAATTGTCTTTACAGTTGTATCAGAGAAGTGCAGACGTCTTCCTTGGAGTTCCGTTCAATATTGCAAGCTATGCTTTATTACTGATGATGGTAGCACAGGTTTGTGAGCTGGAAGTTGGAGATTATGTTCACAGCTTTGGAGATGTTCACATTTATAACAATCATTTTGAACAGGTAAAAAAACAACTTTCAAGAGAGCCTAAACCGCTTCCGGTAATGAAGTTGAATCCTGAGGTTAAAAATATCTTCGATTTCGGTTTTGAAGATTTTACGTTGGAGAATTATGATCCGTATCCGGGGATTAAAGCTCCTGTAGCGGTCTAATATCAATATATAATATAAGGAAGTGGAGCTATAAACTCCACTTTTTTTGTAACTTTAAGAACGAATTTTCTACCTATTTATCATGAAATCACTTAAAATTAGTATTGAAAAAAATACAGATGCAGAAAAACTGAAAGAAATTTTACTTCAGATTAAAGGAATTGCTTCTGTAGACATTATAGACGAAGAAAATCCTGAAAGTGAACTGAAAAAAGCTTTTGCCAAAACAAAAGAACAGTTGAAAAAAGGAGATTACGAAACCCTTGTTAACGATATTTTTGATATCATCATAAAAAAATAATTTAAAAATAATAAAGTAGACAGATGAGAAAGGCCATTTTATCGATTGCAATCCTTGGAATTTTATTTTCCGCCAACGTAGCAGCACAAACCGAGACTTCAGGAAGAGAGAAAATATACAGAGCTACTCATACCAAAGTAACGGAACTAAAGCATACCAAGCTGAAAGTAAGTTTTGATTATCAGAAAGAGCAGATGAATGGGGAAGAATGGCTTACCGCCTCACCCTATTTTTACCCTGCCAATGAACTGATACTGGATGCCAAAGGCATGCTGATCCATGAGGTGGCTCTTGAAAGCAATGGCAAAAAATCTCCCTTGAAGTACGACTATAAAGACGAAACTTTAAAGATCAGTCTTGATAAAACCTATCAGAAAAATCAGGATTATACTGTATATATTAAATATACGGCCCGCCCGAATGAAGTGAAGCAAAAAGGAAGTATGGCAATTAATGATGCAAAAGGACTTTACTTTATTAATGCTCAGGGAAAAGAACCTGATATACCTACACAAATCTGGACCCAGGGAGAAACGGAATCTTCTTCTGCATGGTTCCCGACTATTGATAAACCCAACCAGAAGACAACCCAGGAAATCTATATGACCGTTCCTGACAAATATGTGACCCTTTCTAACGGGGTTTTGAAAGGGTCACAGAAAGAACCAAACGGACTTAGAACAGACCACTGGGTGATGGATAAAAGACATTCCACCTATCTTTTCTTCATGGGAGTAGGAGAGTATGCTATTGTAAAAGATAAATGGAAAAATATTCCGGTTGACTATTATATAGAAAAGGAATACGAGCCTTATGCAAAGCAGATTTATGGAAATACTCCGGAAATGATTGAATTCTTTTCTAAAAAACTGAACTATGATTATCCATGGGCCAAATATGCACAGATTTCAGGAAGAAATTATGTGAGTGGAGCTATGGAGAATACAACGGCAACACTCCACGGAAGTGATATTCTTCAAAAACCGGGACAGCTTATTGATGAAAATACATGGGAAGATACCATTGCCCACGAATTGTTCCATCATTGGTTTGGAGATCTGGTTACCGCAGAAAGCTGGAGCAACCTTACCGTAAATGAATCTTTTGCCAACTATTCCGAATATCTATGGAACGAATATAAATATGGGAAAGATCAGGCAGATTATCACCTGATGTCTGATGTGAACTCATACATTCATAATCCATCTGATTTCAAGAAAAACCTGGTAAGATTCAACTATGATTCCCGGGAAGATGTGTTTGATCTGGTGACTTACCAGAAAGGAGGAGGAATCCTGAATATGTTGAGAAACTATCTGGGTGATGATGCCTTCTTTGCCGGAATGAATGATTATCTCAAAACCTATGAGTATCAGAATGCAGAGGCTCATCAATTGAGACTTTCTTTTGAGAAAGTTTCCGGAAAAGACCTGAACTGGTTCTTTAACCAATGGTATTTTGGAAGTGGAAATCCAAAGATCAATTACTCATTTACTTTTGAACCGGTGAAAAAGCAGGTTGCAGTAACGATTAACCAAACCCAGGATCAGCTGTTCGAGTTTCCTTTGGCTATTGATGTATATGATAATGGAAAACCGAAGAGGTACAATGTATGGGTAAATGCAGAAGCCAGAAATACATTTAATTTTGACGTTTCGAAAGCTCCGGATCTGGTGAACATTAATGCAGATGGAGTTTTACTGGCAGATATTACAGATACCAAAACTCCTGAACAGAATTTACTGCAGTTTACAAATTCTAAAGAGTTTAAGAGCAGGTATAAAGCCTTAACAGGAATAAAAGATCAGGTTGGAAAAAGCCCTGCTGCTACAAAGTTATTAGCAGCAGCATTGAAGGATCCATTCTTTAGGATAAGAATTAAAGCACTGGAACTGACGGATCTTACCAATTCCGAGCAGATGAAAGCACTGGGAGCAGAAGTAGAAAAGCTGGCAGCCAATGATCCCAAAACATTGGTACAGGCAGCTGCTATCGGAGCTCTGGCGAAAACAAAAGATAAAAAATACCTTCCGGTCTTTGAAAAAGGAGTCAATGCCGTTTCCAATGCTGTGAGAGGAAATTCTTTAAGTGCAATATTGGGTATCGATCCATCAAGAGCCAATAGCCTGGCAGATAAGATTGATTTGAATGGAGCGTCAGATGAATTACTGGCACTTTTCCTTCCCGTTGTTGTTAAAAATAAAATTACTTCCCAGATGACCTATATTGCGCCTTTAGCTGCATTTTATCCCTTTGTTAAATTCCAGAATCCTGAATTGGGAAAAACGGCAGAAGAAGGATATAACTGGATTATGAGTTCAGATAACCTGAAAGCGGTTGAAAGCATTACTAAAATGCTAGGTTATGCCAAAAACCAGATGGCAGATAATCCACAGGCCAAAATGATGATTGTCCAGATGCTGAAAGACGGATTAAGCAAAAAAATGGAATTACTGAAACAAAATCCACAGAAAGCAGAAAGTATCAACAAACAAATCGATGCTTTGAATAAGGCGATTGAAAATTTTAAATAAGCTGGAAGTTATGAAGATCAAAGATAATTTTTATCTTCTTTAGGAGTAAAATCAATTGTAGCATGACTGTCAATAATTAACTAAAGTAACTTCAACCTCTTTGTTGATCTTCCACAGTCTTACTTTGTTAACCCAGGCACAGATAAATAAAAACAGCATTGCAGACTTGTAATGCTGTTTTTTGTTGTTGAAAAAGTAGAGTTATTAACAAGGACTTAAAAAGTGGTCATATTAAAAGGTTATTCAGGCTACATTTTATAAATTCGTATAAAAATTTATATAGAATGACTTTTGGAATTGAGGCAGCAAGCTATTATGTGCCTGGTTTGTATTTGGAGATCAATGATTTGGCAGAGAAAAGAGGAATAGAACCGGCGAAATTGGAAAAAGGATTGGGATTGCATAAAATGGGATTACCGGATGTACATGAAGATGCAGCAACCTTTGCAGCGGAAGCATTACTGAAACTTATTAAAGATTATAACATCAATCCGAAAGAAATTGCAAGGGTGTATCTGGGAACGGAAAGTGCGCTGGATGCAGCAAAACCTACAGCATCTTATGCTGTACAAATGGTGGAAAAAGTCCTGGAGAAAGAGTTTGGAGAAAGATGCTTTAAAAATTGTGATGTTGTGGATATGACTTTTGCCTGTGTAGGAGGGGTAGATGCTTTGCACAACTCCCTGGATTTTGTAAGGGTAAATCCGGATAAAAAAGCTGTGGTCATCGCCAGTGATTATGCAAAATACGAACTGGCTTCCTCAGGTGAGTATACACAGGGAGGCGGAGCTGTAGCTTTGCTGGTTTCTTCAAAACCGGATTTATTGGAAATTGAAAATAATTGGGGAGTAGCATCAGAAAGTGTTTTTGACTTTTTTAAGCCAAGAAGATCATATAAAAAAGACGATTTAAAAAATGCTCCGGCCACCTATCCGGATAGCATTGAAATTTTTACCGATGAGCCTGTTTTTGATGGTCAGTATTCCAACCAATGTTACCAGGATAGAATAAGGGAAGCTTACAATCATTATAAAGAAATAACGGGAAAAGTAAAACCTTATGAAACCTGGAGATACCTGATCTTTCATCTTCCCTATGCTTTTCATGGGAAAAGAGTTTTTACAGAGATCTACAGCCTTGAAAACGGACTTTCTTATGAGTCTCCGGATGAGCAGAAAGCTATAGCCAAATCCGAAGATTACCTTCAGCTGATTCAGCATAAAATTGAAAAGACACAAAGAGCTTCTTCTGAAATAGGGAATATGTATACTGCTTCTATTTTTATGGCATTACTTTCTGCTTTACAGATTTCTTTTAATGAAAATGAAGAATTGTCCGGAGAAGAAATAGGATTCTTTGGCTATGGGAGCGGTTCAAAATCTAAGGTTTTTTCTGGGAAAATCTCTCCGGACTGGAAAAAGGTAGTTGAAAAATGGAACTTATTTGAAAATTTAAACAAGAGAATAGCCATCAATTTTGAGACCTATGAAAGATTGCATAGAAAGCAGCTGAAGCAATCTGTAAATCCGGATTATAAAGGATTTGGGTTAACTTCTATAGAAATGGAAAATCCTGTTTTAACGGGCGCCAGATATTATCACTGTAAAGGTTGATATTTATTACTTAAAAATGATTAAAAGCACTTCTCATGTTGAAGTGCTTTATTTTTTTTATGTTTTTGTGGCTCATTTGTTACTGAATTGATATAATTTTTGCTGTTTATTTGTGGTTTTATGATATTGAGTTAAGGATTTTATTTATTAAGATTTCTATTATTGTTATTTTTTTTCATATTTTTTTCGAGTTCTATGATACTTCTTAAAATTTTTAAAACTTCTTAAAATTCTGTTAATATCTTTTAACGAAGAAATTTTTTGTTTTTTTACAATATATCACTTCTTTGTTGAGCATTCTTATTGATTTTTAACGGAAATCATACTGTTTAATTAATTGTATTTCAATGCTTTGTAAATTGAAATTGTTAATATTAATTAACATATTTGTTTCTGAATATATTAAAATCTGTTAATTATGAATGTGAAATTAAAAGTACTAAGTGTCGGTGCCTTGTTCTTTATTGGGCAGGCTGCATGGGCGCAGAAAATCGAGAGGGATACTATTCCTAAAGAGAATGAGATTGATGAAATTGTTGTTACAGGTTATCAGAAAAAAAATAAAGATGATGTTACTTCTGCAATTACTGTTGTTTCGGGTAAGTCTTTGTCAAATTTTTCATCTTCTACAATGGGGACTAATGCTTTACAGGGAAAAGCAGCAGGAGTAAATATTGCAGCATTGAATGGGAAACCAGGTGGTGGATCAGCAATTAATATTAGAGGACTTGGTAATATTACAACTTCACTTGGGGCATCTAATCCTTTGTTTGTCATTGATGGTTTTATTGTAGGAAATGATCAAAGAGCACAAGATGTATTTAATTCGATAAACCCGAGTGATTATGAAAATATTTCTGTGTTAAAAGATGCAGCGGCAGCAGCTATTTATGGTTCACAAGGAGCAAATGGAGTAATCGTTTTAACGACTAAAAGTGGTAAATCAGGAAGGCCTGTTATTACTTTTAGTTCACGTATTGGATTTTCTGAGAAAATTAAAGATATTAATTTTCGTATGATGAATGCTGCTGAAAAAATTAGTTATGAAAAACAAATGTTTGCTTTGGGAATTCCGGGATATAATCAATGGACTGATCAAGCAACACAGTCAGCTTTAGAATTAGATCATAACTGGCAAAAAGATATTTTAAGAACTTCATCTATTGAGTCATATCAAGTAGGTATTAGAGGAGGAAATGAAAAATCAAAGTATACAATTTCATTAGGTTATGATTCGGATAATGGTATTGTTAGAAATATTCATGCCTATAAAAGATATACAGGAAGGATGAAATATGAGGCTAATCCTACGGATAGATTAAGTTTCGGTGCTTCAATGGGAGTTAACTATACTTCATCTCAGGAAATAAGGGATCGGAATAATACTCAAAATCCTTTCAGGGCGATGTATGATTATAATAGCTTCGAACCTGTATATATGCCGAATGGGAGTTATAATCCAACGCGGCAAGGTTTTCCTATATTAGAAGCTCTTAAAAACAACCCTGAAAATATAAACTCTTTAATTATTGATGGAAATATATTTGCCCAGTATAAAATTGTCGAAGGATTGAACTTCAAAACTCAGCTAGGAGGTTACTATAATAACATAAGGAGAACTTCTAAAACTTTGAGAGGATCATTTTTAGATACTATCTTAGGTATTAATGGAAGTGTAGTAGAACAAAATCAAAATCGTTTCAGGTATACAACCTCAAATACATTAAACTACGTAAAGTCATTTGGCAATCATAACTTTGATTTATTAGCTTTAGTTGAATATACTGAGTTTAGAAATGACTATATAAGCGGCACAGGACGGAACTTTTCTTCACCATCTTTAAGTGAATTGGGCAATGCTTCTATTCCTTTTGCAATAGCAGGATATGATGAATTATACAGAACATTTTCTTATGGTGCATTCTTAACTTATGACTTTTCTAAAAAATATATCTTAACAGCTTCTATCAGGCAAGATAAAGACTCTCGTTTCGGTCGAAATAATGTTTCTTCAGAACCTTTTTGGTCTTTAAGTGGAGCATGGAATGTAACAAACGAGGATTTTTTTAAAAGTGGCAAAGTCGTGTCTTTGCTTAAGCTTAGAGCTTCAATAGGGACAAGGGGATATAATAACATTGGCCTCAATTTAAATAATTTTTTGATGTCAGGAGGTGTTTATGGTACATTTCCAACTATAGTAGCTAATAGTAATTATGGGAATCCTGATTTAAAATGGGAAGTAACTAAATCTCAAAATTATGGTGCAGAATTCGGTTTCTTAAGAAATAGAGTACGAGGTACAATAGACTATTTTATTGATCAAAAGAAAGATTTTATTTTATCAGTCCCTAATTTCAGTTCAGAAGGCGGAGGATATTCAACAAATATTAATGCTGGTGATCTTTCTAATAAAGGATTAGAAATTAGTTTGTCTGCAGATGTAATAAAAACAAGCAACTTTAATTGGAGCATACGGGCTAATACAAGTATTATGAGCTACAAACTCAAAAAATTAAGAGATGGTGAAATGGAAAGGATTTATGGAATTAATATTTTGAGAGAAGGTTATGAGCCGTTTTCTTTCTTTCTGGTTAAGAGTGCAGGAATAAATCCTGCTAATGGAAATGAAATATATTATACTAAAGATGGAGGAACAACGGAAATCTATAATTCTAATGACGCTGTTTTAATAGATAATAAATCTCCACTGCCTAAATTTTTTGGTGGATTTGGTACCACTTTGTCTTATAAAAGTTTTGATCTGCAAGCCGACTTTACTTATAAATCTGGAAATTATACCTATAACTATATGGCTCGTAATATGTTAAATTATAATAATGGAACAACAAGTAATATGAGGTCTGATGCTGCTAATTATTGGATGACACCTGGACAAACAAATGTATTACCGAGACCGAATAATCCAACTAATGCTCCAGGTGGTATTACTGGAGTACAGATTACGGATCGGTTTTTACAGGATGCTTCATTTATCAGACTTAGAAATGTAAGTATAGGATATACAATTGATAAGAAAACAATTGGAGAGTCGCTTCCTATAAATAAAATACGATTTTCATTAACAGGACAAAACTTAGCTACTTGGACAAAGTTTGAAGGAGACCCTGAGGTGTCTGTTGGATCAGGAGAAAACCAGACAGGAGCAGGACAAACGTTTATTAATGGAGCCTTTGCTCTTTATAGTTATCCGGCTGTGAAAACATATTTATTTGGAATTGAATTAGAATTTTAATGATTAAGATATTAGAAATATGAAAAAAATAATTAATATAGCAGTATTTTCATTTGCGTCCTTCTGGTTGATAGGATGTAGCGATGATAGGTTTAACGTTCTTCCTAATGATCAGGATTCTCCTGAAACAATATTTACTTCTGAAACTAATTATAGAGTTGTTGTAGATGGTGCTTATGATGCATTTAAAAGTCCTACTTATTATAATGGAGATACAGGGAGTTCTATTATCCTTGGAGACGTGCTTGCTGATAATCTTATTTTAAATACAGAGGGAAGGCAAACTAACAAAGCTGCCTATGAATGGTCTTTCACTCCACAATCTTCAGATGTCACATCTCTATATGCTTCTGCATATTTTGTTATTTCTAGAGCAAACCTCGTGTTAGATAACCTAAATAAGGTTCCTTATACTAACTATATGAAGAATATTGAGGCTGAAGCAAAGGCTATTAGAGCAATAGCGCACTTTGATTTGGTCAGAGCTTATTCTAAGATTCCTACCCAGAGCGTTGATGCTTCATCTTCTTTAGGAATTGCTTATGTTACAACTTTTAATCCAGCTATTAAGCCAACAAGAGATGCTTCTGTTATTGTAACTTATGATAAGATCATTGCTGATTTACTAGATGCTTTAGATAAAATTAATACTACAAATGGAAGCATTGGAAGGCTGAATAAGACTTCAATATTAGGTTTTCTATCGAGAGTATATTTGTATAAGGGGGATTATTCAAAAGCTATAGAATATGGGGAAAAATGCATATCAGCTTATCCATCTGTAGGTAGTAGGGATAATTTTATAAATATATGGAGAGATGCGTCTGATGATGGAGAATTATTTACCATTCTAAACTCTAATGTTTCTGCTGATAATGTTAATGTTGGAGTGGCTTATAGTCAGGATGTATCAGGTATTCGTTCTGAACATAACATAAATTATGATTTGTTTACTAAATATAAAGATACTGACGTTAGAAAAACAGCTTATATTCTTACTGCTAATTTTGGATCTACACCATATAATAATGTTGTAAAGTATAGAGTTAGAACGGGTTCAACAGTGAGAGGAGTAGTTGATATTAAATTTCTTAGATCGGCAGAAGTTTATCTTAATGTGGCAGAGGCTTATATGAAATCATCAACAGCCAATCCTGTAAGAGCATTACAATTACTAAATGCATTGAGAGTTCAAAGATATGATGCATCGTATGTGCTAGGTACAGAAACGGGAACAGATTTATTAAATGCTATTTATTTGGAAAGAAGATTAGAATTAGCCTTTGAAAATGATCGTTTCTGGACTATTAAGAGATTAGGACAGCCTGTTGTGAGGTCTGATTATGGTTCATTAGCTAATGGGGGAGGAACAGATGTTCCTACTGGATCATTAAAAACACTCCCAGCTAATAACTTTAGGTTTGTATTGCCTATTCCCCAAGATGCTATAAATTTAAATCCCAATATAGTACAAAATCCTAATTATTAATAACTATACTAACATATAATAAAACTGAGGCCGTATCATAATTCGTGAAAACGGCCTTTTTTATGGAATTTTCTGTAGCCTAACTATATAAGAAGGACTTTCATTTAAATGATTCTCAACCTATATTATTAATTAAACGTACCTAAATAAGGACATGTACTATCGCTGTAACTTTGAATTTATCCACACTCCAATAATAATATTTCTTGATACGAATTTCTCTTTCTGTTTCACTATCAGAAACTAATAGAATAAATATATCAATATAGTTGAATAATTAATAAAAATTTAAAGTAAACTTTAGTATGTTTCTTTAAAGTGCGATTTTTTAAGCTTTTTACTTTCCCTTTTAACTAAAATTAGGCTTTATATTTCTCTTTTTAAGCTAAAATTTGAAATGATTTTAGTTCATTTTTTTTATAAATAAGGCATTTTGAGTTAATTTTTTTTTATCTTTTCAAAAAAATAACGTATTTTAATTTTAATTTTACTTTTTCTTAAAATTCTATTAATATTCCAAATGCTTTATTTTTTGTTAATTTTTTAAATATAATAAAATGTATTCTTTACGTTTTTTTTGAGATCGTTGTGAATATTCCCTTTGTAGATGCGGGTTTTGGGCTTTTAATAAATTGATGTTGTAGATATTTATTAACATATTTGTCACTTGAATATATTAAAATGTGTTAATATGAATGTGAAGTTACGTGTTTTGACAGCCGGAGTTTTGTTTTTTACAGGACAGGCTGCATTCGCTCAGGAAAAAGACTCTAAGAAAGACAAGGAGACTAAAATTGAGGAAGTAGTGGTGTTAGGATATAGCAAAACGGCTACGAAAGCTAAAACTACAACATCTTCGGTAACAGTGGGTGCTGAAACTTTAGAAAACAGACCGAATATCTCTGTGCTAAACTCAATCCAGGGTACTGCTCCGGGGATTGTAGTGAATTCAGCATCAGGGTCTCCGGGTTCTGGTAAATTCAATATCCTGATCAGAGGTGCCAGTTCCCTGAATGGTTCTACAGATCCTTTGTATGTTGTGGATGGGGTGATCACTTCCGGATCCCAGTTTAGAAACTTAAACTCTTATGATATTGAAACATTCAGTATCCTGAAAGATGCTCAGGCAACAGCAATATATGGAAACAGAGCTGCGAATGGAGTAGTGGTTATTACAACAAAAGGTGGGAAGTTTAATTCCGGGCTAAAAGTTTCTTATGACGCTTTGAGTTCTTTCAGTAAGCTACCTAATGCGGACTACAATATGGCAAATGCTCAGCAATTGTTACATCTTCAAAAGAACTTACAAACCGGTTTAGGAAAAACCTTATCTCGTGATGAGATTAACAACTGGGGAGTAGATACAGACTGGAACAAACAGTTTACCCGTATTGGTATTTCCCAACAACATAACTTGTCAATTACCGGAGGTGGCGAAAACATCAATAACTTTTTATCTTTAGGATATCTTGATAGTGAAGGTACGGTAAGGTCTACAGACTTCAAAAGGTTTACCATGAGAAACAACCTTAACGGTAAGTCTAAAGATGGAAAATTATCCTTCGGGGCTATCATGGGGTTAGGATATTCGAAAAGAAACCAGCTGGATGATGAAACCAATACAGGTATTGCCAATAACACGCTTCAGAACCCTTTATTCGGGGGAGTTCTTTCAAGACCATATATCGGACCATCTCCCTATGCTAATGGACAGGAGTTATATAACGCTATCAAAGGAGATGCGTCTAACAACAGACAGTGGATTCTTCAGGATAACATCAATGGTGGAATCAGAAACAGGTTTACAGAATTAAGTATCTCTGCTAACGCTAACGTAAACTATAAAATTACAGACTACTTGAGCGTTGGAAACAGAACAGGAATCGAGTATAAACAGTATGAGAGAATTTTTGCAAGATCTCCACTAGGATACCTTTCTATCAGTGTTGCTAATTCAGATGGATCCAGATATGGAGGGAATGAAGACTTCACTACAACAAGAGATTTAACATTCAACAGTATTACGAATATTACATTCAATAAATCTTTTGGAGATCATACCATTACTGCTGCTGCGTACTTGGATTATATCAAAGCTCATGTCAGTACAACTTCTCAGAGACAAAATGGTCTGAATCCATTACAGTGGGAGTTTGGTGCAGGAACAGGTTATATTCCTTTTAATCCCGATACACCAAACATTTACAGACCTTCTAACAGTGCTTCAAAAGTAACAGCCGGTACATTAGCTTACTTTGCAACAGTGGACTATGACTTCCAAG
This sequence comes from Chryseobacterium gallinarum, assembly GCF_001021975.1. Taxonomy (NCBI): domain Bacteria; kingdom Pseudomonadati; phylum Bacteroidota; class Flavobacteriia; order Flavobacteriales; family Weeksellaceae; genus Chryseobacterium; species Chryseobacterium gallinarum. The sequence goes on along the minus strand of NZ_CP009928.1, from coordinate 380,927 downwards.
ATAAATATGGGGTAAGTGGAGTTGTAAGAAGAGATGGTTCTTACCGTTTCCTTCCTACCAACAGATGGGAGACTTTCTGGTCAGTAGCAGCAAGATGGAATATCGACAAAGAAGATTTCATGGCGAATTCAGGATTCAGATTGCTTAAGTTAAGAGCATCGATCGGTACTACCGGTAACCAGAATTTAGGAATTGCTACGGATAACGGTAACCCGTTAGCTTTACTTCCAAATAACTTCCTTGACTTATATAACGGTTTCTCAGGATATCAGAATATGTTAGGGTATAATTTTGTTAACTTATCAAACCCTTACTTAGAGTGGGAGCAGGTGAAACAAAGCAATATCGGATTAGATTTCAACTATAAAGGATTGATTGAAGGTAGTGTTGATTACTATCAGAAAAGAACATCAAGAATGTTCAATGATCTTCAGAAATCATCAGTTACTGGATACTACTCAATCAGAGGTAACGACGGAGTCCTTGATAACAAAGGGATTGAAGGATTGATCAAATATAATGTGATCAGAAACCAGGATACCAAACTATCTATTTTCGCCAACGCAGCATACAACTCGAACAAGATTGTTTCCATGAATAGCGAAAACCTTGCAGGAGATGTGGTAAATGCTATTGGTGGACCTGCCGGACAATATCAGTTATATACCTATGTTGGGGTAAATCGTGATAACGGAAACTTACAGTTCCTTGACAAAAACGGAAACATTACTGAAGCTCCAACCTCTGCAGACAGAGTGTTAACAGGAAAATCAAGATATGCTAAGTTTACAGGAGGTTTCGGATTCAATTTCCAACATAAAGGATGGTTCCTTGACACATTATTCTCTTTCCAGCAAGGAGGATGGATCTATGACAACTTACAATCATGGATTATGGACCCAAGTGCTGCTGCCAACAGAAACCTTTCTGCTGACTTACTGAACGCCTGGACTCCTGATAACAGAGACACGGATGTACCTGCCTTGAAAGCGAGTAACCTAAGCTTAGGTTCTTCAGACAGATTCTTACACAGATCAGATTTCATAAGACTGAAGAATATTACTGTAGGATATAACTTTAGCAAAGATCAATTAGGTAAATTGCCGGTAAGAGGTATTAAAGTATTCGTTCAGGCAGAAAACCTTTACACATGGACAGATTGGAAAGGATTTGATCCGGAGCCGATTACTTCGTATTCACTAAATGTTTATCCTAACCCAAGAACCGTATCTGTAGGTTTAAATGTTGATTTTTAATTGAGAAGAATTATGAAAAGAATTATAAACACAATATTAGTTGTAGCCACCTTATCCTCTGCATCATTTGCATTAACCAGCTGTCAGGATGCATTGGATATAAAGCAGCCGGGAGAGTTACAGGAACAAGACCTGTATACCAGTGTTGCTAACCTTAATGAAGTTTTAAACGGATCTGTATACGCTCAGTTGGATCCGATTGATGAAATTTATTTTACCGCTGTATTTACAGACGAAGTAAAGCCGGGATCTGGTAGTGGAGGACAGGAATATACACTGCACAGACATTTCCTTGATCCTTCCAGCCCTGTTATAACAGGAGGTACAGTAGGTACCGTTGCAAGTGATGGAATCTGGTTGAACAATTACAGAGTAATCAACAGAGTGAACAGACTACTGGAAGGGGCAAAGAAAATTACACCTGCTTCTGCAACAGAGCAAAAACAATATAATGAAATTCTTGCGCAGGCAAGAGCAATCAGAGCATATTGCTATGTACAGTTAGAGGCATATTTTTCTAGTGACATGAAAAACCCTAATGCTTTAGGAGTTATTCTTCTGAAAGATATACCATCTACAGAAGCTCAGTTACCAAGAGCGAAAAACCAGGAAGTATATGACTTCATTAATGCTGATTTAGATTATGCAAGAGAGATCTTAAGCAACGCTACAACTCCAAGAAGATATTTTGCTGATAAGAGTTTTGTAAATGCTGTTGCTGCTCGTTTTAACCTTTACAGAGGAGAGATGGCGTTAGCAAAGAAATATGCAGAATTGGTAATCAGCGGCTCAGGCCTTTCTCTTACGGCAGCAGGACCAATTACAGGAACCAATGCTCAAGTTCCAGTTACTGAAGCTGATGGTTCTGTTTTCCAATCCGGAGATTTTACTGAACCGGAGACTACTGACAAATGGGATATTGCATTCTACGGAGGAATTGATGAAAAAACTGGAAATGGTATTGTAGGAGGATCTTTCAACCCATACAGAAGAATGTGGGCTGATTCGGATAACGGTGAGACTATCTTCTCTCTTAACAGACTTCCTCTAGGAGCCGGTGCTGCTATTGGTGGGAAGTGGAATACAAACCAGTCCAACATTAAGGGATCTCCAATGTGGTTCTGGGGAAGAAATTTATATAACTTGTTCCAGAATATTCCTGGTGATATCAGAAAGTATGCCTACGTTGATCCTTCATCAAAACCAAATACTGATTACGCTAATGCAGCAGCGGGAGCTACCAGAGATGATGCATTGGTGATTGACAAGTACCCGGGAAAACTAAGTACATCAACCAGAAATGACATTAAAGTTTTCAGATTGTCAGAGATGTATTTCATTATAGCAGAAGCTGAGGTGGCAGCAGGAAACCTTACGGCAGCTCATGATAAAATCCAACAAGTGAGAGAGGCAAGAAATTTCAAGGGAGCAGCGATAACACCTGCTTATTCAACTGCACAATTAGCTTATGCTGATATCTTGAAAGAGCGTAGAATTGAATTGGCACTGGAAGGACATCGTTTCATTGACCTTAAGAGACTTGGGGGATTGGCTAATGCTAGCATGGACAGAAATGACACGGATGATATCATCCCGGTTAAAAACCTTGTAAATGGTGATTACCGATATACATTACCTATTCCAATTAAGGAAATTTCGGCTAACCCGAATGTAAAACAAAATGATGGTTACTAATCATTTTAAGGAAATTTCGGCTAACCCGAATGTAAAACAAAATGATGGTTACTAATCATTATTAAAAATAACCCCGGAGTTTTACTTCGGGGCTTTTTATATATATGTTTTCTAAACAAATTATCTCAGAGCTATTCTTTTCTGATAACTTTTCGGGGTTACTCCCTCCCATTGTTTAAATACCCTCGTAAAATAGTTGGTGTCTGAAAATCCCGTCAGAAAAACAGTTTCCTTGATGGTGTTCTTACTGGTAAGTAATTCTTTCGCTCGGTTTACCCTCATTTTACTCTGGATGTGACCGACGGATTTTCACTGGAAACTCCTTTAGGCAAAACATTTAAGATTCATTACAGACTTTTTACGCCTAAAGAATATAAAAACCTGGAACCTATGCAGCGAAGCGAATAAGCAATAGAGTTTCCGTTAAACAATCAAGAGAAGTCAGACCTTCACAAACCGGTTGACAAACATAGCGGCAACAACATCTCCTACCGCATTCAAAACTGTAGCCAGGGGATCTACCAAGGTTCCGATGATCATAACTGCGGGAATTGCCTCCTGAGGGAGCTTATACACTGAGATCATTAACATTTCCCCAATATAACCTCCATTAGGAATACCACCGGCTACGATGCTCACAAAAACCGTAATTCCTAAAGCTAAAAGCAGGTTGGCCGGATCAAAAAAATCTTTCCCTATAATTAAAAATGCCACATAAATTTTAATAATGGAAGACATGGAAGATCCGTTTTTATGAAGTGTTGTCCCGATAGGAATAACCAGATTGGCTATTGAACTTGGAATACCTATTTTTGAGGCAGCTTGCAGGTTTGCAGGCATTGTGGCAAAGCTGCTGCAGGTACTGATAGCTGTAAGGGTAGGGTAGATCGCATTTGTCCAGAAACTTTTAACCCCTTTCTGACCGTTCGCCATGAATGCATAAATAGAAAAAAAGACAATGAAGTAGATAATTCCTGCAATATAATATAACCCCAGCGGTTTAGCATAAAACCCAAAAAGCTGCGGACCTAATGTAGCAACCTGATAAGCAAAATAAGCTCCCAAACCAATAGGCGCAAGCTTCATAACCAATAAAAGCAGTTCCTTCATAACTTCATATCCTGAAGCAATAAAAACGCTGAAAGGTTCTCCTTTCTCCCCGGTTTTTCTGGCAGCAAAACCTGTTAAAAATGCAAATACTAAAAGAGCCAGCATGTTTCTCCTTGAGAACAGTTCCGTGAATTCTCCTACCGTAAAGAAACTTACAATCCGGTTTCCCCACGTATCATTGTCGGCAGCTTCTGCTATTAACTCTGAACTGCCGGAAACTCCCGAAACAGGAAACAGGTAGACAGCACAAATTGTAAAAATAGCAGCTGTCAGAATAAAGAATAAAAATGTAAGAGCCATCACAAGGATGATTTTTCCAAACTTAGATTGCTGTTCCAGCGAAGCGATAGAATTGGAAACGGCAAAAAATACCAGAGGAACTACACTTACAAAAAGAAGATTAAGAAAAATGTCTCCCAATGGCTTAATGTATTCTACAAAACCTGGGGCTACAATACCAATAATGCTTCCAACGATAATTCCTAATAGTAAAAATATAATTCCGGAATAGTTTTTTAATACCTCTTTCATGCAGGGCTTTTTATCAAAGATAGGTTTATTTTTAACATTTCTTTATACAATTTTCAGACCTAAAATTCATAAATTTGAGTAAACATCGTTTCTATGGCTTATATAGATTACTATAAGATTTTAGGCGTAGATAAAAGCGCAACCCAGGATGACATTAAAAAAGCCTACCGAAAACTGGCAAGAAAACTGCATCCGGACCTTAATCCTGACGACAAAGAAGCTGAAAGAAAATTTAAGGAACTCAACGAAGCTAATGAAGTACTCAGCAATCCCGAAAACCGTGCTAAATATGATAAGTACGGAGAACATTGGAAACACGGTGAGGAATATGAAAAAGCCCAGCAACAACAAAGACAGTACCAGCAGCAAAGCCACTATGACTATGGAGGAGGATTCTCAGGAGCGGATTTTGGAGAAGGTGAAGATTTTTCAGATTTCTTCCAGAATATGTTTGGGGGTGCGGGCGGAGGCTTTGGCAGAAGTTCCCGGGGAAGTGCCTCAGGGAAATTCAAAGGACAGGATATACATGCTGAATTGAATTTAAATTTAAGAGATGCCGCAAAAACTCATCCGCAAACTTTTGAGATCAATGGCAAAAAGGTAAGAATCACAATTCCTGCGGGAGTTTACGATGGCCAGCAGATCAAATTGAAAGGCCACGGAAATCCGGGAGTAAACGGTGGCCCGAACGGAGACCTCTATATCACATTTAACATTCCGGTAGATCCCAATTTTGAAAGGATTGGTGATGATCTGAAAACGAAAGTATCCATAGATTTATATACAGCGGTTTTAGGAGGTGAGGTTAAAGTCAATACTTTGGAAGGAAGTGTTAATCTTAAAGTGAAGCCGGAAACCCAATCCGGGATTACGGTAAGATTGAAAGGAAAAGGGTTTCCTGTCTATAAAAAAGAAGGACAGTATGGTGATTTATTTGTAACCTATGAAGTAAAGCTGCCTACCAACCTTACAGAAAAGCAGAAAGAACTTTTTGAACAATTGAAAAATTCCTAGGTCATGAGCGAAAGAATATCACGGGAAGAACTCGTAAGAATATATAATATAGAAGTCACTTTTTTTGACGAATTGGTAGATTACGGCCTGCTTCATGTACAGACAGAAGATAACATCCGTTATTTAATGTATGAAGATTTACCTGAGCTGGAGAAGTTTGCGAATTGGTACTATGATCTTGAAATTAACCTGCCTGGTTTAGAAGTAATTCATAATATGCTGAAAAAGCTGGAAGCTCTCAAACGAAGAAACAGAGAGCTGATGAATAAACTTTCTGCCATAAATAATGAATATGAAGATATTTAGTTTAGTTTTGTAGCTTTTACAACAAACTATATACAAACTATGAGCGAGGAAAAGGTGATCAGACTAAAATCAGACAGAAAGAATTTTGAAGATATTTATTTTAATGGTAATCAGGGCAGTCTGCTTTTTTCGCCTACCACAAAAAGCAAGACGATAACAACTATTGCTGCAGCTGTTGTTGTACTGGTCGTCTTTCTATTTAAAGATAGTTTAGGTAAAGATAATGTAGGTATTTTATACTTTTTAAGTTTTATACTTTTACTTTGCGCTGTTTTTCTTTCTGTAAGCATCAACAAAGTTTCAAGATGGAAAAAGCAGGTTAATCATTACCTGAACCTCATTGAAAACTGTACAATATATGAGATCAGGTTTGATCAGAATTTTTTTACCATCAACATTGATGGAGAAAAAGAAACCAGTGAGTGGAAAGATTTTGAGCATTTTGAGGTTAATGAAAAATTTATTTCCCTCGAAGGAAAATACAGTTACATGTTTCCAAAGAAATCAATGAGTGATAAGGAATACAGTTTTCTCAAGAAAACATTGAAAGAAAATATCAGACAATAAAAATAAAAACGGAACAAAATTTTGTCCCGTTTTTTATTATATACGAATGGCTTTTTGCCTATAATAATTCGTTATCTGCTTTCTTAGGCTTCCTTGCTTTCTTCCAGCCAGCCCATTTCCTTCATCCACTCATCATTGTAGATTTTTCCTACGTATCTGGAACCATGGTCATGAAGCAAAACCACAATGACATCATCTTTGGTAAACTGCTCTTTCATCTGAACAAGAGAAGCAATAGCACTACCGGCAGAATATCCACAGAAAATTCCTTCTTCTTTTGCCAGCTTTCTTGCATAGATAGCTCCGTCTTTATCTGTTACCTTTTCAAAATGATCAATCACCGACATATCATAGTTCTCAGGGATAATATCTTCCCCGATTCCTTCTGTAATATAGGTATAGGCATGATCATAATGCAGTTCCCCGGTTTCATGGAATTCTTTCAGAATAGAACCATAAGTGTCTACTCCAATTACCTTAATATCCGGATTTTTTTCTTTGAAAAAAGTCCCACATCCCGTAATGGTACCTCCGGTTCCGGCACCTACCACAAAATGAGTCAGCTTGCCTTCTGTCTGTTCCCAGATTTCAGGTGCTGTAGATTCATAATGAGCCGCTCTGTTGGATAAATTATCATATTGATTTACATACCATCCGTTTTCCGTTTCTTTAGCCAGTCTTTTGGAAACTGAATAATAAGAACGCGGATCAGTTGGTTTTACATCAGTAGGACAAACGATTACTTCAGCTCCTACGGCACGAAGAATATCACATTTTTCTTTTGATTGCTTGGAATTGGTCACAAAAATACATTTGTATCCTTTGATGATAGCAGCCAGTGCCAGTCCCATTCCTGTATTTCCGGAAGTTCCTTCAATGATGGTTCCTCCCGGTTTTAGTCTGCCATCTTTCTCGGCATCTTCTATCATTTTAAGAGCCATTCTGTCCTTTACGGAATTCCCGGGATTGAATGTTTCTACCTTTGCTAAAACCAGTGCAGGAAAATCTTCTCCCAATACTTTGTTAAGTTGTACTAAGGGTGTATTTCCTATAGTTTCAAGAATATTTTTTGCGTATTTCATAAATGTTTTATATGCGGTGCAAAGATAATGCTTTTAAAATTATCCATACCTTAGACTGATAGATGGATGCTATATATTGAAGAGGATTGATCAACAATATTTAACAGCAGCCTGTTTTTAATTTCTAATTATATTTAATGGCTTTTACCGGTGAAATCTTACTGATCAGATAGCTGGGAATGATCAGAGCCAGCCCGGAAATAATCAGGATCCCTACGGAAATAGAAATAATAGCGATTGGGTTGAGGTCCACAGGAACCGTACTCACATAATAATTTTCAGGATTGAGTTTGATTATTCCAAAGAATTTCTGAATCAGGATAAGTCCCAGTCCAATGGCGTTTCCGTATAGAAGCCCCGGAATCATGATGATCAGCGTATAATTGATGAAAGTTGCTCTAATCTGGGAATTGCTTGCCCCTAAAGTTTTAAGAAGACCAATAGAATTAGTTCTTTCAATAATAAGAATTAAAAGAACCATAATAATATTAATTACCACAACAATCAGCATAATAATGATAATCAAAGCAATATTGGTATCGAAAATACTGATCCAATCAGTAATTTGAGGGAATTTTTCAGTGGCTTTCTCTGCATAGTTTTTATAACCGATCAGTTTCTCAATTTCAGGGAAGTCTTTATCAATGTCATTGACATTTTTAAGGAAGATATCAACACCTCCGATTTCATCAGGTTTCATATCCTGGATTTTTCTTACGTGATTGATACCACCAATGACAAATTGATCATCTATCATTTTGATGTCGGTCTTGAAAATTCCGATAACCCTGAATTTCCGGTAGATAGGTTTCTGGTCGGTTTTTGAAAATACGGTAACAATACTGTCGTTAAGTTTAAGATGAAGATCATTGGCCACCTTTTGTGAAATGGTAACATTGTTATTGAATCCTTTTTCAGTCACCTTAGGAGTAGTTCCTGCAATGAGAAATTTTTTAAACCTTGCACTGTCAAAATCTTTCCCGATTCCTTTAAAAATAATTCCGGCAAAACTATGCTCATTCCGCATAATTCCCGTTACTGTTGCATACTTCTGAACACTTTCCACATCCGGGAGCTCTTTTATTTTAGGAAGATTTAACCCCTGATTATCAAGAACAGAAGTGTTGTATGAAGAATTGGACCGGGTAGACCTTACAGTAATATGACCGCTGAAATCCGCAAGTCTTTCCTTAATAGCTTTTTTAGAACCAAAACCGGTAGCCACCGTGATTAAGGACACAATGATCCCCAAAGCTACAGAAAGTCTGCCAATGAAGATGATAACCCTTGAAAGGTTATTTTTGTTATCTTTGGAAAATGCTATTTTTCTAGAGAAATATAAAGGAAATTTCAAGCTTATGAATTTAGATTTCAAAATTAAAAATTTACTTCTGATTTGCCTAATTTTTTTAGGAGTATTCAACCAATATTATTCTCAAATTCAATCTGATTTTAAAACCGGAGCAGATCAACCAGAGTTGTATTTACCATTGTTAAAGGGTAAAACAGTAGGGGTGGTTACCAATCAGACGGGGTTGATGAGTGACAAAACCCATGTAGTAGATTTTTTAGTTAAAAATAATATTAAGGTTAAAGCTATTTTTGCCCCCGAACATGGTTTCAGAGGAGATGCTGATGCCGGTGCAAAAGTGAAAAATGGCGTGGATGTGAAAACAGGAATCCCGATTGTTTCTTTATATGCCAGCAACAAAAAGCCGAAACCCGAGCAATTAAAGGATATCGATATAGTTGTTTTTGATATCCAGGATGTAGGGGTAAGATTCTATACTTATATTTCTACTTTGTCTTATTTAATGGAAGCCGGTGCTGAAAATAATGTTGAAATCATGGTTTTTGACCGCCCTAATCCGCATGATGGTTATACGGATGGGCCGGTTCTGAAAAAAAAGTGGTCCAGCTTTGTGGGAATGCACGAAGTTCCTGTAGTATATGGGTTAACGATAGGGGAATATGGGAAAATGGTGAACGGAGAAAAATGGCTGAAAAATGGAGTACAGGCAAAATACACCCTTATTCCGATGAAGAATTATCATAAAAAACAGCGTTACGCAATGTCAGACAGGCCATCACCAAATTTGCCTAACGATAAATCGATTAACTTATATCCAAGTTTATGCTTCTTTGAAGGGACCCAGGTTTCTGTAGGAAGAGGTACAGATTTGCCTTTCCAGGTTTATGGTTCTCCGTGGACACAAAGTTTGCCTTATCAGTTTACGCCAAGGCCTAATTTTGGAGCTAAGGATCCTTTCCTGAACGGAAAATTATGTTATGGAGAAAATCTTTCCAACTATCCCGGGGATTTAAGAGAATTAAACCTTGAGTGGGTAATAAAAGCTTATAAAGCCTATAAAAACCCTCAACAGGATTTCTTTTTGAAAAACCTATGGTTTGATACATTAGCCGGAACCGATGAGCTTAGGAAACAAATTATTGCTGGCAAATCGATTCCGGAAATTAAATCTTCATGGAAAAAAGATCTGGAAAATTTTGAAAAAATAAGAACCCGATACGTTATTTATAAAGACTGATTAATCAAAATTTTGAGGCGGGTTTTTATCATTTTTTCCTTTATTTAAAATGAAAAGCCCAACTGTTAGCCCAATCACCCCTGCAAAAGCAGTAAGCAGGGCTCGTTGTAATTTATCAGGCAAATCATTCCCTATATAATTCATTAAAAAAAGGATCACAAATGTGATCACTGAAATGATAATATGATTTCTTCCTAATAACTTCATTGTATTATTTTAATTTATAAGAGATCATTATGCCTCCCCTGTAAGGAATGATTTCTCCGCTTCTGTTAACGCCATCTGTTCCATCATAGCGTTTTCCGGTAGTGCTATCATATCCTTTGTAAAAACCTTGAGATGTACCTATTGTGGCGTAAACGTCAAGATTCCAACGGTCAGATAACTGGAATTGGTAACCTCCTGTTACCCCCAGCATAATTGAAAATCCTTTTTGATAAAGATTAGAACTATCAAGGAATTCTCCTTCATTGGTAACATAGGTGCCGCTCCAATAATTCCATTTTTGAAGATTAAAAGCAGAAAGACCAATATTAGCTCCTATATACCAATGTTTAAAAGCTTCCTTGAAATAATATCTTCCTTCTATGGAGGCGGAATAAATCTGTAATTTATGCCCTGCAAAAGATTTCCATGGTGAGATAAAGATATCTCCCTGAAGGGTGTACTTAGGCTTTATTTGTTTTTCTATCCCAATATTTAGTATTCCTATTGGTGCAAATAATGCATTCCCTTTTATGTATAAGCTCTTTTGATTTTCCTGTTCCTGAGCAGTTAGGGTTTCTATTGTTAAAAGGGCCAGGATACTTCCTGTTAATAATTTGTAGTTCATCAATGTGTTATTTTATTTGATTTAATAATTCTTCCGCCAGTTTGGAATCCTTGCTGCTCTGAACAGCTATATTTTTTGCCATTTCTGCGTAATTTTTTGCCATTTCTTTATTGCCGGTAAGAAAATAAAGCTTTGCAAGAATATAAGTGTTTTCAGATGTCTCTCCCCTCATAACAGATTTTTCTGCCCATTCTGTAGCTTTCTTTAATGAAGCTGGTGTTTTGATATGATCAACGAATACCCAAGCAGCTCTTAAAAGTTCATTAGGTTCGAATGCATCAGCGTTTTTATAATACTCTAAGGCTGCCTTTTCATATTCCGGGAAATTGGCGTTTTGCTCATAATACGCAAGCTTTGTCTGATTAAGTTTTGTTGTGGCTGCCTGTTGTCCTACCAATGGTATGGCAGATTTCATGAAATATTCTTCATTGATCCTTTTGTTTTTTTCATCAATGGATTGATCCACTATTTTGGATAACTTCAGCTGTGCGTCAAATTCTTTATAGGTTTCTTCCGGAAGGTATTTAATAATTTCAGCCTTTCTGGAAGTGAAGGCAGCATAATTACTGTCTTCAGTTGATTTTAAAAAATATAAAAGAAAACCAATTTCCTCTTTTGAAAGCTCCTCCGTCTTTTTTTTGTTTTCGAAATATCTTTCAGAAGCTTTCTTGGCAAAATCATAGTCTGAAGAAGAGTTTAACTTCATAATATTGATCAGAAACTCAGGATCTTTTTCTCCGCTGGCAAACCGGTCTCTCAGAGATCCTTTCTTATTACCCGGGGAATTGATGTCCTGCGCCATAGCGATGAACATACTTTCTTCCATATAACCGGTATTTCGTGACACCAGCTCGCCTTCACCATTCAGAAAAAGATAAGTAGGATAGGATCGCACCCCGAATTTTGCAGCAATATCCCTTCCTTCTCCTTTTTCCATATCAAATCTTGCATTGATAAAGTTGGTATTATAATACTCTCCGACAGATTTCTGAGTGAAAACATTTTTTTCCATCAGTTTGCACGGTCCGCACCAGGAAGCATAGGCGTCAATAAAGACCAGTTTTTTTTCCTTTTTAGCCTTTGCAATGATATCCTTGAATGGTAATTCCTGAAATTGGATGGACTCTTGGGCAGAGACGATTACAGTACAAAAAATAGATATCCCGGAGATGAGCTTCTTCATTTTTCAAATAAGATTTGTAGGCGAAGATAATTAATTTTCAAAATATAAAAAGATCAATCTGCAATTGATACCGCTATATTAACTAATTTTAAGACTATCAAACAGCAATTGTTGTAAATGAGTAATGTTTACAGTGATAAAAAATAATTCACTTTATAGTCCTCAATACTTTGTTATAATTTTGCAACTGCTTATTTATATGTGGAAGTAATACAACAATTTAGAGAATCTTGACGATTAATTTTAAACACGCCTTATCCCGGAAATCTATTTATATCACTGCTTTATCTGCCTGCTTAATTGCTGTGGCAGCATTGGCTATTCTGAGTTTTTTAATCACCCGTGATAGCCAGAAAAATACAGAAGACTTTGCTAAGAAGACGTTCTTCCGGAAATATGAATCTATAGAAAAAGAATTCAAAAATATTGAAGACTATCAATATCTGTTACGGGCACTGATCCGGAAAGATGGTTTACAAAATTATAAAGACTATTCCTCGGTATTGAATGACCTGAATAAAAAACGCAATCTATTAACGGATAGCTGGTATTACTATGAAAATAAAGCAGCTGGAAAATCCGAAAGAGATGGTTTTTTATCAGATATTTTCAGGAACAAGAAGGATATAGAAAAAACAATTACTTTAGAAAATGATGGGGCTGGAGATTTCAGGAATATTTTGGTTACCCATAAAGACAGTTTGTTTTGGGTGAGCTATGATTCTCTGATTTTACCTGATAAAAATGTCCTGTATTATGGATCTACAGTAAGTTTGGATGACCTTCACCAGTATTTTATCAATGTAGATAAAAATTCTAATACCTATGCGTATGTTTTCACCAAAGAAGGCATTTGCATTACCCATCCTGAGAAGAAATATTTGGGAAAGAATATTTTTGAATTTACAGATATTAACCCAAAAGACACTGTATGCAGTACAAGCAGGACCGGATATACCCAGGGAACTGCCACTTCTGAATATCTTGGGGTAGAAGTCACCCGCTTCATAAAACCATTAAAAACGGATAATTTTGAAGGATATACAGTAGTGAACCATGTCAATTTCATCATCGATGAAAATGTATATAAGATTAAAACCTATACAACCTATATTTTTCTGGCGGCTTTATTTCTTATTGTAACCGTTTTTATTTTATTTCAAAGAGCTGCCAATGTTGCTTACCAGGAAAAAGAAAAAATTCAATCAGAAAAGAATCTGTTATTGATTGAAAATGAAAAAATGCATAAAGCGGAAATAATCAACCAGCTTCAGCAGCTTAAAAATAATATCAATCCGCATTTTCTGTTCAATTCCCTGAATTCTTTATATATGCTCATTGGAATTAATAAGGAGAATGCTCAGAAGTTTACCATGAATCTTTCCAAGATCTACAGATATCTTATTGTACCTCCAAAAGAAAATATTGTTTTGGTTTCGAAAGAAATTGATTTTATCCGGAAATATATGGAGCTTTTGAAAAGCAGGTTTGATGAGGAACTGAGATTCGAAGTCATTATTAATGATTCCAAAAGCCTGGAAAAACGTATTCCTTATCTGTCACTTCAAATCGTTACGGAAAATGCAATAAAACATAATGTTGCCACCATAGATCAGCCGCTGGAAATCATCATTAGTATTGAAGAAAACGGGATTGTTGTGAAAAATACCTGGCAGCCTAAAACAGAACCTGTGCAAGGAGAGAAGTTTGGAATTAATTATTTAACTCAAATTTATGAATATTTTAGGATTAATTCTCTTAATATTTCTGTAGATGGTGAATATTTCATATGTTTTTTACCGCTAATGAAGTGAAATTGAAAATCCACTCACTCCCGAAAAATCACCTTTCACTCCCTAATATGATCTATATGATTTTGTATACCTATAGCTTTGCCCGCTGAAACTAAGATATTTACTATTTGGAATGAATCGGATTATTGTAATGAAGAATTACAGACTGGCTCTGTATTTAGGACTTGCTATGGCATCGCCGGCAGTTCTGGCACAGAAAAAGGACACTGTAAAAACAACGAAGGAAAAAACTGAAAAGACAGAACTTTCATCATCAAAAAAAACAAAAAAAATTGAAGACCTGATCAAGAAAGGTATCTATAAAAAAGGGCTTTTCAATACAATTCAGGTAAAAACAGATGTTTATTTTGAAATTCCTGATACTTTAATGGGACGTCAGTTTTTGGTTGTCAACAAACTCTCCCAAGTCCCTATGCAGGTGAATGAAGCAGGGTTGAATAAAGGGATGAATTACGAAAATAAAGTGATTTCCTTTCACCGGGATACGGTAGCCAGAAAAGTTTGGGTTAAAACTTCAGTGGCAAAAGTGTCTTCTCCTAAAAATGATGCTATTACAAAATCTGTAAAAGACAATTTTTCAGAATCTGTCATTGAAGTTTTTGATATTGAAGCTCAAAACAATGATTCTACGTCGGTAGCCATTAAAGTTAATAAAGTCTTTGATGGTAACCAGAAAAGCTTTAATGACGTTCTGGCGAACGTAGGTCTTGGTGGATCAGTGAAATCAAGCCTTTCTTATATCGAAGGCGTAAAGACATTTCCTAAGAACCTTGTTGTTAAATCCCAATTAACCACTTCTGTAAACGAAGGAGGTGTTGATCTGCCGGTGACCTTAGGAGTAACCACTAATCTTGTACTGCTTTCTGAAACCCCGATGAAGCCGAGAATAGCCGATCCGAGAGTGGGATTTTTCAGCGAAAAACACTGGGCCTTTAATGATCAGCAGCAAAGAATGGATGAAAAGTTCTTTATTACCAGATGGAACCTGGAACCTAAAGATGAAGACCGTGAAAGATATTTAAAAGGAGAACTTGTTGAGCCTAAAAAGCCGATTGTCTATTATATTGACCCGGCAACCCCAAAACAATGGCGTGAAAAAATCATTGCGGGAGTTCACGACTGGCAGGTCGCTTTTGAGCAGGCAGGTTTCAAAAATGCCATAATAGCCAGAATGCCGGATGAAAAAGACGAAGATTTTGATATTGATGATGTAAGATATTCGGTAATCACGTATGCTGCTTCTCCTAAATCAAATGCGATGGGGCCTTCAGTAGTGGATCCGAGGAGTGGTGAAATTATCGAAGCGGATATCATCTGGTGGCACAATGTGATGACTTCCCTCCAGGAATGGATGAGGATCCAGACAGGGCCTATAGATCCCAAAGCAAGAGGAAATATATTCAGCAATGAGCATATGGGAGAGGCTATCCGGTTTGTATCATCCCACGAAGTAGGACATACATTTGGATTGAAACACAATATGGGAGCCTCCTTTGCCTTTCCGGTAGAGTCCCTTCGTTCAAAAGAATTTACAGATAAAATGGGGGGAACGGCTCCTTCCATCATGGACTATGCACGTTATAATTATGTGGCTCAACCAGAAGATGGTGTTACTGCCATTACCCCTAAAATCGGTATTTATGACAAATATGCCATAGAATGGGGATATAGGTGGTATCCGGATGAATTTTCCGAAAAAAAAGCATTAAGAAACCTCATCGAAAAGCACCAGGATGATCCTATGTATTTCTATGGTGAACAGCAAAACTACCTGGAAACAATCGATCCGCGTTCACAATCGGAAGATTTGGGTGATGATGCAATGAAAGCCAGTGAATACGGAATGAAAAACCTGAAGGTAGTAGTCAATAACCTTTTAAAATGGGCTTATGAAGACGGTAAAGATTATACGGATGCGGGCAAACTGTATTTGGGGGCTATCGGGCAATGGGATCTGTATACAGGTCATGTCATGGCGAATGTAGGAGGAATTTACCTGAATAACACGGTTTTTGGTAATAAGAAAAAAGCATATGAAGCAGTGCCTGCTGAAACCCAGAGAAGGGCAGTAGATTATCTGATTACAAATTCAATTAATCTTCCGGAGTGGTTATTCTTCAATCCGATTACTGAGAAAACCTATCCTGTTAAAAATTCACCAATGGGGCCATTTGAGCAGACTCCATACACTTTAGCAAGAGGAATGCAGTATGCCAATATCTATTCTTTGTTTGTGGACGACAGGCTATTGAGATTACTTGAAAATGAATTGAAACATGAAGTCTCAGGTTCAAAAGAAGAAATCTATACGGTGGAAAACCTATTTGACCAGGTAAGAAGTGCCATTTTTAATAAAAGAGGAAGCCTTACAATTCTTGAAAGGATGACACAGAAAAATTATGTGGATGCCCTGATTGTTTCAGTGAATAAACTATTTGAAAAAACAGCTGTGAAAAGCCTGAAAACCAGTGAAACACTGAATATGCCGTTGATCTGCAATTATCACGAAGCAGATAAGAATCTCAGAAATATTAATTATTCATCCATGAAAAGGGTTTCTGAAGTAACCACTTATAAAAGGGCAGAGCTGCAAAAAGTACTAGACTTGCTGAACAGGACCAGATACAAAGGAGATGAGGCTTCCAGGGCTCATTACACAGACTTAATCATTCGAATTGAAGAGGCTTTAAAAAAATAATCAACTATGAAGAAATCTCTAATACTTTTACCTCTTTTGGCGGCTCAGGTTGCACTGGCCCAGGAAAAGAGAACCATTACCGGAAAAATAGAAGACGGAAATACCTCTGCTGTCATTACAGGAGCATCTATAAAGATTGAAACACAATCTGTGTCTACTAAAACCGAGCTGGACGGGATTATTGAAAGTGTGTCTGTAGGTACTGTAACCGATAAGGATGGGAAATTTATTCTGGAAGTTCCTGCAGATACCAGATCAGTATTGGTGAGTTATCCGGGATATGAGTCCAGGACCATTCAGATCAGTGAAGGGAAAACCAATTATATGATAAGGCTGACTCCTGAAGTTTCAGATAAAAATAAAATACAGGAAGTTATCATCACCGGATATCAGAAGATTGAAAAGCGTAAGCAGACTTCAGCAGTTTCTACCGTTAAAATGGATGCAATTACCCAGGCTGGGGTTGCAAGTGTAGATCAGATGCTGTCAGGCCAGATCGCGGGGGTAGCGGTTACTCCTGAAACAGGATCCCCGGGGAGTCCTGCAAAAATCAGAATCCGTGGAACAGCTTCTTTATCCGGTCCGCAGGATCCGTTATGGGTGATTGACGGGCTTCCTTTAGAAGGAAACGATGTTCCTAATTTCAGTGATAAAGATAATATTGACCAGCTTCAGAATTTTTCTATTGCAGGACTGAATCCTAATGATATTGAAGATATAACCATCCTTAAAGATGCTGCAGCTACTGCAATCTATGGAGCAAGAGCAGCAAACGGGGTTATTTCAATTACAACCAAAAAAGGGAAAAAAGGAAGTCTAAAATTGAATTTCTCCGCAGATACCTTTGTAACTGCCCGCCCTGATTTTGGCAAGCTTAATCTCCTAAATGCATCGGAGAAAGTTGATCTTGAACTGATGCTTGCCAGACGTACCGATTTAACCTATCGCGCTGATAAAGGGGAAGTGATGCGAATTTTAACTCAAAACGGGCAACTTGATGCCTTCAGAAATGGTGGTTTGGATGCGTTGAATTCAATGACCCGCCAGCAGATAGATGGTTTAAGGAATAGCAATACGGATTGGGGAAAATTATTGTACAGAAACGCCATCAACAGGCAGTACGGTTTGAGTGTTTCAGGAGGTAGTGACCGTGCAGACTATTACTTCTCGTTAGGATATTATGATGAAGAAGGTACAACGATAGGAACAGGTTTTAAGCGTTATAACCTGACTCTGAAAAACAACTATAAATTAAGCGATAAACTAAACGCAGGAATCTCTGTTTTTGGGACCCAAAGTGAGCGTGAGTCATTTGTTACGGATGCTGATGCGTCTATTAATCCTGTAAATTATTCAAGGAATGCCAATCCTTACCTGACTCCTTTCAATGCGGACGGAAGCTACAGGTATGACAGAGATATGGATGGTTTTGATGACCGGTATATTCCTTTTAATTTCCTGGAAGAAAGGGAAAATACCAGCTATACCCTGAAAAACAACTCATTGAAGGCAATATTGGATTTAGAATATAAGGCTTCAAAAAATTTGAGATTCACTTCTCAGTTAGGTATTCAGTATGATGCCAATAAAACCGAAAAGTATGCTGCTGAGAATACGTATTTTACCAGGAAAATGAAGGAAAATACCCGCTATTATAAAGATGGGGGATACCATTATTTCTTACCTGCCGGTGCGGTAAAACAGAACTGGGATAATGATTTCTTCCAGTATAACTGGAAATTACAGGGAACATACAGTACCAAAATTAATTCAAAGCATGAAATTGATTTGATGGCAGGAACTGAAATCCGTAAAACAGAAGATAATACTACGGTTACAAGGGCATTCGGGTATGATCCTGCAACGAGAAGGGCTACAGCAATTGTTTTTCCGAATTCAAGCTTTGCAGCGGACAAAAGGTATGAAACCTATCGTGAAAACCCGCCAATAGAGAATGCATATGCTTCTATGTTTGCTACTGCTTCTTACACCTATGATCAGAAGTATACATTTTTCGGAAGTGTAAGATATGATGGAACCAACCTATTCGGGGTTAATAAAAAGTATAAATACCTGCCAATATGGGCTGTTTCAGGATCGTGGCTGGTGACCAAAGAGAATTTTATGAAAAATATTTCTGCAATTTCTAATCTTAGATTCAGGGCTTCCTATGGTCTTCAGGGAAATATTGACCGTAATACTTCACCTTTCTTTATTGGAGAATATAATGACGCAACGATTCTCCCGGGGATGAAAGAAGGAATTATCAATGTAATCAGCCCTCCGAACGATAAGCTTCGCTGGGAAAAAACAACCAACGTCAATTTTGGTGTTGACTTAGGGTTGTTCCAAAACCGTATCAATCTTACCGCAGATATTTACAATAGAAAGGGAACGGATATGATCAGTATGAAAGAAACCCCGCTTGAAACAGGATTTGAATATACAATGATGAACTGGGGGAGTTTAACGAACAAAGGTTTTGAGTTGGCATTGTCTACAAGAAATATCAATAAGGATCATTTCAAATGGACCACTACTATTAACTTTGCCCATAATAAAAGTACAGTATTAAGTGAACAGCCTCGTGACAATTCTTTGCTTCCTTCCAGGGAAGGTCTTCCGGTAAATGCTGTTTTCGCTTTGAAAACAGCGGGAATGGATGAATTTGGAAATCCAATGTTCTGGAAAGGGGATGAAAAAGTATCGGCAGCAGAGTTTTTCAAACTATATGATGTATACGAAGATTTTCTTCCGGGGCAGCTTGTAGATACAAAACTTTCAAATGCTGAACTGAGAAATCTTTTTACATACGTGGGAGATAGAGACCCGAAATTTACAGGAGGGATCATCAATACCTTTAAAATACACAATTTTGACCTGACTGTTTCTGCAACGGTCAATCTAAAGCAGACTGTAATGAGAACGCCTTCCTACCGCGGAATGGAATTAGACAGAGGGCGAAATTACACACGGGATATCTACGAAGCTGGTTCTTCTCTTCCGGGAATTACAAGCCCGGATATGGAGGCTAACCCAAATGGATGGATGGCAAACAAATGGTTTGCGGGAAACCGTTCCAATGCTTACAGCCTGCTTGATGTTTGGGCAAAGGAAATCAGCTATGTAAGAATCAGCAGTATCCGTTTGGGATATACCCTCCCGAAGGAATTTACAAGTCCTATGGGGATCAGCAGTCTTAGGCTGAGTATTGAAGGACGTAACCTGTTTGTATTCAGTAACGGGTACAAAGGATATTTTGATCCGGAAACCTATGGTAATATTTATGCACAGCCTATTACCAAATCAGTTACAGTAGGCTTTAATGTTTCTTTTTAAAACTTGAAAAATGAGAAAAATAACTACATTCATAGCATTAGCAGTCATTAGCTTTACTCATATAGGTTGTGACCGTTTTTTGGATATTCAGCCTGAAGGGAAAATCATTCCTGCTACTGTTGAAGATTACCGTAAAGTACTTACATCAGCTTACTCAAAATACCCGGTTCATAAATCATTGACAGCACTTCGTACTGATGAAGTGAATCTTGATGAAAACGGAATGGACTTTATTTCTTACCGTGAAATTGCGATGTGGAAAGACTCCAATAACGATTCCTCATCCACGGAGTTTCCCTGGGTAAGTTTTTATGCCGTGAATTTTTATCTGAATCAGATCATCAATGAAGGCAGTAAGACGATGAAAGAATCTCCCGAAAAAAATCAAATTCTTGCAGAAGCCTATGCACTCCGGGCTTATTTATATTTTGATATGGTTAACCTCTACGGGAAGCCATACAACAGTGCTACAGCTTCTACAGACAGGGGAGTGCCTGTCAGTCTGGAAATTGACCTTGAGCAGGTGCTAAAGCCTTCTTCTGTACAGGAAGTCTATCAGCAGGTTCATGCGGATATTCAAAAAGCGGAGGGGCTTATGGTAGAGCAAAAACAGTCAGTGGGTGTCAACTATAGATTTTCAAAAACAGCATTAATGGCTTTCCAGGCACGGATTGCTCTCTATGAAGGAGACTGGAGCAAGGCGTTATACTATGCTGATGAGGTATTGGCTGTAAAAGGAGACCTGACGGATTTGAATACAGCGAATACAGTTCCCAACCATTATGCCTCTCCCGAATCTATTATGGCTTTGGATAATACATGGGATAATTCTATTAAGAACCTATGTTTTGTGTCTCAGGATCTGCTATCATCATACAATAGCTCTACAGACAAAAGGTTTGGAATCTATTTTGAAAAAAATGGGAATAAATACAAGGTCATTAAAGGAGGAAGCTCAGATTTCAGGGTGTCTTTCAGAACGGCAGAACAGTATTTTATAAAATCTGAAGCATTAGTAAAGCTGAATAAAATGAGCGAAGCTAAAGAAACACTTCTTAAAGTTTTGAAGAACAGATATACACCGGACGGTTTTACTGCTGTGCAAAATGCAGTGTCTTCAATGAATTCGGAAGCGTTCATGAATTTCATCATGGATGAGAGATACAGGGAATTCGCCTTAGAAGGACAACGCTGGTTCGATTTAAGAAGGACAAACCAGAAAAAAATAAGCCATATGATTAATGGTAAGGAATATATTCTCCAGCAAAATGATCCAAGATATACCATAGAATATCCGATGAGTGCGAAAAAGAACAATCCTAATTTATAAAATTTCATATTAACATTCCCTGAAACCGCCAGAATTTAACCGTTCTGGCGGTTTTTTTGTATTTTTGTAAGGTTATGAAAATTGCCATTATAGAAGACGAATTGCTGGCTGTTAATTATCTGAAAGGCCTTTTAGATAAACAAGACATTGTCCCCGTCACTGAAATCGTAATTCTTCGTTCTAAAAAGCAGGCAATAGAATTCTTCGGGAACAGCTCCGCTGATCTTATTTTTATGGATATTCATTTAGGGGATGGGATGAGCCTGGAAATCTTTGAGCAGGTAGAATTGTTTACCCCTGTTATTTTTATTACGGCATTTGATGAATATGCAATGAGGGTTTTCAAACATTTTACAATCGATTATCTCCTGAAACCTTTTGAAGACGAAGATCTCCATCAGGCGTTACAGAAATTTGTTTCCATCAGGAATAATTTTGATCCGGAACTTACCCTGAAATCAATATCTACCTTACAGAATAGGAGCTCTGAAATCATGAAACGGTTCATGGTAAGAGAAGGCAATAAGCTTAAATCTATAGACGAACATCATACCGCTTATTTCTTTGCTTCCGGAAAATACCTTTTCCTTACTACAATGGATAATCAGACCTATATTTATGATGATACAATTAAGGATATTATTCAGAAACTGAATCCACAGGTCTTCTTTAAGGTAAACCGGAAGTTTATCATCAATAAAGAAGCAATTGCAGAAATTATCAAACACTCAAGCCAAAAAGTAGAATTAAAACTTTCTCCCAAGCCTGAAGTGAGCGATGAGGTGTTTATCAGTAAAATGCAGATTACTGAATGTCTGAACTGGCTGAAAAATTAAAAAGGCCTGAAACGGTCTTCGGGATTTTATCATCAATACAAAACCTAACATTTACTTCAATTTTAGGTATATTTAAAATAATGAATATACTGATAATTATAATATTAAACTTTACAATAAAATTACATTTAATCCTGTTCGGAAATACAATGTTAAGATAGCTAATCATAATATTAGTGATGGTTTTTAGAAAATACATTGTACAAATTATAAATTTATGAAGTTTATTTTGAGCAATTTAATTATTCAATAACATTGATGGATTAGTAAAAGAGATTAACTAATATATAACCTTAATGAAAATAAACGAAGACTTTATAAAAGAACTGTTGGTCTTTAAAGCCCAGAAAAATCCCGATATGAATGGTGGTCCCAGCAATATCCTTTTGTTTAAGAATTATCTGAATACCATGAAACAATGGTGCGAAACATTAAATTTTGATTTTTCATACAACCTCATGCGGTATAAAGATCGAAATGATCTGATCCGGATCTTATTTCCTGAACTTAGAAAAGAATTACTGGATATAGATTTTTACAGGCTCAACCTGCTTGAAGGAGTTTCCATCAATATAGATCATAGATCCTTTGATTATTTATATCTGTATTATTACATTTACTGGAATATATTAAGGGCAGAATATCCAACTGTTTTTGAACCTTATTTTCATTTGCCCCACCCATATGAATCTGCTTACAGACTTTTGTCAAAGGGTAGTGTGCAGTGTTTTGAAGGATACTTAAGTGTAAGCGTAGATAAATTTTATTACGAAGTAAGCAAAGATCCCGCTAGTGTAGATTTTAGTTTACCATCTATGGATGATGGGTTTATGGAATATATTGATGCCCAATATAAATTACTGGTACCCGAAGGGAGATACGTAACTGATATATTTGATCAGGAAAAAGTTAATGCAATGTGGGCAGAGTATCAGTCATTAGAGAATTCATAAGTTGATTTCTCTTTGAAAACATCCCGTACAGATTAAATATAAGGAATAAAAAATGGAAATTAAAGTTTTCCTATCTGAGAAATAACCTGGGATATCTGTAAATATGGGATATGTAGGAAAAGTCTAGAGTAAATTTTGAGACATTGAATGGGTAATTTTGATTCATCCAAAAGTTTCTTTTGAAAGTCTAAAAATGAGAACAAGAAAAATATATTTTGAATTAAAAAATAATTCATTTGTTGAAATCGATTTTGGAACATACTCTTTAATGATGTATTATTCTACACAGATTGATAATCAACGAAATAAAAAAGTTTTTGATGCCACCCTTTCTGAATGGGCATATCGGGTTAGTTACAATATTTCCGAAGGAATTTATACTAGTGATAATGATATAGCTCATTTTGTACCTGCAGATATTCAAGAGGCAATAAACTTTATTGATAGTCAGGTTATTCCTACACTGGAAAATGAATTCTTTAATTCTATTCTTCAAAAATATGGTGGACAGAATAACTTTGAAAATACTGTTTATTACCAAAGTACAGAGTATTTAAAAATATTAAGTATCGGAGGTGAATTTTATGATGATAATAAAGAAGTTTTAAAATACTACTTTATAGAATTAAGAAATTTATTTCAAAATGCTCTTAATTTAAATATGCCATTTGAAACTTGGGTAGATTAGTGATAGAGGAGTATAGGTTAATAATTGATAACCTATTCATCTTCCTGAAACATTACAACACCACAAGAAACTAAGTAAATGCCGAAAGTAAAGTAAAGGCGGAAGTTATTAAATGAAACGACTAAATTAAATATTGATAGAGGAATTAATATTCCTACTGTGATAATGTTGCTATCCAGGGTAAGTTGGAAGCCGAAAATGTAGTAATTATCCTATAACAAAAAAACCTCTGACTAATCAGAGGTTTTCAAGTGGTTTCTCCAGGAATCGAACCAGGGACACATGGATTTTCAATCCATTGCTCTACCAACTGAGCTAAGAAACCATTATATTTTTGTTTGTCTTACTTCGTTGTTTTAAAGTGATGCAAAAGTATAATATTTTGTAATATCATGCAAGTTTTTTACAATTAATTTTGAAAAAATAAAAACATAGAATGGTATTATGAACTCAAATATTTGTATACTAGTTGTTTGAGGTATTTAAAACTTTTTTGGCATTTTCATTATCAGGGTTGAGCTCCAGGGATTTTTTATAGTTTTCCAAAGCTTCTTTCTTTTTATCAACTTTTAAAAGTATTTCCCCATAACTGTCATAGGTGTTCCAGGCATTGGGATAGAGCTGAATATTTAATCTGAATATTTTCAGGGCATCATTTATTTTGTTTTCCCGAAGAAGCTGATATCCGAAGTTGTTGATTTCACTTTCACTGGTATTATAGGTAGACTTTATTCCTTTTTTATGCTCTGAAATGATAAATGAAATTAACTTATCAATTGATGGACGAGAAATATAGGCATCATTCAGGGGAATGAGATTCATTTCCCTTTCATTTTCCTCTTGCTCTTTAAGGGATTTTACACCGTAATATTTTCTTTGTTCATCAGTTACCTGGGTAGTATCTATTTTATATCTTGCCCATTTGTTATTTGTTGTATAATCCTTGATATATTGGGTGCCATAGATCTGAGGTTTGTTCTGATGCATCAAATGTCTGTCTACAGCAGCAGCGTACCACCAGCGGTTTAAGCCCGGATCGAGTTGCAAGGCTTTTTCAAAGCTTTTGACAGCCATTCCGGAGGAAATTGTATCTCCACCATGTTGAAAGACAATACCGGAATTAAAATAATCTTTTGCAGTATTCACTTTATTTTCCTTTATTAACACATAAATTCTGGCACGTCTTAAACTGTCTTCTTTGTTTAAAACTTTCCAGTTGATTTTAGATGCTTTTCTGGCGTTCTGGTCATCATCTGCCATTTTTTGCAGTTCCGGATTATCTGTTGTCTGGGAAAATATTTTTACCGAAAACAATAGAAAGAATAGCATGTAAATGTCGGTTTTTCTTTTCATAGGGTATTAGTTTATAAATAATCATTTAAAAAAATGATAAATAAAAATACAAAAAAGAGAGATGTATTACAGATAATTTTTGAAAAAGAAATAAATATCAAAGCTAATGGCTGGCGAGATTGAGTGATCAAAATATACATTTAAATGCAAGATCTTATCAGATTACTATTTTGTAAGTGAGTTAAGAGGCAAAATAGGATCAGGAGCAAAAGTTGGGGACATAATAAATTGGTCTGAATATAAAAATTCTGTTCATTATTGATTAGCGTCAAAATTATTGAGATCGTTTTTTCACGCAAAGTTTAAAAAATAATGTTCTATTTCAAGTAAGCAAAGAAGACAGCATAGCTGCTGGCTAAGTGCATGCAAAGTCTTCGCTTCATCAGAATCGATTAAAAATCGATTCATTTCTTAGCTTACTTAAAATAAAGAGTAATCAAAAAGAATCCTTTGCGTGAATTTTGAAAATTAAATAGATCTGAATATTATAAGACCACAACTTTTGCGCTTGATCCGGTAATGTTGTTATCCAGGGTAAGTTGGAAGCAAAAATGTAGTAATTATCCTATAACAAAAAAACCTCTGACTAATCAGAGGTTTTCAAGTGGTTTCTCCAGGAATCGAACCAGGGACACATGGATTTTCAATCCATTGCTCTACCAACTGAGCTAAGAAACCATTATATTTTTGTTTGTCTTACTTCGTTGTTTTAAAGTGATGCAAAAGTAGCAAGTTTTAGTATACAAAGCAAGTATTCATCGCACTTTTTTTGAGTAAAGCTAAAACTTACTGATTCTCAGTTGTATTATTTTCCTGTTCTTTTCTGATTTGTTCGCTCATCTCTTCCAATACCGGTTTAATGGTGTTTTCCGGAAGATCACTGATCCGGATATACATCAATCCATCGATTGCATCATTGAAATTAGGATCTACATTAAAAGCAATCACTTTTGCATTTTGCTTGATGTATTTTTTGATCAGAACAGGCAATCTTAATTCCGGTTCAAGATCATCAATAATCTTGTCAAGTTTATTCAGGTCGGATTCCATTTCTTCAAAGAAGATATTTTTATCCCTGTCGCGCAATTTGACCTTGTATTCATTCCTTGGGGTAATGTATTGAGCCACTGCGGAATCAAAATAATTGGAACGCATAAATTCAATCATCAGCGATTTTGAAAACTCTGAAAATTTGTTGGAGATGCTTACTCCTCCCATCAGGAATTTATGGTCAGGATTTCTCAGGCAGACATGTACAATTCCTCTCCATAACAGGAAAAGCGGAAGAGGTTTCTGCTGATATTCCTGACAGATGTAGGCACGGCCCATTTCGATTACCTTTTTAAAGAAAGGATGGATGTCCTGTTCAAATTCAAATAAAGAACTTGTATAGAAACCTTTGATGCCGTATCTTTTCATTACCTCTCTGCCCAGTGCCATTCTGTAGGCTCCTGCCAGTTTTTTCTCGCCATTGTCCCAAAGGAAAAGATGGTGATAATGCTTGTCATATTCATCCAGGTCGAACGGAAGGTTACTTCCTTCACCTACTGCACGGAAGGTAAGTTCCCTCTGGCGTCCGATTTCCCTCATAATAGAAGGGATTTCCTCATAAGTAGTAAAGTAAATTTCATAATTTCCATTGCTGAACAACATTTTATCCGTTCCTCTCAGTTTATCAACGTCTTTGATAATGTCTTCTACAGGAGTTTCATCAATAATGTTCTGAACAATATTTTCTTCTTTTAATAAAGGAAACTTTACGGATAGATTCTGAAGATTAATGCTTTGCGCAAGGGATTTTCTCTTTTCATAATAAGATTTCATCATATATACCTTACGTTTCAGGAATTCTCCGAGCTCCTCAATGGTTTCCATTTCGTCCATTGCCTTTACGGCGATTGGTCGCCCGATTCTGATTCTGATGGGTTTTTCCCTGTCATTCATCATTTCTGCAGGAAGCATCAGGGTCTGTAAATTCGGATGCAGTTTAGCAACCTGATAAAACAAACGGCTGTTTTTGGCATGGAAATACATAGGAACTACCGGCACTTTAGCCATTCTGATGAGCTTAAGTGCCGTTTTTTCCCATTCTTTATCTAAGATTTCCCCATAAGGATTGTTTTTGTTGGAAACTTCTCCTGCAGGGAAAATACCTACACAGCCTCCGTTTTGTAAATGCTTGAGGGTTTCGCGCATGCCCGAAGAACTGCTGTAAGCTTCTTTTCTGTTTTCAAACGGATTTACAGCGATTACGTATGGAGCCATGGGCTTGATTTTATCCAAAAGGAAATTACCCATTACCTTGAAATCAGGACGAACCTCTGTAAGAATTTTGCACATCAGGATCCCGTCAATAGCACCCAGCGGATGATTGGAAACCAAAACAAACGGTCCTGTTTTAGGAATCTTCGCTAAATCTTCTTCAAAAGCTACATAGCTTAGATTTCTTTCTCTCACAAATGAGTCGAAAAAGTCTTTACCTTCCTTGTCTTTTAGTTTATCGTATAATTTATTTACTTCATTTATTTTAGCAACGCTCATCACAGCAGATGCTACAGGATTCTTTAGGAACCCCAGTTTACTTAAGCCGGAAGCTTTGATCAGATCGTTTTTCGAAATTAAACTCATGTGTGTTTAGTCGCAATTAATATTATTGTGTTACCATTTGAAGTGTATTCTTGGAAATTTGTTCCAATAATACATTTTTTTCCTGGTAAAATCTATCAATATGATCCATCTTCGCATTTCTTACTGTGAATAAAGATACATTTTTAATTGCTTCAGTTTTAAAAAATTTCTGAAGCTCCTCGTTAAGTTCCTCAAGGTGATTAAACTTATCCTCCAGGCATAAGGCCAGGGAGATAGCAGAGTTCTGCATCAGGGAAACTTTGATTTTATATTTGGATAAATACCCGAAAATTAAGCTCATATGATCCTCTGCAATGAAAGAAAAATCCCTTGTAGAAATTTTTAACAGAGCCTGGTTTTCTTTTAAAATATAAGTTTCTTCCTGTTGATTCTTTTCTGAAGCCCCTACTTTAGTTCCCTCTTTCGTAGGATCTACAAAAGACTTTACATAAAAAGGAATGTTTTTTTGCTGTAAAGGCTGTAATGTCTTCGGGTGGATGACGCTTGCTCCGTAATAAGCCATTTCAATTGCCTCTTCATAAGATATATGGGAGAGAAGAGATACATCATTGAATTTTCTCGGATCTCCTGTCATTACTCCCGGTACATCTTTCCAGATCGTCATGGCTTCTGCATTTAAGCAATACGCAAAAATAGCCGCAGAATAATCTGATCCTTCCCTTCCTAATGTTACAGTGAAATTATTATCATCCGAACCGATGAAACCTTGAGTAACATAGCAAATCTCGGGATTTAAACTGGAAATAAACTCTTCGGTCTTCACCCAATCCACAATCCCTTCTCTGTATGCACTGTCTGTTTTTACATAATCCCGGGCATCCAGCCACTGATTGGTAAACTGAATTTCATTCAGGTATTCACTCACAATCTTTGTTGAAATCATTTCTCCGCAACTCACCACTTGGTCATACACGAAGTTATAATTAGGAGATTTATTTCTCCTTAAAAATGAGTCGATATCATCAAAAAAGAGATTGATTTCCGCAAAAACCGCATGATTTTCAGGAAATAGACCTTCCGCAATCTCAATGTGTTTTCGTTTTATCTTTTCAATCTCAGCTTGATAGTTATCCTTCTTGAAATAAAGTTCTACAACTTTTTCCAACTCATTTGTCGTTTTGCCCATTGCCGAAATTACCAGCAAACACTTGGCAAATCCCTGGCTTTTTAAAACCATGGACACATTTTTCACACTGTCAGCGTCCTTTACAGACGCTCCACCAAACTTGAAAATTTTCATTAAATTGTTAAAAATAAAATTGTTAGATAAAAATTACATGAGTTTTTTACGGACGTCAAAATTATAAATTTACAACGAGATATGAAATAGCCTGATAATCCGATGAAATTAAGATTTCCTTAAAATCCAATAATTCCTCACATAATCTGAGTTTTTGCTAACCTCAGACAACAAATCTGAAGATATCTTTATCTGTCTTTATTCAACATAATGAGAATTTTTATGTGTATTGTGTTGATATACAGTCTTTAATCTCTTTTGTAATTAAATTTTCCTAATGTGATAAATTTTCCGAAATTTGGGGAAAACATAAAAAGTAAAATATGTCAGATCAATCATTACAGACGCTAGGAGAATTTATTATTGATAAACAGGAAGATTTTCAGTATTCCACAGGGGAACTCTCCCGTCTTCTAAGTGCTATAAGGTTGGCTTCAAAAGTGGTAAACAGAGAAGTAAATAAAGCCGGGCTTGCCGATATTTTAGGTAAATCCGGAAATGAAAACATTCAGGGAGAAGAGCAGCAGAAACTGGATGTTCTTGCCAACGAAATATTTATTACTGCGCTTTCCCAAAGAGAAGTGGTGTGTGGTATCGCATCAGAAGAAAATGATGACTTTATCGATATCAAATGCGGAGAAAACGGGCATTTAAGTAAATATGTCGTATTGATTGACCCTTTGGATGGCTCTTCAAATATTGATGTCAATGTTTCCGTAGGAACGATTTTCTCCATTTATAGGAGAGTTACTGAACCGGGAACTCCGGTACAGCTGGAAGACTTCTTACAGAAAGGAGTGAATCAGATTGCCGCAGGGTATGTTATCTATGGTTCTTCAACAATGATCGTGTATACAACGGGTAACGGAGTAAACGGATTTACGCTGGATCCTTCCTTGGGAACCTACTATCTTTCTCACCCGAATTTAAAGTTTCCGGCAAGCGGAAAAATTTATTCCATCAATGAAGGAAACTATATCAAGTTCCCTCAGGGAGTAAAGAATTACCTTAAATACTGCCAGATGGAAGAAGGTGACCGCCCTTATACTTCCCGATATATTGGTTCCTTAGTAGCGGATTTCCATAGAAATATGCTGAAGGGAGGAATTTATATCTATCCTTCTTATTCGCAGGCTCCGAACGGTAAACTAAGATTATTATATGAATGTAATCCTATGGCATTCCTTGCAGAGCAGGCTGGTGGGAAAGCAACAGACGGATTCAGACGGATTTTGGAAGTAGAACCTACAGAACTTCACCAGAGAATTCCGTTTTTCTGCGGAAGCATTGAAATGGTAGAGAAAGCAGAAGAATTTATGCGTATTGACAGCGTAAAATAATGAAAGCATCATATTTTAAATACTTATTACAATTTAAGCGCCCGAGTGGAACATCTCGCGGCGTTTTGCTTGATAAGGAAACTTTCATTCTGGAAATTTCAGAAGAGGGTAAGAAAGGAACAGGAGAGTGTGCAATTTTCAGAGGGTTGAGTTTTGATGACAGACCAGACTATGAAGACCGGTTAAAATGGCTTTGTAACAATATTACACAAAATTCTGCCTACTTAAAAGAGGAATTAAAGGATTTTCCATCCATATGGTTTGGATATGAACAGGCTCTTTTAAATTTAAAAAACGGAGGCAACCTATATTTTCCGAGCGAATTTACGGAGGGAAAATCTGCCATTACCATCAATGGTCTGATCTGGATGGGTGATGCCGGATATATGGAAGAACAGATTCAGGACAAACTGGAAAAAGGGTTCCATTGTATTAAATTAAAAATAGGAGTCAATTGGCAAGAAGAACATATTATCCTTCAGAAATTAAGGAAAAAGTTTTCTAAAGATCAGTTGGAATTGCGTGTTGATGCCAATGGAGGTTTCAGCAAAGATGAAGCGGTAATTGTTTTGCAGCAACTGGCAGATTTGGATATTCACTCCATTGAACAGCCTGTTAAAGCTGGACGTTGGGATGATATGGCCGGATTATGTGCTACCACGCCTACGCCGATTGCTCTGGATGAAGAATTGATCGGTATAGTTGATGCAGAAGAAAAGAAAAGGCTTTTAGAATGTATAAAACCGCAGTATATTATCTTAAAACCAGCTTTAGTGGGTGGGTTTTCCGGTTCAGATGAATGGATTTCTTTAGCCGAAAACCAGAATATTGGCTGGTGGATCACCTCTGCACTGGAAAGTAATATAGGATTGAATGCTATTGCCCAGTATACTTTTACCAAAAAAAATCCGATGCCTCAGGGATTAGGTACCGGAGCTTTATTTGTCAATAACTTTGAATCACATCTTGAACTCAGAAACGAGCTGTTGTGGTTCAGAAAATAAGCAACATAATCAGGATTAAAGATTATTCCAATGTCCAGCACTCTGTTGCCTGATCCGGCTTCAGTTCATACAGCTAATCAAACATTTATCATGTAATGAGCATTAGGAACCAATTCCTGCAATAGAATTGTAGGAATTAATCTCCGGTACGGTAATAAGCTGAAGTAGTAATGCTAGGCTCGGATATCTATAATTTTATAAGTTATTGTCCCTTATTTAAATCACATCTTTTACGAAAATCGCTTTCTTGATATATTTTACGATATGAGAAAGCTTTTTTTTAATCTGTTTCATGATAAAAAAATTGTAATTCCCTTGTTTATGAATTGGCAATCTCTGTGCCAGTCTCATAGGCAAGAATAAATTTAACATACGGTTAACTTTATTAAGCTAATTTTACGTCATTGTTAAGCAATAATTGTGAAAATGTTTTCGTTATTTTTGATTCTATTGGTGATTAAATTCCTATCTATTCCGTATAAATTTTGGAAAATATCACTTTGAACCTGCGAACTTGAAAGGTATCCCCAATGATTTCCCACTTCAAATTTAAAGCTGTTTAAAAGGTCGTCTTTTACAAACGTACAATCAATAATGGAAACAATATCCTTAAATGGTTCAATATTGCTGGGTCCGTTTTTACCAAGTCTTGGGGTAAGGATATTTTTGGTAAACTGTGAAATCCCCAGAATGACATCCTGCCTGTTCAGATAAACAGAAATCCGGTTAGCCAATAAAGGTAGTTTATTAAATGAATTTTCAGAGTCTTCAAATACTTTATAGGTAACATCGGCATTCAGCAGAATGACCTGATCAATTACCCGTAGGATATTTTCGCTTTTAAGACTGTACAGCATGCTTTGAAGTACCCTGTTTCCCATAGAATGAGCCATAATATGGATCCTTTGATTGCATGGGGCCAGGTCGCGGCTGGAAAAAATATCTTTTAGGAACTGAGTGTAGAAATAGAATAATCTTAATAATGAGGTTCCGGAATTAATGCTTGATGCCTTGTCATCAAAATAAGTCAGCGGAACAAGGCTGCTGGAGGCCGGCCAGCTTACAAAAAGGATATGTTCTACGGGAGAAGCTGGATTGTCAATGAAGAGTTTTTTCAGATCAATTATAGCTTTTAACTCATCATCGAACGTATAGGCATAGCCATGAATGAAAATTAATACATCACTTCTGTCCTTTGCTGACGACATATTTTTGTATAATTCATAGAACATCCGTTGTGTTCCACCTAAATTATTGGCTGTTAATACTGATGGTTTTATGCCTTTTTCACTGAGTAAAACGTCAAGTACTTCCTGGTATCCTTGTTTTTCGGGTTCGGAGAAAAGTTTGTAATCTAGTATATTCCTGTTGGTGTAATCTTTCTTTTTTTTTGCCTGGGCACTGGGTTCTTTGTAATTGTCGAAATTACATTTAGCAATCCTGAAATTGGGGATTGAGTATTCGTCGTTGGAAAAAGAATCGACCCTTTCTCCTTTATAACGTACAATCTTCCGATTGCTTAGTATATAAACAGCCATGATTTTTAATTTGTTACAGTGGTTTTAGTTTTGCTCTAAATTAATGAAAAATACTGAATTAGCAATTAATAAGCTTTTAAATTATGACTTTCATAAAGATTTATTTTTCCGTAACTTTGTACCACTTTTTTTGCATAAAATAAAAGCAACTTTAATGGAAGAAGAAAAAAAATCACTCAATTTTATTGAGCAAATTATAGAAGATGATTTGGCAAACGGACTGAAAAGAGATCAGATTCGTTTCCGTTTTCCCCCTGAACCGAATGGATATCTGCATGTAGGGCACACAAAAGCCATCTGCATCAATTTTGGTTTGGGTGAAAAATACAATGCTCCCGTAAACCTTCGTTTCGACGATACGAATCCTGAAAAAGAAGAACAGGAATTCGTAGATTCTATCAAAAAAGACGTTGAATGGCTTGGGTTCAAGTGGGATAAGGAATTGTATGCATCAGACTACTTCCAGCAGCTTTACGAATGGGCAGTGCAATTGATTAAAGAAGGAAAAGCTTACGTAGATGAGCAGCCGTCTGAAGTTATTACAGAGCAAAGAAAGAATCCTACAGAGCCGGGAATAGAATCTCCATATAGAAACCGTCCTGTTGAAGAATCCCTTGATTTATTCGAAAGAATGAAAAACGGTGAATTCGAGGAAGGGGCAATGTCACTTCGTGCAAAAATCGATATGGTATCACCTAATATGAATATGCGTGACCCTGTGATGTACAGAATACTGAAAAGGCCCCACCACAGAACAGGTACCGCGTGGAAGATCTATCCTATGTATGATTGGGCTCATGGTGAATCGGATTACCTGGAGCAGGTATCTCATTCGCTATGTTCATTGGAGTTTGAAAATCATAGACCTCTTTATAACTGGTATCTGGAGCAGGTGTATGACGAATCCAAAGTCGCTCCAAAACAAAGGGAGTTTGCAAGGATGAATGTTTCCTATATGATCACTTCCAAAAGAAAGCTGCAAAGGCTTGTAGCAGAAGGAGTAGTGACAGGATGGGATGATCCGAGAATGCCTACAATTTCGGGAATGAGAAGAAAAGGCTTTACTCCCACGGCTATCAGGAACTTTATTGAAAAAGTAGGTGTAGCAAAAAGAGAAAACCTGATCGAAATCCAGTTGCTCGATTTCTGCGTACGGGAAGACCTGAATAAAGTAGCAAAACGTGTAATGACGGTTGTAGATCCTGTTAAATTAATAATAGAGAACTATCCTGAAGATAAGGAAGAATGGCTGGAGACCGAAAATAATCCGGAACAGGAAGATGCAGGAACAAGGGAAATCCCTTTTTCCAGAGAATTATATATTGAACGTGAAGACTTCAAAGAAGAAGCGAACAATAAATTCTTCAGACTGAAACTGGGTGGGGAAGTCCGTCTAAAATCAGCTTATATCATTAAGGCGGAAAGGGTAGAGAAAGATGAAAACGGAGAAATCACGGCCATCTATGCTACTTATGATGAAAAAAGTAAGTCAGGAAGTGGTACAGAAGAAAGTTTAAGAAAAGTAAAAGGAACTTTACACTGGGTATCCGCAAAACATGCGATTCCGGTGGAAGTAAGAATTTACGATAAACTGTTTACCGTTGAACAACCGGATGCGGAAAAAGATGTAGACTTCTTAAACTTTATTAATCCTGAATCTGTAACAACAGTTCAGGGCTTTGCTGAACCGTCTTTAAAAGATGTTGCGGTAGGGGAACCTCTTCAGTTCCAGAGAATAGGATATTTTACGAAGGATCAGGATTCTACGGATACAAATTTTGTATTCAACAGAACTGTGACCTTAAAAGACTCTTATAAGCCGGAGTAAAAATATTTATATAGATAAATAGGACAGGGCTTAATTTTTAAGTCCTGTTTTTTATTTAAGCAAGAAAGTACAAATATTTTACAGATCTCACGGGCCGGTTTGGAAGATTAGTGAGGAAAAATATATCAGTTTGCACTTAATACAACAAAAAAACAAATACAAATTATTAATAAACTTAAATTGTGAAAATAATAAACATATATACGAACTCATTCAAGGGACTCTCACAAGAGAGCTGGATGCTGGCACTGGTAATGCTTATCAACAGGGCCGGTTCTATGGTACTGCCGTTTCTGGGAGTTTATATGACAGATCATTTACATTTTAGTATTGAAAATTCCGGGATTGTACTCAGCTTTTTTGGGATTGGATCAGTTATTGGCTCCTGGCTGGGAGG
Source organism: Chryseobacterium gallinarum (assembly GCF_001021975.1). Lineage (NCBI taxonomy): Bacteria > Pseudomonadati > Bacteroidota > Flavobacteriia > Flavobacteriales > Weeksellaceae > Chryseobacterium > Chryseobacterium gallinarum. The sequence goes on along the minus strand of NZ_CP009928.1, from coordinate 345,795 downwards.
AATGATTACCGATAAAATAGGAGAGTACAGGGTGCAGAGTCTGAGCTTGCTATTAAGTGTACCTTTATTTTGTTTGATTCCGCTTTTTACAACAGAAACAGGACTGGCGGGGATCATTTTAGCCCAGAGTATTGTAAGCGAAACCTTTCGTCCTGCCAATTCGGTAGCGATCACCAAATATGCAAAACCTGAAAATATAACACGAGCTTTTTCATTAAACCGTATGGCTGTCAATCTGGGTTTTTCTATAGGTCCGGCACTTGGAGGGATATTATCGGCTATTTCCTATGAATTTTTATTCTTTAGCAATGCCTTGGCTGCTTTATTGGCGGGATTGATGTACATCTGGTTTTTCAGAAAACGTACGAGACTGGCAAGGCAGGAAGCAAGAGAAGTAAAACAGATGATCATTATTAAAAAGGAAAACTCTCCATATAAGGATGGAAAATTTTTAGTTTACAGCCTGTGTTGTATGCTGTTTGCCATTTGCTTTTTTCAGCTATTCAGTACATTAACTATCTTCTATAAAGATACAGCACATTTAAGCCAGCAGAATATCGGATATATACTCGGATACAGTGGCTTCCTGATTGTATTGCTTGAAATGGGATTTGTACAGCTGGCAGAAAAGTATTTTACATTGGCCTTTACTATGTTGACCGGAACTTTTTTATGTGGATTTTCATATGCTATGCTTGCCTTTGATCATAGTATGGTTGTTCTTTTACTATCAATGACTTTGCTTTGTATCGGAGAAATCTGGACATTGCCCTTTATGTCAACCATCACTGCATTACGTTCGGGAGAAAACAATAAAGGAGCCTATATGGGTTTAAACGGAATGTCTTTTTCACTGGCATTTATTGTTACTCCCTACGTCGGAACTTTGATTGCCGATACATTTGGATTTAATATACTATGGATAGGGACAGGAGTACTGGCTGTTATTATTGCAATTGCTTTTTATTTTATCATTCCCTGGATGCTGAAAGATAAAACCAATGCTGATGAAACCCAGGAAGGGCTGATATAAAAACGCTTGTTATGCATACATAAACTCCGGCTGGGCATGCCCAGCCGGAGTTCTTTGATTAATAATTAATGTGAAGATGAAATTATTTAATAATGATTTTTTTTGTAATTTTTTTGTCACCGGTACTGAATACCATGATATAATTCCCTTTAGCAAAGTTTGTCAGGTCTATTTGAGAGGCATTTGTAATGCCGGCCTGGCTATGAACCAATCTTCCTGCAATATCAAATATATTTACCTCTGTAGTCGTATTCTTCTTCATTAGAATATTGAACTTTCCATTGGAAGGATTAGGATATACCTGAAATTCATCGTTTTCCAGGGTAAGATCATTTACTGCTAGTGTAGAGACCGTTTCCCTGCTACAAAGTTCGATCGCGGCTGAATTTACCATTCCTGATGAAGTCGTATTAGATGATACATCTACAGCTCTTATAATCCAGTTTCCACTTGGATTTTGGCCATAATATTTGCTTAAGTCCAATCTTATGGGTTCTATTCTTACGGGTGTAGCAGCATTAAGGTTGTTACAATTTATGGCTGAAGACTCTCCCTCCTGATCAAATATTGCTTTAAGAACATTTTTTCCCGGGCAGTTTGAATACCAGAATATCTGATTTTTTTGATCGCTGGGAGCTTTAAGTGTTAATGCTATATTTTCTAAATCCGTATAGGAAAGATCCATAACTACATTTATATCTTCAACACTATTTGTGGAAGGAATAGTAACATTCATGGTTGCCGGTGCATTAGGAGCTATAGGAATCGGGCCGTTTACGGGATAACGTGTACAGTTCATGGTTACATTATAATTGATAGCAAATGCAGGGCTTGCCGCATAATAAATATTTCCGACAGACTCTACAATAATGTAAGCTTTTTGTGAAGGGGTAGAAGGAATGGTGATCATTTCTTCTCCATCGTTAGCTGTATTGGAAACAAGTGGGGTAAAGGTATTTCCACCGTCTGTTGAAATCAGGATATTAACAGACTGAGTGCTAATAGGAGCCGCATTGGTTCCGGCTACATCCCATTTCAGGAGATGAGAAGAACCTGAAGAATAATTCTGATTTAAAGAAATGGAAGTAATCTTGAACGGGCCGGCATTTTCATTTATACTTACGATAGTTTCATCAGATGCCGTTTGTCCTCCTTCTGGAGCGTTATCCCTTACCAGGCTTATAAACTTCATATTCCGGGCAACATCAGACACCATATTCCAGGTGCTGTATAAGCTGCCGTCCAATACTTCTTTAAGAGGCGGGAAATGGCGTGTCGGGCTTGTAACAGGTGGGTATACTCTGAAGTTGGGAGTAGTTGCAGATGTACGGTCCGGGAAAGTATAGCTCCCAATGAGCACAAACGGGGGATTAGGGGCGGAGATATCAGCCTCTTCCCAGGAATATGTGAGATTATTATTATCAGGATCGCTGGCTGTGGCGGTAAGTTTAAAGGCAGTTCCCTTAGGAATAGTGTAATCTTGCCCGGCATTTACCGTCGGAGGATTATTGGAAATGTTCACCGTTGTAGCACAGCTGGTCGTTTTAATGTATTTATTGATTTGGCTGATACTGTAATGCAAAAACTGATTACTGTGTTTATCTGCTACATCATAGGTACCTGTAACTCCGGGATACCCCATAATTGTTGTTCCGCTTCCAGGTTCTCTGTTGGCTCCGGTTTCAGGACTGTTAAAAAAGATACTAAAGTCAATATTCTCCGGTCTGGAAAAAGTATGATTAGCACCATATTGATGTCCCATTTCATGGGCAATTACCATAGCATAGATAAACCCCTGCGGCCCTGTACCGTTTACGGGACCGGCATAAGCACTGCCTTTCTTCTGGTCTACCTTTCCATTGACAATTCCCTGGCTGTTTTGACATACCGAGGCGATCATCCCTGCATTTCCTCCTCCTGTCTGATTGGTAAAGATAATGCCAATATCATAATTAGCTTCTCCGATAACATTGGTAAGTGTGGTTTGTACCTGATCATTAAGCGTGTTGGTAGAGGTGGGATTGTAGGGGTCTGTATTTTTATCAAGATAAATAATCTGCTCATTATTAGGAATCAGATTCATGTGGATGGAAAGATCGTTTTCATAAACCGGATTAATGTAGCTCATCAGGTCATTGATGGCCGCCAGGGAATTAGCTACAGTGCTTCCATGATATTCACTGAATTCTCCATCTACGGATACTGCCAGACGAAAAGTCCTGAATTTCTTATCATCGGTATTATCAGTAGGAAAATTATTCTTCTGGGCATTGTTTTTTCCTTGGGTAGTACAACCAATATTGTTGCTGTTCGGAAGCAGGTCGGGAACAGCCGGGCTTACCAGATAAACGGATTTATCTGTTGTAGCCGGTTCTATAACCACAGGCTTTTTATCCTGGTAAAACAGGATCATTTTTATGCCTGCCGGAGAGAGCCCGAAACTAATGGTGTTGCCCGGATTTTTAACGGATATCCCCCTATATGATTTGATATCCGGAAATTTCTTCGCCAGTTCCGGTGACATATTTGAGGTTTCATAAACGCGGTATCTTTCAAAACCTCCATCTAATGCAGGGATGTCAATCACCACCTGAGAAATAATTTTCATGCCCGTTTCCGAAACAGGAGTCGATTGTAATACGGTTTTTAACCGATTGATTTCTAATATATAGGCGTTCGAATAATCAACTCCTATATTCCTTTTTGCCTCAATCAGATTTCTTTCATCAATCTTCGTTTTTTTCCAGAAATTTTGTCCGGATATACTTTGAAGTCCTGTCAAAGCAAACGCCAGAAATAAGTAGATTTTTTTTTTCATGTTTTTGATCTTTAGTGTTTTTTTGTTAAAAGTAAAAAAATATCTCTTACCTATGAAATATATTTTTTTATGTTAAATAGTTGATTGTTAATGTTTTATTTCTATTTTTTGGCGTCTTGATAAATTAGATTTAAAAACACATGGTTAAGTTTTTTTTAAGTTTTAATTTTTCTTATAAATGATATTTAATGGCTAAAAAAATAAACAGCCTTATGTAGACTGTTTAATTGCTTATGGTAATAGCTCCTCTTCCTGTATTGGAAATAGAAGAGATAAAAACGATCAGAAAAAAGCTTATTTTTTATTGAGAAGAATATTGTTAATAATCATTTTTGCATGAATTCTGGAGTTTTCTATAAACCAGAGATGGGTGTCTTTTCCTCCACATACCACTCCTGCAAGATAAAGATTAGAGATATTGGTTTCCATAGTTTCAGGATTGTAAAATGGATTAAGCCCGTCACCCTGCAGTTCAATTCCCGAATTTTTCAGAAATTCAAAATCAGGAAGATACCCTGTCATGGCCAATACAAAATCATTGTCAATCTCGTGAATCTCATGATTCTGATCTTTAAAAACCACTGTGTTTTCTTTTATTTCAATCATATCCGAGTTGAAATGGGCGATAATGCTTCCTTCTGCAATCCGGTTTTCTATGTCCGGCTTTACCCAATATTTAACACTTTTTGAAATTTCCGAATGCCGGATGATCATTGTTACTTCCGCACCTTTTCTATATGTTTCGAGGGCTGCATCCACCGCAGAATTGCTTGCACCTATTACGACAACTTTTTGCCTGGCATAAGGATAAGGTTCCGTATAATAATGCTTTACTTTGGAAAGATTTTCACCGGGTATATTCATCAGGTTGGGAATGTCGTAAAAACCGGTGGCTATGATTACATTTCTGGCCCGGTACTGAGCTTTTGTAGTACCAACAGTAAACAAGTTATCTTTTTTTGAAACACCCAGCACTTTTTCATACAGGCGAATATTTAATTCTTTTTGCCGGGCAATACCCTGATAGTATTCCAAAGCTTCCTGTCTGCCAGGTTTAGGTGCTGTAGAGATAAAAGGAATTCCGTCAATTTCCAGTTTGTCCGCCGTTGAGAAGAACCTCATATATAAAGGGTAGTTGTATAGGGAATTGACAATAGTTCCCTTTTCAATGATGATATAGCTGAGGTTATTTTTTTGAGCCTCAATAGCACAGTTTAATCCGATCGGTCCTGCTCCTATGATGAGAATATCCAATATTTCCATAAAACAAAGGTACGATGTAATTTGTATGTATGGTAGGCCGGATAGGAAAAACAGAGAACAAAAATCCAGGAATAAACAACAAATTGAGGTTGGATAAAGAATATGATCCTTGCACCTTATTTCCTTGTAGGTTTCCAAATGCTATGGCATCAGTTTTGGTGTTTTTTGACCCATTACAAAAATTAATTATGAAAAAATTACTTATTTCAATGTTAATCCTCGGGACGCTTGCAGCCTGTAAAAAAAGTGAAACAAAACCTGCCGTTCAAACAGTTGATTCTACAGTTCAGGCTGGTACAGACAGTACCAATGTCACACAGAATAAAGTAAATAAGGAAGAATCCTTGAAGAAAGCCAATGATGAGGTGTTACAGGCTTTAAAGAATAAAGATTATAAAACTTTCGCTTCTTTTATCCATCCGGAAAAAGGAGTCCGGTTTTCGATGTATGCTTTTATAGCTCCCAAAGAAGATAAAAATTTTTCAAAAGCAGATTTTGAAAAATACCAGCCTGCTAAAACCTTATTTACCTGGGGCTCTCAGGATGGCTCCGGTGACGCATATAAGGCAACGATTAACGATTACCTGGCAAAGTGGGTTTTCTCTAAAGATTATACCCAATCCCAATATTCTGTGAATAAATTTATAGGAAAAGGTAATTCCCTGAATAATTTAAAGGAAATATATCCTAAAGCAGACTTTACAGAAAATTATATCAAAGGAACGGAAAAATATGGTGATATGGACTGGAAAGCATTACGGCTTGTATTTGAAGAGTTCCACGGGAAATATTACCTGATTGCAGTGGTGAATGATCAGTGGACAATATAAAAGCTGAAAGCTGAGTGTGGGAAGCTGGAAGAATTTTCAATGCTAGAAAACATTTGTAGTTCTCAATTACAATTATTTTTCGTAGTTCATATCTTCTGCCTCCAGCTTCCAACTTCCTTTCTTATAAAATGTTACTTAGCTGCTTTGTTAGATTTTTTCTTGAAAACTGTTCGATATGTTGAGTTTTTTCAGAAAGATCACCGTTTTTCCAAAGTTCAAATTTTTCCAGGATAAATTTTTTAACCGATTCCGTATCATTGTAGCTGAAATGTTTACCGGCATTGGTTTCCTCCAGAATTTTGGCAACATCTGCCTGATCAGGCCCAAATGATAAAATTTGTTTTCCCGAAACGAGGTATTCAAATATTTTCCCGGGAATAATCCCTTTTGAAGACTCATTAGGGAAGTTGGTGATCAGCAGCATATCCGAATTCTGCATTTCTTCAACAGCTTTGCCGTGTGAAAGATATCCGAGGTTCAGAATATGATCTCTCAACCCTGAATTTTCAATAGAGCTCAGGATCTTATCATCAATTCTTCCCGCAAATTTTAATTTGAACTGAGCAGCAAACTCTTCATTCTCTTTTACCATTTCATCAAGAACTTTCCAAAGATTTTCCGGGTTCCGGAGCTGCTCCAGTACGCCAATATAACTTAAAGTAAAAGCCTCCGGATGACTCTTCAAACTTACAGCTTCATCTTTTCTGGCCGCCTTTTCACCAGCATCACTTTCATCAAAGCCGTTGGTGATACAAACTGCATTAGCTCCTGCTTTCCGGAAGTTTTCTGCATCGGTATAGCTTGTGGCTAAAGTGATATCTGCATTTTTAAATACTGTGCTTTCGAGCTGTCTGTGTTTTTTATCAGAGCCTTTCGTTAATTTTAAATGCTTATAATAAGAAATCTCCGTCCATGGATCCCGAAAATCTGCAATCCATTTCAGGCCTGGAAGTTTGTTTTTCAGTCCCAGCCCGATCAAATGTAATGAATGTGGTGGACCTGAAGTGACAACAACGTCTATTTTGTTTTCTTTCAGGTATTTTTCTAAAAAACGGATAGAAGGTTTTACCCAGAAAACCCGGGCATCAGGAATGAAAAAGTTCCCCCTTACCCAAATGGATAACCTGGATTTCCAGCTTTGATTTTTGCCTACGTCAAATTGTCCTGCCTTAAATTTTTTATTGCTCTTGTTCAGTTTTTCAGCAAGCTGATAAGGTTCCCATATTTTGGTCCTTACTATTTCTATATTCCCGGGAATGTCCTTCATTAAACTTTCGTCCAGCAACGGATAGTTCGGATTTTCCGGAGTGTAAATAACAGGCTTCCATCCAAAATCAGGCAGATATTTGGCAAACTTCAGCCATCTTTGAACACCAGGGCCTCCCGCAGGAGGCCAGTAATAGGTGATAATTAATATTTTCTTCTGTTCCATTTTCTGAGTCATCTGTCATTTTGAATGACATGCTGCAATATTGGATTAAACTTTTTATTCTGCTAATGTTTCCTTTTTCTTTTTCCTGTTCATCCAGAAGATTCCCAAAGCGGCCAGTGCAATGAATAATCCGAAGCTTAAAAGGGAAATCCACTTTCCTTTTTCAATTACTTCAGGTTCAAATATCATTCTGATATGATGGTTTCCTGCCGGAACGTGTACAGCACGAAGCAGGTAATCCGCTTTGATATAAGGAACTTCTTTTTCGTCTACCAGTACTTTCCATCCGTGAGGATAATAAATTTCAGAGAATACCGCCAGTTGAGGAGTCTTAGACTGGGATTTAAATTCTAATTCATTAGGCTGATACCGGGTAAGGTTGATAAATGCTGTAGAATCTGCCTGAACCGGTTTATTGTCAAAATAAGACTTATCCGAGGAGGCAATAACAGCAGTTTTCTTACTGTTTATTATTCCAATGGATTTTATTTCTTCATTAGGAGTATTGACAAATTTCAGGTCGCTTACAAACCATGCGTTCCCGTTGGCTTTTGGATTCGGAACAGCCTGGGGTTGTTCAGGTCCGCCTACTACCCAATATTTGGCATTCAAAAGATTAAGGATGTTAGGAACTTTTACAGAATCCATTACCTGGAAATATTCGTTGATCACATCATCATATCTTCTCAGTTTCACCGCATGATATCCTCCGATTGAAGATTTGAAGTAAGAAGTATTGGTCTCACTGAATGTTCCCAGAATGTTATTGAAAATCCGGTAATGTGTTTTATCTTTTTCAGCAATGGTTTCCAATGTTTTGTTGACATTTACATCCGATAATACTGATGAAAGAGCAGGATTAGCCTGGACTTTTTCAACCAGAAGATCTGAACTTTCCGTCTGGAAGGGATTTTCAGCAAAGATTTTGTCAACATAATTTTCATCGTTCAGATAACGTCTGTTTACCGTCCATAAGTCAAATAAGCTTACCATTCCAATAATGATCAGCACAACATTCTGACTTAGTTTTTTCTTTAAACTTAAGAATAGGGCCGCCGCCGCAATGGCAACGTATAAGAAAGCCTTTATCGCATCTGTTCTGAAAAGTTTATACCTTTCATCTACAAGATAATCGAGCAGGAAAGGAGGAAAATAGGTCTTTTCATTGTCAGTAGCAAATCCCAGCAGTGATTTTCCGAAGATTAAAAGGATTATTAATATCCCTAATGTTCCGGCACTTACGTAAGTGAGTATTTTTTGTTTGTATTCCTCTGTTAATTTTTCATCCGTAAAGAAATTGTATAAGCCCAGAATGGCAATCAAAGGAAATAATAATTCCACTACCACTAAAATAGAAGAAGGAGCTCTGAATTTATTGTAAAACGGTACGTAATCAATAAAGAAGTCCGATAACGGCATAAAGTTGCTTCCCCAGGCCAGTAAAATAGTTAATATTGAAGCCCCGAGAATCCAGTAACGGTACTTTTTGTAGGCAAAGAAGAATCCTAGTACAGCAAGGAAGCATACAATCGCTCCCTGATAGGCGGGTCCTGAGGTTCCCGGCTGGTCTCCCCAGTAGGTCATGGCACTGAATCCTTTGGAGATCCTGTCCATTTCAGCTTGTGAGCCTACATTTTCCTGAACGAGTTCCTGCACCCTGTTCATCATTTCCTTTCCTTCCGGCTCCTGGCTTCCTCCTCCCATCAATCTTGGGATAAACAGGTTTAGGGTTTCCAGTTTTCCATAACTCCACAACAGCATACTTTCTTTATCCATTCCGGATTTCCCGGAGGTATGGCTGTCATTCGTTAAAATCTGTTTCCCACGGACCGTCTCTTTTACATATTCGGAATTGGCCATAATTCTTTGAGAATTCATTCCCACTCCTATGATGCATGAAGCAGCAACAATTCCCGAGGAAATCAGAAAATGTCTCATCGACGTTTTTTTCTGTATCGCCCTGATCAGTTCAGAAAGGAATAGAAATCCTAAAGCAATAAACAGGTAATACGTCATCTGAGGGTGATTGGCGGCAATCTGAAGACCCATGAAAAGGGTAGTTACAATGAATCCCCAGATATATTGTTTCCGGATATAAACCAGTAAAATACCGGCTAATAAGGGGGCAAAGTATTCAATGGTATTGACTTTACCATTGTGCCCTGCTGCAATAATAATATAAAAATACGTGGAAAGACCGAAGAACGTAGCTCCTAATAAAGCATACTTCCAGTTTCGGACTACAACCATTCCTAAAAGGAAAAAACCTGCAAAAAGCAGGAATAGATAATTAACCGGCCTTGGCAGGAAATTGAGATTGCTGTCGATTTTTTTGATGATATCGCCTTTAAACTGGCTTCCCATCTGGTAAGTAGGCATTCCTCCAAACATGGAATCACTCCAATAGGTTTCGTTACCGGTATTAGCTCTATAATCGAGCAATTCTTTTGCTCCTCCTCTGTACTGCACGATATCATGCTGGAAAAGCTGTTTTCCTGTAAATACAGGGGTGGAATATAAAAATGCCAAAACTATAAATACAACTAATGAAATTGCAATATAAATTATGTTTTTATTTTTCGCCATGCTGGTTATTATCTTTTATTTCTTGGAAATTTTACCTTTTGTCATTACTCTCTTTCACCTCCTCATAGTCTACGGTCTCCGCATCCCAATTAAGGCTTTGCTTCTTATTCTTATTTGAGTTATGGATATCCTGATGCCCGTTATTCTGGTTGTTATGATTGTTGAACCGGTAACTGTAAAAAGTCTTGAAGAAAATCCTTTTCAGAATATTCCAGACAAAGAATAGAATAATCGCAGTGAGTATTAACTCAAGAATGTACTTCATAATGTTAAAATTTAAAGTTGAAAGATTAAGGTTTAAAGTTGGAGATTTTTTAATTTTTCTCAGCCCTCAGCCTTTAAACCTTTCTCATTCAAATTGTCTCAATTATTTTGCAGAAGGATTTACCATCACTGAAGAGTTTGAAACACTTTTCATAGACTGGGACTGTTTCCCGTCTGAAATGGTTTCAATCTGCGTTGTTTTTACATTGATATTTTGGTTGGTAATCCATCCCGTATTTTCATCAAATTTAATGGTTCCGTTCTGAACAAGTTCACTGCTCAGGCTATGAGTGATAGGTCCCTGGGCTTTCTTTTCAGTTTTCTTAGGGATTCCTCCCGTTACGCCGATTTCTGCAGTTCCGTTACCTAAGCTTTTTAATACATAGTTTGAAGTTACTTTTACACTTCCGCTTGGATCGGCATTTTCGGAAGTCGTCCATTTTTCACCTACTTTTACTCCTTTTTTAGGAATAATGGTTAAATTTTTATTGAACTGATCTTTCAATACCTTTTCATTAAAAGATTCTTTAAGGCTTGCCACTACACTGGCTTTCTCGTTGGCATCTTTAATAATAGTCCCTACAGCGTTGGAAACTTTGGTGTAAACCGCATCGAAACCTGTGATAGAAAGGACATTTCCTTTTGTATCCATTTTCATGGCCAGTTTATTTCCGGTAAGGGCCCTGTTGACGTTCCAGATCATTTTAAGCTCATCTTCCTTCGGGACAGGCAATTTGGTATCTACCACAATGGTTTTCCCCTGAGCAGACTGAGAGCTTCTTTTCGCTACGAGGTTAAGGGTCATGTCATATACATTTCCTTTGATATCATCAACGGTAAAGTTCATCTCGTCTGTAGATTCGCTGGTTGCGGTGATGGATTTTCCCTGAGGATCCGTCATCGTTTTTACATCCCTCTGGTAGGTTGTAAGAGGATATGTTTTTCCTTTTTCAAGCTTGAAAGATTGCTTAATAATTCCAGCTGAATCTCTGATAGCCGGATTTTCCGCAACTTTTGCTACAGAGTCGGCAGGCACTTCCACCGTTACTGTTTTACCGGTTTTAGGATCTACTTTTGTTATTTTAGCGGTTTCTTTTTTACAAGATACAAGAGCTATAGATGAGATTAGCGCTAATGCTGCTATGTTTTTCATTTTCTAATTTTTTTAATTTTACTACTATTTTATAGGTCTTCCAGAATTTTTTTGATTTCGGGGATACCATATTTGACTTCAAGTTCAAAGTATTATCCCTCTTTTGTTCATAACAAGTCATTAGGCGTGCAGAATCTGTACCAAATTCTGTTTCCGGTGTATTTTCAATTGTATCCGGTAAAGATCGTCATAAAATTTATTTTTTAATCAAAGATTGGAGAGAGCAGTCATTTTCTGTCTCACCGCCTCATATAATATTGCTCCACAGGCAACTGAAACATTCAGCGATTGAGTTTTCCCCTCAATAGGAAGCTTTATTTTTTCATCTGAATGATGCAGAACTTCTTTTGAAATCCCCGTTTCTTCATTCCCCATAACAATGGCACATGGTTCAGTGAAATTAACATCATAAATTAACTTCTGGGCTTTCTCGCTGGCAGCATACACGGAAATTCCGCTCTGTTGCAAGAAGTCTACCGTGTGGGCAAGATTGTTTTCTTTGCAGATTTTAATATTATAAATAGCTCCTGCCGATGTTTTAATAGCATCGGAATTGATAGGTGCAGCTCCTTTTTCAGGAATAACCACAGCATCAATGCCTACACATTCTGCAGTTCTGCATATCGCTCCGAAATTCCTTACATCTGTCAGTCTGTCCAGGATCAGCAGGAAAGGAGTTTTTCCTTCCTCAAATAATTGCGGAACAATATCCTCCACTTTATGAAACGGAACATCTGAGATGAAAGCCACTACTCCCTGGTGGTTTTTTCTCGTGAAGCGGTTAAGTTTTTCAACCGGAACATAATTGGGACGGATTTTATTTTTCGCTAAAATCGCTTTCAATTCAGCATAAATAGGACCCTGAAGTGCATTTTGCACAAAGATCTTGTCAATCGTTTTTCCCGCTTCAATTGCTTCAATTACGGGACGCAGCCCGAAAATAAAATCGTCTTTCATTGAGTTGTTTAAAATTTATGTTTAAGGTTTTGGGGTTTCGGGATTGGAAGGTTCATAGTATGTGAGGACTACAAACTCCCAGCCTCCTTTCTTCCAGCTTCCTTTTTAATATTTTTCTCCTAAAATAGCTCTTTTCTGTGCCATCGCATATCCATAATGCAGGCTTTCATGCATATTGTTAAAGATGATGGCATCCTGGATGCTTTTCAGGTCCATTCCAAAACTTGTGGTGTAAGGCGTATAATCCGAAAAGAAATCACTGTCATAATCTTTCATTAAAATTTTTGAAGTTTCAGTGAGTAAAAATTCCAGGTCTTCCACCTCGGATTTTTGTACATTCAGATTCGGTAAAGTTCCTTTCTTATAGGTTTCAATCCAGTATTTATCAATTCTGAAAGGATTTCCGCTAAGGTAATAATGCAAAAGCTGCTGGGTGGCAACAGTGTGCGCAATATTCCAGTAAATATTGTTGTTGAAACCATCCGGAATCAGCAACAAATCCTCGTGGGAGGTATTTTGCAGAATATCCAGGAGGTTTCTCCTTACTTGTCTGTGGGCTTGAAAATGATAATTCATTTTGCAGAAATTTTAATCACCAAAAATAGTTTAATAAACTGGAAACGACAATTTTTTGGCTAAAGGATTAAAATAAACGCTGTTAATCCGTGAAAAATACACTATGGATCATTTCTTTTTTTAGATAATTTTGAGGTTGAAAAGCTATTTTTAAGCACTTTAGAATTGATAAAATATAAAAAATATACTGACAGTCTCAAACATGAACTTACCTGTAAGATACTGACAAGAGGGTGGATGTTGTTTGTAGACTTCTATACTCTTACGGTGTGACGATGTGTTATTTCTTTATGATTTTGTGTTTAAAAGAAGTTCCGTCTTTCAGGACGATGTTCAAAAGGTAGACTCCCGGGCTGTACGCTGAAAAATCGATTTTGTTTTTTCCTGAATTCCCGGTCAGTTTTCTTCCGTCTATGCTGAAAATGGTTATTGAGGAAACTTCTTCTTTTGATGCTATATTCACAAAGTCAGAAGTAGGATTGGGATATATATTGATATCTATTGTTTTCACATCTTTTACGTGTAAAGAGGCATTGCTTTTTCCCTGCATATAGACGGACAGGTAAACCTCTCCCTGCTGTTGGTTAAAAACGGCGGCAGGAATTGTATGTTTTAACGTATGGTTTCCGGCGGTCATATTGGCTAAGGTAAAACTTCTTATAGGAACAGAATTGCCCGGGCACCAGTTGTTCCATGAGGTCCAGTTGTCAAAAGTCTTTGGAGCGGCTCCGTAGATTCCGTTTCCTTGGGTATTATAAACCCTGAATGGTTCACAGGAAATTCCTCCCGGAGTATAGGTCAGTACCTGCGCATCATCTATGTAAGTGTAATTTTGTCTTCTGATATATTCTTCACCACCGGCATTCGCACCATGCGGAGTGGATATTACAAAGAAACGGGCATCGGTAACCGGAGCAGGAATATTAAACGTTACCAGCCTGACTGTTTCTCCGGTAACATCAGTGCTGTTGTAATTATTAAGTTTATTATAACTTAGCAGGGGAACCAGGTTGTTAAAATCTGTAGGGGTAGCTTCTGTGTCAGTTGAGAAAAAGGTAAGTGTTCCGGAAAAAACATCAATTCTTCCCGCGCATCCTGCCACCTGGCTTTGAGCTGCATACGGAACCCCGAATACATCCAGTTCCACATACAGGTCATAAGCGCTGCGTAATCCGGTATCGTGAAACACACTGTACAAATTACTGATGTCATAGGTGTATGGAACTTCCGACGGGGTACGGTTTTTATTCATAAAAGGAGTAATGTACCTGCCTATTTCGATTCTTTTTACATTAGGATCATTCAGGGTATAAGCAGATTGGTTTTTAGGAACCATGGCTAAAAAAACTTCTCCCAAGCGATCATAATTATCACATAAAGCACCTATGGTTACCCTCATGGCAATTTTTGCTTTAAAAGAGTCCAGTTCGGCATCTGTAAGTTTCCTTGCATATCTTGCATTGTTTAGCCTGATCAAACCATTAGGTACAGGGTTGGATACTGTAGCGGCATAACCGTCATAATAAACTGCATCCGAAATCACATTGGTCATGGTAGTTTGTGACAGAACAGTATTTACAATGAAAATGCTTATAAAAAATAGCCTTTTATACATATTGTGTGTATTTAGTGTAAATATATTAAATATGTATCAAAATTACCTTTAATTTATTTTATTTTTATATTTAAAGTATTTTTGTTATTAAGTGTTTAAAAATACAGTTAATTGTGTAGGTTTTGATTTAAATTATTTTATGATTTAAATTAAATACATGTAAAATATTCTTTTATTAGTCGGATATCTATATTTATTATTAAATTAGCATGATATTCACGGCTAATGTTATTAATAATGAAAAGAATTTTACTTTTGTGTTTGTTTTTTGCAGTGATGGGGCTGAGGGCTCAGATCAACATCAATATCGGAAGCTCCGAAGTTGGTACTGCACCGGTAAGCAGCTTTTTTTCCTATTCTTATGTACAGCAGATTTATCCTAAACAGGAAATCAATGCCGGCACACCAGGGAGTATTACAGGTCTTACATTTTATATAGATCCTTCATCAACTATTACAGAGTCCTCAGACTGGACGGTTTATCTTGGTCATACTACAAAAATGGCTTTTGCCTCCGGTACAGACTGGATTCCGGTATCTCAGCTTACACAGGTATTTGCAGGAACAGTGACTAAAAGTAATAATAAAGTTCAGGTAAACTTTACAACCCCTTTTGCTTATAACAATATTGATAATTTAGTTATTGCAGCCAGAGAAAATGCATCTAATATTGATATTAATAACTTTGATGAAGCTTTCCATGTTTATTCACACCTTCCGAATTCAATACTGTATTACAAAGGAGATAGAGCCGTGGTAGATCCTGCTGCTCCACCTGGCGGAATAAGAGCGGGTTATAAATCTGCTGTTACCCTTTCAGGACTTACAGCAAATGCTACTCCCGCCTGTCCCTTTATTACGTATCCGGCCAATAATACACAGAATGTTGCCCTGTCTCCCGGTATAACCTGGCTTCCTGTTTCCGGAGCTGATTCTTACAAAATTTCATTGGGAACCAATCCCGGAGGGACTGATATTCTTAATCAGCAGGTAGTATCCGGAAATAGCTTTTCACCTTCCACAGCCCTTGCGCCGGGGATGAGCTATTATCTGAAAATTACATCGGTTGCAGCCAATGTGACCTCTTCGGGCTGTTCTGAATTAACCTTTAAAACCGTTCCTCCCGTACCTGCAAATGATGCTTGCTCAGGGGCTTTTCTGGCTTCTGCATTTCCTTATACCTATACACAGGATGATGCTGTATCTGCAACGAACAATGCAGGAAATATAAGCGTTTGTTCAGTGTCCGGGAATACAGGGATGAATGATGGTACCTGGTTTAAGTTCACGGGAGATGGAAGTCAGTACACCATTACGGTTACAATGCCTTCAGGAAGTAGCTTTGATCCTGAGGTAGGTGTATACAGCGGTAGTTGCAGCAATTTATCTTGTGTAGACACCGTGGATAATGCCGGAGGAGGCGGTGCGGAAAATATAACGGTTACCACCACTGCAGGTGCTGAATATTTTGTGAATGTAGGTGCTTACGATGATACAACTGATGCTCCTGAAGGTACATTTACGATTACCATAACTAAAATTTAGACGTTTCATTGCTATTTCAGCCTTACTGCAAATTCAACATTATAAAAGTAGTTTGCAGCATTTTTTATGCTGATGATAAAGAAACACAGGCAAATAACAGAGGTTTGAAATTTATTTATTGACAAGAGATTCATGACTATAGGTTGAATACATTGTCAAACAGGGAATATTTAACAAACTTTAACTCAAAAATGGCATTGATTGTGTTGATTAATGCAAGTATTTATCAGAAATTTACCACCTATTTTAAATCAAGCTATGTCAGATACATATCAAGCTGAAGATATCCGCCAATTGACGGAAAAAGTAAAAGAAAAAAACTACTTATTTTCTCTTCTGAGACAGGAAATCAACAAAGTTATTATTGGGCAGGAGTATATGGTAGACCGCCTTTTGGTAGGACTTCTGGGAAACGGGCATGTTCTTCTGGAAGGAGTGCCCGGACTGGCTAAAACTTTAGCGATAAAAACGTTGGCAGATGCTGTTCATGGGGAATTTTCAAGAATCCAGTTTACACCGGATCTTCTTCCTGCAGACGTTGTGGGAACAATGATCTATAACATCAAAGACAATGATTTCTCTATAAAAAAAGGGCCTGTATTTGCTAATTTTGTCCTTGCAGATGAGATTAACCGTGCTCCGGCAAAGGTTCAGTCTGCTCTTTTGGAAGTGATGCAGGAAAAGCAGGTGACAATAGGCGATGAAACGATGAAGCTTCCCAAACCATTTTTGGTATTGGCAACGCAGAACCCGATTGACCAGGAAGGAACTTACCTGCTACCTGAAGCGCAGAGTGACCGTTTTATGCTGAAATGTACCATAGATTATCCCGCCTTTGAAGATGAAAGACAGGTAATGAGGATGGTGTCTACCTCACATCAGCCGGAAGTAAAGCCCGTTATTTCACTTCAGGACATTGTAGATGCAAAAGAATTGATCAACCAGATTTACCTGGACGAGAAAATTGAGAAATATATCCTGGATATGGTTTTTGCAACACGTTATCCTGAAAATTACGGACTTTTCGATCTTAAAAACTATATCAGTTTTGGAGCGTCTCCGAGAGCATCAATTAATCTTGCCATTGCTTCAAGGGCATATGCTTTCCTTAAAGGAAGAGCTTTTGTAATTCCTGAAGATGTAAAAGCGTTGGCAAAAGATGTATTGAGACACAGGATGGGCTTAACCTTTGAAGCAGAGGCCGAAGAAATTTCAACAGAAGAGATTATCAATAGAATATTAGCAAAAATTCAGGCACCATAATGAGTGAAGTTGTTATCAGAAAAGCGGTTCAGGAAGATTGCGCTTCCATGCTGAAGCTGATCAGGGAACTTGCGGAATATGAAAAAGCATTACATGAGGTCACTATAACACTGGAAGAATTTACAGAAGATGGATTCGGTGGATCTCCGGTCTGGGGAGCGTTTGTGGCAGAACTGGATAACGAAATTGTTGGGATTTCACTATATTATGACCGGTATTCAACCTGGAAGGGAAGAAGACTGTATCTGGAAGATCTGGTAGTCACGGAAAGAATGAGAGGAAGGCAGATCGGAAAACTTTTATTTGACGCCACTTTGGAATATGGAAAATCCAATCATTACAGCGGAATGGTATTCCAGGTATTGAACTGGAATGAGCCGGCGATCAACTTCTATAAAAAGTACAGTCCGAAATTTGATGACGAATGGCTGAATGTTTCCATTGAGCTTAAAAATGAAAAGTCAGAAATTATAAGTTAGAGCGGAGATATATCAGTTTAGATCTACAACCCGGGATTTTATAAACCACATACCGGATCCGCAACTTAACATTCAGTATTAAATTTGAAATTTAAACTCATCTATGCAGATAAAAGATATTGTAAAAAAAGTAAAGCAGATAGAAATCCGTACCAGAAAAAAGACGGAGGCTGCTTTGATGGGACAATATCACAGTGCCTTTAAAGGGCAGGGAATGACTTTCTCTGAAGTACGCCCTTATCAGTTCGGAGACGAAATCCGGAGAATAGACTGGAATAAGACGGCGCGTTTCCGTGAACCGTTTGTAAAAGTAATGGAGGAGGAGAGAGAACTGACAATGATGATTCTTGTAGATATTTCTGCTTCGATGGATTATGGGACAAAAAACCAGCTGAAAAGAGAATATGTGGCTGAAATTGCTGCCAGTCTTGGATTTTCGGCGGCAGGAAATAACGATAAGGTAGGATTGATCCTGTTTGCCGATAAAGTGTATAAGGTGATACCACCTCAAAAAGGGAGGAAGCACATTCTTTCGATCATCAGTAATATTTTGACAGCAGATTATGTTCCGGCAGAATCCAAAATAGATAAGGCGCTGGAATATATGATGGGAATCTTTAAAAGAAAATCTCTGGTTTTCCTGTTTTCAGATTTTGAAGATGAATATGATTCCAAGATGCTGAGAGTTGCTTCCAAAAAACATCAGCTGCTGGGTATGAGGGTATATGATGAAAAAGATAATGAAATTCCTGATGTGGGATATATACGCTTGTACGATGCAGAAACAGGAAAACAAATATGGGCCAATACCTCCAGCGCCAGATGGAGATATACTTTTGCAGAAGCACAGAAACAAAAGCTGAGAGCATTGGAAGAAGATTTTGCAACCAGTTCGGCCAGTTTTATGAATGTAAATACAGGTACCGATTATTCAAAACTATTATATAATTATTTTCAAAAGAAGTAATCAAAAGGATTTATACTAATTGAAACTTAAATTGGGAAACAAAACGCAGGCATTGAGAAAAATACTTTTAATATTATCTTTTTTAATCTGTTCGAATGCTTTTTCACAGATATTATCTTCCAATATTGAGAAGAAAACAATTGCTTTAGGAGAAGTGAATCGTCTTGTAATAAAGATTGATAACCTTCATGAGCAGCAGGTGATTTCTGCCCCTAAAAATGAGTTGCTTCCGTTTCATTTTGAAGAAATCAAAGACAGCATCGGGCAAAATGCCAATACCTACGAAAGGAAAATAGAATTTGCGGTGTTTGAAGAAGGAAAATTTACTATTCCCGAACTGGAGTTTAAAGTAGATGGCAAAATCCTTAAGACAATCCCTTATGAGCTTGATGTTATTAACACTGCCCAGAAAGCAGATCAGATTAATGACATCATGAAAAACAAAGAGGTAAAACTTGATGTGAAAGATTATTGGGAGCTGTATAAATTCTATATTCTGGCTGCTATAGCCCTTATTGCTCTGATCATTGCCATTATCATGGTGGTGAAATGGGGCAAGAAATCAAAAAAATCCCCTGCTGTGGCAACTAATCAGACACTCAAGGAGTTGGATTCACTCAAAAAGAAACGGTATATTGAAGAAGGTAACTATCGCTCATTCTACGTTGAGCTGATTGATATTTCCAGAAAATTTATTACCCGACAGTATCGTCTTCCGGCAGATGTGCTTCTTACCGATGATCTTATAGAGGTAATGAAAAAGAATAATACGATTTCTCTGGATAATGAGAAAGTGGTGGAAGAAGTATTCCTGAGAGGGGATTTGGTAAAATTTGCCAAAACCTTTCCGGATCAGCAGACCATGGAAAAAGATTTTGCAGACATCAGGGAGTTTGTGAAAAAATCATCAAAAGATTTAGAATTCGAAAACTTAAGAAAGGATGTTTAATTTTGAGTTTTACAGTCCATGGTTTTTATTGCTTTTCTTGCTGTTTATCCCCTTGCTTATTAAAGATGCAGGCAGACAGAAAAGAAAAGGGGTAAAGGTTCCCACGATTAAAAATATGGATCATGACGGAGGCATCCAGGTTGTTCTTTTTTTACTGAAGATCTCAAAATATATTATCCTTTCAGCATTGATCATTGCCATGGCCAGGCCAAGGACATTTACGGTTTCACAGGACAGAGACGACACGAAAGGAGTGGATATTATGCTGTCGATAGATGTTTCGCTGAGTATGCTGGCGAAAGATCTTAATCCGGACCGTATTACTGCGCTTAAAGATATTGCGATAAAGTTTGTTCAGAAACGTCCGAATGACAGGATCGGGGTGGTGGCTTATGCGGCTGAAGCCTTTACAAAAGTTCCTGTTACATCAGACCATCAGGTTGTGATAGATGAAATTAAAAATCTGAGTTCTGATGGGCTGGAGCCGGGAACCGCTATCGGGGAAGGCCTTTCCGTAGCCGTAAATCATCTGATTAAGAGCAAAGCCAAAAGTAAGGTGATCATCCTGATGACGGATGGGGTAAGTAATATTCAGAATGCCATTCCGCCCCAGATAGCTGCGGAACTGGCGAAAAATAACAATATCAGGGTATATGCAATTGGTATCGGGACCAATGGATATGCATTGATGCCTACTTCACAGGATATTTTTGGAGATCTTATCTTTACGGAAACAGAAGTGACGATTGATGAAAATACGTTGAGAGAAGTAGCGCAAACTACCGGAGGAAAGTATTTCAGGGCTACTTCAAACAGCAGTCTTGAAGAAATATATAATGAAATCAACCAGCTTGAAAAATCTGATGTAAAGGTATCCAAACTTTACAATTATGAAGAATATTTCAAAATCTTCCTTTGGATTGCCTTAGCGATGCTGGTTTTAGATGCATTATTAAGATGGGTGTTTTATAAAATTGTAAGCTGATGAGTTGGTCGTTAGGAAATTATTGGTATTTATTTTTACTGTTGCTTCTGCCGCTGTTAGCGTTTTTTCTGATCCGTTTTATAAAATGGAGGCATAAAAGAAAGGAAATTTTTGCAGACAGCCAGTTTCATGATAATTTATTTGAAAAAAAGTCAGGATTTACAAAGTTTTTTCCGGCACTTTACCTATTGGGAACCTTATTTCTGATCTTTTCCATTATTGACCTTTTAAACGGTTCTGAAGAAGTGAAAAGCACCCAGAAGCTGAATAATGTGATCTTTATGCTGGATGTTTCCAATTCAATGAATGCGGAAGATATTGATCCGAGTCGTCTTGCAGAGGCTAAAAATCTGATGATAAGCACCATGCAGAAGATGAAAAATGATAAAATCGGAATCGTCATTTTTGCCGGACAGGCTACTTCAATAATGCCCCTGACGACGGATTATAATTCAGCCGAAACCTATATCAGCGGGATTGAAACCAACTCTATGCAGATCCAGGGTACGGATTTTCTAAAAGGTATGCAGGCTGCTGTAGAGAAATTTAAAAATGTAAGTAAAGGATCAAGAAAAGTCATTTTATTAAGTGACGGGGAAGATAATGAAGGGAATGATAATGCTGCCATAAGGCTCGCCAACAAAGAAGGAATCAGTATTACCTCCGTAGGAGTGGGTTCTGATGAAGGAGCACCGGTTCCGGAGTATGTTTTTGGACAGCTGATGGGGTATAAAACCGATGTTAATGGTGGGACAGTGATCTCTAAAAGGCAGACGGAAGCTTTGAAAAAGATGGCAGAATCTACGGGAGGAAGCTATATTGACGGAAATAATATCAATGAAGCTCCGGATAAAATTATTGATGCTGTTAACAGAAAGTCTTCCGGTGCTGAAACCCTGGTAAAATCACAGAATGCCAATCACTATTACCAATATTTTTTAGCTGTTTCTATTTTATTTTTCTTTTTAATTTATATTTTTAATCCTAAAAAAGATTTTAATGTGTAGTTTTCTTTATTGTTAATCGGTATTATAAGGCGGTACTTTAACCCAATTTTAACAAATAAAGCTCTGTTTATTAACATATAAAGGAATAATTTTGCAAGTAATGAATACTAAAATCATATTTTTGTCGTTTATTGTTGTCTTTTCTTTCTCAAACTTCTTGTTCGGGCAGGAAAATTATAGAACGCTGGTTCATGAAGGCAATCAAAAATTTGACGGTAAAGATTATGATGGAGCATCCTCAAAATATATGGAAGCGGTAAAGTCTAATGACAAAGATTTTACAGCCCATTACAATCTGGGGAATGCTTTGTATAAAAGTAAAAAATATGAAGAGGCCAAAGCTGAGTTTGAAAAGGCTCAACAGCTTTCACAAACTCTTCCGGATAAGGCAGCAGCTCTTCACAATCTGGGGAATACCTATATGCAGATGAATCAGCCCGAAAAAGCCGCAGACTATTATAAAAAGGCGCTGAAACAAGACCCATACAGTGAGGCAACCAGAAAAAATTATGAAATTGCCAAGCTGAAAGAAAAAGAGCAGCAGCAAAAAAAACAACAAAATAACTCAGGAAAAGGCGGCGGCGGTAGTGACCAGAATAAAGGTGATGATCAGAAAGGTGACCAGAAAGATCAGAAGGATCAGGGAAACGGTCAGCAGAACGAAGGAAAAAGTGACCAGGGAAATAATCCTCAGCAAAATCAGAATGAGGGAAAAATGCCGAAGAACCTTGAAAATGCAATCTTAGATAAAATCAACGAAAAAGAAAAAGAAACCGCCAGAAGGATTTTAAATAAAAATTCTTATTCGATGCCTCAGAGCAACGAGAAAGATTGGTGATGAAGAATAAACTGATTTACATATTGCTTACTCTGGCGTCCGTAATTGCTTACGGACAGGTAAATCTTAGTATGGAAGCTGATAAAAACGAATACGGAGGTAAAGATATTGTCAACCTTACGATTGTTTTAGAGCTTAACGGAACTGATCTTGAACAGCAGACAAAATTCCAGTTACCGGACCTTTCAAAATTTAATATTATCGGAAGCGGATCTTTTACCAATACCTTTATAGATCCCGCTACCAATACCCAGATTATCCAGAAAATATCCAGAATAGCCCTTGAACCGAAGAAAAAAGGTAAAATAAAAATAGGGTCAGTACTGGTTACGGTTAATAATAAAATTTATAAGACAGAACCTTTCGATGTTTCCATTAAGGATATTGCTGATAAAAGGTCACTGGCAGGCAATACTTCCAACGAAGTTTACCTGAATATGGAAATAGAAGACAGGGAAGTTTATCAGGACCAGCCTACCGTAGCTGTTTTAAAAGTTTATTCCAGAAGTATTGATAACCTTAGAAAGGTAAAGAACATCCGTCTTCCGCAGCAGGATAATATCAATGTACATCCTATCAATTTTAATAAATCTGAAATAGACCCATCCGGTTATGGAAATATGGCTTCCCAGGTTTTGGCGATGTTTATGGTATTTCCCAATGAAGCAGGATATGTAGAAGTACCTTCCGTATCTGCATCGGTAAGCACTTATTCCAGTAAGAACAAAATTGTTTCCAATAAAGTAAAACTGAATGTTAAAAAGCTGCCGGAAGGAGCTCCCGATTATTTTAAAAACGCTGTAGGAAACTTCAAAGTAAATGTTTATAATGCTTCCAAAGAAAAAGCAGAAGCTAAAAAACCTTTGAACATTGTTATAAAAGTTTCGGGAGAAGGAAACCTTCCGGATATGGAGCTTCCGAAGATTGAGCCGTCTCCGGACTATGAGATTTTTACCCCAAAAATCACTTCCAGGGTTTCACCGGGAACTACAGGAATGAAAGGCGAGATTCTGGCCAGCTATGTGGTGATTCCTAAAAAGATCGGAACTATTTCTATCAGGACCGAAAAATTTGCTTTTTTTGACCCTGAAAACAAAGAATATGTAGATCTGGGTCAGAAAACACTGGCTCTGGATGCCCTTTCCCACGAACAGGTGATGGAGGCCCGCTCTACAGTGGAAAAAGTAAATGAATATACCAATAACCTTCTTGAAACGGTTAATACTCCTGTTTTAACCACCACTTCATTTAAAGTGAAAGAAAAAAGTAAATTCCACTGGAGTATTCTTTTAATTAATATAGGGATTCTTTTAGGCTTATTTGCTGTTTATCTGTTATTTAAGACTTGGCAAAAAAAACGAACATTAGTTAGAGAAACCGTACCTTCAAAATCTTTGGGTTCTGTGGCCGAAACAGAAAAAGAAATCAGGGAATTGCTGAAAACGGATATGAATGATTATTTCAGCTATCTTGAAAATCTTAAAGATAACGGGGAGTTTGAAAAGTTTTTTGTAACGCTGGAAGAACTTGACCACGAAGTAAGAAAAGAGTATTCCAAAGCTACTCCTGCCGAGTTTAAGGCTTTTCTGGAAAGCTATAAAGGTGCTTCGGTTGCAGAAGACTATGCAAAACTTCAGCAGAAAATCCAGATAGAAAAATATGCTCCTGTGAAATCCGGTGAAGGAATTGAGGAACTTTTGAAAGCAATTGTTAATTTATATTCACAAATTAGCAAATAATCAGTTTATTTTCATATTTTTGCGAAATTTTTAATTACAAAGAGATGGAAATTTTTGATGGTTTCTCTTTTAAAGAGATTGTTACCAGTTTTATGGTTCTTTTTGCCGTTATCGATATTATCGGCTCGGTTCCTGTTATCGTAAGCCTTCAGCAGAAGTTCGGGCAGATTGAGGCCGGTAAGGCTGCCATTACTGCGGGAGCAATCATGATTGTATTTTTATTTGTAGGAAATAAAATCTTAAAGCTGATCGGCGTAGATGTTAATTCATTTGCCATTGCCGGAGCTTTTGTGATTTTTGTCATAGCGTTGGAAATGATTTTAGGAATTGAAATCAATAAAACCACGGAAGCAAAGGCCGCATCTATTGTTCCCATCGCGTTTCCTCTGGTAGCAGGCGCCGGAACTTTAACAACAGCCCTGTCTCTTAGAGCTGAATTTCATGATATTAATATTATTTGCGGAATTATTCTTAATACAATTTTCGTATATTTGGTGCTGAAATCAGCGAAATGGCTGGAAAGAAAAATAGGGGATGCTACTTTAATGATCCTTCAGAAAGTTTTCGGAATCATCCTACTAGCGATTTCAATTAAATTATTTACCGCAAACTTTGCCCAATTGGTGCAGAATTATATTAATTTTTAAGAGTCATGAAGAAGTTTTATAAAGTATTTTTAGTAATATTTATTGTATTCGTCGCCATCAACCTTTATGCTATCAACTGGCAGACTGATATCTTAGCCGATGAAGATAACCTGAAATTTGTATTCTCAGCAGCAGCAGGAATTATTGGCCTTATCCTTCTTTTTGTAATGGATGCATGGAGCAGGATAGGAGTGAAGAAATAACTAAGCAATTCAACTAGTCAATATAGCCTTTTTCATCATCTGGAAAAGGTTTTTTTATGCTATAAAGTGCCAAGGCTATGAAATTACAAGGTTTTTTAATATGGCTTCAGATTTGAGCTCAGTTTCAATCCATTCTTTTTCAGGATTGCTTTGAGCAGTAATTCCTCCTCCTACAAAAATGTGAATAGCATCTTTATAAAGTCTGGCACACCGGAGGTTAACAAAATACTGAATATTTTCTTCTGTTTCCACCTTAATATATCCGGCATAAAACTCACGCGGGAACTTCTCGTACAGTTCGATGCTTTTTTTGCAAAAGTCTTTAGGAATACCACAAACAGCAGGAGTGGGGTGCAAATCCTGAATAAGGTTATCAAGATCTTCAGGTTTTATACTTGTTTTGAAATCTGTACGCAGATGCTTGATATTTCCGGAAATATGGTCATAGGTTTCCGATTGGTAGACATGGTCGGAATAATTCCTAAGAATATCCAGAATATAGGTGGTAACAGGTTTTTGTTCTTCAATTTCTTTTTCAGACCATTCTTCTGAAACGGGAAGGGTGCCGGCCAGAGCCATCGTTTCAAATTCGTGAGTTGTTTTATGAAACTTCCCCAAAACTTCGGAAAATGCTCCCATCCAGGCATTTTCTCCATCATTGAATACATATCTGAATGCATTTGGATACGAGGAACATACATTTTTAAAGCTTTCATTCAGATCAATCCCGTTAAAATTCCTGAAAATTTTTCTTCTGGAATAAACCAGTTTAGGAAGACGGTTTTCTTTAATAACATTGATAACCTCCTGTAGGGTCCGGATATATTCGGTTTGAGTCTCCTCATTAAAATGATTTTCATCCTTCAGCAGATCGTTGGTCATAAGACCGGTTACCAGATTCTGTTCCGGTACATCAATAATTTTTCCCTCAAAATGAATCTGAGACAGTGTGTCAAAAGAGTGAAAACTTACGGATTGTACAGATGAATCTTGGTCTGTGGAATATAATTGTTCGTCGAATGGAAGTTTGAAATAAATCATTAGCTATGGATGGATTTTGAAAACCACTGTCCGGATATATAAAGGAAATTCCGGGTTGATTTTCCTTCTGCAAAGGTATTACTAGTCTTAAAAATGTCAAAATTAAATGGCCTTTTTTTAAGCATAAATTTTGAAATCAAGAGATTGAAAATAAAAAAAGACTCAAAAATTTGAGCCTTCTGTTTTATTCTTAGGATTTATTATCTGTTGATGATATTGTTGGTCATCGTTGTATGATTAATGAGAATTCCTTTTTCATCCCTGATTTCTATTTCAGAAACATGCATGGTTTTACCTTTCCTGATAAAGCGGGCAGTAGCCGTTACGATTCCGTCTTTTTTACTTCTAAGGTGATTGGAATTGATATTGGTACCTACACCATAGTACTTGTCTCCGTCGATAAAGATATTAGACAGGCTTGAACCTAATGTTTCCGCCAATACACAGCTTGCTCCTCCGTGCATAATCCCGAAAGGCTGATGGGTTCTTGGCAAAACGGGCATTGTAGCGGTAAGGGTTTCATTTTCGAGATCAATATCAATGAATTTTATTTCGAGGGTTTTTGCCAGGGTAACATCTCCCCAGTTATTAATAAATGCCAATATTTCTTCTTTTGTCTGACCTTTCATTTTTTTATAATTGATAAATGTTAATAACGTGTGCAGATTATTCCCCTGTACCCGTGATATTAGGATTCCAGTTGGCCGGAACCTTGGGAACGATATCATTTTTTATATAATAATCCTGGATCTCCTGCATTATCTCTGCAAAAGGAACTGAAGCTATTCTCTCATAAGGAATGGTATAACCCAGGTAGACGATTTTTCTTTTAAAGTCTCCTGCTGCCAGTACAATAGGAACTTTTGCCGCCAGCGCCATATGATAAAAACCTTTTCTCCACTTCGGAACCCAGCTTCTTGTCCCTTCAGGAGTGATAACAAGGCTGAAGTCTTCTTTAGCGAATTGATGAGCAACAAAGTTCACAAGGTCATTTTTCTGGCTTCTGTCGATGCCGATACCGCCAAGTCCTTTTACAATTCCACCGTACCATGCTTTGGTATGGGCATCTTTAATGATGATTTTCAAGGGTTTTTGTAGTGACCAATAAGCAAAGTTACCCAGAATGTATTCCATATTATGGGTATGAGGTGCTACCACGAGAATACATCTGTTCAGGTTGTTGACATCGCCCTGGAGAACGACTTTCCAGCCTAATAATTTTAACATCAGTTTGCCTATCAGCTTTTTCATAAATTTCAGGGGTTAAAAACAAAAAAGTATAACCAAATATTGGTTATACTTTACAAATATATTGAAATATTATTGCTCTTAAAACAAACCGTTAATTAAATCTACGATTTTCATTACGAATTCTAGTGCAAACTGTATCATAATAATGGTGTTTTTTGTTGATTGGTTATTAAATTTTTAACAGTACGAAATTAAAACAATTTTTTCACATAGAGAATTAAATAGTATGATTTCTTTCAGTTTCTGAGAGAAGAAGAGTGTGAATTTCAAACGGTTGCTTTCCATTCACACCTTCTGCCACTCTCTGAAGTTAATTATTTAGTCTGTATGGAAATTTCGTTTTTTCCGTCCTTGATTTTGATGTCCACATCTTTATTGATTTTCTTGATGTCGGATGCTACAGAATCAATTACTTTCTTAGCCTTATTATTAGGAACTTTTTTACCATTGATAATAATACTGTCTCTGTCATTAGAGTCGTATTCTATGCTGGAGCCGTTTACGGTAATTTTATTTTTTTCGATCCTGATACCGTTATGGTTTTCCTCTTCGTTCTGATCTTCATCATCGATGCCATCTCCATTTAAATCCCCATTGAAATGAATCCCATTTTTCTTTAACGGAATTACCACCGCTTTTTGAGGAACTACAAGTTCATAATCTACCCTGTAATCTCTGAATCTTTGCTCATAAGGATATTTAAAATAGTTAGGAAGCAATACCTTGTTGTTTACGATTTCTACCGGTACATTCAGCTGAATTGGATAGTTGTAGCCGTTTCCTTCTTTCCTGATGATCAGATAAGGGGTTTTGATATCAGCTTTTCTTGTTACATCCACAGAAATATAATCTTCTTCATACACTGATTTTTTATCAGAATAGATGTCATTATCGTAAGCTTTAAAACTTTGTGGGATGCTTACCTGTTTCACGTCTACATATACAGTGTCTGAAGTAGTGTTGATGGCTACATTTTCAATATCCTCTTTGTTGCCTTTATAAATCAGGTTTTTCTTGGCCATACTGATTCCGAAATAAGTTCCCAGTCCGATCAGAAGAAGGAATAACCCGCCAACTAACCAACCAAGATTTCTCAGTTTTGTTTTTGGAGAAAATATCTTAATGCTTAATAGGCTGAAAAGGATAGCAGGAATTAAACTTCCTATAATCATGATAGCAGCCAGTACTTTATCCAGACCGTTATCATCCATATAGAATCTGATCTGATTGGCTCCAGGAAAATCGGTATCCATCCCGAAAAGGGCAAATAATACAAATACTCCGATGATACTTCCTACTGCCATCAATACTGAGAATGCACCGATGATATATTTGAATACATTCCAGATTCCGCTTCCGGCATTGCTGATGTAAGGTTTGTTTTCGTTATATATTTCTCCGACCCTCTGAGTAGATTCATTGGCAAACTGCACCAATTTATTAGACTCATTCTTAAGATTGTCGAAGTTCATAGGCTTTCCCTGCATTTTCAGGAAATCAGATGCGGTTTGTGCTTTTGGCAGTACAAGCCACAGGATAAGATAGAGCAGTAAAATGACCAAAGCACTTCCGGCGGCCGGGATCATGATAAGGAAAACAACTACCCAGATAATTCTCATAGCAGTAATATCCATACCAATATACTGGGCTAATCCTGCGCAAACACCGGCGATTTTTTGTTTTTCCGGATCACGGAACAGTTGCTTTTTACCTGAATAGGCGCTATCTGCATTATTATTTTTACTTGTTGCTTTTTCAGAAAAATAGGCTTCTTCCTGTTCTTCGATCTTTTCAGGACTTCCGATCTGTGCGATCACTTTTTCTACGTCGGTATCGTTGATTACTTCACGTTTTCCCAGAGAATCTCTGAAAATTTCCACCATTCTGATTTCTATGTCATGCATTACCTCATCTGCTTCGGAAGCGTCCAATGAGCTTCTCAGAGCGTTCAGGTAATCGCTGAGCTTTATATATGCGTGTTCTTCTATTGTAAAAGAAAAACCTGCGAGTCCTATTGAGAGTGTCTTGTTCATAGCTTTTTTTAATTTTGTTGAGTGATTTGGTTGACTGAGGCAGTCAGTTCATTCCATGTATTGAGAAGTTCATCCAGAAAGAGTTTTCCTTTTTCTGTGATCTGGTAATATTTTCTGGGTGGTCCTCCAGTGGATTCTTCCCATCGGTAAGAGAGAAATTCTCCATTTTTAAGTCTTGTGAGAAGGGGGTAGAGGGTACCTTCCACTACATCCAGTTTTCCTTTTTTCAGTTCATCGATAAGGTCGGAAACATACATTTCGCGATGGTTGATGAGACTTAAAATACAGAATTCCAGAATTCCTTTTCGCATTTGCGCTTTGGTATTTTCAGTATTCATCTTTGATAAGTTTGTTAATTAGTTATATTTTCAGAGTAGCTCCTAGCTAGACGAGCTTATTCTGATTCTACATTACAAAGATATGTAAATAAAATGGTATTATGCAATACAAAGTAGTGTATTTTTTCAAAATAAAAATGTAATATTCTGATAATCAGGAAAATAATTTTAGTTTAAATTATGGATTAATGACCGAATGCTCGAAAAAGATAAAATAATGTGGAAATGGAGCAGGCTAGTTGTGGATTTTTGAAAATAAGAATAGTATATAAAATTCAAAAAGGTGAATTCCAATAGAGGTGAGGAACATATTTTGAAATCGGTAGCGGTATTCGTATTTTTGTCAGGAAGCATTACATAAAATAGAATTCATGTTTGCCACCGGGAAAATTCGGGTTGTTACAGGATTTTTACTACAGAATATGCCGTAATCGCTAATAATGGGTGGATGCAGTCTTTGAAAAGGAAGACTCATGAAGATCAGATAAAGGTAACAGTCAAAGAAAAGATCAATAATAAATGGATGACCAGAACAAAGGTATATCCGGCAGATCAATATAACAGAAAATAAAAAGAAAGATGAAGATTCAGAAAGAAATCGATTTTATCCTGGCAGTAGATGCTTTGAAAAATGTACAGCGAAGAAATTACAATGCGGATGATTCCCGGAGAGAAAATACAGCAGAACATTCCTGGCAGATCATCATCCTGGCCCAGATACTGTATCCGTTTGCAAAAAACCGTGCAGACATTGACTTATTAAGGGTGATAAGAATGCTTTCTATTCATGATCTGGTAGAAATAGAAGCAGGAGATACTTTTCTGTTTGATGAAAAAGCAATGGCAGGAAAGTTTGAAAGAGAAAAAATATCTGCCCGGAAAATCTTCGGAATTCTGGACGAACCGCTACGAACGGAGTTTTTTAACTTGTGGCTGGAATTTGAAGAAGAGAAAACCCCGGATGCTATTTTTGCCTGTTCTATTGACAGGATCATGCCCTTTATTCTGAATTCCCATACTTCAGGTAAAAGCTGGACGGAAGCAGGTGTTACCGAAAGACAAATCAGGAATATGCTTGAAAATGCAATCACCAGGGCTTCGGATGAAATGGGAGAGGCTTTTGAATTGCTGTTAAGCAAAAGTCTGGAAACAGAAAAAGTACTGAAATAGGACTTATCTATTATAAGATGATGAAGACTCGGGCGGCCTTTGGCCGCCCGAGTCTCTCTGGATTATTATAGTATTTGAATTGGTTTCTTGAATTCGTCAATAGCAACAAAAGTAAAATCCCCTACAATTGCTTTTTCTCTTTCGTAAGAATACATCTGTTCCGTAAAGATTTCAACATTTACTTTCATACTTGTTTTTCCAACGTGAGTTACCTTACCGATCAGTTCTACAATCGTTCCTGCAGGAATAGGCTTTTTAAAATCGATTTTATCGCTGCTTACGGTAACCACTCTTTTTCTGGCAAAACGGGTAGCGGTGATAAAAGCCACTTCATCCATCAGCTGCATAGCCGTACCTCCGAAAAGGGTATCATAATGATTGGTTGTGTTGGGGAAAACTGCCTTGAAGATTCTGGTCTCTGATGCTTCAATTCTTTCTTCTGTTGTCATATTTCATTATTAATTAAGGCGAAATGAAATCGGATTAAAACAACAGAATAATAACAGGAACAGATATATTCCTGAAAAAATCCATCAGATCAATCAACTTCAGATCGCGAAAGTTTCTTGTTTACAGAAATAGGCAGGTCTCCTGACTTGTAACATCTTTTATCCCCTTCCCATGCCTCGCATAGTGGATCTCTTGATAAAGACCTTAGTTACTTACAGTTGCGCGACAGTCCGTGATTTTCACACGGTTCCCTATTAATCTGCGGTTAGGCAGAACCCATTTCTTTGATGAATAAGCGGTAAAGCTTTTTCGGGACAAAAATACTGAAATTATTCCGGACTGTGATAAATAATCTGACTGATCACTCTTCCTTTCTTGATCGTCCAAAGACTGGTGTATCTGTTTTCCCCGGAGCCATTAATCATATAAAGAAAAATATTGTCATTGTCCAGAGCCGTTACGCCTACATTTTCAAAATCCATGGTAGGCTGGAACATATTTTTAATCGCTTCCCTCACAAAAACAGAACCCCGTCCCGGTTGCTGAACTCTGATAGACTTGATTTCAGTCATACCTTCCGGGATATCATTGCCGATTCCCCAGGGCTTTACCTTATCAATGGTGAGAAGTTTTCCCTCCGCATCCTTTTCTTTTTTGCGGTAACCGGCATTGGAAGGATAAATGTCGATAACTACCTTACTTCTTTGGGAAATAGGGATTTTAGGGTCGGAATTGTCTGTGAAAATAAGGGATCTTCCGTTTTTCGATTTGGAAGGGGTGTATTGGGGGAGCTGATCCACAAAGGCAATACGCTCTTTATTCACCATTCCTTCTTTGTCTAATGTTTCATACCGTACAAATGGTTTATCCTCATCCTGCTTTTCAGGATATTTAATCCATATCCACTCTGTTTCTCCGGGAGCCGGCTTTACATAAACAAAAACATCACCTTTACGCATACGGATCTTGTCAACAATCTTCCTGTAGTTGTCTTTATGTACACGGACATTGGCATATCCTTCCTCAGCCTTTACCACTCCGAAAGGAACTTTATTCTGGCCTTTAACGAATGCTAAAGAAAAAAGACTGAAAGCAGATAGACAGAATGCTTTGTTTATTGAAATCATTATTACAAACTTTTGATTTTCCAAATATATAAATTAAATGCTTTTGGGAAGATAATTATACTGCTGCAGTTCTTTTAAATCTTGTATTTGTTTAAGATAGCCGGCTGAAAGAAGATAGATTTTGTCTGAAATATCCAGAACATCCCGGTAATGATGATCAGAAATTATAAAGCCTTTATTGGTCTGCTGACGTATTATTTTTTTCAATTCTTCAATAATTTTAGGAGAAAGACTGTGAAAGGGCTCGTCAAGCAATATAAAATCTGCTTCCGAGTGGATGATTAGTAAAGCTTCAACTGCTCTTAGCTCACCTCCGGAAAGATTTTTGGGTTTTTCATCAAGGAAATTCCGGATCAGGTCTGATGCAGAAAGAAGATTAGCATTTTCTTTATTACAGAAAAGATGGATGAGTTTCTTTACCCTTTCATTTTTAGGTAAAAAGGAAAATTGTGGGAGGTAGGCGATTTTGTTTTTTCTGTCAGATAAGGTTTTCAAAACCTTTCCGTTGCACCTGATATATTGGGAATCGCTGCCGGTAACTCCGGCAATAATTTTTAATAAAGTAGATTTTCCGGTTCCGTTTCTTCCCAAAATGCCGGCAATGTTACCGATTTTGCACTCCAGGTATATATCCTGCAGGACTTTTTTATCAGTAAAGGATTTTGTAACACTATCAATATGGAGTGTGTTCATAGAAATCCGATTAAAATTTTTACAGCTACACTGAATGATAAAGTAATACCCCAGAGGAATATCCTGGAAAATCCGAAATGAGCGTAAAAGTGGTATTCGTTTTTAAGTCTTAGCTCGTAAATGAAATAATGAAGAAGAGGGAATATCAGAACAATGCTTAATCCGAAAGTCTGAACGTTAAGTGAAAATAAAAAAACGAGCAGAAAAGAAAAAAGTATCGTTGGAATGATCAGCTTTTTATAAAAAATCCAAAGAACAGAAAAGTTTTTGCCCATAGCTGTGAAACGTAAATTTTGATAAAAATAAGAAATAGGAGATAAAGAGCAAAAAGAAAGAGAGCATCCTTAGAAACTCTCTTCATTATTGGTACCAATTCATTTTTAAAGTGGATTAAATTCTCTCAAGCTCATCCGCATCAATGGTTGTTTTGAAAGTTCCGTAATTGACGATGACTTTGTTTCTTGAAATCTTTTCAATAGTGCCTACACTCGTACTGCCTGTAATACGAACACGCTGGCCTACTTTCATCCATAGGGCACGGTCACTTTTACGCTGTTCTTCCAGCTTTTCGTTGGTCTCCGCAATCTTTTCAATCACTTCCTCCTTTTTCAGCTGCTGTGTGATCTTTCTCTTCACAACCTGCAGGCGTTTCGATTCATCTTTATCAGCTCCCAACTTTCTGAATTTCTCCTGTTCCAGCAATTTCACAAAATCCTTCACTACATCTTTTCTTGACTTCCCTTTGGTATAGCTGTCAATAAATGCTTCAATTTTGTTCCCGAACTGAAGCTTGCGGTGTTCCTCTTCATACAATTTCTGAAAATTGAAAAGTTTCTGCTGAAGCTGGTCATTAAGCTTTTGAAGGTTATCACGCTTATCTTCCACAGACTCCTTTCTTTCGGCAAGATCGGATTTTAGTTTTTCAACTTCAAATTTCTCCTGCTGTAGTTTTACAATGGTTTTATCAAGATTGACAATGTCATGTTCTACTTTTTTCTTGGCAGAATGGATGATAAATCTTGGGATCCTGTTCTTTTCGGCAACTTCAAAGGTAAACGAGCTTCCTGCCTGTCCTACTTCCAGCTTGTACATTGGTTCCAATGTTTCTTCATTGAAAAGCATCGCTGCATTCTGGGCATTAGGAAGTTGCTCTACAACCAGCTTAATATTGGTGTAATGCGTTGTAATAATGGCAAAACTCTTTTTATCATAAAAGTATTCCATGAAGCTTTCCGCCAGGGCGCCTCCCAATTCCGGATCAGATCCCGTTCCGAACTCATCAATCAGTAAAAGCGTATTGGCGTCTGCCTCCCGGATAATTCCCGACATCTTTTTCAGCCTGGATGAATAGGTTGATAAATGATTTTCAATAGATTGGTTGTCACCAATATCGGTCATTACTTTATCAAAGAAAAACATCTCGGATTTAGGATGCACAGGTACTAAAATACCACTCTGGATCATCAGCTGTAATAGTCCTACCGTTTTCAGGGTAATTGATTTTCCACCGGCATTAGGTCCGGAGATACAGATGATCCTGTTGTGTTCCGTTAAAGTCAGGCTTTGTGGGAAAATAGTTTTGTTTTCAGCTTTGTTTCTCAGCCATAGAAGTGGGTGAAAGGCATCTTTTAATCTCAGGGTTTTGTGACGGTTGATCTTGGGAAGAACTCCATTGATCAATTCAGAAAACTTAGCCTTGGCCCTGGTAAGATCAAGATCAAAAATATAGACCTGATACCTCCAAAGCTGGGGCTGGAATTCTGCCAGCTCTGCAGTGAGCTTCCTGAGGACCTTGTCAATTTCCTTTTTCTCTTCCTCTTCATTTTCCCGGAGCTTAAAATAATGTTTAACAACACTGTCCGGCTGGATATAAGTAATAGAGCCGGTTTTTGAAATTCCCAGTGTCCTGCCCGGAACCCTTTTCTTAAACCCTGATTTTACCGCTAAAACTCTCTGATCATCAATAATCGTTTCCCGTATATCATCCAAAAAATCACTTTGTCCGTAAGTGGTAAGAGCACGGTTGAAATTCTCCTGGATGGCTTTTTTAGCATGCTGGATTTCTGTTCTTAAGCCTTTCAATGCGGGTGAAGCTTCATTTTTTACTTCACCAAACCGATTGAATACTTTGTCTACCTTATCAATAATCTCTTTCCTGAATTCCAATACAGAAACTTCCTCCATTAAAGTAGGAAAAGTTTCAGGCATGGTAGGAAAGAACTTTTGTAATCTTCCGATTTGTTCCGTGATGGCTTTTATTTTGATGAAAGCATTGTTTTCCAGACGGTAATTTTCAATCAGCATTAGTTTCAGCTCACTTTCAATATCTTCATATTCATCAAACGGAATCGCATTTGAACTTTCAAAACTCGACAGGTATTCCGACGTTTTTTTTAATGAAAGCTCCGCTTCGTCTATTTCCATCGGACGAAGTTGAAGAATCTTATCCCTTGTTTTCGGAGAATACGCAAATGGGGAGATTTCCGCGAGCAATTGCGGAAACTCTAATTCGTCTAAATCTTCTTTATCTATATACACAATTGCAAATTTAGTGAGAAAATGTGAATGTTAAGGAGGTGGATGTTTGAAAATGAGTTAATTTGAAAGTCAGGAAATAAAGAGATACAGTAATTCGATGTGTTTTCAAACAAATGATTTTGGTTTTATTACATTTGAAAGATGAAACTTGAAACTGAGCGACTGATTTTAAAAGAAGTTAATGAGGCACATACAGAAGATATTTTACGGATCAGAAGCAATGATCTCATTAATCAATATGTTAAAAGAAAGTCCCCGGTATCTAATTATGATGCCCTGGAATTTATTTTACACATTAAAAGGAAAGCCCGGGATAATGAAATGATATTTTGGGGTATTTCCTATAAGGATCAGCAGGATCTTATCGGAACCATTTGCCTGTGGAATTTTTCAGAAGACAGGAAAATAGCAGAAACAGGATATGAACTGCTTCCTGAACATCATAAAAAAGGAATCATGTCTGAAGCACTGGCATCGGTTTTAGATTTTGGATTTAATGCCTTACATTTACAGGAAATTTTGGCTTTTACCCATAAGTGTAATAAGGCTTCTCAGGCTTTACTTTTAAAACACAGGTTTGTTTTAGAGGAAAACAGAAAAGATGAGAAGAACCTTGAAAATGCCGTTTTTAGTTTAAAAAAGATGCGTTAATTTGTTAAAACTTTTTTATTTTCAAATTAATCTCATTTCTAAATTTTCAAATTGAAGTTATGACCTGGACAGAAGTGTTAGCCCCGATCAAGAAGACAGAATACTTTAAAACCCTTTGGGAGAAAGTAAAAAATGAATATGAAACCACGAAAGTTTTTCCACCGAAAAACCAGATTTTCAGAGCACTGGAACTCACACCTTTTGATGACGTTGAGGTAGTGATTATCGGACAGGATCCTTACCATAATGACCATCAGGCAAACGGATTGTGTTTCTCTGTTTCTGAGCAGGTAGCGGCACCGCCATCCCTCAAAAATATTTTTATTGAGCTGAAAGATGATGTAGGTGTGGTGCGCACTTCTAAAGAATTGGACGACTGGGCAAGACAGGGTGTTTTGCTGTTGAATGCCACTTTAACGGTTCGTGCCCATTCCCCGAACTCCCACAAAGACCTTGGATGGGAGAAATTTACAGATTTTATTATCAAGGAAATATCAGATAAAAAAGAAAATGTAGTGTTTGTGCTGTGGGGGGCTTTTGCACAAAAAAAAGCCGAACTCATTGATCCGGCTAAACATTTTATTTTGAAATCAGCGCATCCGTCGCCATTTTCCGTTCACAGGGGCTTTTTTGGAAGCAAGCCTTTTTCAAAAATTAATGAATATCTTATTTCCAAAGGAAAGAAACCTATTTCCTGGTAGGGTCTGAAGCATCCCTGGCAGGAGTGATGGTAATTCCGATTTTATATTTTCCGGCAAGTGCTTTTGTTCCTTCTGATTTCGGATATGGAGCCACTTCCTGCAAAGTGAATTTTAACCCGTTGAAGTTGGCGGATTGATGATAGTTTTTCGCAGGAAAGTCCGTGCTGGCCAGATTTAACGTCACGGGTCTGGTTGCTATTCCCATAACTTCAACCTGGGCAAGGGCTGCACCGGCCCAGATACAGTTTACTCCTTCCGGGCACCGGCTGTCTTCAGAAACACCTTTGAAAGTCACATTCATCTGATATTCTTTCAGGAATTTATTTTCTCCCTCA
The DNA here is from genome assembly GCF_001021975.1 of Chryseobacterium gallinarum. NCBI lineage: Bacteria > Pseudomonadati > Bacteroidota > Flavobacteriia > Flavobacteriales > Weeksellaceae > Chryseobacterium > Chryseobacterium gallinarum. The sequence continues at coordinate 308,318 of NZ_CP009928.1, read as the reverse complement.
TTGAAGTAGATGATTCCTTCATTACGATCGGCAGTTTTTATGTCAGTGGTCATTCCGGAAGATGTAGTATTTGTTTTTACTTTCTTTTGGGCATCACAGCCTGTTAATGCTAAAATGCCCAGACTCAATATAATGGCTTTATGGAACATCATTTCTTTTTTATTATATAATATTAAACATATTAAGAAGTACTACCAAAAACATTGCCACGCCTACTACGAAGCTGAAGCCGGTGCCATAAATAAATCCGATGAAGGCTCCTTTAGTAGATCGTAATGCTTTATTCATATCTTTACTGTCATGAAGAAGCTCACCGATAAAGACACCGGCAAACATTCCAATTAAAAAGCCCAGCGGGATGGGAATAAAAATTCCCACAATGGTTCCGACTACAGAACCGATGCTTCCCCAGCGGGTTCCTCCGTATTTTCTGTTGGTCTTTGCAGGAATAACATAACTTAACACCACAGATGCTGCCGTAAGAATACCAAATGCCCAGACATAGATCATTGGCAGATCTGCATCCGTCCCGAATTTGTAAATTAATAATCCACAAATACTTAGCAATAATCCCGGTAAAACGGGTAAAAATGTGCCGAGTATTCCCACGAACAGTAAAACGAGACAGAGAATATTGATTAATGTGGTATCCATGTTGAAAATTTATAATGCAAGATAATTATAATATTTTTTTGCATTTTAAAAATTATATCTAAATTAGCTATACAATTAAATATTAATATTATGAAAACAAATGATTTAAGAAAATTTAAAGGATTGACCCGAAATGAATTATCAAATATCAATGCAGGAGGAGCTTGTAGTATGACTGTAAATTATTATAATAATGGAAATGTCGTAGCCCAGGTATCTTATTCCGGGTATACTTCATCTTTATGCGGAATTAATAATTGTGGTCAATGGAGGCAATCTATGATGAATGCTATAAATTCAAATATACAGTCTAGTGGAGGTATATATCCCTCAGGTAATGATTATACTTGTTAAATTTCATAAATAATAATTAAAATTAAATAAAAAAAGGTTGTTTTAAAGAAAAAAAAACAACCTTTTTTATATTTTTGCTTTAATGAATGACCAAATAAAAGAAACCAAAAGTTTTTTACAAGAACTTACCGAGCCACTTTACGGGTACATAAGTAAAATATCACCCTCAGGATTTGACTGGGTTTTACATATTATTGTGAAGTTATTTTTACTGTGTGCCATATTTTTAATCTTAGACTTTGTTTATAAATTTATCATCAATTTTGTATTCAGATTTTTCCGCAATCAGGAAAAGTTTCCTATTATACAATCTATTTATCAGTCAAAAATATCAAATTCTTTAGCTCATATCGGGGCTTTGGTTTTTATAGGAAGTATTCATGAATCCATTTTTTACGGTGCTTTACCGGCAACAACAATATTTATCAGCAGATGTATAAATCTAGCATTAGTAATGATTATTGCAGGAATGCTTTATCGTGCTTTAACTGCCTTTAGACATTATTTTACTATTAAGCAGGATTTCTATAAGATAATGGCTTTGAATGCTATCTCAGAAACAGTGAAGATTCTGGGAATCTTTGTCTTTTCTGTGGTGGGACTTTGTGTTATCTTCGGAATTAAAGGAACAACGATTGTAGGAAGTTTGGGGGCAATAACGGCGGTTTTGGTTCTTGTTTTCAGGGATACTATTCTGGGATTTGTAACCGGAATTCATGTGGCGACTTCTAAGAATCTGAAAGTAGGAGACTGGATCAGCATTCCCAAATATAGTATAGAAGGAAATATTACGGAAATAAGCCTCCTGACGACCAAAATTACCAATTTTGATAAAACGGTTTCCACCATTCCTACCTATGATTTCCTGACTACGGAGATCAAAAATATGCAGGTAATGTCCGAATCCAATACCCGTAGAATTAAAAAATCCATTTACTTTAATATCAATTCTTTTAAATTTCTTACAGACGAAGATATTGAGCGGTTAAAGGAAATTAATTTAATTTCAGATTACCTGGAAGAAAGAACATCTGAGATTAAAAAAGAAAAAGAAAGCCTGATTCATAAAGATAAAGTCATCAACGGGAGACAGCTTACCAATATCGGGGTTTTCAGATATTATGCACAGCGGTACATAGAAAATGATCCGGATGTGGAAAAAAATGCAACCAGAATGGTTCGTCAGCTGGAAATCACTCCACAGGGTCTTCCGCTTGAGGTGTATTGTTTTACCAATGATTCCCAATGGGAGCGTTTTGAGCAGATCCAGGCAGATATTTTCGATCATTTGCTGGTGGCATCAAAGGAATTTGATCTTCAGGTGATGCAGGTGAGTGTAAAAGTGTAGAAATTAGAAACCAGATGTAGTGAGAGACAGGCTCTTAACATCTGATAAAAAACATAATAAATATAAAAATTTAATAGTGATAGAGAAGTGAAATATTGAAATAATGGCTAATTGGTCAAACTAATTTCTAACTTCTCATATCTAACATCTCAATAAAAATGACAAAACTAAGCGTAAACATTAATAAAATTGCGACATTAAGAAATGCAAGAGGAGGGGATACACCCAGTGTTACAGAAGCGGCTGTAAGGATTCAGGAATTTGGGGGACAAGGAATTACCATTCATCCAAGACCTGATGAAAGACATATTACCAGAAAAGATGTCTATGATTTGAAACCATTGGTTACGACTGAATTCAATATTGAAGGAAACCCACATCAATCCTTCATTGATATGGTGCTGGAAGTAAAACCGGAGCAGGTGACGCTGGTTCCGGATGCAGATGATGCCATTACGTCCAATGCGGGATGGGATACAAAAAAGCATCTGGACTATCTTACTGAAATCATCAGTGAATTCAAAAATGCAGGAATCCGTACTTCTATTTTCCTTGATCCACTGCCTGAACTGGTAGAATATGCAGCGAAAACAGGAGCTGACAGGATTGAGCTGTATACTGAAGCTTATGCAAAAAATTATCCCATCAATAAAGAACAGGCTATAAAAGCTTACTATGATACAGCGGTGGCTGCCGGCAATGCGGGATTGGGTATTAATGCGGGACATGATTTAAGTTTAGATAATTTAAAATATTTTGCAGATACAATTCCTAATCTGCTTGAGGTTTCCATAGGGCACGCTTTGATATCGGAAGCCCTTTATATGGGATTGGAAAATACAGTTCAGGCTTATCTGAAGAGACTGGCAAAATGGTAAACGGGATGCCGGAAATTGCTACTAAAGGTAAGCTACAGTCTGTAAATTATACAGCCAGTTCTAAAACAAAATTTCATTAGCTTTTACCATCTGCTTTCCGCTTCTAATTCTAACTTTTATTAAAAATATGGAAATTTTAAATTCAAAAATATTCGGTGAAAATATAACGTCCACACCCCTATTAGTATTTCACGGATTGTTTGGTATGCTCGATAACTGGGGAAGTTTTGGGAAAGACCTGGGAGAATATCTTCCTGTACACCTGATTGATCTCAGAAATCACGGAAGAAGCTTCCATTCTGAAAATATGAGCCATGACGATCTTGCAGATGATATAGCCCGGTATATGGATCATTATGGGATTCAGAAAGCTCATGTGCTGGGGCATTCGCTGGGAGGAAAAGCGGTAATGCAGTTTGCATTACAATATCCGGAAAGAGTAGACAAACTTATTGTGGTGGATATTTCACCAAAAGCTTACCCTCCGCACCATCAGGGGATCATTAAGGCATTGGAAACGGTAGATTTCAATACCGCAGGGTCCAGGAATGATGTGGAAGCTATTCTGAGCCAATATATTCCTGAAAAATCTACCATTCAGTTTTTAACTAAAAATCTGTATTGGGATGACAATAAAAAATTAAACTGGAGATTTAATCTGAAAACCCTTTCTGAAAAATATAACGAATTTGTTTCCAATGCTGTTAAATTCGGGGTTTTTGAAGGAGATGCATTATTTATTGCAGGAGACCGCTCCAATTATATTTTGCCTCAGGACGAATACGGGATCAAACAGCAATTTCCCAAAGCAAGGATCGTGACCATAAAAAATGCAGGACATTGGGTTCAGGCTGAAAATCCGGCGGATTTTGCTAATGTTGTAAAGGAATTTCTTGGTTTGATTTAATTTTTTACTTTGATATTTGGTTTTGTGTTAAAATTTTATTAAAATTTGTTTTTATTTCCCTATAAGTTGAAAATTTTGTACTTTGGATTACCAAAAAAATAAAAATATTAACTTATGAAAAACGGAAACTCAAAAAAGAAGCCTTTTTTTGCTACTTTCTTAGAAAAACAGATTAAAGATCCTGAAACTGTAAAAGGAGGAGACGCTACTTCTGTACTTTTAGATGACGTTACTTCAGTGATTAAAGATTCAATTACCACTTCAGCTCTTGAAGATAGTGTTTCGCGTCCCGGAAGTGAAAATGTAACGATGAAATTTCCGTCGGACAGCGACGAAGCAGGAGACGTAGTATAATTCTGACCTAAATTAAATCATTATATCAAATTAAAACTAAATCATTATGAAAAACAAGAATTCAAAGAAGAAGCCGTTTTTTGCATCATTTTTAGAAAAGCAGCTTAAAGATCCTCAAACCGTAAAAGGAGGTACAGACATCTCAATTCCTGAAAGGGACGTGATCACAAAACCTGAAATCGACAGTGTAACGTCTCCGAAAGATGATATGATGCATACCATGAAATACCCGTCTGATGGCGATGATGATGTTCAATACGTATAATAATCTTTTATATTAAGTATAATAACTCAATCATAGAAAGGGAAACTTAATGTTAAGTTTCCCTTTTTTATAAAGCCCGGCAAATGATTCTCTGCATTACCCACTCAAAAGATTTTTACAATATTGACCTCTTTTTTGCCTATCTCAGCTCTAAAAATATTCCTTATTTCAGATTGAATTCTGACCACCTGAACCATCTTCAGAACATAAGTGTTAATGAAGATTCATTTGAACTGACAGATGAATCAGGTAACCGGATCCATTCTGATGATATCAAAGGGGTATGGCACCGGAAAGCGTGGAATATAAGCGTTCCCGAAGAACTGGATGGAGAATACGAAAAAATTTTCATCAAAGAATACGGGAGTCTCCGGTATAATCTGATGACCATTCTAGAAAATATTCCATGGGTAAACCCCTATGAAAAGGAAAGAAAAGTGGATGGAAATAAAATGTTTCAGCTGAAAATCGCCAAAAAAAATAACCTGACCGTTCCTAAAACCATCTTTTCGAACGATGAAAAAAAGATTATTGCTTTCTTTCATCAGCATTGTCAGGGGAAAGCAGTAGCCAAGCTTCATAGTGTTGTTGCCAAAACGATGAATGGAGAAAGCCAGGTTTCCACCATGGTGATTGAAAAAGAAACTTTAGGCTATCTCTCGGATATTGAATATTGTCCGATGATTTTTCAACCCTACATTGATAAAGAATACGAGCTGAGGATCATCTATGTGGACGGAGAATTTTTCACAGGTAAAATCAATAACAGTGAAAATGCAGACTGGAGAGTGACCCGGGACGGCTATTTTTGGTCTGCCTATGAATTGCCTGACGATATAAAAAACAGTCTGGCTTCTATGATGAAAGAAATGGGACTTTATATCGGGGCTATTGATATGATAAAAGGAAAAGACGGAGGCTATTATTTTCTGGAAGTCAATCCACAGGGAGAATGGGGAATGCTGCAGAAAGAACTGGGCTTTCCGATAGCAGAAAGAATTGCTGATAATCTTATAAAAAGAATCAACTTCAATGAATAAAATATTAATTATAACACATACTGCGGATAACTTTTCAATTGAAAAAGTAACGGAGTATATTGAAAAAAATAACTGCCAGGTAATCCGTTTTGATGTGGATCTGTATCCTTTGCAAAATAAACTGTCAACAACTTTTCAAAACGGGGAATGGGTTAGTATTCTTGAAACTCCCGAAGCCCAATATCGTTTAGATGATATTTCGGCAATATGGTACAGGAGAGCCTATAATATCGGGAGCGGCCTGAAAGAAGAACTGGATGCCAAATTTTACGGGGCTGCCATGGGGGAAATCCGGAATACCCTTTTTGGCTTTATTGAATCGGTGGATACGTATTCACTGGGTAAGCCGGGCATTTACAGAAGACTGGACAGTAAGGAAGAACAATTGAAAGTAGCAGATAAATTGGGACTTACAATTCCGGATACCTGTATAACCAACAATCCTGATGTGGCAAAAAAATTTATTCTTCAGCACCGGAATGTCGTCGCCAAAATGCAGACCGGTTTTGCCATCACTGAAGATGGGGTGGAAAGTGTTGTTTTCACCAATGTAGTGAGCGAAAATAAGCTGGAAGAACTGGATACGCTTTTATATTGCCCGATGCAGTTTCAGAAAATGATTGAAAAGAAAAAAGAACTTCGTATAACCATTGTGGGGAGGGATGTGTATGCCTTTGAAATTGATTCACAGCAATTTGAAGATGCTAAGGTAGATTGGAGAAAAGATGGAGTAAACCTGCTTGATAAATGGGTAAGAACCGAATTGCCGGGAGATATTGAAGAAAAACTGCTGGAACTTCTGGATATTTATAACGTGGATTACGGGGCTATAGATATGATTGTTTCTCCTGAAAATGAATATTATTTCATCGAGATCAATGCCGCAGGAGAGTTTTTCTGGCTGGATAACCTTACGGAAGGGAATTTAATTTCTAAAAGTATTGCAGATGTCCTTTGTGACAAAGCACCAAGAAGAAATAATATGGTGATGGCCTGATCACAGAATATTTTAACCTTAAAGTCCTGAAAGATTTATACTTAATTCTTTCAGGACTTTTATATTTTACGGTGGTAAGAAAGCAATGGGCTCTAAGTTTACTCAGAGTGATAATATTGGTTAAATAAAGTTGAATTCTGCTTTAAAAATCGCAAATTTGCAGAAGCAGTTTTTCAGAGAACTTTTACAAGGAAAATGAATCATTGCCGGATAGAAAATATTGTCATATTTTAGTCAGCAATCAAGTAAAATAATTAATGGTTTTTGTAACGGGTGCAACCGGAATCCTGGGGAGGATCATCGTCCTGGAACTTCTTAAAAGAGGTAAACATGTACGAGCTTCCAAAAGACCGGGCAGCAATTTAAACGAAGTAAAGCATTCCTATAGCTTTTATACAGAAAATCCTAATGATTTTTTTAATAAAATCGAATGGATGGATGTGGATTTTGATGATCCTGATTCTTTACAGAATGCTTTAAAAGGTGTGGAGGATGTATATCACTGCGCCGCAAAAGTAAGCTTTCATCCTAAAGATGAGAAGGAAATGTACCATACCAACATTAAAGGTACAGAAAATCTTTTGTATGCCTGTGAAGGATCCTCAGTTAAAAAATTTCTGCATGTAAGTTCTGTTGCCGTTTTAGACAATTTTAATGAAAAGGGAGAGCTGGACGAAAATTCGGATTTCAACCCGAAACTGGAACATTCCGCGTATGCTATTTCCAAACACTTGTCAGAAATGGAAGCCTGGAGAGCCTCAGCCGAGGGATTAAACGTAGTGATTATCAATCCGGGAATGATTGTCGGAAGCGGAAACTGGAACCAGAGCAGCGGAGAGCTTTTTTCTACCTTTGAAGATAATAGTTTTACATTTTCGGGCGGATCAGCTTACGTGGATGTAAGGGATGTTGCCAAAACGGCTGTAGAACTGATGGAAAATAATATTTTCGGGGAACGGTTTATTATCGTTGCTGAAAATAACAGGTATGCAGATCTCGCCCAACAGATCAGAACAAGATTAGGTCTTAAAGAGGCGAAAATACTATCCGGATTCCAATTGAATATCGGAAGGTTGGCCAATGCCCTTTTCGGATGGTTTATTCCGAAGCTGAGGATGATCACCAAATCGAATATTGAGGCAATATCTTCATTCAACACCATTTCCAACCAAAAAATTAAAGAAAAGCTGGGGTATCAGTTCATTCCTGTGAAAGAAAGTATAGACTTCCATCTTAACAATTATATTAACGACAAAAAGCTGAAGAAATGAATCTTGCAGAGGCAATTATCCTTAAAAATGTAGAAAAGCATCCTGTAAAAGCCGCCATTGGTTTTAAAAAGAAAGATGAAGCCTGGAAAGAGCTCAGCTGGAAAAAATTCAGTGAGATTATTTTCAAAACAGCAAATGCGTTAAGAGATGCAGGTGTACAGGAAAATGACAGAGTAGCCATCTATTCTGACAATTCTTCAGAATGGATGATTTTTGATCTGGCTTCCATGGCTATAGGAGCGATCACAGTTCCGATATACTCAACCAATAATGGGGAACAGGCAGAATATATCATTAATGATTCAGGATCTAAGATTGTTTTGGTAGGAAACCAAATGCAGTATGATATCTGCCTGGAACTTTTGGCTAAAGAAGAAAATAACCTTGAAACCATTGTTGTTTCTAAAAAAGCAGTATGGATCAAAAAGGAATTCAATAGCTTTTATCTTGAAGACTTTATCGCAAAAGCTTCTCCTAAACTGGAATTTTGCAAAAAAGAATATGAAGATACTGCAACATTGATTTATACTTCCGGAACCACCGGAACCCCGAAAGGAGTAATGCTTACCCATGGTAACTTTATCAAAGCTTTCGATTCTCATTTTGAATTTTTTAAATTTAAAAACTTCGAGGAAGAGCTTTCGCTGGCATTCCTTCCCTTAAGCCATGTTTTTGAAAGAAGCTGGAGCTTATTGTCTTTATATGGAGGAGCAAGAGTCTACTTCCTGGAAGACCCGAAAAACGTAGCAAAAGCATTGGAGGAAGTAAAACCTACAGCAATGTGTGCCGTACCGAGGTTTTTCCAGAAGGTATATGCCGGAGTCCTGGAAAAAGCGGGAGAAGGTTCCTCATTAAAGAAAAAGATTTTTAACTGGGCATTGAAAACAGGATGGGAGACCGCGGAGCTAAGAAGAAATGAAAAGCCGGTTCCTTTCGGATTAAAAATTAAAGAATCTGTAGCAGACATGCTGGTCTTCAGCAAAATTAAAGAAAAAATGGGGGGAAGATTATGGTTTTTACCTTGTGGAGGGGCCTCTTTGTCACCTGAAGTCACCCGATTTTTTGAATCTGTGGGAATTCACGTAACAGTAGGGTATGGCTTGACAGAAACTACGGCAACGCTGACCCTTTTTCCTTTAACCCACTTTGAACATGCTACCAGTGGAAAACCACTTCCCGGGGTAGAAATCCGTATCGGAGAAAATGATGAGATTCAGGCAAAAGGAAATGGAATCATGAAAGGGTATTACAATAAACCTGAAGAAACCCGGAAAGTATTCACGGAAGACGGTTGGTTTAAAACCGGTGATGCCGGAAAATTTGACGAACACGGAAACCTGATTATTACGGATAGGATCAAAGATCTGATGAAAACTTCCAATGGAAAATATATTGCCCCGCAACAGATTGAAAACCTTCTGACCAACAATAATTTTATTCAGCAGATTATGCTGGTAGCTGAAGGAAGGCAGTTTGTTTCTGCATTAATTGTTCCGAATTTTGAATTTTTACAGGATTATATCAGGAAGAACAATATTCCTTTCACGAATTGGGAAGATGCGGTGAAAAATGATACCGTGAACAGCTTTTATAAAGAAAAAATTAAAGAATTGCAAAGCCATCTGGCAGATTACGAAAAAGTGAAGAAATTTACTTTAATGCCGGCAGAATTTGACATCAATACAGGAGAGATTACTCCTACATTGAAGGTGAAGAGAAACGTGGTTTTGAAGAAATATGCAGATATTATTGAAAAGATGTATTAACTGACTTGTAAACTACAAAAGTTACAAAAATTTTTGAACTCTTAAGTTTTTGTAAAAACCTTCAACTTTACGAATATCAATTGAAGACGTTACAACTCTCCTCTTCCGGAGCAGGCGAAAATTCGAAGAATTTTTGGCGGAGTGGCCAAGTCTCAATCACTTAAATATATTATGACAACACAGGAATTTATAGGAAATCCCAACTTTACTATTCAGACACAAACGGTCTCAGAGAGCTGTCCGTCTAATATTGCCCTTATCAAATATTGGGGAAAATATGCAGATCAGATCCCTGCCAATCCAAGTATCAGCTATACTTTGAATCATTGCAAAACCAATACATCAATGGAGTTTTTGGCTGATGAACCATTTTCGGTACAGACTTTTCTGGCAGGAAATGAAGAGGTAAAATTTGCTGAAAAAATTGAAAAGTATTTTAGAAATATTGAACAATACCTTCCATGGATTCTGAAAGGAAAATATATCATCAGAACAGAAAATACCTTTCCGCACAGTTCAGGAATTGCCAGTTCAGCCTCAGGATTTGGAGCCATTGCAAAATGCCTGATGAAGCTTGATGAAACATTTGCGGGAATATCTTCAGCTGAAGAATCTTTGAAAAAAGCTTCATTTTTAGCAAGACTTGGAAGCGGAAGCGCCTGCAGAAGCTTGTATAACGGGCTTATTGTCTGGGGAAAAACAGATGAGGTAGAAGGAAGTTCCGATCTTTTTGCGGTGCCTTATCCGGAAACTGAAATTCATGGAATATTCAAAAATTTCAATGACTGGGTTTTATTGATCCATGAAGGTCAGAAGAGCGTCTCTTCTACTGTTGGACATGGCCTGATGAAAACCAATCCTTATGCGGAAAGAAGGTTTCAGGAAGCAAGGGAGAACTTCGTTCCGATGAAAGAGATCCTCAAGACAGGAGATATGGAACAGTTTATCAAGCTGGTAGAACATGAAGCCCTTACGCTGCATGCGATGATGATGATGAGTGACCCGGCTTTTATTCTGATGAAAACAGGAACACTGGAGGTCATTAATAAAATCTGGGATTTCAGAAAGGAAACAGGGCTGCCTTTATTCTTTACACTGGATGCCGGTGCTAATGTTCACCTTTTATTTCCCAATGATGGTTCCGAAGAACAGATTAAAATATTCATCGAAACTACATTATTACAGCACACCCAGAAAAATGGGGTGGTAAAGGATGTAATGATATTTTAAAAAATTAAAAGTGGGTTTTTGACCCACTTTTTTATGTTTACTCTTCAGTAACGATCGCTTCCCGATTGCCATCTTCCTGCTTTCCTTCCTCTATCATTATTTCTGCTTCTGCTTTTTCTTCGGAAGTTGCCGTTTCTATTAGCTCTTCCTGTTCGTCATTGTGATGGTCTATGAAAAATTCACAGTACACCGGCAGATGATCCGATCCAAAATTTTCCAATGTCTTCAGCTGTTTAATAAAAATATCTTCGCTGTGAAACATCAGGTCAATAGGAAACCTCAAAAGCCGGTATCTGGCATGAAAAGTGGAAACAAAAGAATGCCCGACCCTCGGGTCGATCAGATGACTTGTTTTTCTGAAGAGTATTGATGATCTTGACCAGGCAACATTATTGAAGTCTCCTACTACAATGACCGGTTTTTTGATATCCTTTACACGCTTGGCGGTACTCAGCAGGTCACCATCCCTTTCCTTGGAGGTTTCTTCCTCTGTAGGACTTGGCGGTGGTGGGTGCACGCCAAAGAAAACAAAAGAAAATCCATCGCTTGTTTTCATGTGAATTTCAATACTCGGAATGTCATCTGCCACAAAATAATGAGTTCTGGCTTCCTTAATTTCAATTCTGGAATAGAAATGCATTCCATAGGTGTTTTCAAGGGTTACTTTATGCTGGTAGGGATATTCTTTTTCCAAAGGTGTCATTGCCTTTTCCCAATCGCTGTTGCTTTCCATTGTCAGGAAGAAATCCGGGCTGTACTTTTCAATAAGTTTACAAAACCTGTCATATTCCTTATTGAACTGATATACATTGGCAGAAATAAAATGTAGCTTTCCGGAGGATTTGTAACGCTGTTTATGTTTTTTTACAGGATACAGACGGGTGTACCTGATGAGAATGTGGCTGTGATGAACAAACAAGGCAAGCAGAAACCCCTGATAATACCATATATATTCTTTAGAATCAATGATAAATCCTAGCAGAAAAGTGAAAAATATAAGAAAAGTGACCTGTATTTTAGCAAATTCGGGGACCCGGAATATCCAGTGGGAATGCTGAATTTTTGGAAGGATGGTCAGTACGAGTAAAAGGATGACCAGAATTATATAAATAATCCACATACTAAATTCTTTGGGTGAAATAATTTTGTTACAATTTATGAAAAATGATTTTTAAAATTTAATAATCCATTTAAATTTTATTTTACCTATTTTTATTTGTTTAAATGTATCTTATGAATAAAATAGCAGGACTCTTTATCCTGATGAGTATTTCAGGTTTCGGTCAGCAGAATCAGGATGTTGAGAAGCCCATACGAAACCTGTTTCTTGGTATGAAAAATGCAGATGCTGAACTGGTAAAGTCAGCCTTTACAGAACATGCAGTCCTTCAGACAATAACGAAAGATGGAAGTGTAAAAGGGGATAGCCTGCAGGATTTCATTACTTCGGTTTCCAAATTTTCAAAGGGAGACCTTGAGGAAAGAATTACAATAGAAGCTATTCATACAGATGGAAACCTTGCCAGTGTATTTACGCCTTATTCTTTCTACTTAAAAGGAAAACTCTCTCATTGCGGAGCCAATAGTTTTCAGTTGGTGAAACAGAATAATGAGTGGAAGATTCAATACATTATCGATACGAGAAGGAAAGATAACTGCAAGGAAATAAAATAAATAAAAATTCTTACATGAAAATCCATCATATTGCAATTATTTGCTCTGATTATCAGGTTTCTAAAAAGTTTTACACAGAGGTTTTAGGGTTGGATATCATCCGCGAAGTATATCGTAAAGAACGTCAGTCTTATAAGCTGGACCTGGCTATTGGTGAGCATTATGTGATTGAGCTGTTTTCTTTTCCCGATCCTCCTGCACGCCCTTCCCGTCCGGAAGCCTGTGGCCTGAGGCATCTTGCTTTCTCTGTGGAAAATGTAGCAGAAAAACGAAACGAGTTGCTTGCTAAAGGGCTGGAGTGTGAGGAAATCCGCATAGATGAATTCACAGGAAAAGAGTTTTTCTTTACCCAGGATCCTGATCAGCTGCCGCTGGAGTTTTATGAAATGTAAAGTTAATGCGCGTACCCTGCAAAAAAGCTCACAGCCATAATCGCGAGAACAATTGAGGAAATGACTACATAGACGTAGTCTTTTTCTTTTAAATAGCCTATTAAAGCAAAAACAATCCTCATTAACGGAGTGAAAATCAACAACAGGATTCCCAGTTGGATGATAGCCATCCCTTCTCCTTTACATAAAGACTCCCAGAAATGGGTCCATACTTTTTCTGAAGAGCTTCCCATATCCAGGGAAGTGTATTTTTTTGGCATTTCAAAGCCTTCGGTAAACAGCTTGATAAACCCGATCAAAGAAGTAGCTACAGACAGGATAACGCCTAATCTTAGAAGATTTCCTACAGAGCGGTTCAGATCTACATCTGTAAAATTCTTTTTCATTATCTGAAGCTTTTGGTAATACCGTTATACATCATATATACAGACAGGATGGTAATGACAATAGCAAAAAATACTTTCAGCTTTTTTGTTTTTGAAACCATCAGGGTTTTGGAACCGATAAAACTTCCTACTACCACTCCAATCAATACAGGAGCTACAATAACAGGAATAATTTCTCCCCTCTGGAAATAAATCAACGCACTGGCTACAGCGGTTACCCCAATCATAAAGTTACTGGTTGTGGTAGATACTTTGAAAGGTAATTTCATCATATTATCCATCGCCAATACTTTCAGTGCTCCCGAGCCTATTCCTAAAAGCCCAGACATCGCTCCGGCAAACATCATCATCAAAAATCCCGGAACGGTATTTCTTGCAGAATAGTTTTTCAATATTCCCTTATCAGGAAAGGTACCGTAAAGTTTTAGTTTATCTTCCAGACTGCCTTTTATCAAAGGTTCCTGATGATCAGGCTTTCCTTTTAAATTTAAAATCACCGTTAACAGAAGAATGCTCGCAAAAATAATCCCGATGGTATTCGGATTAAGCATTCCTGAAACCAAGGCTCCGATAATAGCTCCGGCTGTAGTGGCTATTTCAAGGAACATTCCGATTCTCATATTGGTAAATCCTTCTTTCACAAATGCTACTGCCGCACCTGAGGAAGTTCCGATAACAGAAATAAGTGAAGCTCCGATAGCATAATGCATAGGAACACCAAAGCCCAGTGTTAATAAAGGAATAATGATAACTCCTCCTCCTAAACCTGTAAGTGAGCCTAAAAGACCTGCTGAAATGGCGCCAAGGAAGAGAATGATAATTTCTGACATGATACAAATAATGTTACAAATATAAAATTATTGTAGTAGTCTTCCAAACATTTGAAAAAGATAAATTTAACGTATTTTTGTATGCATGAAAAGTGAAATGAAATTATTTTATGTGATCCTTGGAGCAACACCCAAGGGGAGAAACATCGAGCAGCACGATGTGTTTTTTGGAATTGCGGAAAGCCTGAAAGACCTGGTTCCCGATATGAAAGAGTTTTGGAAGGAAGCAGAAGGTAAAATCCATGTGGACTGTTATCAGGAAGTGAGGTTTGCAGACGGATATGAAGTAAAGATCGTAGAGAAAGGAGAGGAAACATCAGAACATCAGCTGTACTTTCTTAATCTTGGAGGGTATAAAAAAGGTTTTTTTGAAGAGTTTCATGAGCAGCATTTAATGGTGGGACAATCCATGGGGGAAATTGTGAAGAGGGCAAAAGAAACTGAATTCTATCAGACAATGGGATTTGAAGGAGCCGTAAGCCATATTGATGATAAACATGGAGTAGACATTGATGACATTTTTAATGTTAATGATATCCTTCCTCAAAAAATGAAAGAAAAATATTCCATCGTCCTTCAGAAGTCTGATGCAGGCAATCAGGAAAACCTGATGGGGCTGGGATACTTAAAAATTGATAAAATTCAATAAGAATACAATCTAATATAAAAATAGAAAATGAAAATAGGAATTCTGGGAGGCGGACAGCTGGGAAGAATGCTGATACAAACTGCGCTGAAGTATGATGATGAGTTTTACACACTGGACCCTGCTTCTGACGCTCCGTGTCATAATATCTCATATTTTACACAGGGAAATTTCAACGACTATGAGACGGTGCTGAACTTTGGAAAAGATAAAGATGTGGTAACCATTGAAATAGAACATGTAAATGCAGATGCATTGGCTGAGCTTGAAAAACAGGGCGTAAAAGTAGTACCCAATGCCAGTATCATCAAGACCATCCAGCAAAAAATTCTACAGAAAGAGTTCTATAAAACCCATGATATCCCAAGTCCGGAATTTCAGGTAGTATGGAATAGTGAAGAAAAAATCATCATGCCATTGCCTTTTGTTCAAAAAATGAATACGGGAGGCTATGACGGAAAAGGCGTTCAGGTCATTAAAACAGAAGAAGATTACCAACATTTATGGAAAGAAGCTTCAGTAATAGAAAGTCTTGTAGACATAGATAAAGAACTTTCCGTGATTGTTGCCAGAAACGAAAGAGGAGAAACCAATACCTTCCCGGTTACGGAAATGGTTGCCGACCCGAAACTGAACCTACTTGATTTTAACGTGTGCCCGGTACTCCTGACTGAAGATGTTCAGCGCCAGATAGACTCTATTACAGAAAAATTCCTGAATGCGGTCAATTCTCCGGGATTGTTTGCCATCGAACTGTTCCTGGATAAACAAGGAAAGGTATGGGTGAATGAAACCGCTCCGAGATTACACAATTCCGGACACCAAAGCCAGGAAGGGAATACGAATTCACAATTTGAGCAGATGTACCGTGTAGTGAAGAATCTTCCTTTGGCAGATACGGATGCAATCACTTATAGTGGGATGCTGAACCTTGTAGGAGCAGAGGGCTATGCCGGTAAAGTAGTATATGAAGGCATGGAGGAAGTGCTTAAACTTCCGGAAACCTATGTGCATTTGTATGGAAAAACCGAAACCAAACCAGGCAGAAAAATGGGACACATTAACGTGCTGGCTGATTCCAGAGAAGAACTGATGGAGAAATTGGTGATGGTAAAAGGAATGGTGCGGGTAATTTCAAAATAATGGATTAAAAAAATATAAAAAGGCAGCTGTTCCATAGGAGAAGCTGCCTTTTTACTTTGAATATCATTCTGTTTTCTTGCAGGTTGAAGATGATATGGATGTGTTGGAATCCCTGAAAGAAATATGAAATACATTCAATAGACACGGGCTTTAGCCCGCGTATCAATAATATCCATTCAATTTGGCTGTAGCCAAAGCTTATAGCAATATTTTTGTATTCGTATTTTACAGAGCAGGAACTCATCCTTTTAACAGGCCAGTCTGTCTAAAAAGGTATAGCCAGTATTCTGCCTTTATATTCTCCCTTTTCAATAATAAAAAGAGCAGCATAAGCTCCGGCACCTTCCGAATTATTCATCATAATGTAGAGTGTATCATTATGAAGATCAACATAACACCGGGTGGATTCATTGTTTACATTAAATAAATTTTCGATATCCTTTTGAGGAATTTGAATCGTTTTGTTTCCTGTCTGTATTGTAATGGATTTATAATAGGTCTGAGGCACCAGACCATCGGTACCCCAGATTTCCTGACCTTTATACTTCTCTAATAACCGGTCATTACCGGCTGTTACAGAAGAAAAATCCTTTTTATGTCCCGGATAATCAAACGGTCCGGAAAGGATACTTACTGTACGGTTTCCGGATTTAAATACAGCATTATCTGTATTTTTTACTGTTGATGGAACTTCAGTATAAGATTCAATAAATTTTACTCTCGAGCGGTGAATATACCCGGTAAGAGGTTTTTCTTTTTTATGGCTGTAATCAATATTAAGCCAGCTTTCATCGGGATCTTCGGAAAAGATGTAAAGAATCTCTTCCGAGTTGATTTTCCCTATGATATTACTTTTGGCATCTGCATTTTTCCTTACGTTGACATAACCGTCTTTATCTACAACTTTTGCAAACTGGGCAAAGGAGAGCTGTGTACTTAAAGCTGCCAGGAGAAGGAATATTTTCTTCGTTTTCAATGTTACGGATTTTATTCGGCAAAAATAATTGTTAATGATTATTTGAAGATCTTCTGAATCACATTTCCGATTTCTACAAAATCTCCATGATTTCCTACGGAACGTATTTCCGGGCTGTTTTTATCATATTCGGAGAAGGGGAAGATCAGCAGGTAATTGTTATCATTCAGGTATCTGTTCAGGAGTTCAGGGATCAGTCTCATCCTTGGAATGTAGGATTGCATTCCGCGTTTTGCCATAAAAATAATCAGGGCTTCATCTGCCTTTAGCTGGGTAGCGGTTTTTTCACCATCCTGCCAGGTATTCATAATGATAAATTCTGCTTCTATATTGGCTTTTTTAATGATTTTCTGAAGGATGTCCACAATATTTTCAGGAGCATAAAAAACCATGGTTGCGCCGGAGTTTCTGGCAATATTCCATACCCGCAGGAGAGCATGGAAAAAACCTGCTTCCTTATGGGCATTTTCAGGAATCATTACAGCATATTTTTTTATTGTAGACAAGGGTTGTGCTGCATGGTATACCAATACATTCACGTCATCATTCTGGAGGTATCCGTTGTATAAATTATATACGAAAGAAGGGGAGAAGCCCTTTTCATCTTCCAATCCGATAATAAGATCGGTAATATTCTGTTCTTTGATAACGTTATTTACCCCGTTGATCACGTCATTATCATATCTTTTAAGAGGCTGTAGCTTTACATCGGCAGCTGCGGCTGTATCTGTTGCCTGATGAAGAAGTTTTTCAGCATTTTTTACTGAAGATTCGTTTTTATCCTCATTGATCACGTTCAAAGCAAACAGATCTTCCGTATTGGAATGGGCTTTTATCAGTATTCCCAGGTTTACCATCCTCTCTACAGTTTCCTCATGATTAATGGCGAGAAGGATATTTTCTTCTTCATGGCTATCCCCGGAAACAGTATCTTCATTATCACTTTCTGCAATTTTCTGGGCACTTGCCATGGAAATAAAGGATGAAATGGTACAGGAAATCAGGATAAGTAAAATACTTCCGTTCAGGACATGTTCATTCAATAATCTTACCGGTTCTCCGGTTTCTGTTTCAGAAAGAATAATATTATAACCTACCATTACAGAGGCCAGTGTAGCAGCAGCAGAGGCGGAGCTTAATCCGAAAATCAGTTTTCCTTCCTCTTTGGTAAGGCGGAAAGTTTTTTGGGTAGCTACTGCAGAAAGATATTTTCCGCCAATAGAAGCAACAAGCATAATTCCGGCTACCTCAAGTGTTTCCCAGCTTTTAAAAAATACTTTAAAATCAATCAGCATTCCCACACTGATCAGGAAGAAAGGAATAAAGATTGCGTTTCCCACAAATTCTACCCTGTTCATTAAGGAAGAGGTATGCGGGATGAGCCTGTTTAAAGCAAGTCCTGCAAAGAAGGCTCCAATGATGGCTTCTACACCTGCCAGTTCGGCAAGCAGTGCTGCCAGATAGATCATGACCAGCACAAAAATATATTGTGAGATTTTATCATCTACTTTTTTGAAAAACCACCGCCCTATTATCGGGAATACAATAAGTACAATTAAAGCAAAAAGTACAAAAGAAACGGATAAAGTAACCCAAAACTCTGTTCCTACATCTCCCTGCGACATACCAACAATCACAGCAAGTACCAATAATGCCAGGATGTCAGTAATCATGGTACCGCCCACAGTGATATTCACCGCTTTATTTTTGGCAATTCCCAGCTTGCTTACTAAAGGATAGGCAATCAGGGTATGGGATGAAAAGAGGCTGGCAAACAGGATAGAAGTAAGCATTGAAAAATGGAGCAGGTAGTATCCTCCCAAATATCCTAAAACAAAAGGAACAGTAAAAGTATAGATTCCAAAAGTAAGGCTTTTCCATTTGTTTTTCTTGAAATCTCCCATATCAATTTCCAGCCCTGCCAGGAACATAATATAAAGAAGTCCCGTAGTTCCCGTCACTACAATACTGCTGTCTCTGGAGAGTACATTGAAACCGTTGGGTCCTATAACAGCACCGGCGATAATGAGTCCCAGTAAATGAGGGACTTTAATTTTATTCAATAGCAGGGGAGCCGCAAGAATGATAACCAATACCAACAGGAATTTCAGTACCGGATCTTCTATGGGAAAACTCAGATTGTGTATACTCAGTAAAATCATATGTGTTTATTTGGTGGAACGTACTAGTTCAACAGAGAATTTAGCATTACAGCCATCAGAAGTAATGGTTCGGATCCCTTTGATTTTGTTATCGGAAATGTCATTGAGAACAACATTCATTTCTACATTCTTTTTAGCAGTAGAGTCCGTTTTAAAAGAAAGTCTGATCTCATTATTTTCAAATTTACCGGAATACAACCTTACCAGGTTATTGTTATTGATAATCTTGGTAACAGGCTGTGTGGAATCATTATCGAATTCCCAGATATCGGTTCGCTGATCACCTACTGCATAATCGCTGCAATTGGATTCCGTACAGATTACTTTTCCGTTCCAGGAACCTACAATCTCGGACGGCCATGCAGCAGCAATTATTACAGAATCTTTTTTAGCAAAGATACTGTCCTTCATTTTCAGGAGGGCCTGGTATTCGGATTCTTTCTTTGCAAATAATTTTTCTTTTTCAAGTAATTGTTTCTCCCTCTCTGTCAGGTTTTTCTCTTTTTCTTTGTAGTCACAGCTTATCAAAAGAAAAGAAACCGCAGAAAGAATAAAAAATGTGTTTTTCAGCATGTCGTATAGGTTGGGTATACAAGATAAGAAAAATAGAAGAAATATGAAAATTCAAGGCAGGAAAACGCCATATATTAAGACATTCCGGGCTTTGATGCTTACAATATCCATATGATAATAAGGATATTGTAAGACCAGTTTCCGTTTCATTTTATTGGGGCAGTTTTTGTTTCTTAAACATTTCAGGAGTATAGTTAATAATAAAAACACCCAGGATAATGAGTAAAGCCGCGATAATAAATTTAAAGGAAATGTGTTCTCCAAGGATCAGCCAGCTTAAGAATATTGAAATGACAGTATTGATATAGGCCAATATCGAAACCTGGACAGGTGAAACTTTGGTGAGTGCATAATGAAATGCAAAGAAAGCTGCGACAGAGCCAAATATGGATAAATAGAGCATCGCAGAAATACTTTTAAGACTCCAATTACCAAAATTATAATTTTCCGAAAATAAAAAAGCAAAAATAAGCTGAACAATTCCGGCAAACAGGAACTGATAAAATAAATTCAAAGAAATATTTCCGCTATGGAGATTTAGTTTTTTGGTAAAAATGGTTCCTGAGGCCCATCCTGCGATGGCTATAAAAAGAAACAGAATTCCCATGGCATAATCCGGGTTTTTAAGATCATGAATACCATCCCAGAATATAAAAACAATACCTCCGAAACACATCATAACTCCTGCAAAAGCCCTCCAGCTGAATTTTTGAAGACCTAATGCCAAACTGCCTAAAAATACAAGGATAGGAGAGCAGGCGCTTATCAGGGAAGTCAGGCTGCTGGTTACTTCCTCCTCCGCTACCGTGGTCATTCCATTAGCGATTACCAGCATGAGCAGGGAGAATATAATCTGGTACCTGAGGTTTTTCCATCCGATCCATTTAAATTCTTTCCTGTAAACAAGAATAGAGAACATAATAAGAGAAGCAAGAAACTGACGGATTCCTGCTACAAACCATGCGGGAATAGTCTCTACCGCAACCCGTATCGATAAAAAAGTAGTACCCCAGACAATAGCTACGGTACATACAGCCAGTGTAAGTTTATAATCTTTCAAAATTTAATGTGGTGTAACAGCAAATATATCCCTTTTAACAGGAATTATTATGGATACAGATGCTATAATTTATAGGAGTACAGATGAAAAATCTACGCCAAAAAAATATGTATTAATTATTTAAATTTTAAGAAGTAAGTCTATTGAAAAAATAAATTCTTTAAGTAGTGTAATCATGAAACCGGTGGTGATGTTTTTGTAGTTCATCTTTACATATTTATTTTTTATCTTTGAGACCTCTAATAAATTGAAGAATGGTAGGAATTATTATGGGCAGTCAGAGTGATCTGCCGATCATGGAACAGGCTGCGAATTTTCTTAAAAGTCTTGATATTCCATATGAGCTGACAGTGGTTTCAGCCCACAGAACACCGGAAAGAATGTTTGATTATGCAAAAACAGCTAAAGAAAGAGGACTGAAGGTAATTATTGCAGGAGCAGGAGGCGCAGCACACCTTCCGGGAATGGTGGCCAGCTGTACAACCCTTCCTGTGATCGGGGTTCCTATTTTGTCCAGTAATTCTATTGACGGATGGGATTCGGTTTTATCAATTCTTCAGATGCCGGGGGGAATTCCGGTGGCTACAGTAGCTTTAAACGGTGCTTTGAATGCCGGTATCCTGGCCGCCAAGATTCTGGGAAGTGCTGATCAAAATGTAGCCGGAAACCTGCAAAAATACCAGGATTCTTTAAAAGATAAAGTATTAGGAACTGTTGATGACATTAAGGCACAGCATCCGAATCATTTTGATCAATAATGTAAACTGAATATGTAAAAAGCCTCACTATTACTTAGATGAGGCTTTTTTATTGTTTTGATCAGTGTTCTAAAAAAATTCCAGCCCGGATAGATCAGTATTATTCCTGGATCATATTGTCCCGTGTATTTTTTTGAACGGCAATAGCTCCAAAAAGTGCCAATAGAAATGCGAAAGCATAAAATCCTTTTTCACTGGGAAGGATGGTGGCATTCCAAAGACCGATGGCCAGCAGCACAATGGATGATAACGTGGCAAACCAGCAAATCCCATAATAAATGTCTGTTACCTGGATATTTTCTAACCGGTCCCGAACCGCTTTTTGCAGAGATACAACAGCAAATAAGCCATACAATAGGATAGTAAAATAATATCCTTTTTCATTAAGCTCCATTTCAGCTCTGGCAAGGCCTGTAATGAAACCAATCATTCCTGCTGCCAATGCTACCCATGATGCTGCGACAAACGCATTTGATACTCTTTGTTTTTTCATGTATTAATGTTTGTTTAAAGGGGGTAAATATATTCAATTTTTAGGAATATCAATAGGTGAAAGTAAAATTATGGGTAAAATACGGATGATAGACACCGTTGAATATATTGCATTCCATGTAATTTAGAATGACAAGTTTCGGCTAAATCCAAGATGTTTTTTATTATATTTTAAGCGGACTAAAGTCCGCTTCTATTGAATGGATTCTCACCTTAACTCAAAATTCAAAAAGGTTATATCTAGCCTCGATAGCAGCGGTTACCCCACAGCAGGTATGGATTTTAGCGTTGGAGCGAGGAGTATGAGCGGATAGCGAGAATAGCTCCTAAAAAATAAAAGACTTTCCAAAATATTGAAAAGTCTTTTATTTATAATTAAGATTAAAATCTTAGTATCTGTAGTACTCAGGCTTGAACGGACCTTTTACATCTACTCCGATGTACTCAGCCTGCTCAGGGGAAAGAGTTTCAAGCTCTACGCTTAATTTTTTAAGGTGTAAAGCTGCTACTTTTTCATCTAAGTGCTTAGGAAGCATGTATACTTCGTTTTTGTAAGCTGCGGAATTGGTCCAAAGCTCGATTTGCGCCAAAGTCTGGTTAGAAAAAGAGTTAGACATTACGAAGCTTGGGTGTCCTGTAGCACATCCTAAGTTAACCAATCTTCCTTCTGCAAGGATGATTACTTCTTTACCTTCAATGGTGTAGATGTCTACCTGAGGCTTCACTTCAGATTTCGTGTGACCATAGTTTTTGTTTAACCAGGCCATATCAATTTCGTTATCGAAGTGTCCGATGTTACAAACGATTGCCTTATCTTTCATCTTAAGGAAGTGTTCTCCCCTTACGATATTGAAGTTACCGGTAGTGGTAATGATGATGTCTGCATTGTCTACTACGGTATCCAGTCTTTTTACTTCATATCCGTCCATAGCAGCCTGAAGCGCACAGATCGGGTCAATTTCTGTAACGGTAACGATAGAGCCCGCTCCTCTGAATGAAGCAGCAGTACCTTTACCTACGTCTCCGTATCCGCAAACTACCACTCTTTTTCCTGCCAGCATTACGTCTGTAGCTCTTCTTACAGCATCTACTGCAGATTCTTTACATCCGTATTTGTTGTCGAATTTAGACTTGGTTACAGAGTCGTTTACGTTGATAGCAGGAATTACTAAAGTTCCGTTCTTCATTCTCTCATATAATCTGTGTACTCCTGTAGTTGTTTCTTCAGAAAGTCCTTTAATATCTTTTGTGAATTCAGGATATCTGTCAAACACCATGTTGGTTAAGTCTCCGCCATCATCCAAGATCATGTTCAATGGTTTTCTTTCTTCCCCAAAGAATAACGTCTGCTCAATACACCAGTCAAATTCCTCTTCAGTCAGACCTTTCCATGCATACACAGGAATTCCTGCAGCAGCAATGGCAGCGGCAGCGTGATCCTGAGTGGAGAAGATATTACAGGAAGACCAGGTAACCTCTGCTCCTAAAGCTACTAATGTTTCGATAAGCACAGCTGTCTGGATGGTCATGTGAAGACATCCTGCGATTCTTGCTCCTTTGAGGGGTTGGGATGGTCCGTATTCTTCACGGATAGCCATCAAGCCCGGCATTTCTGCTTCTGCCAGGGTAATTTCTTTTCTTCCCCATTCTGCCAGGGTGATATCCTTTACTTTATAAGGAACGTATTGTGTTGTAGTACTCATATGTAATGAATAGTTTTTAAATTCAATTGATAACGAACTGCAAAATTACAATTAAAAATTAAGATAAAAAAACGACAATCGGGTTCTGCTTTAAGAGATTATACATAGATTAAGAATCGCCTGTTGGTTAGGATTGTTTTTGCAGATAAATAAAAACAAGCCTCTTTCGGTTTCAGACTTCCGGTTTTTCTTACCGTTTTCTCTTTCCACATCTTTTTACTACTTTTATCGAATAAAAAAACAATGCCCCTTTACCGAGATTTTTCTGATGATAATGCCACTATCCTTGTCTGGAAGTATGACGAAAGTGAAAACCTTGATATCCATGAACTTCTGGAACCTGAAAATGCCGAAAAGGTAAAAGATTATCATCCCAAAAAACTTCTTGAAGTATTGATGGTGCGCAAACTTCTGAAAGGGTTAAAACCAGATTCCAAAATTCTGTATAAAGAAAGAGAGCCTTTTCTTTCACCTAAGGATGCTGAAATCTCCATTACCCATTCTTTTCCTTTTGCTGCTATTGCTATTTCTAAGAATAAAATAGGAATAGACGTGGAGAAATTCAACCCTAAAATTTTAAGGGTCATTGATAAATTTACCTACGAAAATGAAAGAGGATTTATCCCGGAAGATAAGGCTGATACTTTTTACACCATTATCTGGAGCGTAAAGGAAAGTATGTACAAGATCCATCATTCAAAATACTGGTCTTTGAAAAAAAATTATGAAGTAAAACCCTTTGAATTAAAGCATCTTCATAAAATAAGCTGTCGTGTATATGACGACCAATTTTCAGATGAATTCAAAGCCAGAGTAGAGTTTTTTGATGACTACTGTTTTACGATTGTGGAGGAGTAGATGGTTTCTGTTTTAATAACTGCCGTATGGAAACAAGGTGTCCAAAAAGAACGACAGGAACAATAAATGTAGGGAGCCAGCTAAATGGAAAGTAAAGTATGGCAATATTAGGCTGGTGAAATGCAATCTTTTGTAACGGAGATGGCGCTGAAAGAAACGCAATTAATACTATATTGAGCAGTAGTGCAAGACTTAGAATATTCCAGCATACAATAAAATTTCTACTTATTTTTGATATTCTTATTCCATAATAAGCAATAAACGGAGCCGAAATACCTGCGAGAATATCAAAGTTAATTCCTTTAAATGTCATAAGTTCAGGCACCGTTTTGTATAGGAATAGCTCATATAGAATTATTTCAACAAAAATTCTTATTGTATTTAGATAAGTAATATGCAAAAGTGACAGGTGATCAATAAACAATTTTCCTTTTTCCAGATTAAAAATAAAAATCATAACAAACACCGGCGGAAGGATCCCAAACAATACAATTTTTGGGGGCAGTGAATTTAAATCACTATTATATACACCATTCAAAGATAAAGCTGCCTGAATCATCAGCCAACAGAACAGGATAAGAAAGATTATTCCTGCTTTTGACTGTATAATTTTTGAATCAGAATTTTTGACTGACCAGCAAAATAGCAGTAAGGTCACGAAAGTGATGATTCCAAAAAATAATGAAATGTGAATTGGCAGTTTTTCCATGGTTTATTTTTAACTAAGATATTACAATTAGCCAAAAACCGGATTGCCATAGGACAATTAACAAAATATAAAGTATTAGGATTCTCCTACCTTTTCAGCCCTGTATTTTTCAATTACTTTTCTCTGTTCTTTGGCAACATCATAGATCAGTTCAAGAATATCATGGATGTTTTTAAGCTCCGTAAGATGAGAAATCTTGTCGGGATCCCTTCTGTCGATGATATCATTTTCCTCAATTTCAGTTTTTCTTTTCAGAAGCATATCTTCAATGGAAGAATCTTCAGGTTCAAGACGGCTTTCCATCCTAAGAGCTTCAGTAATATTCTCCCCGTTCAGTAAAGTTGAGGTTTGCTGCATTTCGGCTTCAATTTTTCTGCTCCAGCTTTCAGCGTCTATTTCAGGATATTGCTCATTGCTTTTAGAATATTGAGACAAAGAAGCCGTATAAGCTGTGATAAGATGGGAGGTGGCTACAAACTGATGAACGACTTCCAGTTTTTTCTGCTGGTTCTTGGGATCGGAAATCATTCTTTGAAAATTATCGGAAAGATTGGCCAGGGAAATGATCGCATTTTTCCGCTTTACCTTATAATCTTCAAGGTCAAAATCACCCTGTAGAAACTTAGAAATAACACTTTGGAAATAGATGAGGTTATCTGCAGCAGATTTTTTCATCAGATCCAGGTTTTGGGTATGCTCCCATACAGGCAATATAATATATGATACAGCAAAAGCGATGATGCCTGCAATTGCAGTATCTAAAACCCTGTCTTTGAATATAATGTCTATTTTTCCGGGGTTTAAAAAATTGAAACTCAGGAAAACATAAATGGTCATAAATAATACGGCCCAATAATAACGTCCTTTCAAAAAGCTGAAACACATGATCATGCTGATCAGTAATATGGCGAACAATATTCCGTTAATATGGATAAAATGCAGAATTATATAAGCTATGACAGCCCCTGTAATAGTTCCGTAAAGACGCAGAAGATTTCGCTTCTTGGTAATGGAATAAGCCGGCTTTAAAATGGCAGTAATCGTAATTAATATCCAGTAGGTATGCCCCAGTCCCAGAAAATCGAACATAGAGAAAAGGTAGCCCAGCAGTAAAGCGGTTGTAATCCTTATGGCATGACGAAAATGGGAAGAAGATAAAGAGATATTATTCCTTAAAACCTTAGCATTAAGTTTGGGCTCATTGGGCATGAACTTCTTTAAGTCTAATCCGGTGGATAAACTTTTTGCCAGTTTTACATTCTGGGAAAATACTTTATAAATTTCGTTGATCTCTTTGGTAATTTCATTGATGCGCATCAGGATCTGGCGCAGGATCATGAAATTTTCCAGGTTGTCGGGAGATAATTGTTTATTCCTGAGCTCGAAATAGTGATAATTGAGGTTTTTTAGTTCAAGCTCAAGATTGAACATCGGCTTTGCGCGGGTACCGCTCTGAAGAGCAATCCCGATATTGGTAATTTCTTCAGCCAGAAGGTTGAGATAATCATGAATATTGACCAGGATCATGCTGTCTTCAAAGCTTTGCTGCAGTTTCTGATAATCACTTTCAGAAGTCATCAGCTTTTCATGAAGGTCCATAGAATTCAGGAACATCAGCATCAGCAAACGGCTGGTGGTAGTAGATTCATTAACAATTGTCCTTGTTTTGAAAACTGTTTCCCTGGTATCTTCCTGCAGGTTTTTGATTTCAATCTGTTTGGCAATAACCTGGGTAGTAAGCTTATTAAAATCAGGATTTTTCTGGTAATAATTGGCTTTTATCTTTAAAAATTCAGCCAGCTGAAGGTAGTTTTCTCCAATCATCTGACCTGCCAGCTTATAAGGACGAATGGTTGTTACAACAAGAAATATAAGCAAAAACCAGATACATCCGCAGGCAAAGATAAGCAAGCTCTTTAAGATATTGCTTCCGGTAAGATGTCCGTCAATAAAGATGGCGAGTACCACCAATGATAACGAACCCACGGCAGCCAGCCTTTGCCCGTATACTCCGATCAGGGAAAAAAACATTCCGAATACAATAATCTCAAGAAGTACCAGGATTTTGAAGTTCATCACCAAACTGGCAATAAGTGCCACAAAAACAAAGCAGCAGATGGCAAAGGCAAGAGCGTTTCTCCTTCGGATAAAAGGTCCTGGCTGATCGGTAAGCGCTACGAAGCTGGTCCCCAGAGGAAATAAGAAGTATTCTTTTAAAATGCCGAAGTGGGCAAGGACCAGGCAAGGCAGAACAGTAGCTAATGTAATTCTGATTGCAGAATATACATATTGACTGGTTACAAATTTTTTAAGCTCCGCCGAATAGTTCATACTACAAAAATAGCCATTGGATTTAAAAAATCGCCATAAAGAAGAAACTTTTGTACACTTAAATGTTATTTTTTTACCTTGTTAATAGTTAGTTTTCAAAGTGGATATAAGTGAAATCCGGTATTGCGAATATACAGTGGTAAAAAACATTAGACCGGAGATTGTTTTTATATTGTTCAAAAGATATTGTAATCCTGCTGAAGACCTTGTTTATGCCTTGGGATAGGGATTATCAGCCGGGTAACTGATTATTGGATAGTCTTAAACTCATATTCCACCATATGCCCTTGCCAGTCTTTTTTATATCCTGTAAGCTGTTTTCCTTTGTATTGTAACCGGAATCCTTCTAAAAAATGATCTTCCGGAAGTTTTCCGGGATAGAATAGAATGATCTTGCCATCTGGTTTTTGTTTCCAATTGGCCTTGATTTGGTATTTGACAGATTCACTGCATGACCTTACATTTTTTTCTGTGATGGAAACCTGGTTGTTTTTAAAGTTCAATAGGAGATAGATCGTATATCCGGCACAGGGGTCAGGTTCGCTCGTCTCTTCACAGACATTTCCTATGACGGTTTGAAAATTTTTATTGATAAGATTAGTTTGTGAGAAACAAACGGGGCTGCTTAGTATTGTCAAAAATATCAGGATATTTTTTTTCATCTTTGGTATTCTTTAACAAAAAAGCCTCATGATCATGAGGCTTTGTATGATTGATGTTATCTTAACGATCATTGTTTGATGTTTCGTCTCCTATATTCCAGGTAAGACCAAAACGTAAGGTATTATCTAAAGCTGTATTGATTTTAGACATGTTGATCAGGTAAGACAGATCAAGGGCAAACGAACGGTATTTTAACCCAATACCGGCAGTGGCAAACTGTCTTGCTCCCTGCTCTTCACTTTCATGGAAGTAACCTCCTCTTACGGAGAAAGCATTATCATATGAATATTCCAGGGCGCCACTATACATGATGCTGTTTTTATTTTTGAAAGATTTCCCGATACCTGCCATTACACCCACATTCGGAATTTCGTATCTGGGTTGTCTTGTATTAGGGTCTATACCTACATACTCAGATCCCGGAACTAAAAGTTTCGAACCTTCCACACTGATTCCGATTCTGTTCAGGTCATCCAGGTACATATCATATCCAACTCCTAATCTTGCCATTGTCGGCAGGTAGGATCTTGATTCTTCATTTCCTGTATAATCAAGTTTAGGACCCAGGTTCTGGACAGCAAAACCTGCGTTTACTTTACCATCATAACCTCCGATACTGGAGAATCTTGGAGAAGTATAGTATCCTGAAATATCTACTGCAAAAGAGTTGGCCGCTTTAAGAGTGGTGTCGGTGTTGAATCCGCCGGCTAAGTCAGAACGAATGAATCTACCTGTCACTGCCATGGAATAGGAGTCGGAAAGCTTCATGCCGTAAGCCACATCAATGGAGAATTCATTGGGTTTTGATGTACCCATCGAAGCTACTTCCGTACCTACCAATTGAGTAAGGTCTACCTGCCCCATATTGAAATAATAGATACTTGCAGAAATGGTAGATCTTTCTTCCTGTCCCAGGAATTTATGAAATGCAGCGTATAATAAGAATACATCATTGGTAAGTTTCCCCATGTATGGCGTATAGTTAAGACCAATGGAAGAACTTGAGCTGCTAAAAGGATATTTTGCGGCGTTCCAGAATTGAGAAAAAGCATCCGAAGAGGTTACTACCCCCTGGTCTCCCATACCTCCTGATCTTGCATCCGGTGCAATTCTTAGGAAAGGAGCTCCGGTCAATACTGGGCCTACTTTACCTAAATCTTGCGAATAGCCTAGAAAACCAGCACTTAAACCAAATCCTAAAAGCAGTTTAGTAGTTAAATTCATATGTTGTCTTTTATATATTATCAGTTTTTTATTAATTTTATTGTCTATGTATTATTTAATTATTTCAAAAGTACCATTTTTTCTACAGCTGTAGCACTTCCTTTGCATTTTTCTTGATTTTGACTTTTTGCAAATATCTTAAAAATATACGTACCTTTTGCTACTGTAGAACCAAAATCATCTCTTCCGTCCCATTCTATAGCCTGGCGAGGAGTTCTAAAGCCTTGCAGGAACGGTTCCGCAACTACCGCCTGTGATAATGTTCTTACCAATCTTCCGGTAATTGTATAAATCTGTACATTCACATTTAAGATGTCATCACAGTTGTGTTCAAACTGAATGTACGTTTTATTGGTAAAAGGATTAGGCCAGTTCAGCGGACGGTTAATAGTCAGATGCTGATCAGATTCATCCTTAACTTCAAAATTTAACGTAGCAGTTGTTGAATTATTGTTTATGTCCCAAACTTTAAATGTGAGCTGGTGTTGTCCAATAGCTAAATTTTTAAATGGATAGGTTACATTTCCTTTTTGATAATCGGCAAGCCCCGGATTCAGGCATCCGTTTCCTTCTCCTGCAGCATAGAAATCATTTAAAACAACAGTATTAATAATTTGCCCGTCCAGATACACTGTAATATCGTGCCCCACACCGGATCCTGTAGAATTAATTCCCGTGTCATCCGTAAGGCAGGCAAGAAGCATTGGATTCTGATTGGTAATTCCTCCGTCTGCAAAATTGGTATTGTTCATATATAATTTTACTTTCGGAGGCTGGTTGTCATTCACTCCGTTAGGATTGATATCACCTACCTGTACTGCCTGGTTATTGAAAACATCGGTAACCTTATTGTCTGCATAGGTCAATATTCTTCCTTCTCCAACAGCATAATTGATGTCTTTAGGAACATAGAACTCTGCAGTGAATACGCCGTTTACGGCAGTACCTGCAGCTTTTACAATAGGACTTCCTTCCTCTGTATAATTTAAGACAGGAGATAGGGCCCCGTTGTTATTTAAGGTTTTTTTATTTAATCTCTTATCAAAGATATTAATGGAGACTCTCCCGTTAAAAGTATTGTTTAACGTACCATTCGGATTGTTGATATGACCTTTGATTTTTACAAAGTCCAATCCACGGATTAATCCCGGAACGGGAGTTTCAATATTATCAATCACCAAAAGCCTTTGCGGTCTGCTTAGCTTCATGGCAGGATCCCCCAGAAGGTTGACCTTTAAATGATTACTGTTGGCTCCTTTTTGTTTTTTAGCAATTAAATGGGCATATCCCAGGGTATCAAAATCATCATTGGTTAATTTAAAGATATTTTTAGTATAAATATCCGTAAAATCACGTCCGTAATCTACCCCGATGGCACGGCTGGAAGTAATCATGGCGGCAGCTCCTCCCTGTTTTAATTTAATAAACTGTTCGCCTGCAGAATAAGTGGCAGGGTCATCCCATAACGTAAACTCACAGGTAATGGTAGAAACAAAAGGGAATCTGCTGTAAATATTTGAAAAATTATTGGAATTCTGAATTTCCGTACTGGTCAGTACTCTCTCCTGGGCCCAGCCATTGATTCCTCCATGTCCGAAATAGAATAAATATAAGCTGTTTCCGATTGCATTGGTAATCCCCTGGGTGACCTGAGGGAATCTTGGTCCTGCCGCAGTACTTTGAGCAGGGAAGGCGTCCATATATAATTTTCTTACATTGTATTCCTTAAGATCCTGCTGCCCCGGTTGTTCAAAAATATTGACCAACGTATTATTCATTACATCATGGAAAGGACTTCCTCCATCCCGGTCATCATCCACCACAAAATCAAGTTTCATCCGCCATTCCCCAAAAGGACTGGATTGCCCGGAATGGGAATTATAATAGGCAAGAGTTTTGCTGATCATATCACCGGCTTCAGAGACATTGGCTGCGGGAATCCTTCCCACAGGAATATCCGGAAGGTTATTTTCAATAACGGATGCCGTTTGGGGCTGGGTCATTACAATATAGTCGTCGGTCACAAAAGAGGAAATAACATCTGAGGAATATTCACTCTGGTAGGAGGGAACTACATTGGTATTATTGGGAACCCTGTTTTTATAATCAAAAGAAGCGTCCCCGAGGATAAACACATACTTTAATTTTCCTTGTGTGGTATTGAGCTTCGTTACGAAATCCCTTATTGCAGTAAGATCTTTGCTTCCGCTTCCAAACTCTTCATAGATTTTATTGACATCTACTATTTCTACTTTATAATTATTTTTCGTCTGATGATAACTTGCCAGTCTCTGAGCTTGCCCCATCATTTCAGGAACCGTCAGGATCAGGTAATCTACATTCTGTAACGCAGAGAGGTTTTGATTGTTGACCCTTCCTACAAACTGCGGAGTGAAAGCAGCATCAGAACGGAATGCTACAAATTCATTATTGAAATACTGGTCGGAAGCAATATAACCAAAACTAAAAGTACCCGCTCCCGCTTTATTTACCTTCCTGCTGGCATTGGTGATATCGGTAACATCCCAAACCTGTTCTATATTGGAAGCATTGGAAATGCTGAAACCATAGTTGTTGTTGCTTCCGCTTACAATTGAGTAATCCCTGAAGTTCATTTGTGAACCGTTAAAGGTCAGGTTTTCCTTATATTGTACTTCTACATAATCCAGGTAGAAGACTCCGTTGGGGTTTACAGAAATATTGGGGTTATATGTAAAGGTAATCTGATTTCCTGTCAGGTTGGATATAGTCCCGAAATATTTTATTGGGAAAAAAACATATCCGTAAGTAGGCGTATCTGCAGGAACCGTATAGACTGACGGGTTTTTATCATTGATTTTGATTTCAATCGTATTCTGCTGTGCAGTGGAACCTATGACCCTGGTACCGTACCTGATAACATCTGTTGCCTGTATAGGAGAATTGGTCGTAAGTGTAACGGTCTTTTCCGTGCTGAAAGGAGCATCTTCCACCCAGGTTCTTCCTACTTTCATAAGATTCTTCTGATCATTATTGATTACCTGATAGCTGTCATATCTTGTAATCAG
Source organism: Chryseobacterium gallinarum (assembly GCF_001021975.1). NCBI lineage: Bacteria > Pseudomonadati > Bacteroidota > Flavobacteriia > Flavobacteriales > Weeksellaceae > Chryseobacterium > Chryseobacterium gallinarum. Next base: position 275,627 of record NZ_CP009928.1, on the reverse strand, counting down.
TTGGGCAGGAAGGTTGACATCCATGTTCTGAACTCTTTTTCCGGCACCTTTATCGAAATTAATATAATAGTAAGAAAAATCTTCGTATATATTTTTTACATTCTGGCTCCGGTCGGATCTGGTATCTGTTCTTTTAAATCCATTTCCATTGCTGGTACTGTATAAATTGTATCCGTCAGGACCCTGTGCATAGAAGAGAGCATAATCCTGATCATTCCATACCCCGTCATCTTCTCCCACTACCTGAATGGCATTTTCCTGCAGGGCATCATACCGTGGATCCTGGTTAAATTCAGGAAGCATAATTCCTCCGTTTCCATAAATTCTGAAATTTTTAGGATTAACAGATGCTGGATTAATTCCGTTATCCCTTAAAAACTGTGATGTAATTTTAAATATGCCGGACTTGTCAACCTTTATTTTATAAAAGTTTCCGCTGGATAAAGGATTATTGGTGGTTCCTATTTTGTTGACACCGCCTGTCATATTTAGCGGAGCTGAAGCTTCTGAAACATTGAAAGAAGATAATCTCTGAACACGCCCGTTCACATTTTTAAATAGAGCAACGTTGATGCTGGCATACCTTTCACCATCTACCGTATAATAGGAAACATCAGCAATATCATAATCCGGTAACGTGCTTTTTTCCAATTCGAACAAGTCTCTGTTGGAAACACTTTCCCATGCCAGATCAGAAACTTTCAACTGCTTTTCTCCAATTTTTTGTTTAGTTACTATAAAAACGTTATTTTGGCTAAACGAAAACCCCTCATTTTTAAAAATAGGGAGATTTAATTTTGTATCGCCAAAATCCTGAATTTTAGAGCCATTCCATTCTATGGTGTTTCTTTGAGCGTAAAGTGTTGATGCAAAAGCGATTAAAGATAAAAGCGTAATTTTTCGTTTCATGTTTACTATTGAAATTGCTAAATTACAAAATAAATGAAAAATTTAGAATTAAATTGTGATACAATAAAATTAATTTGTTAACGTTTTTCAAAAAAATCAAATCTTTATTTGATTTATTGAATAATTTATTTTTTCTTTGTACTTTGAAAATATTTATATCGACTATGAAAAAACTAAAGTTGTTTTCATTAATAGCATTGAGTTCTACACTTGCATTAACCAGCTGTGGCGGATCAGGGACCAGCAAAGGTGGCGGTACCAAAAAATTTGTCAGTAAAACAGGTTGGAAACCAAACGAAAAACAGGGTTGGTTTTTTGCAGGAAAGCAACAGAAGCAGAAAGGTTGGCCGGGAATGGTATATGTAGAAGGTGGAACTTTTACAATGGGATTAGTGAAAGATGATGTTATGCACGATTGGAATAATACACCACGCAGAATGCAGGTAAGTTCATTCTTTATCGGAGAAACTGAGATTACTAACTACGAATACCGCGAATACCTTACATGGTTGAAGTATGTATTCCCTCCAAGCGACCCTAGCTTCAAGGAAATCTATAACGGTGCTTTACCGGATACCTTGCTATGGGACAACAAATTATCTAGAAACGATTATAATGAAACTTATCTGCGCTCCCCGGAATTTGATTACTATCCGGTAGTGGGGGTTTCCTGGACCCAGGCAAACAGATACTGTGAATGGTTGACAGACAGAGCCAACGAAAAGGCTTTGATGCAGGCAGGTGTCATTGCAAAGGATCTATACATCAATGAATCCAACAACCAGGGAGGAACCGCATTCAATATGGATAAATTCAAATCGAATGATCCTGAGATGCAGGGATATATCAACGAAAAAAGATTGCAGCAAAAATCCGGTATGAAAACTACCAACCAGAGATTATTAGCTGCCAACAGAGCTCCGAACGCTGCAATGGTTCAGAAATTCAGACTTCCTACTGAAGTTGAATGGGAATATGCAGCTCTGGGAATGGCTAAAAATAGAGAATATAACCAGTACCTGGGTAAAAAACCTCAAATCGAAAGATTAAGAGGAACCAAAGGAAGAGACAGGGGAATGTTCCTTGAAAACTTCAAAATGGGTAAGGGTGATTATTCAGGAATCGCAGGATGGAAGAATGACGGATCTGCACAAACTTCAGATGTAAGACAATATCCATCTAATGATTTAGGAATCTATGGTATGTACGGTAACGTTGCAGAATGGACTGCTGATGTATACAGACCTATCATCGATGAAGATTACAACGACTTCAACTACTACAGAGGAAACATGCCTCAGGCTATTGTAAGAAACGGAGACGGAACTTACAAAATGATTGATGAGGGAACGATCAAATATGATACCCTTGCTGATGGCAGATTAGTATACAAAGGTCTTCCGGGACAATTCGAAAGAGAAACAATTGCTGATTACAGAAACTTCAGAGATGGTGACAGACAATCTTCTTTAGAGTACTACAGAGCTTCAGATTCTACTTCTTCTTTCGATATGTATAACTCTCCTAAAAAGAGATTTATTGTTGACGGAAACGGTAGGGTAAAAATGATGAAGGATACCAAAGACAGAACTTCAACAATTTCTAACGACATCAGGGTAGTAAAAGGAGGTTCATGGCAGGATACTGCATATTGGCTGGATCCGGGACAAAGAAGATATAAAAACCAAGGAAAAGCTTTCGGATGGATTGGCTTCCGTGTAGCACAAGATGCAAGGACTAACGACAAGAGTAGAACTCGAAGATAATATTTATCAAAAAATACTTACAAAAAACCTTCTGAACTTTCAGAAGGTTTTTTTATTTTTGAGCCATGAAATCGCTTTGGACTAAAAAGTATTATACACTCGTATAGCGATTGCATCAGACCTCTTAATAATATATATTTCCACATGAATATAGAACAGTTTTATCCTTTATTCTTACAGGCCAATAAAGTGACTATCGATAGCAGAAAAATCGCACAGAATGATATTTTCTTCGCCTTTTCGGGGGAAAATTTCAATGCCGCTACTTTAGCAGAAAAGGCGATCATTGACGGAGCTTTGGCAGTAATTGTCGAACAGCCTGAATATGAAAACAAGGATAAAAATATTTTCTGTGTAAGCTCTACCCTTGAGTTTTTACAGCAACTGGCAGTTTACCATAGAAACCGGCTTACGATTCCTTTCATCGGACTGACAGGAAGTAACGGGAAAACAACGACAAAAGAACTGATCCATGCTGTGCTTTCAGAAAAGTTTAATGTTCAGTATACCTTCGGAAATTTAAATAACCATATCGGAGTTCCCTTAACAATTCTTTCTGTTAAGCCTGAGCATGAGATAGCCGTAATAGAAATGGGTGCCAATCATCAAAAGGAAATCGAATTTTTATGTACCCTGTCACGACCTGATTTCGGGTATATAACAAACTTCGGAAAGGCACATCTGGAAGGATTTGGTGGTTTTGAAGGGGTTATCAAAGGTAAATCCGAATTGTATGATTACCTTAAAAACAACAATAAAACGATTATCGTTAATGAAAATGATCCTATTCAAGTTGAGAAAACCGCAAACTACCAGCCTGTAATTACTTTCGGGAAAGAAGGATCGGATTATAATTTTGAGTCTTTTACCGATGAACATTTTGTAGGGTTGGTGTATCAGGGAACCAGAGCCGTATCAAAATTAACGGGAGAATATAATTTTACCAACCTTTGTGCTGCAGCAAGCCTCGGCCTGTATTTCGATATCAGCTTTGAAAAAATAAAACATGCCATAGAGCAGTATGTTCCAACAAACATGCGTTCACAGGTAGTGAAAAAAGAAGGAAAAACAATGGTGCTGGATACGTATAACGCCAATCCGAGTTCAATGGCTGCATCTTTAAAGAATTTTATCACTTTTGAGGGCCGTAAAACCATTATTATCGGTGATATGCTGGAACTGGGCTCCGAAAGCGGAAAAGAACACCAAGATATACTAAAACTGGCTCAGGAACTGGGTTTTGATGAAATCATCACAGTAGGAAAACATTTTAAGGCTGTTCATCATTCAGATCTTGCTTTTGAGGATACTATGGCTTTAACCGAATATTTAAAACTGAATACCATTCAATCCGATAATATCCTGCTAAAAGGATCCAGGGGAGTAGCATTGGAGAAGGTGATTGAGTTTGTTTAGAGAAAGGAAGCTGGAAGCTGGGAGAGGGAAGTTATTGAAGTTGGAGTATAGCTGGATTTCTTTCTGATTTAATTATCGGTTTTTGTTTGGAGAAAGGAAGCTGGAAGCTGGAAGAGGGAAGTTATGGAAGTGGAGTATAGCTGGATTTCTTTCGGATTTAATTATCGGTTTTTGTTTGGAGAAAGGAAGCTGGAAGTTGGGAGAGGGAAGTTATTGAAGGTGAAGTATAGCTGGATTTCTTTTTTTGATTTAATTATAGATTTTGCTGAAGATTGGAATTCTTGAAGATGGATGAAGAGCATCCCTGTTGATACATACAACAACCTTAAGAATTTTCGTTAAATAACCGCCAGAACTTAACCGGCGGACAGTACTTCCATCTTCATTCTTCCAGCTCCCCGCCAAAAAATACCAGAGTTCCCTGTGCTTGAATTTTTTCATTAAATGTCCCTAAGAAACTAACCGTCGGACAGTACTTCCATCTTCATTCTTCCAGCTCCCCGCCTAAACTATTTCTCCGAATCCCAAAATTCTTTGACAATAAGCTTAATATTCTGGAATGTACTTGGAAAAACCTCGCTCTCAATTTGTGGAATGGTTTTCCAGGCAACTTCAGTAATGCCTTCTTCTATTTGTGGTTTTGAAGTATCTTCACCATTAAAGTTCATTTCAAACCAGTGTGTGCATTTTAAGATTTTCTCACCATTTCTTTCTATATAAATATGGTAGGTTGTATTGATGAACTGTACCAGTTCTACATCCTTTAGTCCTGTTTCTTCTTCAATTTCCCTTACGGCAGACTCTTCCCGCGATTCTCCTTTTTCCATTTTCCCTTTGGGAAGATCCCATTTGCCCAGTCTCCTGATAAATAAGATTTTTCCTTCAGGATTATTGACAACTCCTCCTGCGGCTTCTATAATCCTGAACATCTTCTGGAATTCCTGCCATATTTCATCAATATTCTCACCGAAAACGTTAAGTTCCTTCACCGAAGTATTCTCTAAAAGATCCAATGCAATCTCTAAAGTCATGTAACTTTCATACCTAAGCTTCTTTTCAAGTTCCTCAGGATGCTTAGATAGTAATAATTTTTTTTCGTTGACAAAAACTTTATACATTTGTAAGAATTAAGAATTTAAATACAAAAATAAAAAATGAATTTAGAAGGACGAAAAATTATTGTCAATAAATCATCGAAAGAACTGGTTGAGCTGCTGAAGTCACCTGAAAATTATAAAGAATTTATGCCGGATGGTCTTCAAAAGTTTGAAACCAGAGATAACGGATTTAAATTTGGATTACAGGGAATGCCTGAAATTGCATTAAAAATAGATGAAGTTGATGATCAGAAAGCAGTATTAAAATCAGCAAGTTCAAGTTTGGATTTTTCATTGACAGCGACATTAAATCCTATCAGTGAAAATCAGACAGAAGTTCAGATGTTGTTTGAAGGAAAATTCAACCCATTCATTAAAATGATGGTAGAAAAACCATTACAGAACTTTATCAATACCTTGACAGATAAGATCGAAGCCTATAAATAATATATTAAAAAAACCTTCAGCAATGAAGGTTTTTTTGATTATGAGTTACCACACTTTGTGGCCTCTATGGTAGTTTTACGGCTGTTCATTTGTTCCTGAATTTCTCAACTTTGCGCCTGATCCCGGAATTGTTGAAAAATAATTACAGCATAATTCCCGAGCAATGATCTGCGATACTTCCTGTGGCCGAAGAAAGAACATTGATTTCGTTATTCATTCTTAAAACGCCCATGAAGGCGAAAACTAAAGCCTCTTTATGTTCTATAATTTCTTTCACTGGAACAATAACTTCCGCAGATGTTTTACCCTTTATTTTTTCAATTAAAAAAGTATTGTAAGCTCCTCCGCCGGTAAAAAGAATATTCCTGATATTATAACGGTTGATCACGGTTGAAATTTGCTGGGCAATATGTTCTGTAAATGTTGCCAGTGAATTCTGGGTTTCTATATTTTCAAGTATGGGGAAAATATACTGGTTACACCATTCTATTCCCAGGGATTTTGGATGGTGCTGCCCATAGAAATCCAGTGAATTTAGCTTAGCTAACAAAACCTCGTCCACTTTTCCCTTCCGGGCAAGATCGCCTTGTTCGTCAAAGCTTTTGCCCAGCTGCTGGGCCAGTTTATTTAAAACAATATTGACGGGTACAATATCAAAAGCTATTCTTTTGCCATTGCATGCCAGAGATATATTTGAAAAGCCGCCTAAGTTAAGACAGGCATGATATTCCGGGAAAAGCAATTCATCCCCTATAGGAACCAGCGGAGCCCCGTTTCCATTCATCAGTACATCCTGACTCCTGAAGTCATAAACTACAGGTAATCCGGTGGTGATTTTGATGGCACGGCCATCCCCGATCTGAAGGGTGAATTTTCTTTGAGGTTGATGAAAAACGGTATGGCCATGTGAGGCAATCAGACTGATGTTTTCAAGCTGGTACTTTTCTATAAACTGTAAAACCTGTTTTCCAAGATAGAATCCATATTCTGAGTGAAGCTCCAGTAATTCTTCTGCAGAAAGATGAATGGCATTTCTAAGCTTGCTTTCCCAACTTTCGGAGTAGGGGATAGTCTCTGTTTTCAGGATCTGAAATGTCCATTGTTCTTGCTTTTCAAATTCAGCAAGGCAAATGTCTAATCCGTCTAAGCTCGTTCCGGACATCAATCCTATAGCCAGGGTTTTCATAAATCGGGATTTATTTTTTATTTTCAGAAATTCTTTTTGAGCTGAAATCTCCTGAATTGTTGTAGAAGGTATATTCAGAAAAGTCATCCTTGGCAGTCATTCCATTGGCACCTACCAGGGTAGAACCGTCTTCCATCGTTACATACACCGTATCTTTAGTATAAATCCTGTTTTTTCTCTGGTCCCAGTAAATACTTTGCATGGCAAATTTTTGTCCTTCATTTGTGGTAATCCTCACATCCCCTTTTGCCTCGTAAAACTTTTTATAATCATAGAATTTAGCATACTTAGCTTTAATGGTTCCCGGGACGTTGGGCTTTTTCTTATCAAAAAACTGAATATCGATTCCTTTTCTGGCTACGGTATAAGCACTGTCTATTAGCTCATACTTTTCAATAATCGGAGCCTTGGCCTTTAATGTTACAAAACCGGAATCCCGTTGTACAATATTGGCATTGTTAATGATTTGTGAAGGGAAATTCTTACTTTGGTTTCCTTTGGCTTTGGTAAGATCTTCTTCACAGGATGTCAATATAAAAAATATAGCACAACTAAAAAGGCATGCTATATTTTTATATGATATTTTTTTAAAGAACTTCATTCTAGTTGTAAAGGGCTTTTCTGAACCACTTATCGGCAAAGTTAAAGCCAATTTTCAGATTGATGAAATTCTGGTTAATCAGGTTGTTTTTAAGAGTTCCCCTTTTACCAACTTCCACTCCAATTTCCAGTCCGCTCATCCTCGTAATACTACTGTTTTTGAATGGCAGCATCACACCGGCAGAAATACCGAATTTATTGATACTGGTTCCATTAGGATCAAGTTGTCCGTTTCCATTGATTGCCAGGTTACCTCTTTCATAGAAAGCACCATATCTGTAGATTACTCTTGAGAAGTAGCTTCTGAAGTTGTTGTAGTTTGGCAGGTACCATCCTCCGGCAGAAATTCTGTATGTATCCTGGAAGTCCCTGGTCTGGCCGAAATAAGTAATACTTTCTCCTTTTTTATAATCAAGCTGTCCTGAAACGAACCAATGGTTTTCACTTCCATATCCTACCCCCACAGATGCCTGTAGCGGAAGAAGGTTTTTAGAACTTACGCTTTTTTGCTCTATAATACTTTCATTTGCTTTTGTTCCGGCTGCATCAGTATACCTGTATGTGCTGTTGGTATATTCGGTGGTCATATTACTGGTGTTCCCGAAGGTTGCAGTAGCACCTATTGTAAATTTTTTGTCGGTACGGGTATTTAAAGTCTGATAGCTTGTACCCAGGGTAAAATTAAAATTTCTAACCCTGTTTTTGGTTTCATAACCATTAATGAATTCTGCATTTGCAGCACGGAACTCATTAAGATCATATAAATCCCCAAAATATAAATTGGCTCTCGCCCCTACTGAGAATTCCTGATTGATTTTGTAGGAAACTGCTACCTGAGCCGTATTCAGAGTACCGCTTCCTTTAAACGCATTCTGGTAAGCATTACCATCTACCGTTTGATTGGTTGTTATATCATAACTTTTAGAACTGTATGGCTGATAGGAAAGCCCCATCTTAACCTTTGAAGATAAAGGAAATGCCAAAGCAATATTAGAAAGATAAGTAGAATGCTTTGTAGATTTCATATCGTTGTAATTCGATTTGAAATAATTGTTTTCATTGGTAGCTTCCAGCCTGATGCTTGTAAGTTCAAAGTTGGCATTATTTGCAGGGTTTGCAAAGTTGAAACTACTGGTGAAATCACTTATAAAAGCCGTTGAGATACCTCCCATGGAAGCAGTTTCTATCGTATTATCATATTTTACATCCCCGATTCCGTATGCCGCATAAGGAGAGTTACTTAGACTCTGTGCATTTAGAAAATATCCAACTGATATGAATGATACTACAAAGATTTTTTTCATTCTTTATTTTTAAAACAATGCGCAAATATCTTAAATATTAATGAATTGTAAAAATTATATGTGGTTAAAGTTTGTTAAGGCTTGTTATAATGGGAAATTTTGAACGTTTAGGCGATTATGAACATGAATTTTTATTCAGAGAATTGTGAAAGATAAATGAGCTTCGCTCGGACTGGCCCGTTTAAGAAAATTAATTATAAAAGTCTGGAAGCAGGAAGAAGGGGCTGGAAATTACTTTCATTTATCATATAAGAATCTATAATACGATTAAACTTACTTTAAATAAGATAAAACTGATGAATAGTTATCCTTTATGGCTTTTATAACTTCTATCTTTTAACTCCCGGCTTCCAACCTGATTAATTTATTCACTATTGATTTTCTATAGCAAAAATTGAGCATTGTATGGTCTCTTCTTCTCCAGTTTTTTTATCTTTGGGACATGAATTGGGAGAATATCGCCGGACAAGATTATCTTAAAAAACTTCTCAGGGACAGCATTGCTGAAAACAGGGTGAGCCATGCCCAGCTTTTCGTAGGAAAAGAAGGATATGGAACATTACCTATTGTATTAGCTTATGCACGCGAAATTTTAAATCAGGAGAATGAACATGCAGCCTCAAAGGTGGAACATCTTAACCATCTGGACCTGCATTTTAGCTTTCCTGTTTTTACAGATAATAAAAACTCATTAAGCAAAAATAAATTTGAAGAATTCAGGGAAATGATTCTGGCAACTCCATATGCAAGTTATGATGACTGGGCTGCCTTTCTGGAATCTGAAAATAAACAGCTTTTTATTTCTGCAGATGAAATTGATGATCAGAACCAAAAATTCTCCCTGAAAAGTTTCGAAGGAGGAACCAAAATCCTTATCGTCTGGAGGGCTGATAAGATGAATGTAGCAGCTTCCAACAAATTTTTAAAATTTTTGGAAGAACCTCCGGCAAAAACAGTCATTCTCCTGACAGCAGAAAGTACCAATGATATTCTTCCCACCATTCTTTCCAGAACACAGGTAGTTGAAGTTCCGAGAATTAAAGATGAGGATCTCGAAAATTACCTTACAAAGAATTTCTCCGTTTCCGGAGAAAAAGTGCGGGAAATTGTTCATGAAGCTCAGGGAAATCTTAATGATGCCGTTAAACTATTGAATTCAGGAGATAAAACGAATGAGTTTGAACAGCTGTTTGTACAATGGGTCCGGGACGCGTTTATGGTAAAAAAGAAACCGGAATACCTTAAAAGCATCATTTTCTGGGCCAGGGAAATTGCAGGATGGAACAGGGAAAAACAGAAAAATTTTTTAAATTATTGCTCTGAAATTTTCCGGCTGGCATTGCTTCAGAATTACCAGTCAGAAGGCTTGGTGTATAAAAAAATCAATGCCAATGGATTCAACTGGACGGGGTTTTCAAAATTCATCAGTGGAGCGAATATCGAAAGTATCCTGGAGGAAATAAATACTGCTGACCTTCATTTGACCCGGAATGGCAATCCTAAGATCGTTTGGACAGATCTCGGAATAAAGCTGTCAAGATACATTCATAAAAACACATAAAATTTTCACCAGGGAAGGTGCTATCTGCTGAATTTTAAAATATTCATAAAAGTCCGGGTAACAACCGGACTTTCTGATTTCTATACATTTCGGAAACTTTTGAGTTTACATTTGTCCTTTATAATATGCTGTTTCCATTTATTTCTAAAATGATCACAGTTACAGCCAGAACCTTAACACTTATTGATTGGTTATTTCTTTGTCCTTGAGGCTTTAGTATATTTAAACAGGACTGAAGGATTTCTATGAGAACTTCCGGGTCATTATTCAACATTATTAAACAAAACTATAGTATGAAAACAATCAAAACTTTTGCAAGTCTGCTTCTTTTATCAGGAGTGGGTTTTTCTGTTTCGGCTCAGAATGTATGGACAGGTACCACTATACCGACGACTACTTCCGGAAATGTGGGAATAGCCAATGCAACTCCGGCTTCACGCCTGGATATCAATAGCAATTCTTCGGTTTCTGCATTGAAAATAACGCACGGATATAAAGCCATAGTTGGCAGTAACGTCCCCAATATTACGGAAATTTATACCTATCCCACTAATCTGCTTCCGACTCCCAGTCCGTCATTGATCAACTGGCTGACCTACGGTGGTGTTTTCGGATTGCGTTCTTTATCTAATACTGTGAATGAAGACAGAATGATGTATAATGATAAAGACGGGAACTTAAAATCATCCAATCTGATTATGTATTCAAGTCCTTCTTTTGGTAATGGGACACTTATCAATTCTATCAGAGGAGTTGCCTATTTAAATTTCCTGAATGGAGGTAATGGCTCAGGATGCGGTTTTTGTACCATATCAGGAGGCAACAATGGAATTTATATGGCCGGGTTGGGAGTAGGTACTGATGCCTCTTCTACCTTTGCATTGGATGTGTACGGTACTGTTCGGGGGCAAGCCTTTGTTACCACTTCTGATAAAAGGTTAAAAGATAATATCAGACCTTTAAAAGAAGGGCCTTCCGGCTTATTGAATATCAGTTCGTATTCATACACTTTAAAAAATAAAAATCAGAATGGAAATACCTACAGAAATACAGACACTGAAAAACTGCATTTTGGTTTTATGGCACAGGAAGTGGAAAAGGAGTTTCCTAACCTTGTCAGCAAAGATGAAGAAGGAAATTATGCGCTTAATTACATTGAATTTATACCATTATTACTTAATGAACTGAAAGATCAGAAAAAAGAAATTAATGAATTAAAAACTAAAATGGAAGCCATGGAAGCGAAGATCAGTACTCTTTCAGAAGGAAAAGCGACGCGGGCATTGAATGAAAAAACTCCGGTACCATATTCATTAGAGCAAAATGTTCCCAATCCTTTTAACCAGGAGACCGTTATTAAGTTTAATGCTGAGGGTACAGATCTTAAAATCGGCATATACGATCTCGGAGGAAAACAGCTTCAGACTATTCCCGTCAAAAAAGGGGAAAGGCAGATCAGTGTTTCTGCCCGTATATTGACTCCGGGAACCTATATTTATAATTTGATGGCAGATGGTAAAGTTGTAGATTCTAAAAAAATGATTGTTACAAATTAAATCCTTTTATCTTAATTTCTAAGTAAGACTCCGGCAAACGCCGGAGTTTTTATTTAAAGTCTCGTTCTCGTTGCGGCTGACTTTCTAACAGCTTTAATAAGATGTCAACAATATTTATTTTTTTCATAGAAAATGTCTTCTGCCTGCAATACATTAAATCTATATTAAAAAATCAATCAATCGTTTGATTTTCTTTAAAACTTATGTAAATTTGCGCCCTGAAAATAGAAGTGATATGATTTCAAAAGAAGAAAATATATTATTTGCAGCTGAAAAACTTTTTGCAGAAAAAGGTTTTGACGGAACTTCCACCAGGGAAATTTCCAGAGCAGCAAATGTAAATATCTCTATGATCTCTTACTATTTTGGATCAAAAGAAAAACTTTATGAGAAGCTGGTAGAATACAGGATGAATGAAGGGCAGTTTTTCTCAAGGGATATTGTTGAAAGAACAGATCTGAACGAATGGCAGAAGATTGAAAAAATAATAGATCAGTTTTCCAATAGAATAAGAACCCAGAAATGTTTTTACAGGATTATGCAACGGGAACAGCTTCATACTGACAACCCGCAGATCGTAGCATTTTTGAAAGAAACCAAAATGTCATTCCTTTCCATGTACTCCCGGATACTGGAGAGTGGATTGAAAAGCGGTGTTTTTACAAAGAATCCCCCTATTTATCTGCTGCATTCCACAATAAGCGGAACATTATTTTATGCGTTCAATGCCAAAGAAATGTACAAGGAATTCCTGAATAATACAGAAGATGAGGAGGTTTTTGATGAAAAATTTTATACAGAGCTTAATAAACATATAAAACATTTACTAAAAGACCTTTTAGGTTATGAAGAGAATAAATAACTCAGTGATTGCATTGGCACTATTCATAGGAATAGCCAATGTAAATGCTCAGGAGAAAAGAACCCTTTCTCTTGACGAAGCTGTGCGGCTGGGAATCCAGAACAGCAAGAATCTTAAGATCGATGCAGCCAAAATTGAAGAGGCTACTGCTGATCTTTTGGAAGCTAAAAACAGACAGTTGCCGGAATTGAAAGTCTCCGGAAGCTATATGTATCTTCCGATAAAACCCAATGTGGATATCAAATTACCCGGCGTTTCAGGTGGGGCAGGAGGGCCTGAAATCCATCAGGTTCTTTACGGATCTGCCAACTTAAGCGTTCCTATTTACAGTGGCGGCCGGATTAAATATGGGATCCAGTCTGCAAAATACCTGGTGGAGGCAGCAAAGCTTAGTACAGAAAACGATAAAACAGCAATTGCCTATAATGTAGCTCAGGCTTACAACAATTTGTTCAAAGCAAACCAGTCTATCAAGGTTTTTGAAGAAAACCTGGCTGCATCCCAAAAAAGAGATGAAACTTTCCTTAAAATGGAAAACAACGGATTAATTGCCAGAAACGACAGGTTAAAAGCAAACCTTCAGACTTCAAATATTGAACTTCAGCTGTTGGAAGCAAGAAATAACTACAATATTGCCAATATCAATATGGATTTGCTGCTGGGACTTCCTGAAACAACTGAAATAGAAGTGGATCAGAATTATATTGAAGAAGGAGCAGATATCAAACCCGTAGATTTTTACGTAAATCAGGCCAGGGAAAACCGCAAGGATTTACAGGCTTTGGCCCAGCAAAGAAAAGCAGCAGAATTGGGAACAAAGGCTGCAAAAGCTGAAAATCTACCATCCATAGCCTTTACAGGAGGATATGTAGCAGCAGACATTCCGAAATTTCTTACCGTATATAATGCTGTGAACGTGGGAGTCGGAATATCTTATAACCTGTCCAATATCTGGAAAGAAAATTCATCATTGAGGCAGTCCCAGGCCAGAGAAAAACAATTGGCAGCTACGGATGAATTACTGAATGATAATATTAAGCTTGACGTCAACAGGGAATATCAGAATAATGATTATTCAAAAAAGAGAATTTCAGTTTTTGAAAAATCTGCGGAACAGGCTAATGAAAATTACAGAATTACCAAAAATAAATACGACAACGGCCTTGCTACGATGACCGAGTTATTGGATGCAGATGCAGCTCAGATTGCTGCCAATATCGGGGTAATCAATGCAAAAGCAGACGCTGCATTGGCGTACAGAAAACTATTACAGACAACAGGAACTTTAACAATTAAATAATCAGATCGAAATCAACATGGAAAATAATAATACACAGGCAGCTGAACCTAAAAAGAAAAAAAGCTTAGTTTTTCCTATCATTTTAGCAGCTGTAGTAATCGGAGGAGGAATCTATGGTTACAGAGCCTATACTTACGGGCAGTACCATGAAGAAACCGATGACGCTCAGATTGCTTCGAATATGGCCCCGGTAATTTCTAAAATATCCGGATATGTGGCAGAAGTAAAGGTAAAAGACAACCAGTTCGTTAAAAAAGGCGATACCCTGGTAATTCTGGATAACAGGGACCAGAAGATGGCTCTTGAACAGGCACAGGCAGCTTTGACTACAGCCAGAAGCAATATTTCTACTGCGGAAGCTACCACTACTGCTACTTCTAAAAATATCAACAGTTCAGAGGCAGCTGTAGCAACGGCTAACGCCCAGATTGAAGCGGCAAAGGTAAACGTATGGAAAACTTCACAGGACCTGAAAAGATATGCCAACCTTGTAAAAGATCATTCTATAACGGAGCAGCAATATGAGCAGGCTCTGGCGGCAAAACAATCTGCAGATAAACAGCTTCAGGTGTTGGTTGAGCAAAGAAACCAGATCGCTCAGCAGACCACTATTGCATCTTCTCAGACTGCAGCTAGTTCACAACAGATCAGTGTAGCCAATTCTGTTGCCAAACAAAGAGAGGTGGATGTGGAAAATGCCAGATTAAATTTGTCATATACTGTAATCTTGGCTCCTGAGGACGGATACGTGGGAAAAGTACCTACACAGGCAGGTCAGTATCTGCAGGCAGGAGCCCAATTGTTTGCTTTGGTTAAAAATGACCAGAAATGGGTAGTTGCCAATTTTAAAGAAACCCAGGTAGATAAAATGGTGGAGGGACAAAAAGTGAAAATTGAAATTGATGCTTTCCCTGATAAAGAATTTGAAGGAGTGGTAAGCTCATTCTCTCCGGCAACGGGAGCTACATTTTCAATATTGCCTCCGGATAATGCGAGTGGTAACTTTGTAAAAGTTGTTCAGAGGCTTCCTGTAAAAATTGATTTTGTAAACCTTGATAAGAATATTGCAAAAAGATTGAGAACAGGAATGAATGTGAAAGCAGAAGTTTCGCTTAAATAGTCTTCATGTACTTATGTAGTGTATTAATAGCTGATTTGAAATAAAATCAGAAAGGTTGATCAATAGAACTTCGCTTAAAATAGCTAAAGCCAAGTCTATTAAGATCATTAATACATCGTACATTTTACATTCATACAAACACTCGTACAAAACTTATGCAAGAATCATTAGTAGAATATGGAGCCAGGAGGGTAATCATTACGATTACGGCGATCCTTTGTGCTTTGCTTGAAATTGTGGACTCCACGATTGTAAACGTTGCCCTTAACGAAATGAAGGGTAACCTGGGGGCCACTCTTTCCGAGGTAGGCTGGGTAATTACCGCTTATGCCATTGGGAACGTAATTATTGTACCGATGACGAGCTGGCTTTCCCAGCAATTCGGACGTAGAAATTACTTTGCGGCCTCCATTATCATATTTACCGTATTTTCATTTTTATGTGGAAATGCTACCAACATCTGGGAACTGGTATTCTTCAGATTGATGCAGGGAATCGGTGGAGGAGCCTTATTGGTTACCTCGCAGACGATTATTACAGAGTCTTATCCGATTGAAAAAAGAAGTATGGCTCAGGCTATTTATGGTTTGGGGGTGATTATCGGGCCTACGTTAGGGCCACCCCTTGGAGGATATATCGTGGATAACTATAGCTGGCCGTATATTTTTTATATCAATATTCCTATCGGGATTGCAGCAACTCTGATGACACTGCAATTTGTAAGAAGTCCGAAATATGCTGAAAAACGTAAAGTTTCGGATGTTGACTGGATTGGGATTGCCTTACTGGCTGTGACCGTAGGATCACTGCAGTTCATTTTGGAAAGAGGCCATGAAGAAGACTGGTTTGCCAGCGGAATGATTGTAGCCTTTACCGTAGCAGCTGTGCTGGGATTTATATTATTCCTATGGAGGGAGCTTACTTTCAAGTATCCGATCGTAGAGCTCAGGGTATTGAAAAATGGTAATTTAAGAATCGGAACGGTGATGTCATTTGTGTTAGGGTTTGGATTGTATGGTTCCACATTCATCGTTCCGCTTTATACACAGAGTATCCTGGGCTGGACGGCACTTCAGTCCGGAGCGTTAATGATTCCTGCCGCCCTCACGACAGCTTTCATGATGCCTATTATCGGAAAATTGCTGACAAAAGGTGCCAAACAGCAGATTTTAGTTTCACTGGGATTGTTTATCTTCTTTATCTATAGTTTCTGGGGGTATAAAATCCTGACCCCTGACACCAGTAAAGATGCTTTCTTCTGGATGTTGATCGTACGGGGGGCAGGCCTTGGGTTATTGTTCATTCCGATTACCTCTTTGTCATTGAGTACCCTGAAAGGTCAGGAAATTGGTCAGGGAGCAGCCTTTACAGGAATGATGAGACAGCTGGGCGGATCATTTGGTATTGCAGCAATTACTACTTTTATTGCCAATGCCGGCCAGAAATACAGGAATAACTTAATTTCCCACCTGGACGAAAACAGTTTTGATGTTCAGCAAAGACTGAATGCACTGAAAGCAAGTTTTGTAGCTAAGGGAATGACCCCTGATGCAGCAATGAACGCTGCTTATAAAATGCTGGATCTATCCGTAACCAAACAGGCAACAGTATTGTCGTATATGGATGTATTTCTTTACCTCGGCGTAATATTTTTAATATGCATTCCGTTTATCTTGTTTATTAAAGAAAGAAAAAGTAAAGAAAAAATAGATTTGAGTGAAGCCATGCACTAAAT
This sequence comes from Chryseobacterium gallinarum, assembly GCF_001021975.1. Classification (NCBI taxonomy): domain Bacteria; kingdom Pseudomonadati; phylum Bacteroidota; class Flavobacteriia; order Flavobacteriales; family Weeksellaceae; genus Chryseobacterium; species Chryseobacterium gallinarum. The sequence continues at coordinate 258,768 of NZ_CP009928.1, read as the reverse complement.
TATAAAACCTTCGGAAGTTTTCGAAGGTTTTTTTATGCTGCAATATTAACGATGTGTTATTTTGCATTAATAAATTGTAGATTTTTCAATAAAGCAATATCACCTGTTGGAGAATTTATTTATTTTTTTTAAATTTACAGTACCAAATGCAAAAATATGAATAGATTCCCTCACCTTCAGCATACCTTTTCAAAAGGTAAATACCGGCGTTTTCCAACGGCGTTTTTAAGGCATACCAATTGATAACATTATTGATAATATCTACCTCTGTACCGGATAAAATATTATCTGCTGTCTGCAACCCTATACCATATGCTTGGCAGGTTTTATTATAAAAAACATTTATTTTTTACAAGATAATGAGTGGATAGCAGGGAAGTCACAGCTTAGGAAATTAACCCTGTATTCCTTTTAAAAACTATAAACTAACGACATCATGAAAACCAATCATAACAGTTATGATACTCCTGGGCAGAGCTCTGCCAGCATAGAAACTTTTCCTATGAATGCAGGGAAACTACCAGAAACGTTTGTTGCCTTATCAGACTTCCGGAAAAATGATATTTACCTTCCCGGAATGGACAAGGTGCAGATCATTTCAGATTTTTTTCCCGGGACTTTCACAGAACTGGTTCAGCGTCTCTCAGATATAACAGGCGGATTCTATGGAGGATTGCTGAAAGAAATTGAAAAAAATATGGGAAGTGAAGCGGTTGATAAGCTTTCGAGTGCTTTCATGTATAATCTGGGGTCTACAATGGCTTCAAGGAATTTAGCCGCAAAACCCCATCTCAAACCCGGTATTCCTGCGGTAGCAAAAATATTAATAGGAGCAGTTTTTACATCCAGTCCCGAATATAGTTTCGAGTTTAAAGAATTAAATGATCACAAAGTTGAATTGTTGATACAAGGAGTAGACCGCTACCACAAAATTGCTCAAAGTCTTGACATTGACAGACTGTTAAAATGGCCGGTCATAAAACCTTTTGTACAAGGTGTTTGCGATACTATGGGGCTGGATGTTTTACTTGAAATGAAAGTATTGAAACTTCATTCAGATAGCTCCTGCTGTTACTTAACTACCATATCCGGGAAATAACAGATTCTTGATTTTAAAATTCAGTAATGGCGGACTTTAGCCCGCCATTACTCTATTATAATCCGTTATTGGCTTTAGCCAACACTTAAAAATGATAATTTACTGGATGTTTTCAGTCCATTCAATACCACTGATATCAACCAGTTTTATCGCATGTATTTTATCTTTTTGAAGAATGTCATCAATATTCACTGTGATATCTGCTCTGGCACCAAGTGGAACAACAAGACTGTATTTTCCCGGCTTTATTTTAGCAACATACTGATTACGGATATTTCCTTCAGGAAACTTTGAGAGTTGCCGGTAATCCCATTCTTTTAAAATATTTCCGTCTTTATCCAGGATATGGATTCCTATCACAAAAGATCCGTATACATCAGCTCCTTCAGTTCTATAAACCTGAAATTGCAAATCCGGATGATGAAGTGAGATATTAGAAATCTCAAGTTCAGGTTTTACAGATTTATTATGCAATGTTCCCCACACGCCTCCATGAAAGTATTGATTGGTATACAAAGTAAGGGCAAAGATGAGAAGGGAACCTGCCAGCACAAAATGTTTCAGATTAGGAACAGGCAAAATCCCTGAGCCCAGCCAGCAAAACCATTTTTTCTGAGTAAATTTCCTGTTGGTTCTGATAAAATAATGATCCAGGGAGTAGGGCCCGCTTCCTGTGAGAAATAAAACAAAGCCCCCTGCAATCCCAAGAACACCTATTTGCCATTCATCCAAACAAGTGGTTCCCAACCACCCGGAGCCAAGCAGAATTCCTAATGCCAGGCTGAAAATCCCTATACTCATCAGTCGGGTAAAGAAGCCTAAAATGATAAACAATCCCACAATGGCTTCAATTATGGTAAAGGTCATCATAGACCGCTGTAAAGCATCAGGATGGGTTACCAGATATTCAATAACAGGTTTTATTCCTAAAGCGTTAGGCAAAAAGTGATTGAATTTTTCTCCGATATATCCCTTTTCGTCGGGGATAAGTTTGTTTTCAAGGACAAGTCTGCGCCAGAATGCTGAAAAATAGGTCCACCCGATTACCATGCGGAGGGATAAAGTATATAATCCTGCCAGATCATAAGACCGGCTGTTTGTAGTATGTTTCATTGAAATTAATATTGTATTGTAAAAAAACTGATTTTAAATTGGCTTAAAAAAAATTAAACCAGATTAAGCTTCAGTCTTTTATATAAAATATATTTCGGTGGGCTGTTTCCGGTAGAACGACCTGAGTATTTATTGAAATTAAGATTTTCTTCCCCTATATTTTTTACTGTAGCATTAAGGTCTGGAAGAGATCCTTTGTATTTGTATTTTGCTTTAGCTTTTGAAATAGATACGGTGGAGGAAGTGGTAGGAGTATCACAGGTTAAGGAAAGTCCTGTGGTGGTTTTTACTTTATTAAGGCCACTGATGTACTGGATGTCAAAAATATCAAGAAGATCTCTTTTTAAAGAGCATGGCGATAATGAAAACGCCAATATAAGCATCGTGATGATTGCTTTATACGTCCTGATATGGATACTGGTACCTGGCATTATTACAAAACTACACTTTATTTTAATTTGAGTTCAATAAATCTTAAAAATTCTCAACACATAAACAGTGGGAACAGGTATCAATGAGCTTAAAAATTTCCGGAGAATACTCTGTGATTTTTTTCATAGAAAAACACCGCGGCAAAAATTCAAAGAATTTTTGCCGCCCCTTCGAGAGAAGGAAAATTTTCTTACTTTCATAAGTAATTTCATGCCTATATAACTCCCATCTTCCAGCCTCCCGCTTCCTTTCTTTAAAAATAAACCCTACTGACTAACAGTTGTCACAATCCCGGCTTATCTTTATGCCATTATTTTAAACTTTAAAACAGCATACTGAGATGAGTTATTGTTTAGCTATTGAAGCAATGAAGCCTGAAAGCAGAAAAGAGCTGCATAAAAATTACCACGATAACTATTATGGGTTTCCGATCCATGATGATAATGAATTATTTGGCAGACTGATCCTGGAGATCAACCAGGCAGGTTTGAGCTGGGAAACGGTTTTGAAAAAAGAGGAGAGTTTCAGGAAGGCCTATGATAACTTCGATATTCACAAGATTGCTGCGTACACAGAAGAGGATCGTGAAAGGTTGCTGAATGACAGTGGTATTATCAGGAATAAGTTAAAAGTGAATGCAGCAATTGAAAATGCGAAAACTATTATTGAACTTCAGAAAGAATTCGGGTCATTTGAAAAATGGCTGGAGTATCATCACCCTAAAACTTTACCCGAATGGATGAAAATTTTCAAAAAAACATTCAAATTTACCGGTGGGGAAATCGTAAATGAATTCCTGATGAGTACCGGATATCTGGAAGGTGCCCATGCTGAAAATTGCCCCATTCACTCAAAAGTTTTGGCTCAGAAACCTTTGTGGAAAATAATAAGCAACAGATAACTTAGACTTATGGAATGATAAATGGAATCTCATACAATAACAGGCTCACTTGTCATTTCATATAGTTTTAGCTTTTAGACAGGTCTTCTTTATGGGTTATTTCTTTGTGCTCTTTTCCCCATTTTTCAAATTCCTGTATAATGGGTTTCAGTTTATACCCGATTTCGGTAAGCTCATATTCTACTCTTGGAGGTACTTCAGCAAAAACCGTCCTGGTAATAATTTTGTCTGCTTCCAGCCTACGGAGCTGTAAGGTAAGCATACGCTCAGTAATATTGTGAAGCTTTTTTTTGAGCTCCCCGAATCTCATTTTCCCATTAATCAGATAACAGCAGATGGCAAGCGCCCACTGACCACCGATGATGTTGGATGCATAAACTTCCGGACATTCGTCTGCAAGAGCTTTTTTATTGGCAAAATTGGTTGAGGTTTCCTTTATTTTGGTCATTACTTACATTTTTTATAGTACCATACAATTGGTTGCTAATGTACGAAATGTAGGTTATGTACCGTAATTTTGCTGTAGAAATTTAAATATAATGAAGACTTTAGTGATTGTAACACACCCTGACATTGAAAAATCTGTCATCAACAAAAGATGGATTGAAGAACTGAAAAAATACCCTGAAAAATATACCGTTCACCAGCTGTACGAAGCTTATCCTGATGGTAAAATTAATGTAGCGAAGGAACAGACACTTATGGAAGCTCATGATACGATTGTGTTCCAGTTTCCATTTTACTGGTTCAGCAGTCCGCCACTTCTGAAACAATGGTTAGATGAAGTTATTTTGCATGGCTGGGCTTACGGAAGCAACAGCGGCTATAAACTGGCCGGAAAAAGAATGACTTTGGCTGTGACTGCAGGAATTGATGAAGAAGGATATTCTGCTTCAGGAAAATATAAATATACAATGAAGGAACTTTTCAGGCCTTATGAGCTGACCTTTGATTATATAAAGGCAGAATATAAAGAACCATTTGTTTATTACGGGATAGAACGTGACTCTTCGGATAAATGGATTGAAAAGAGTGTTCCTATGTATCTTGATTTTTTGAATACACTTTCGACTAGTAGCTTTGGTCAAGGTAAATTGGCCCTTCATAACTGCCAAGATTCTCTTTAATGTTCATCATGATTCCGGGAATATATTCATAACCTCCTTCAAGGAGATGTGTCATTTCATTACGGTACATGTAGTCATGGTCCTGAAGATAGGTATTTAAATGTTTTTCTGTACTGATATGAAGATTAAAAGACGTGTCAAACTTTGAGATTTCAAGTGATTGTCTCATTAGCTCTACATCCGGAGAATCCATATAAACAGCTACTTTAAAGGAAAGAAGAATAAGGTAATCAACCATAAGCAGAAGATCATTACTGCTTAAGATCCTGTCAATTGTCAGTTCCTGAGCATGATCAAGAAGAGGAATATAAAATTCTTCAATTCCCATTGCTGTAACTGAAAAGAGAAGCGGAACTTCATAGCGGGTAGTCAGATGCCAGATGCTGATGAATCCATGATGGGCAAATATTTCTTCATCTCCTTCATGATCATTTTGATAATACCAGGTAAACCAATCAAAAAGAGCAGTAAATTCTTCGTTTTCTAAAGTATAATCTTCTTGCTGAAGTTTTTTCAGAATACTTTCATAGGATATAGCAGAAAATTCAGGTTCGCTCTTCAGAAAGTCACGAAAGCTTCCAAACCTTTTATCAATGGTCTCCAGAAACACATCAGGAAGACTTGTATCCGAAATTTTTGGATACAGGTTTTCTTTGATCTTAACTTTATCAATCTTGTATAATTCTATAAACCCACCCATAATTGCCGTTATTTTGATTTGAAAAAAGAGTCGGTTTCGTAAGAATATTTGTACGCGGGCAGCACTTTTAAGATTCTTTTGAAATCTTTTTGCCTATACGCCAATATTCCGGCTTTGGTTTTGAAACGTTCCAGGCTTTTTGAGCTGGGAGACTCAATGAAACTTATTTTATTTCTGCAAATGAGACATTGGTCGTCAAACACTGATTTTCGATGACAGACCATACATTTTTCAAAATGATTGCAAATATTATGGATTTCCCTGTATTGATGCTCCGTAAGCAGTTCTTTTGGAATCTTTGTCACCAGCTTGAAGAAATTACAGGAATCACTATGGAATGAGATTGTATCATGTTCATCGTATTCTTTTTCCAGCTCTTCCTTCTCGGTTAATTTGCTCAAGGTAATACCAAAAGAATGATCATCAGTGACCACAAATTCTATTCTTTTGATTTCTGTCCATAAAACATGTTGAAACTTGTTACGATAATAAGTGAAACCAAACTTATTGATATTTTTGATTCGTCTCTTTTTTAGTATTTTAAGTTCGCATTTTCTGCATAAAGGTTCTTCCAATGATCCGGACACTTGTTTTTTGCTTCCACAGGAAGAGCAGGTTTCCCCGTATATATTCAAATATTTGTTCAAAATGGAATGCAATAGCTCATGAGCATCCGTATGGAATCCTTTCATGGTAAAAGAACCCCATGAATATTTATAATATATCGGCTGTTGATAGGTCCATCCATTGGCGGAAAGTTCTGCAAACATTCTTTTTGCTTCCTTTCTCCAGCCTATATACAGATCTTCCATGAAATATCGGATGTATAAATGTTCATTCAGGTTATTGAAATTGTAATTCCTGTCCTGTAATTCTTCCCGGACTGCTTGTAGGTATTCTTTTGAGTAATAATGCTGGTCCATGAAAAAAAGATAAGCAAGCCTTTCAGTTGTTTCTTTTTTCAATGAATTTTGTATCTCCATGGTGTGTAAGTTTTCGTGAATCCAGATTTGTTCCGAATTTTTTGTGAACGGTTCACGTCATTATTCAAACCTCTGTTGATTCTTTGGGCTAAAATACTTAAAAAAAAACTTACCCCACCGTCGGTGTATCCTCTTCCTTCAGTATTTTTTTCTCCTTCATGGTAAGCATCATGCGTTCATCTTTGTATTTTTCCCAGTCAAATTGATTAAGGAAGTCAAGGGCTGCCTGAAAGCCTCTGTTGAAAAGATCCTCTTTCTCTTCCTGCTTCATAAAGAAATTCAGCCAGCTGCTGGTGCCACAATTGACGGTTTGTATACTGTATAAACGATAGAAACTATGCTTGGTAAGAAAGGTTTTATCATTAAACCCTTTTAAAGTACTGATAATATTTCCGGCGTAGCTGAAAGGAGTTTTAAGGATTTCCCCGCTAGTTTTTCCCTTTTCAGAAAGAAGATCAGAATCACTTGTCAGCTGTACCCCGAAAAGAGGCATTCTGGGATAAAAAACTTCATCAGCATGAAACAGGTCAATAGGAAAATTGGAAATGCTGCCACCGTCAATAAAAACTCCCACAGGATTAATGTTTTCCTGTTGGGTATTCATCCAGAATTTCCAGGCATACTTCACAGAATCTTCATCCTTATTAATTCTTTTCTGAAAAGGCTCAAAGAAAAAAGGAACAGACATGGATGCTCTCACAAATTCTGCCGGGCTTATGTGTTTCAGTTCCTCTTCAGACCAGTATAAATTAGCCATAGTAGGCAGCTCTACCTTTATTTTGGCATTGATATCCGTAGTAATGATAACATATTCCGACCGGAGGAGATAAAATGGATTGTTTTTATAATAATCATTATTAACGGCACTGTCATAAAAAATCTTATATCTTGTCTGATCAATATGTTCCAGATTTTTAGCTTTGATTTTTTCAATACCTGCTAAAGTAAGGTTATAATATTCCTGTCCGTTCCCATACCGGTAGCTGAGGTTGAGGCCATACTCTTTTTGTATAAACTTTTCATTGAGATTCGCTACCGTTTTGATTCCAAAGCTATCCAGAGCTGTTTTCATCGTATTCAGAAAAACATTTCCCGGGTTAAGCCCGCTGTTCTCTTTTCTGAAATTGTTGTATAATTTTTTGATGCAGAAAAAAAGAATAACTGCCGGAATCAAAGGGATTAAAAACATTAGTTTTGCACTCAGAATGCTTTCTGAGGGAGCAGCAAAGGGGATGCTGATAAGAATAATGAACAAAATAACTGCAATGATAGCATTGGTCCTGAAGAAATTTTTATTGTTGAGCATCGCATGCAGCGTTGTTTTTACATACGTTTTCCCATCCATAAAATCAGCAAAATCCCAGCTGAACAGAATTTCTTTGATTAGCTCACTTTTAGGCTCTTCCTTTGTTTTGCAGGCTGCAATAAGCATGGTATTGATGGCTCCGGCACTGGTTCCTGCTACTTTCAAAAATCGGATCCCGAAGATTTCCAATCCATAAAGATAACCTACCAGGGCGCTTCCCCAGACACCGCCTCCTTCCTGTACAAATTCTATATACTGATTGCCCTCCGCATCCAAAAGGTCAGAAAATTCTTTGGCAGAAATATTCCCGTGCAAAGCAGCAAGCTTGTCTTTAGACGCCTGTGAAAGGGAATCATCTTCCAGAATTTTATTAAGGGTTTCAGTTTTCATAGGCTTAAGTTTTTGCTTGTAATCGTTTTTAAAGGTCATTACGAACCATAGGAGAAACAATCTCTAAATTACTATTTATTTGGACACCCTAAGCCTGTTTTATTAAAGATTGTTAATAGCCAGGATTGATGACAAAGAAAAAATCAGAGATTGTTACTTAAGATCAATAAGATTAGGCACGATATTCAATAATCATCTGCGTAATCAGTGAATCTGCGAGAAATATAGAATCTATCTGTAAAAATCACCATTGTCTGCGTCTCACATAAATAAACGTACTGATAACAACCAGTGCCATACCTCCTAACGTAAAGTAATAGCCATATTTGTGATGAAGCTCAGGCATATTATCAAAATTCATCCCGTAAACCCCGGCGATGAATGTTATCGGTAAAAAATATACCGAATAAATAGCCAAAACTTTCATCACCTGATTGGCTTTCTGATCAGAGAGCGCAAGAAACATGGAAATAAGGTTGGTAATCTGGGCGTTTAAATGGTCAAAATCCGCAACTACATCTTTATGCTTGTCTTTTAAGTCAACAATCTGGGAATCCTGTAAATTTAATAATTTGAATTTATCAATGGCATCCGTAGAAATAACCAGAACCCGGGAATTGAGTCCCGATTTTCGTTTCAGCTTGTACAACCTTCTGATCTGGCTGGTATGATTGGTGTTTTTCAGGAAGATTTCATTTTCGATATTATCCATAGTTTCCAGCAGGCTGATAGATTCATCATCAAAACTTTTCATAATTAAGATGGCAATCATTAACGCAACTTTTTCCGGAGTTGTTTCTTCCTGTGATCCTGTAAGCTTTTTTTTCGTTTCAGAAATACTCCTGGTTTTCATCCTGTGAATGGTGATAATCGTTTTGTCCAGCAAAAAAATCGCAATTTTTGTACTGATATCACTGATTGTGTTGAGGTTTTTTCGTTCCAGTTCCGTGCTTTCACGAAGAAGGAAAAATTTCACACTACCATCTTCTTCATATTTCGGAAGGTGATTGGGATCTATGGTGTCTTCCAGAAGAAGATTGTTGATTTCATATCGTTCATGAAGGAATTTCAGGTCTTCTGCAGTAGGAGCCTCTACATCTACCCATTCGCAGTGGGTGCTTCTGTATATTGTATCAATTGGCATAAAGTAAAAATACTAATATTTTGAAATACTATGTGTTAAATAAGTTCTATCTTTGCCAAAATTATAAAACTATATGATTAAAAGTACAATAAAAGGTGTGGGATTTTATGTTCCAGATAACGTTGTTACAAATGATGATTTAGCCAAACTAATGACTACTAATGATGAATGGATTACAGAGAGAACAGGCATCAAGGAACGAAGACACAGAAAAAACAGAAATGATTCCCAGGAGACCACTGCATATTTAGGTTGTAAGGCTGCTGAAAAAGCGCTTGAGAATGCAGGTCTTACTCCCAAAGATATAGATTATATTGTGTTTGCAACCCTTTCTCCCGATTACTATTTTCCCGGATGTGGAGTATTGCTGCAGGATATGTTAGGCTGTGATACCATCGGAGCATTAGATGTAAGAAACCAGTGTTCCGGGTTTGTATATTCTATGAGTGTCGCCAATGCATTCATTAAATCCGGGACTTATAAAAATATACTTGTTGTAGGAGCAGAAGTTCATTCTTTCGGATTAGATTTTTCTGACGAAGGAAGAGGGGTTTCTGTAATTTTCGGAGATGGGGCAGGAGCCGTTGTACTTTCTGCAACTGAAGATGAAAATGCAGGAGATATTCTGGCTGTAAATATGCATTCTGAGGGAAAATATGCAGATGAGTTGTGCACGCAGTTCCCTGGTTCTAAATTCGGATGGAGTGACAGAATGAGAAAAGAACCTGAACATGTGACGAATAAAGAAGTTTACCCGATTATGAATGGAAACTTTGTCTTCAAGCATGCAGTCACAAGATTCCCGGAAACGATGATGGAAGCGCTTAATAAAGCCGGAAAGACTGTTGAGGATCTGGATATGTTTATTCCACATCAGGCTAACCTGAGAATTGCACAGTTTGTTCAGGAGAAGTTTGGTTTACCGAATGATAAAATATTTAATAATATCCAGAAATACGGGAATACTACAGCTGCTTCTATTCCAATTGCTTTAAGCGAGGCGATCGAACAGGGAAAAATTAAGAGAGGGGATCTGGTGCTTCTTTCTGCTTTCGGAAGCGGATTTACATGGGGAAGTGTCCTTTTTGAATATTAATAGAAGACTACGAATCACTGTATTTGCTTTATTTGTGTACTAAAAGCTATCCGTAAACATCTGTGTCAATCTGTGTCATCAGTGGTTAGAACTCCACCACAAAGTCTCAAAAGTTTTGAACACTTTAGTATTTTAAGTTAAAAGCATTGTGTTGAAGACAGAATCATTTTCCGATATCTTAAAATTAGAAACAAAATCTAAGAGCTAAGGGAATTTATACAATAAAAAAACCGCAGAGTCTCCTGCGGTTTTTGCTTTTTATATTATTATAAGCTTTTCAGTAATTTTTCAGTGTCTGAAAAATCCTCTCCGGTGCTTTTTGCCAACTCAATAGACTTTTCAGCCCATAGTTTGGCATTTTTCTTATCCCCGATTTTATTGTAAAGATTAGCCAGTGTATCTGTATTGGCGTAGTTCTGGTCTTTCTTTACAGATTCCTGCGCCCAGGCAATAGCTTTTTCCAAAGAAGCCTTATTGTTTACATTTTCAAAGAAGTTCCATGCAAGGGAATTCAATTCTTCAGAGCTTGCAGCAGAAGTATCTTTATACAACTCAAGGATCAGTTTTTCGTACGCAGGAATATCCTTATTCTTTAATGCCCTGTTAGCCTTCATTCTTTTATAGATTTTCTCAGCTTCTTCTTTGCTTAAGAATTTCTGGGCTTCAGTCATAAAATAATTATCATTCCAGGTTTTTGTATCCGCGTTATAGGCCTTTTTGGCAACAGTATTCAGCTTTATGTTCTTATCGAATTTTTCATACTTATCTGCAGGAAGAAACTTTATGATATCGGCTTTCTTTTCATGGAAAATGGTATACAGAGGACTGTCTGTACTTTGGGTACCTGAAAGCAACATCTGAATATCTTCCTGATCAAGTGTTGTTTTTTGCTGGAAATAACGGTTCATGACTTTTCCTGCAAAATCAGCATCATTGTACATGGTAAGTCCTGCAAGATTTTTCAAAAATTCAGGATCTTTTTCACCGTTTTCAAATTTTTGCTTTAAAGCAGTAAGCCTTTTGTTAGGATCTTCTGCATCCTTTGCAAACTGGATAAAGTCTTTTTCCTCCACGTATCCTAATGTTCTGTGGACAGCTTCACCATCTCCATTGATAAATAAATAAGTTGGGAATGCCTTTACATTATATTTTTTTGCAAGGGCTATTCCTTCTCCTTTTTCCATATCAATTTTAGCATTAATGAAATGTGAGTTGTAATAATCACCCACACTCTGAAGGGGGAAAATATTTTTTACCATCAGTTTACATGGTCCGCACCAGGAGGCATAGGCATCTACAAATACCAGTTTGTTTTCTTTTTTTGCTTTCGCCAGGATAGTGGCAAAGTTACTGTCTTCAAATTTGATTCCCTGTGCCAGCGCCAGGGCTCCTATCAATAAAGAAGAAAATAATGCTATTTTTTTCATAAAAACTTTTTATTCATTCACTACAAATGTAATAAATATGATGACAATTAAGTTGATCAGATTAAAAATAATTCTTTGGGAAGGTTGATTTTATGACAGAGTATATCTGATAGGAAAGATGATCATTTATTATTTTGAGCTTATTATTAAAATTAACATAAATGGCTATTTTAGTTTAAATGATTAAATTACAGTTGAATATTTTAATAAAAAATAAAATATTAGTAGTTTTGTAAAAAACAAAAAGACACCCAGAGAAGAAATGATGAATTATTATAAAAATAATAATTTGTTTTTTTATGTCTAAAAATTTACTGCAGCTTTTGTTTTTGCTTGTCACAGCAAACTCCTTATTAGGACAAAAAAAGAATAATTTCGATCAGATCTGTGAAAGAACCTCTGTTGTTACTTCCCATAAAGATTTACCAAAAGCAATCAGAACTGCTGATTCTCTCTATATATCGGCACAAGAACCATTGGAAAAGGTAAAGAGTCTTATACTTTCTTCAGAATTGTACCATTTTGGCGGAGATTTTAAAAAAGCAATCTGTTATAGTGAAAATGCGTACTCTCTCATCAATCAGATGAATGACCAGGAGTGGATGGCTTATGTGAGCAGGCTCCTGGCCAGGCAGTACCGCCAGGTAGGTCTTCATGAAAGATCAAAAAAATATATTGTAAAAGGATTAGAAGCTTCCCAAAAGATCAGTGATAGACACAAGAGTCATGAGATGGCAGGGCTGCTCAACCAGGAAATGGCTTACTATGAAATGGAGCAGGGAAACTATTCAGAGGCTATACGGTATATTGAAGTTTCATTGAAGTGTTTTGAGAAAATAAACACCCAGAATGAAGACAGGACCGAAGCGGCTTCCTATCAGTTGTTGGGCGATGTGTATTTTAAGCTTAATGATTATGCTGTTTCTGAAAACTATTACCGGAAAGCTGAAAGACTTCTTACAAAGGGAAGCTGCATTCTGGGCCTGGTTTATAATGGTTTGGGGGGAATCCGCCTGAAACAAAAAAACTGGGAAGATGCTGAACTATATCTTAAAAAAGCTGAGAAAATTGCTGATACATCCAGAAGCATCAAACTGAAAAAAGCTGTTTATTCTAATATTAATGATTACTATGAAGGAACCGGTGATAATTTTAAAGCTTCCTTATATGCTGTGAAATATGTAAGGGCCTACGATAGTATTGCGGCCCGTAACCACGGATTTGTATTGAAAAACCTGGAGCCTTCAGAAAATAAGAATAACAAAAAGAGCAGACTCAATATCGTTAAAAATACAACCATTATAGTTTTGTTGGTATCCTTAGTTGGTTTGATCACTTTCTTTAGAACCAGGCAGAAAAGACAATACTCAAAATTCAGGAATATTATAAGAGCCCGTTTACAACCCATAGCCAATAGCGGACAGGTGCTGAAAAAAGCAGATAACCTTGAATTTTCCAATATTTCAGTAGAGGAAATAGATGAAAAAGACAGTGAGGATGACCGAAAAAGAAACGAATCCCTGATGACCTCCGAAACAGAATCCAAATTGCTTGAACTTCTCGAAAGCTTTGAAAAAGGAAACCTTTATAACAGTAAAGGAATGTCTCTTTCTTTTCTGGCCGGTGAACTCAGCACCAATACCAAATATCTTTCCTATGTGATTAATAAGCATAAAAATGCTGACTTTAAAACGTACATCAACCGGTTAAGAATCAATTATATTGTAGATAAATTGATTAATGATGAAAAATACAGACAATATAAAATAAGTATTCTGGCTGATGAATGTGGTTTTTCTTCCCACAGCAAGTTTGCAACCGTATTTAAAGCTGTTACTGATTTCTCTCCTTCAGCCTATATTAAATACCTTGAAGCTGAAAATCAATCAGCTAAAAATGGTTGATTTCCTGAAAATAATTAAAAATTAGTTATTTTTTTTAACTCTATCTTACTATTTTCATGAAAATGGATAACCTATTATTTCTCTTAAGCAGTCTGCTAACCTATCTTTGCGCCAATCTTACGGAACTATGATCATCATCACTCTCTAGGTATTTCCTTATTTGAAGAATAGCTATTTCTGAGATAGCAGAACAAGGGAATCAGCTATAAATTTAATAAGGAACTGGTAATTATTCATTATTTTGAGATATAATACCTTTTGTATATCTGGATTATACCAAGGGAAACATCATACAATCGGGGCTGATTGCCCGGTTTTTTTTCAGTCAAGTTTTTTTAAGTGCAAATCCACAGAACATCTGTGGATTTGTGGTTTTATTTATGACGGGCACTGTCTGTTTTTGTTTTTAAGGTATCGGCAGCGATGGGTGCCGGTTCAGAATTAGCTACAGCTGAATCTCCCATTTTGTTTCGCAAAGATTCTTTATTGTGTTCATCTTTAAACTCTTCTCTCTTTTCTTTATTTTGAGCACAGCTTCCCAAGAAAAGAAGACCTAATACAGCTACTATCCAGATTTTTTTCATACTATTTTATTTTTTTGATGTTAGTCTAATCAAATATAGTAAAATATTAATATTTTTATTGATGATCAGATCCATATTATGATAAAATTGTTTTTAATGTAATAAGAGGAGTGAAAAAATATGATGCTATGCATATCAAATCATCAATGAAAAAAATAAAGAGAACAATACTCAGTTGATCTTAAAAATAAAACCATGAAAAAAATACTTTACCTGCTGCCCCTGCTATTATACACTTTTATGTTGAGCCAGGAGCCAAAAGAAAACCTTAAGGGAATTGATGAAGAGATCAATGCCATCATGAAAGATTATCAGGCTGTAGGAATATCCATAGTAATTGTCAAAAATAATGAGGTCACTTATTCTAAAGGTTATGGATACAGGGATTATGAAAATAAACTTCCCGTAACTCCCAATACCGTTTTTAGCATCGGAAGCAATACCAAATCATTTACATCCGCCTTAATAGGTATGTTGGAAAGTGAAAAGAAAATATCCATTCAGGATAAACCTTCACGATATATTCCTTACCTGACATTTTCTACGGATAGAATGAACAATCTCATCACAATCGAAGATTTACTGGAACACAGAAGCGGATTGGGGAGTATAGATGGAACCTACATTTTCTTTCCCGCATCTAAACGTATAGATCTGATGCAAAGACTTCCCTTTATCAAAGAAAATGGAGAACCTAAAAATAGCTGGAAATACAGCAATTTTGGATATCTCATGCTGGGAGCTATTGCAGAGCAGGTAAATGGTAAAAGCTGGGATGATCTTATCAGACAGAAAATCTTTGTTCCTTTAAAGATGGATCATAGTAGCACATCTGTGGATGAAATGATAACACAGCCTGATTTTTCCTACCCGTATGGACTTTACCAAAAAAATATTGAGAAAGTACTGTTTCAGAGACCTGAAAATGATAAACCGGGAGCTGCGGTTAACAGTTCTGCAGCTGATTTGGCCAACTGGATCAGACTTTGGTTAAACTATGGAAGTTTTGAAAAACAAGAGCTTATTTCAAAAGAATACATAAAAAATGCAATGAGTGCCAAAGTCATGATTGATGGCGCTCCTCCGGCCAGTCCGGATGCCAAAAATTACCTGTTTGGTTGCGGGTATGGTTGGCTTACTCAGGTTTTCAAAGGTCATTATAAGGTGTGGCATGCTGGAGGAGTATCAGGCTTCAATTCTAATATTTTTCTATTTCCGGCTGAAAAACTGGGGATAGCCGTTTTAAGCAATCAGCAGAATTCCGATATATCCAATACCATTGCCAATATGATTTCAATCCGTATGCTTGGGTTAGATCATGGCAAACCTTATTCCTATGAAAAGAGTATAGGTGATATTGCCAAGCCGCATAAAAGAATCCGGACGGCTATCAATGAAAAGAAAAAGCCAACCCATGATCTTGATTTATATTGCGGTGAGTATTTTAATAAAGGATATGGAACATTAACGATTGTTAAAGAAGGAAATAACCTGTACGTCCGTTTTCCAACTTTCAAATTTCTATTGATGCACCGGCAGTATGACCTTTTTGCTTCAGAATTAACAGAAGAAGTTCCACAGCAAATGAATCCTGATTTCGATTTTAATTTTACCCTGGATGATAAAGGAGACATCAATGGAGTTACTATGGATATGCACGGTGGAATTACATTCAGGAAAATAAAATAGTACTGTAGATGCTTTATGTTGTAAGCCTACTATAAAAAAACTAAAATAAATAAAAAATCCGCAGAGCTTTCATCTGCGGATTTTCCATTTTAAGTTAAACGTTTATATTAATTATTTGACAGGAGTCTGTGCCATGGAATCTATTTTTGTCTTGATGGTATCAGGAGGGACCTGTTTTGTATTCATCGTATCAGTGGTAGCAGGTGCTTTTCTCGCTTGCTCTGCTGCTGCTGAATCACGGTTACCCGTTGACATTGTCGATTCTTTGGTTCCACAACTCACTGCAAATATTCCTATTCCAATGGCTGTCAGCAAAAACTTTTTCATAACTATTTTATTTTGGGGTGTGTTAGAAAAAAATCAACAATTATTCCTAATAAGGTTTATAAATGGTAAAAAATAGGTAAAGTTTGTTAAAATATGTTAGGTTTAGTTCTGTTTATTATTGAACACATGTCAATGTCATTAGATTTCTAATCTATACTTTTCTTTTGTTCAAATTCTTTAAGAGAATGGAAATAATAGTTATTCTTGTTTTTGAAATAAAGTTATCAACTACATAATAAGTCCAAAACCCTTTATTATTCTAGATTTTGCTTTGAACATTTTATAATATATTTTTTATTATCCAATAACTTTTCCTGAACTTCATCGAAGTTGCTGTTTTTTAAAGATACATTCATTTTTCTAGGTATCTTGTATTGGCATTTTTCAGTCATTAGTTTTTTCACTTAAGGGATTTGTTCTTGAACTTAAAAGATAAGTTAAAAACCAATCCATTTTAACTTTATCATAGCTAAAATACAATATATCAAAGTCAAGATACTTTGGTGCATATGTAAATTTAATATGGATAACATTTTTTATTACATTGATATTTACGCTCCCTGACTCTGCTTTATAATTTGAGAAAAAAGATATTGTATCATTTTTCTTGTTCTTATTATTTTTTGCATATTCAAATACCAAGTTATTGGTTATAGAATCTTTATAAATAACATCCTGAGATTTATCTAAATTTAAATCCTTTTTAGCAATAATCTGATATTGTGCATTACTAAATAAGGATAATAGTAGGAGCACAAGTATTTTACTTTTTAGAAGTATACAGTTCATTCTTTTTCACTAAGTGAATATACATTTCATTACATTCCTTAAAACGTACAAAAGGATTCATAGAATTTCCTGAGTTTTGAATAGAGATGGTATCCTTATCAAACATTGCACTTATGCCATTTCCAAAATCCAGATAAGTTACATGATCTTCTTTGGAAAGTTTTACAATTCCTTTTATTCTTTTATTTTTACTTGTATTAAAGGAGAAATGATTGTTAGATTCTATTTTTAAGCTGAGTTTGCATTTAGATTCACTACAAGAATAATTGCCTACAATATTTTGAGAATAGGTAAAATGAAAAGCCAGTAAAAATAGAGCAATGAATGCTTTAATCATCATGTTTTCAATTTTGGAATGTTTTTTCCAGTTCTAATTTCTGATTTCAGTCTATATTTTTCTTTTGTTCAAATTCTTTAAGAGAATGGAAATAATATTTATTCTTGTTTTTTTTGAAATAGAGTTTATCACCCACAATACTATTCCCTAAAAAAGTTCGTTTAATTACTAAAATATTTGTCTTACAATTGGCGGTGATGTCTATTGGGGCGTTATTCCAGTAATTTACAGTTTTTATATTTACATCTTTCCCCAGCCATTTATTTTCTTTTTTATCTATGAGTAACCATGTACTATCGTTACTTACTTTCTGGTGTAATATGATATTTGTGTTTAATTTTTTATTCCATATCTGTATCTTTTGGGCATTAGTAATAATTCCAATTAGAATAAAAATCAGAAAATAAAAAAGTTTAATTTTTCTTATTGCTACAATTTTCATATTTCATAATTTCTTTAAGGTCTGCTACATATTTAATTCGTTCTTTTAAACCATTAGGCGATCTTACTTTTCCATTAATTCCTTGAGATACATATAAGGTGTTATCTTGATCTGCAGCTAGATTCATATTAACTCCGATAGCATTAACTTCATCATCGTTTTTCCAATACCATCCGGCAGAATCAAATGCATATTCAATATTTGTTGCCAATAATTTAGCAAAAGGAATAAGTTTCTCGGTATAAAATTTTTTATCTTTTAAAACTTCTTTGGTGCCATAAACCTTATTGTAATATTTTACATAATTATAATCATGAGTGAGTTGCATAAAACCTCTTCCTTGAAAATGGTAACCACCACTATAATTTGATGGAGTATTTGCTTCTGTCCTTCCTTCAAATGTAGCCCTAAATCTATGAGACTCATGATAGGCTTGGGCAATAAAATGAATTTTTCT
This sequence comes from Chryseobacterium gallinarum, assembly GCF_001021975.1. Taxonomy (NCBI): domain Bacteria; kingdom Pseudomonadati; phylum Bacteroidota; class Flavobacteriia; order Flavobacteriales; family Weeksellaceae; genus Chryseobacterium; species Chryseobacterium gallinarum. Next base: position 240,521 of record NZ_CP009928.1, on the reverse strand, counting down.
AATACAACTATTTATATCATAGGTTTTAAGCAATTTGTTTATGATATCTGTAACTTTTTCATAAGTTGAATCATCCACTGATAAATGTTCCGCTCTTTTTATGTCTGATTGATTTGCAAATAATAAATCTTTAGTGTTAATCATGTCATAAACACTTAAAGAAACTTTTTTGAAAACAGTTTTCTTTATACCATTTACTTCTTCAATTGTTTTCCTGACTGTACTGCCTATAATTTCCCCCTTTCTTAATGCAATGACAATGTCCTTTATTTCATTAGGTGTAAAATCCCTGTTACAATAACATTTTTTTTCATTTTTTTCTGTATTTCCATCATCTGTTGTTCCGTCTTTTCCAAAACCTTGTAATATGGTCTTTTTTTGACTGGATAATTCCAGGTTTTGTTTGGTAGCTTCAATGATTACCTTTTCTGATTCTTCATGAGATACTTTGCTTATTGAAGTATAATTATTGGTAACTTGTATATTGATATTTTTTGCTTTTTTTATAATAGCCATACTAATAGTTTTAATAGATTAAATTTTTCATCATGATATATTCTTATTAAGATTATATTACAACAAAAGCTGTCTAAAACTTCATTATGCGCTATATAAGCCTCCAGCTCCTTTCAGAGTTTGAAACTTTTTTTCCATCATATATTTGTGTAATATTGAGTATATATCACTAAATATAGATAAAAAAATAATATCAAAGGTCAAATTTTAATAGAAATGTCATGGATTATTTGATATTAAAAAGCCCCGGAATCGAAATTCCGAGGCTGTATTGAAAAATAGGTAATCATTATTCATTACCTGTTTTATTACTTATGATTATCCCAGATATGGATATTTGTAATCTTTTGGAGAAACAAAAGTTTCTTTGATACTTCTTACGGAAGTCCATCTGAGAAGGTTCATTTTAGAACCTGCTTTGTCATTTGTTCCTGAAGCTCTGCCACCACCGAAAGGCTGTTGTCCTACTACAGCACCTGTAGGTTTATCATTGATGTAGAAGTTTCCTGAAGCATTTTCCAATGCTTTAAAAGCTTCATTAATTGCATAACGGTCTTGTGCAAACACAGAACCTGTCAATGAATAAGGAGAAGAAGAATCAACAAGTTTTAAGGTTTCTTTCCAGTCCTGATCTTCATATACATAAACAGATAAAATAGGTCCGAAGATCTCTTCTATCATACTCTCATATTGTGGGTTTGTTGTTTCAATAACTGTTGGGTGTACAAACCATCCTTTAGAATCATCATATTTACCGCCAATAGCTACAGTAGCTTCACCGGAAGCGTTAGCCCTGTCGATATATCCTTTACATTTTTCGAAAGAATTTTTATCGATTACAGCATTTATGAAATTAGACGGATCTTCAGGAGAACCAATTTTGATCGTGCTCATCTGAGCTTCCATCACTTTCTTCACATCAGCCCAAAGCGACTTAGGAATATAAGCTCTTGAAGCGGCAGAACATTTTTGTCCCTGGTATTCGAAAGCTCCTCTTACCAATGCAGTAGCTACAGCTTCTACGTTGGCAGACGGGTGAGCGATGACAAAGTCTTTACCACCGGTTTCTCCAACGATTCTTGGATAGGTTCTGTAGTTATGGATATTATCACCGATCATTTTCCACATTCCCTGGAATACTCTTGTGGAACCTGTGAAGTGAAGACCTGCAAAATCAGGGTGAGCCAATACTTTTTCAGCCGTTTCTTTTCCGTCTGTAAAGATCATATTGATAACCCCTGCAGGAAGACCTGCTTCAGTTAACACATCCATGATTACTTTTGCGGAATAGATCTGCTTATCGGAAGGCTTCCAAACCACCACGTTTCCTAACATGGCCATACAGGTAGGAAGGTTCCCTGAAATCGCTGTAAAGTTGAACGGAGTAACTGCAAAACAGAATCCTTCTAATGGTCTGTATTCTACACGGTTCCAGATACCATTGTCAGAAACAGGCTGTTCAGCATACATTTCTGTCATAAACTCTACATTGAATCTTAAGAAATCAATGAACTCGCAGGCAGAATCAATTTCAGCCTGGTGTACGTTTTTAGATTGTCCGATCATCGTTGCTGCATTAATCACATCTCTGTAAGGGCCAGCTAAAAGGTCAGCTGCCTTTAGGAAAATGGCTGCACGTTGTTCCCAACCTAGTTCATTCCATTCTTTTTTAGCTGCCAATGCCGCATTGATTGCGTCATCCACATGCTGCATACCACCCTGGTAATAGAATCCGAAGTCGTGAGCATGATCCTGAGGAGACTGAAGCTGTACTTTTTTATCGGTCTTTACTTCCTTTCCGTTGATGATCATTGGAATTTCCACTTTTTCAGCCCACATCTTTTTATAAGTACTGATAAGGCTTTTAACTTCCGGAGATCCCGGCTCATAAGAATTTACCGGCTCGTTTACCGCTAATGGTACTTGCGAAATTGCTTTTGACATATTACGTTGTATTATTTTTTAATTAAGTATATACAAATTTACGATATTTATAAGGAAAGAAAAAATGCAGCGTATTTTTGTAAATAAACTTATTATTGAGCTGATTAAGAATGTAAAATGCTTTTTTAATGGTAAAATGTTATAAATATTTAATACATCCGTTCAATCCTTTGCACAAAAGAAAAGTAATGTTATGCTGATATAATTACAGGAATAAGGACAATGTAATATTTGTCATAGTTCATAAATAGCTGTTAAGTGCTGTAAATAAGGTATTTATTATGAAATGTAAAATTTAGTTAAAATTATATTTGTTGCGATTTTGAACATTTTAAATAATTTTTTTGATAGCCTGTGATTACAGATTAGTCTAATTTTACACATTATTAACAGTATGAAAAAAAGAGTCCTATTTTTCTCTTTTGTGATATTTTTCTCAGCGTTGTGTACAGGTCTTTTTGTACATAAGGTAAAGGCTCAACCATACTCCGATCTTTTATCAAAAATCCATCTTCTTCAGCAAAAATCGGATCAGCAGACCCAGCCTGAAATCTATAGTTTTTCAGATGGGCAGGATGTACAGGATTCCAATGACTGGGAGAAAGTGAAATTTGATTATTCAATACTTGCACAGCAGTGGCTCAATTATTTCTTTGCGAAATATACTTTTAATACTCCGGTTGCGGTCGTTCAAAACCGTATTTATATTACAGCACCAAGGTACATTCTGTATCATGCCCTGCAAATAGCGGGTTGCTAAACTCATTTTTCAGTTTTTAATGATTCGTTATGGTTTGTATTCTGTAATACTGATCCGTAAACATCATTTCCCTTTTTACATTTTTTGAACCGATCTATTTGTCTTTTCAGAAAGGCAAACAGAATATCGTTTGTCCAATTTTAAATAAAATACTATGCACTTAACACCTCGAGAAACAGAGAAGCTTATGCTATTTCTGGCAGGAGAACTCGCTCTGAAAAGAAAAGCGAGAGGCCTTAAATTAAATTATCCCGAATCAATCGCATTAATCAGTCACTTTTTGCTTGAAGGAGCAAGAGATGGAAAAAAAGTAGCCGAACTGATGCAGGAAGGAGCTAATCTTTTGACAAAAGATGATGTAATGCCCGGCGTGGCAGAAATGATCCACGATGTTCAGATCGAAGCTACATTCCCTGACGGGACAAAGCTGGTAACCGTACACAACCCAATCCGTTAATCCTATTTTATCATGATACCAGGAGAAATTTTTGTAAAAGAAGGCACTATTATCTGCAATGATGGCAGAGAAACTGTCAAAATCAAAGTAACTAATACAGGAGACCGTCCCATTCAGGTAGGTTCCCACTTTCATTTTTTTGAAGTTAACAAGGCGATGAGCTTTGACCGCGGGAAAGCTTTCGGAAAGAGACTGAATATTGTAGCAAGTACTGCAGTACGTTTCGAGCCGGGAGAAGAAAAAGAAGTGGAATTGGTAGAAATAGGAGGAACCAAAAAAGCAATGGGCTTCAATAACCTTGTTGATGGACAGGTAGATTCTGAAGATCAGAAAAAAATAAGCCTTGCAAAAGTTCAGGAGTTAAATTTTAAAAATCAGTAAGATGAGCTTACACGTAGACAGAAAACAATACGCCAATATATTAGGTCCTACAGCCGGAGACAAAATCAGACTGGGAGACACTGAAATTATTATTGAAATTGAAAAAGATTTCACCCATTACGGAGACGAAGCCGTTTTTGGAGGAGGGAAAACCGTACGTGATGGTATGGGACAGAATGTTACCGCCAAAAGAGATGAGGGGGTTCTTGACCTTTGTATCACAGGAGCCGTAATCATCGATCACTGGGGAATTGTAAAAGGAGATATAGGCATTAAAGACGGTAAAATCGTAGGAATCGGTAAAGCCGGTAACCCTGATACGATGGATGGAGTATCTCCTAACATGATCATTGGTGCTTCTACTGAAGTCCACGGTGGAAAAGGATATATCGTAACTGCCGGAGGAATTGATACCCACATCCACTACATCTGTCCACAACAAATTGAAACCTCTCTATACAGCGGAATTACTACCATGATCGGAGGAGGAACAGGTCCAAACGATGGAACGAATGCCACAACAGTAACTCCGGGGAAATTCAACATGCAGAAAATGCTTGAAGCAGCAGAAGAATATCCAATGAACTTAGGTTTTTTTGGAAAGGGGAACTGTTCAGCAGAAGAACCTATCGAAGAGCAGGTTGAAGCCGGAGCATTAGGGGTAAAAATCCACGAAGACTGGGGAGCAACACCTGCAACCATTGATGCTGCTTTGAAAGTAGCAGATAAATATGATGTTCAGGTTGCCATACACACCGATACTTTAAATGAAGGTGGATTTCTTGAAGATACCATGAGAGCGATTAATGGAAGAGTAATCCACACTTTCCACACGGAAGGAGCTGGTGGAGGTCACGCGCCGGACATCATTAAAGCTGCCATGTATCCAAACGTATTACCCGCGTCTACTAATCCTACACGCCCTTACACAGTCAATACTATCGATGAGCACCTGGATATGCTGATGGTTTGTCACCATTTGAGCAAAAATATTCCTGAAGACGTGGCATTCGCAGATTCTCGTATTCGTCCTGAAACCATTGCAGCAGAAGATATTCTTCACGATATGGGAGTTTTCAGTATCATGAGTTCTGACTCTCAGGCAATGGGCAGACCAGGGGAAGTTATTACAAGAACCTGGCAGACGGCAAGCAAAATGAAGGAGCAGAGAGGTGATTTAGCTGAAGATAAAGATAGCGGAAACGATAACTACCGTGCTAAAAGATACGTGGCCAAATATACCATCAATCCGGCCATCGCACATGGTATTTCAGAATATGTAGGATCTGTAGAAGAAGGAAAATTAGCGGATTTGGTAATCTGGAAACCAGCATTATTCGGGGTTAAACCTGAAATGATTGTAAAAGGAGGATTTGTAATTGCTGCTAAAATGGGAGATCCTAATGCATCTATTCCAACGCCACAGCCCATCATCTACAGAAATATGTTTGGAGCCCACGGAAAAGCCAAGTATGGTATTTGTGCCAACTTCGTATCTCAGATCTCTATAGATAATGGAACTATCGCTTCTTACGGATTAGAAAAAATGATCCTTCCGGTGAAAAATTGTAGAAATATTGGTAAAAAAGACCTTATCCATAACGATAAGACACCTTTAATTGAAGTGAATCCTGAAAATTATAAAGTAACAGTGGATGGTGAATACATCACTTGTGAACCGGCGGAAAAACTTCCTTTAACACAGTTGTATTACCTGTTCTAAGATAAATCTTATCCATAAAACCTAACAGGTTTTTAAAACCTGTTAGGTTTATTTAACAACAAAAAAAGATTTACCAGGCAATATTTAAAAATAATTATAGAACTAAGTTTAGAATGAAATACTTTAATAAAACAGTTTTTTCCTTTGCCATAGCCGGAATTACTGTGCTTTCAGGAAATCTGAGCGCTCAGTTTTTAGGAGGGCATAGGCTGAAGAGTGATGAAGACGGGCCCAAAGGACAATTTATGTTGTATGGTTCATTGGATTACTCAAAAGTGACTACTCCAACAAACAGCAGCAGTACCGTTTCGAGTGCACCGCTTGGGGTTGGATATTTTATCAATAATAATGATCTTATCGGGGTTAATTATGCTTATTCTCAAAATTCTGTGAATCATGATGTTGTATATAAACAGAATGAAGCCGGAATTTGGTACAGTCCCTCATTAATGTTGGGGAAATACTTTGTATTGATCGGGCAGGTAGATGCTCATTATGTTTGGGGAGAGCAACAGGCAACAACTGCTGATGAGATGCAGAACTTTAACGGGTTCCGTCTTCGTGCTTATCCTTTGATCGGGATATTATTAGGTGGGGGTTGGGCCTTGAAATTCAAGTTTGCAGAACTTTCAATGCTTCAGACCAAAACCAAAGAAGAAGGTTGGACAAAAAGCTATGTGGCTGGAATCAGTGGTTCAACATTCGGAGTTGGTATTTCTAAAAACTTAGACTTCAGAAAAAAAACAGCTAAAAATGATCATTAATCAAACCATAGGAAATCTTACCGAAAACACTACGGGAAAATATATAGATTATCTGGATCTTGAATGGTTTGAAACCACCAAAAGAATTCAGCGTAAAAAAACCAGAAATGGTGTAGATGTAGCCATCAAATTTCTAAAAGAAGGCCAGCGTCTGCGTGAGGGAGATATTCTTTTCGAGGATGCAGAAAAAGTGATTGCCATTAATGTTCTGGAAACAGATGCTATCGTAATGACACCGGGTTCTCTATTGGAAATGGGAACCGTATGTTATGAAATCGGAAACAAACATATTCCGCTTTTTATTCAGGATGATAAAGTATTGCTTCCATTTGAAATGCCCATGTTCAGATGGCTGGAAGCAAGTGGTTTCAATCCCGAGAAGCAATCCGTAAAACTGCTGAACCTTCTTAAATCGAATGTAGAACCTCACGGACATGGAAGTCTGGGTTCTACAATTTTTACTAAAATCTTAAAAATGGCCGCTCCGAAAGATGAATAATCATATGAACATCAGTTTTTTATCAGGATTACTGCATCTTGCAGATCCCACACTTCCGATCGGTGGTTATACCCATTCCAACGGACTTGAAACTTATGTACAGGAAAGAATTGTTCATAATGTAGAGACTGCCAGGGAGTTTGTACAGAACATGCTTCAGTATAACCTTAAATTCAACGACGGAGCTTTCGTAAAATTGGCTTATGAAGCAGCGGAAAAAGGGGATTTGCAGGCTCTTTTGACACTTGACAATGAGTGCAATGCCGTAAAATGTCCAAAAGAAATCCGCCAGGCGAGCCAGAAATTAGGCTTAAGACTGATCAAAATTTTCAAAAGAAGAGAAAGCTTTCCTTTCATGGAAGCATTTGAAAAAGCCATTCGGAATAAAGAAGCTAATTCTCATTACTGTATCGTATTTGGAGTCTATGCATATTTGATGGAAATTCCTTTATACGAGGCCTTACTGGGATTCTATTATACTTCAGTGGCAGGAATGATAACCAATGCCGTAAAGCTGGTTCCGCTGGGGCAACTTGACGGGCAGGACATCTTATTCGCTTTATATCCTGTCATGGAAAAAACAGTTTGGGAAACAATGGAACTGGACCGGGATATGGTAGGCCTTTGTAATACAGCTTTTGATATCAGATGTATGCAGCATGAAAGGTTATATTCAAGACTTTATATGTCATAAAAAATGAAGAGATGAAAGGCAAATGACCAGAACGTAAATATCCTTTGCTGATTGCAATACCCTTGTGATCTCGAAATATTCTCAATCAGTTAAATCTTAGCACTACCAGCGTTAAAAAAATAAAAACAAAGTAAAATTTAAATAAAATGGAAAATAGAAAATATATAAAAGTAGGAGTGGCAGGCCCTGTAGGATCAGGAAAAACTGCCTTACTGGAACGTTTAAGCAGAAAATTATTCGGGACTTACGACCTTGGAGTGATAACCAATGATATTTATACCAAAGAAGATGCTGAATTCATGGCTAAAAACAGCCTTCTTCCCCATGACAGGATTATCGGGGTAGAAACAGGAGGCTGTCCTCACACTGCAATCCGTGAAGATGCCAGTATGAACCTTGAGGCGGTAGATGAACTGGCAACACGTTTTCCGGATATTGAATTGGTGCTTATAGAAAGTGGTGGTGATAACCTTTCTGCAACTTTCAGCCCTGACCTTGCCGATGTAACCATCTTCATCATTGACGTTGCAGAAGGAGAAAAAATTCCTAGAAAAGGAGGTCCCGGTATTACAAGATCAGACTTATTAATCATCAATAAAATTGACCTTGCCCCACATGTAGGTGCCAGCCTTGAAGTAATGGAAAATGATGCGAGAAGAATGAGAAAAGGAAATCCTTTCGTCTTTACCAACCTTAAAACCGATGAAGGACTGGATAAAGTAATAGGGTGGATCAAAAAATATGCACTTCTTGAGGAGATTGAAGAACCGAACCTGGTAAGATAAATGGACAGTCGTTTGAGTATAATTGCAGGATTCAAAGGTGGAGAATCCTATGTGAAAGATCTTTATGTCTCACTTCCTTTCAGGGTTGTTTCTGTTGGGCAGAGAAAAAATGACAAAAAACTCTATCAGATGGTCATGAGCTCCTCTCCGGGAATCCTGGACGGTGACCGTTATCATCTGGATATTACCCTGGAAAAAGGTTCTTCCCTTCAACTGCAATCACAGTCGTATCAACGACTCTTCAATATGAAGGATAAGGCACTTCAGGAACTGAATGTAACCATGGAGGAGGAGACTTCTTTCGCTTATGTTCCTCATCCTATCGTTCCCCATGAAGATTCTAATTTTAAAAGTAAAGCCCATGTTCATATTGGCAAAAACAGCCAGATCATCATCAGTGAGATCATTACCTGTGGAAGAAAACATTATGGCGAGGTTTTCAAACTGAAACGTTTCCAGAATCTCATGGAAATTTACCATAACCACAAACTTGTGGTGAAAGATAATGTGGTGATTCAACCGGATATGATCCCGATCAGCAGTATCGGCAACCTTGAACAGTATACCCATCAGGGAACTTTAATCTTCTACAGTACCAAAGAAAATGTAGATAAAAACGGATTGATTGAAGAGATCGTTGAAGTAGCCGCTCCGCATCATGAAGATATGGAGGTCGGAGTCTCAGCGATGGAAGACAACGGATTTGTAGTAAGAGCTTTAGGCCATGGGGGAGAGTTGATGTACAACTTTTTCCTGCATGTTCAGGAAATCCTTTGGGCTTTGGAATAAAAAATATCAAAAGTTTCATTCGATTTGAAGATTAGGATGAAACCTTATAGGTTTTTAAAACCTATAAGGTTTAGATGGAGCCTTATCACCCAAAAAGGAGTTGATTATCAGCGTAATCTTCAAAATCTGAGAGAGCAATATTCAGTAGAAGCGGGCTTTAGCCCGCGTCAATAAAAAATCTTCCATTGGCTTTAGCCAAAACATAAAAAAGGAATTAAAAATAGAAAATGGATAGTACAGTTTGGGCACTTCTTTTGAGTGCCGTTTCAATAAGTTTCATACATACCGCATCAGGGCCAGATCATTATCTGCCTTTCATCGTCATCTCAAAATCCAAGAAATGGAGCCGAATGAAAACCGCAATATTAACGGTGGTTTGTGGACTTGGACACGTTCTGAGTTCCCTGATTCTCGGTTTTATTGGAGTGTTTTTGGGCTGGCAGCTTAATAAAATTTCCTGGTTTCAGGATATCAGAGGAAATTTCTCGGGATGGGCATTGCTGATTTTTGGTGGAGTTTACCTGGTGTACGGCCTTATTCAGGCGATCAGAAATAAACCTCACAAACATTTTGATGTGATGGGTGATGATGTTTATGTGTATGAACATAACCACAGTGAAGTGGTAATGCCTCAGAAAAGAATAAAAGTAACACCTCTTGTCCTCTTTATGATTTTTGTAATGGGACCAAGTGAACCTTTAATTCCTTTATTATTCTACTCAGGAGTAAAACATTCTATGTCTGAAATTGCAGTTTTGGTTATTTCCTTTACTGCAACTACAGTCCTTACAATGTTGGGAATGGTGCTTTTAGGGCGCTATGGTTATTCAACCTTATTCAATACGGAGAAACTGGAAAGATATATGGGCGTGGTAAGCGGTGCTGTGGTAACAGTCTGCGGAGTCGGGATGGTTTTTCTGGGGTGGTAAACAAGTAGGAGGATCCGGAGCTTGAGAGTGGAATGTTTAAAGTTCACGATTATTATCCTTATTATTTATTATTCACATATAAAACAAAATTGCTATTGGTCTCTAAGCCCTATAATGTCTTTCATCTCCATGCCTTTTGTCTCTTTACTACCAGCTAACTACAATCATTAATACAATTAAAAAAACTATGAACGAATTTTTTAAAAAAATCCCTTTTATCGATAACATTTTAAAAGGAGTCGGGCAGATTATGCTTCAGGAAAACAGATGGACCGGACTTCTGTTTCTTATCGGTATTTTTATGGGAAGCTGGCAATGCGGTGTTGCAGTATTAATTTCAACAGCAGCCGGGACTTTTATAGCCATGAAGCTGAAATATGACAGTTCTGAAATCAATGCCGGGTTATATGGTTTCAGTGCTGCCCTTGTAGGAGTAGCATTGGCTTTTCTATTTGAAACAACCTTGCTGATCTGGGTTCTTATCGTATTGGGAGGGGCGTTGGCAGCCATTATTCAGCATTTCTTTATCAGGAATAAAATTCCGGTATTTACTTTTCCTTTTATTGTGATTACATGGGTACTGGTATTTGCACTGCATCATTTTACCCATATTCCACCGTCTGCACTGCTGAGTGCCGAAGTAGTACCTTCAGAATATGATGACTTTCTTACCTGTACCAATGGTTTTGGTGAAGTAATATTCCAGGGAGGAGTACTTTCGGGAATGATTTTCTTTGTTGCTGTATTTATCAGTTCACCGATAGCCGCTTTGTATGGTTTGGCAGCATCTATTCTTGGTGCCGGATTATCACAGCTGAACGGAGAGCCTGTTAAGGAGATTCACATGGGATTATTTGGCTTTAATGCCGTTCTTTCTGCTATTGTATTTTCAGGGATAAAAAAAACAGACGGTTTATGGGTGCTTATTGCCGTTCTTTTAACAACAGTCATTGATGACTTTCTGATTGATCATCATTGTCTGGATGCTGTGGGAGGTGTATTTACTTTCCCATTTGTAGCAGGAACCTGGATCACCCTTTTAATCCGGAAGATACTTCTTAAAGCAAAAAGATAGCGTTTGAAGGCAGGGATTGTCAAGCCAAATTAAAGTTCAGATATGGGATTTAAAAGTCTTTCACGAATGATTGACAATTCATTTTTTAAATGTCTTATTTCTTCAATCTAATCTAACCATTAATACATTTTACATTGTTCATTTTACAAATGACAATACAATTCTATAAAAAATAAAATGAAAATAACTAAAATAGCAGCCGCTTTTCTTATTATGACATTCAGTGGAAAAATGATGGCACAGGAAACAGAAAAACAATTGTTAATCAAAGATGCTGATGATAAATTCCCCATTGCAGATGCATTGGTAAAATATGACCACGGAAACAGCCATACACATACCGGAACAGATGGTACTTTTGCCATTCCTGCTACATCACTTCCCGATACACTGGTGATCAACCGCCAGGGATACGATGAGGTAAAATGGGTAGTGACCAACGATGAAGATAAAAATAAAGTTATTTTTTTACAGCATAAGCCTTTTCAGATTTCTGAAGTAGCCATTAATCACAGTTCGTTTTTATCAGCGATTACAAAAGTGGATTTGAATAAACTTCCGGTTAATTCAGCGCAGGATCTTTTGAGAAAAGTACCGGGATTATTCATAGCGCAGCATGCCGGAGGTGGAAAAGCCGAGCAGCTTTTTTTAAGGGGATTTGATGCCGATCACGGTACCGATGTAAGTGTGAATGTAGACGGGATGCCGGTAAATATTGTATCCCATGCTCATGGACAGGGATATTCCGATCTGCATTTTGTGATTCCTGAAACAGTCAATAATATTGATTTCGGAAAAGGAGCGTATTATATGGAACGCGGAGACTTCAATACAGCAGGCTATGTTGATTTTCAAACTTATAATGGATTGAAAAACAGTATGGTAAAATTGGAGGGAGGATCATTTAATTCAAAAAGAGTATTGGGAATGTTTAATATTTTGCATGACGATCTTGGCAGAAAAAATGCCTATGTCGCAGCAGAATACAATTATACAGATGGTCCTTTTGATGTAAAACAGAATTTTAACAGGGTCAATACTTTCGGGAAATACAACCAATGGCTGACGGATAATGATTATTTTAATATCCAGTTTTCAACATTCAGTTCTTCATGGAATGCTTCAGGGCAAATTCCGGAACGCGCGGTAGATGAAGGAATCATCAGCAGATGGGGAAGTATTGATCCTACTGAAGGCGGGAAAACTTCCAGAAAAAATATTCAAATGAATTTTAAGCATATTATTTCTCCTACCGAGCAGATAGATGCTATGGCTTTTTACTCAAAATATAATTTCAACCTGTATTCTGATTTTACCTTCTACCTGAAAGATAAAGACCATGGCGATGAAATCCAGCAGACAGATGGTAGAAATATTTATGGAGCCGAAATAAAATACACCAAAACCTTTTCTTTACCGGATAGCTCCCTGAACTGGTCTTCAGGGGTCGGGCTAAGAAATGATGATATCAATACCTTACAGTTAAACCATGTTTATCACCGGGATTTATTATTAGATAAGATGTCTGATGTGAACGGAACGGAAACCAACCTTCATGCGTATTCAGGCCTGATCTGGAAAACAGGTAAATGGACGATTAATCCGGCGGTAAGAGTAGATCATTTTATCTTTAATATACACAATCTGCTGGATCCTGAACAATTACCTTCCGGGCAGTCAAAAGAAGCAACAAGAGTAAGTCCAAAACTGAATTTCTCTTATGCCCAGAGTGATAATGTAATGTGGTTCCTGAAAACCGGGATGGGATTTCATTCCAATGACCTGAGGGTTGTGGTTCCCAATAAAAATGACAATACCCTTCCATATTCTATCGGAGCAGATTTCGGAGTAAGATTACACCCGTTCAGGTCATTAATTATTACCCCGGCAGTATGGTGGATGGACCTGCAGCAGGAATTTGTCTATGTAGGAGATGATGCAGTGGTAGAGCCCTCCGGAAAATCAAGACGTTTCGGTGCTGATCTGGGAATCCGTTTCCAGCCATTGGAAAATTTTTACCTGAATGCGGATATCAATTATTCTCATGCAAGATTTATTGAAGAAGAAAAAGGACAGGATTATATTCCGTTAGCACCAGTAGTTACAAGTACAGGATCTGTAAACTGGGATTTCCTGAATGGATTTTCATTAGGACTTCAATACCGTTATCTTGGAGAAAGACCGGCAGTAGAAGATAACAGCATTAAAACAAAATCGTACTTTGTTAATGACTTGATGCTTTCTTATAACCGTCAGAAATGGGGGGCAAATATTCAGCTGAACAATCTTTTCAATGTAAAATGGAATGAGGCCCAGTTTGCCACAGAAACCCAATTGAAAGGGGAAGCAGAACCTATTACAGATCTTACCTATACACCGGGAAGTCCATTTGGAGTAAGAGTTGGAGTGTACTATAAGTTTTAGAGTGAGAGAGTGGGAGAGTAAGAGGGTTTGAGAGTAAAGCGATTTTCAAATTAACCCATTCTCAAATTTTCAAATTCTCTCCCCTTTACATTATAAATTTTGTCTAATTTTAATTAATCATAATAACGGATATGGAAGTATTATCCAATTTTCAATACAAAAAGCTTTTTCTCCCGAATATCACGGAGAAAATATTAGCTAATAATGCGGATATACAGCTTTACCGGTTAGAGAATTATCTTAAAGGAATCCTGATGCCGGTGATTCCGTACCGGACAACTTTTAACTTTATTATTTTCGTTACCAACGGGCATATCAAACAATATCTGGAAAATAAAGAATACCACGCTGAAAAAGGAGGTGTCATTTTTATCAAACAGGGAACCATAACGGCTACTGTTGAGCTGTCTGATGACATTGAAGGTTTTTTCCTTGCTTACGAAAATAATATTCTGTCTGAACAGGAATTGCCCAAGCATAAAAGCAGCATTTTCTTTATGACCCCTTTCCTGAATCTTGATAGTCTGACTTATGAAACCATTATGCAACTTCTTCCCATCATGGAGCAGGAATTATGGCTGAACAATCTCAATATAAATGATGTAGTGGTTACTATGCTTCATCTGATCCTGATTAAAATGCTGAGTACAGACTCCGATACCCATCATAAATCTGCAACACGGCCTATGGAACTTTCCCTGCAGTTCCGGGATCTTTTATTCAAATTCCATGTAGGAGAAAAGAGAGTTGCTTTTTATGCAGATAAATTATCAGTAACAGAAAGTTACCTGAATAAATGTGTGAAAAGTGTAACACAAAAGTCCCCGAAACAGTGGATTAATGAAATTGACATCAATTATAGTAAGGCATTGCTGCATTCAAGTAAAGACATTGCAGAAATTGCCTACGAATTGAATTTTCATACCGCATCCCATTTTACCCAGCTTTTTAAAAAAATAGCGGGGATTACCCCAAAGGAATACAGGACACAATTTTTGAGTAATAGGGTGATGGGGTAGGCAAATGGGCTGGAAGCCGGGAGAAGGGAAGCTGGAAGTTCCTGAGAGCTTGAAAAAGCGATTGTTGTTTTTTAACAGATTTATATTTGTCTATCATTTATTCATACCATCTGTCATTCTGACGAAGGAAGAATCCCATATATACTAAATTTCCCTTTTGTTAGAAATCAAAAATCCAATGATCATAATAACATGAATAATTAAAAATAGCATCCGGGTAATACTCGTCCACTAGCACTTCCAGCCTCCAACTTTCCTCTTCCAGCCAAAATCCTACATCTTCTCATTTTCCAAAATCTTAATCACCAGTTTTTCCTCCTTCGTCAGGTCAGCTTTCCCATCGTTTTCCTCAATAACTTCCAGTTCATCAAGGTATTTTTTGATCGTATTGTTCTCATAAAGATTGATGACTAAAGGATGCACATAATACTTTTTACAGACTGCTGTGGTATTACCAAGATGTTCGGCGACAATATCCAAAGCTTCCTTTACTTTCTTTTTATATTCGGTGTTGTTTTCGGCATATCCGATCTCCTTAAAAGCGATCAGCGCACTCACCGTTCCGGACCATGTCCTGAAATCTTTAGCAGTAAAATCCTCTCCGCTGATTTCCTTGATGTATTCATTCACCATCCCCGAGTCTATAGAATGACGGTTTCCTTCATCATCAAGATATTGGAAAAGCTCTTTTCCCGGGATATCTTTACATTTCTGAACAAGCCTTGCCAATCTTTTACTTCTGAGATCAATATGATGTACAATGCCTTTCTTCCCTTTAAATGAAAATGTGATTTTCTGACCTTTAACTTCAACGTGTTTATCTTTTAAAGTAGTCAGCCCAAAGGAGCCATACAGTTTTTCGTAGATATTATTACCAATACGGATATTGGTTCTTTGCATAAGGCTGACGATGAGGGCCAGGATTTTCCGTTTTTCAAAATTTCTCAGAGCAAGATCCTGTTCTATATGGAGCCTGATTTTAGGTAATGCATACCCGAACTGAAGCATTCTGTAGAATTTTGTATGATTTCTCAGAGCACTCCACAAAGGATGATAACGGTACTGCTTTCTTTTTTTAGCGTCAAAACCGGTGGCCTGAAGATGTCCGTTTTCCAGGGCACAAATCCATACATTTTCCCACGCCGGAGGAATAACAAGTTTGTTGATTCTTGTAATCTCATCTTTGTCTTTGATTTTTTCACCATCCTTATAGTAGGAATATTTTTTTCCTGTCTTTTTCCGGGTAATTCCGGCCGTTTCTGCATCGGTGGTATATACAAGATGTACCGCCTTTGCAGAAGCCTCCGGGTCCTTCATTATTTTAACAATTTTTGCCGGCTTTAAATGCGTAATAATTTCTATCTCTGTATTCTTCTCCATAAAACATGGTTAAGAGTTTTTACCCTTCGAAAAAATAAGTAAAAGAATCACTACTATCACACAGACCAGAAAAATTCCCCACCACATTCCGGCTTTAAAAATTGTTTCTACTGCTTCACAGCTCGTTAATGTCAACAAGCTTACTATCATAATACTGTAAATGCTCCATTTTTTCATAGCTTAATATTTTTGTGTGAGTATCAAATTCTGAGTCGGTCGGCTCTCCAGTTTTTAATCGATCTTTTGATCTCGTCTCCTGAAATGTTTTCGTGAAGAGCTCTATACAAAAGTTCTTTGAATTCTTCATCATCAGCAAATCTCAGAGCTGCTATCTGATCAAATTTTAATTTTCCAACAGTTTCTTCAGATCTGTTATTAAAAATTTCAAAATATCGTTGCCTGAATTCAAGGATGACAATACGGTTCTGAAGTCCCAATGCATAATGCTGTCTTGTCATGAATGCCAGATAGAAAAGCAGAAAAATAACAATAGAAAATAATATCCATGTCAGCTTATTGACCGGATCATCCCATACTTTATAAATCCCATAAACTTCCAATAAAATTAATAGAGGAAGGTATATAAAATGATGAGGCGGATAAAATTTTCTGTGATTGTGGTAATTCTGCTGTTTCATGAGATGAAATACAGCAATAATCTTTCCAAAAAATGTTAATTAATAATTTAATAGGTTTTATGGTGTGGAAAAATGTTCTGTTTTTATAAATTTGATGGGAATTTTATAATTCAACACGTGAATGAGAAGGTTTTACATAAAAAATATTTTATTTTATTGTAACCACAGATTTCTCAGATTTTCACAGATGTTTTATGCATAACTTTGGCACGCAGATTATGCAGATCCCGCAGATTAGTAATAAAATCTTGGTTTTTTACTTCTGTGTAATTCTCACGTTATGCTTTAACTTAAAAAACTAAAGTGTTCAAAACTTTTATGCTTTGTGGTTTAGCTTTAAGTATAAAATCCATACTATTGATTCAAAACTTTATGGCCTTGCACTTTTCGAATGATCATTAATGAAAAAAAATAACAGATTATTAAGGAAAATAGGCAGTATATTTAATTTTTGACTTTAAATTTTTTGTAACTTTCGGTGTTTAAAAAAGAAAAGAATGACTTCAAAGGAAAAAGTTGCTGCGCTTCGTGAAGAAATGCAGAAAAATAATGTTGATGCATTTATAATATATTCTGCGGATCCGCATATGAGTGAATATCTTCCTGAAGAATGGCAGGAAAGAGCATGGCTTTCAGGATTTCTGGGCTCTGCCGGTTTTGTGGTAGTGACCAAAGACAAAGCAGGGCTTTGGACAGACGGAAGATATTTTACACAAGCAGCCATTGAATTGGAAGGTTCAGGAATCGACCTTTTCAAAGACGGAATGGAAGGAACGCCTCATTATATCGATTGGATTATTTCTGAAATTCCTGCCGGAGGTAAGGTGGCTGTAAATGCTTTAGCCGCATCTCATGCCAATTGGGAACTGCTTTCCCAAAAACTGAATTCGAAAAATATTACACTGGTAGATATTCCACTTTTAAAAGAAGTATGGAAAGAAAGAGGTACCCCGTCTGCTAATCCTATATTTATACATCCTGTAGAAAGAGCCGGTAAGCCGGTAGTTGATAAAATTTCTGCAATCCGCCAGAAAATGGAAGAGCAGGAAGCAACCGTTCATATCATTTCGAGCCTGGATGATGTAGCATGGACCTTAAACCTAAGAGGAAGTGATGTACAAAGTAATCCTGTATTTTTGGGTTATATTGTCATCACCAAAAATGATGCTGTTTTATTCACGGGATTAGAAAAACTGGATGTGGAAGCCAGAAAGCAAATGGACGATTCTTTCGTCAAGATGATGCCTTACGAAGAATTTTACAATTACCTGAAAACATTCAAAAATGAAAAAGTATTGGTTTCTCCTAACAGTAACCAGCAGATTTTTGAAACGTTAAAATCAGACAACCAGTTTATTAAAGCCCCTGTTCCGGGAAACCTGATGAAAGCGCAGAAAAATGAGACTGAGCTGGAAGGCTTCAGGAAAGTAATGGTAAGGGATGGTGTGGCGATGGTAAAATTCCTTTACTGGCTGACTCATAATGCAGGAAAAGAAGCTATGACCGAATATTCTATCGGAGAAAAACTAAGAGATTTCCGGGCACAAGGCGAGAACTTTGTGGGAGAAAGCTTTGGTTCTATCGTAGGATATAAAGATAATGGTGCCATTATGCACTATTCTGCTAAGAAAGAAGGAAGTAAAGAAGTAACCAATGAGGATACAATCCTGGTAGATTCAGGAGGTCAGTACCTTGAAGGAACTACCGATATTACAAGAACTTTTGCGTTAGGTACTCCTTCTGAAGAGTTCAAAAGAAATTCTACTTTGGTGTTACAGGGATTGATCCGTTTATCCATGGTAAAATTCCCTAAAGGAACAAAAGGAGTACATCTTGATGCTATTGCAAGGCTTCCGCTATGGATGGAAGGTAAAGATTTCAACCATGGTACAGGACATGGGGTAGGAAGTTTTATGAACGTACATGAAGGACCTCAGAATATCAGAAAAGACCTGAACCCGCAGGAACTTCTTCCGGGAATGGTACTGTCCAACGAACCTGGATACTATCTTGAAGGACATTACGGAATCCGTCATGAAAACCTTATTGCCGTAAAAGAAGCGGAAAAAACTATCCACGGAACATTCTATGAATTTGAAACTTTGACATACTGCCCGTTCTTCAAGGATACAATAGTGAAAGAAATGTTGTCGGAAAAGGAAATCGACTGGCTTAACTCTTACCATAAGGCTTGTGAAGAAAAATTAGCCCCTTACCTGGAAGGGGAAGTGAAAGAATGGTTCCTGCAATTGGTAAGTCCTCTTTAATAGAGGGTAAGTAACAATCAGTTTACTACTCTAAAGATCGGACCTTAAACGAAATAATTGTTAGATAAATTAAAGTCCTGTAAGTGTATCTTGCAGGGCTTTTTTTATCATGCAACCGTATTTTTACGGATAAATTTTCAGTGATTACCCTGAGGTACGGGAAAAAGAGGCTTATTATCTTTGAACAACAAAAAACATCATTTCATATCTTCATATATAACTTAGTAAATTCAAAACGGTAGTAAGATCATCTCGTCCTGAGATGGTCTTTTTATTTTCATTCTGGAAATATAATCATAATAAGGAGATAATGGATCAGATGCAAAAGTTGGAGAATCAGACTATTTATACCTTACCTTTAAAACTTAATGCAAAGGGTTTTTGTATTTCTATTATATGGTAAGAATGCAAAGGTAGAATCAATGAAATACAGTTTATTCCAATGATTAATTTTTATGAGAGCCGGGAAAACTGAAATAAATATTCTTTCAGCAAAAAGACCGGAAATTGCTGAGACTTTTTAATCTTCAAAAAAATATTCAGCAATTTCCGGTTTTTATAGACCTTTCCTGCCTTCTATCCAATATGCCTGTGATTTGATGCACCTCGGAGAAACTCCTTTAGCCTTAAGAAATTTTCTGATTAATGACATCCGGCCTCCGTTTCCGGTAAGATAAAAAGTAACACTATCATGAAAAACGGCTTCTTTTTCTTCTCTCAGAAAATCGGTAAGGGCTTCTATTACTCTTATGGTACTGTTTTTAGCACTATGATACCCGTACAAATTCAGCTTTTCAAGAGCAGAGCATTCTTTCAGCTCGTGGAGGCATATAAACAAAGCTTTGGATTCTTCTGCCGCTTCTTTAATGGAAAGTGAGCTTCCCAGTGAAGTTTCATCTCCTATTGAAAAGTGAATTTTGGCATCGGGTTCAAAAAATCTCTTTCCTCTGGGCATTAACATTTTTATAGAATCTCCTGCAGATAGTCCATTTACAAAACGTGTGCCCACAGAAGTAGTGTCGTGAAGATGGAATAAAACATCAAAAGTTCCTTCTGCTCTGTTGAAATTAAAAGGAGAATAATTACGGAAATCCCTTTCATTGATTCTTATACCTATTGCATAGGCTGGTTCAACATGAATATCCTGAAGATCACCTGCGAAACGTATACGGCGAAGGTTATTAGTGATGTTTTCTATATGGATGACGGTACATTCTTTAAATTTTGAGGACCAGATATTTTCTACAGTATCATTGATCCATTTTGGTAAACTTGGCATAACTAATTTTTATTGCAAAGGAAGCTTCAAAATTAGAATATTGCTATAGCGGGTTCAGGGTATTAATTGGACATTTCGTGGTTTTAGTATAAACTGAAATCAACAATGGGGACTGGAGACATTGAGCCGGAAGAAAGAAGTTGTGTTTTTTTACAACACATCTGAGGATAATAAAAATATAGTGGTTGTGATGGTATTCCAGCTTCAGTTTTTGTTCTGATTGTACCTGTTTTGGTTCGCATTCCTGAAGGCCAAAGGCGATTGGTCTTCCAGTTTCGAAAATAAACGGCTAAAATATGTATGGTCACTATATCCCAGTTCATAAGCGATCTCTTTTACGGTAAGATGAGTAAATGCCAGTAGACGTTTGGCTTCAATTAAAATTTCCTGATGAATCCAGTGCTGGGCGGGCTTACCTGTTACTTCACGGATCGCTTCTGTAAGGTAACCTCTGGAAATAGCAAGCATTTCAGCATAGTCAGATGGACTTTTCAGGGTTTTATAGTTTTGCCTTACCATGATTTTAAACTCCCGTGTCAGTTGTAAAGAACGATTTTCAGAGGCAGCCTGAGAATTGTTTTCTTTTGAATAAATAAAGGCAAACATCCCTATAAAAGTATGAAGCAGAGACTGAATCACAGAAAAACCTTCTTTGGAAGCCAACATCTCTTCCGTATAAAAGGAATGGAGGATAGCGGCAGCGTTATTGAATTTTTCTACCCATGCTGATTCTACTTTCAGAGGACGTATTTCTTCCAGAAATTCTTCAAAAACAGAACGTACAGCATCCGGAACCATATCAGATTTTACAGCCACAAACCACCCGTTCACATTATCCATTAAAAGCCCCTGGTGTACCTGTCCCGGTAATACACAGAAGATAGTAGAGTTTTTAGCTTCAATGATGTTGAAGTCTACCATCATTTTTACATGTCCGCTTTCCATGAAGGTAAATATATAATGGCTGTCACGGTGTATTCCTTTATCCATAAGGATATTTTCCGCATAATACGTATGCTGATCTATTCTTTTTATATGGAACCGATGCCTGGAAATATCACTCAGATCATAGGTGGGAATGGTGTGCTTCATTTTTTTGAAACTGATTTACAAAACTACAATAATACATAAGATCTGTTTTAATTTACAACATAAAAATTCCTGTGGTAACAGTATTATTTGTCATGTTTTATTAATTGTGTCCGTTGTTTGCACAGGCGGAATACCGATCAATACAATCCCCAATATTGAAAAAAACGTAAATTAGCCAGTACAATTAAAGCAAATTTTCCAATACGCCATGTCCAGACTAAGAGCTGCAAGAGAACATAAGAATCTGACTCAGGAAGAACTTTCAGAAAAGTCCAGAATTTATGTAAGAACCATTCAAAGGATTGAAGCATTGGAAATAGAAGAAACGGTATTACAGAATGTTACTGTAGCTCCTGAAGTTAATGATGAGGTAGGCAGTAAAGTCATTTCTGAGGTCGAGGAAGAGCAGGTGTCTGAGGTCAATTACTCACCCGTTAAAATCATCAACCTTTCTTCGTTATTGTTATCAGCTAAAATATAATCTTTAATATTATGGTATACCGAGGAAAATTACATGTAATTATTTTTTTATTTCTGTTTCTCAATCTTTTTTCCCAAAACCAGAGGTTCATTTATGAATATGAATATATTGCAGACTCTACTAACATTCAGGATAAAAGGAACGAGCTGATGTATCTTGACATTACTCCCGGATTTTCCAGATTCTATAGCGGTGCAACCTTTAAAAATGATTCTATTGCCAAGGCAATTCTGGACAAACAGATGAAAGCAACAGGAAAAATTGAAAATACGCAGCAATCGGCAACCTCTAAGAGTAATACCATTAAATATACTGTCATTAAGGATTTTTCTGAGAATAAACAGTTTTTTATTACCAGAATGGGGCGCACAAAATATAATGTATCAGATAACCGGATTATACAATGGACAGTTCATCCCGAAAAAGATAAGGTTAAAGAATATAATGTCCAGAAAGCAACAGCCGATTTTGGAGGCAGAAAATGGACGGCATGGTTTTCAGCCGATATTCCGGTTCAGGATGGTCCTTATAAATTCAGAGGACTTCCGGGTTTGATCCTGAAAATACAGGATGCTACAGGAAGCCATTCTTTTACGTTAGCCGGAATAAGAAAGTTTTCAGACCAGGAAATTGAAAATATGACTCCTACAGGAAATTTTGTTTTTGATTTCGGCGATAAAGCAGATATTGATTTTCCCAAATATAAACAGCTTTTTTCAGAAAGCAGGAATGATCCGGCCAAATCATTACGGGTAACTCTTCATGATTTGGATAAAGTAAATGTGAATGGAACAATGGTAGATAAAAACGCCTATATCCGGGAGAGAGAAATGGAAATGAAGAAAGCAATAAAAGAAGATAATAATAGCATAGAGATAGATATGCTCCGGAAATAACTTTAAGATAGTATTATACCGGAAGAGCCTTTTTTCTTACAGAAAAGGCTCTTCCGGTATTTTATGTCAATATCCTATTTTACTTTTTCCAGGAGATATAATTTGGCTCCGGAAAATGCCAGCTTAGGCATGAGGTTACCTTCCAGCACCATAGTTTTACTGTTGACATCAATCACTGATATATAATTATTGGAATTGTATTCAATATAGTTTTCCCTTTCTTTAGTGATAGGGTTTTTCCCGAATTCCATTTTGTATTTTACCCAATCTTCATCCTGTGAGCTGCAGTGTACCGGCTTGAATTTTGATTTTTTAGTTTTAAAAATAATCTGGTCAAAGCTATCCACACAATCTGAGGTAAATGAAGCTTCCGGATTCTGATCTTTGGTAAAATCTTCAAAAGAGCCTTTGTAAACCCCTACTACTTTCCAGGTTCCATCAACACGGTCTTCATCTATTTTTCCTTTTGCTTTACTTACTGCCCAGCTGATGCCATTCACGGTTCCTTTTACCGCCTTATAACCTAAATTTACAGCACCGGATACTACTTTAGTGGCAGTTCTTACCACACAAGAATTTAACACCAGAACAGCTGAAGCCAGAAATATTATTTTTCTCATATTGTCAAATTTTTTACGAAGATAATATTTTAACTTTTAATAAAGCTGTGAATTTGGCGAGGGTATGAAGTGGAAAAATAGGCCGGAAAGTATATTCTACTGGGAAAATACTGTTAAATATTTTTCCGGCATCCACATAAAGCATAAAACTAACGTCCCGATCAGTAGTAATGATAAAATGAATGTAGCAACTTTGAAGCCATCCAGTCGGAATTCTTTATCCTGATTTCTTCCGGAACTGTGAAATCCGGCAAGTGCATCAGCACCGGCATACGGCTGATTTCCCATCCCATACATCCTTTCATTGGGTGAAGATAGAGCAGAGAGGGATTCTATATTTTTATTTTGACGGATACTATCTGCAAATGACCGTTTATTTTCCTGATGCCTTTTTTTGGCTACTTCTACTTTGCCATCAGATTTAAGATACCGGATAACTTCTTCTATTTTTCCTGAATACTGGTTATATTCTTTATTAATGATTTCAATACCGTTTTTGGACTCTTTTATCCTGGCTTCGTTTTCCTGATGGCGTTTTTCATTTTGTGCGATCTGCCTGTTGAGCTCCTCAACCAGTTTTGTTCTTTCATCTTTTAATTCTTCTCTTTCCTTTTCCAGGTCAGTGATAGCATTTTGAAGAGCTCTGCGTCTTTCTTCTTCAAGAAGATCAAGTTCCTTTTTAAAACCATTGGCATCTACAATTTTAAAAATCCTTTTCTGCTTTACAAACTCTCCGATTTCGTGGCTCTGGGTAAAATAAATAGTATCATAAACGTTTAAAAGATCAATGGCTTTGCTGAAAAAGATCTGCAGTTGCGCAATGTTGGTTTCACAATATACAACAAGGTAATTATTGCCGGATTGACTGAAATCAACTTCATTCACCTCCCGGACATTAAAACCTATTTTATCAAAATCTTTGGGTTTTTGAATGGAAAAATGATCAGAATGATTGACGGTAATAGTTCCCTCTGAAAGGTTATTTTTCTCAAGATGCCTCTGAAAGTCATTCAAAGCATTAATGATAAGCCCTTCGGAAGCAATTTTATTAACAAAAAGTAAGCTTGAGCCTATAAATGTACCGCCTCTGTCAGAATTCTGTTCTTTAGCAAAGGAGTAAACAGAGTAGGAGATGAGGTTACATCCGGCGGCATAATCCTTCCGGATAGAGTAGATGTTGCTTTGAGGAAACAACTTAATAGCATCGGTTTTTAAATCAAAAGTCCTGATCTCCCTGGCAATATTCTGGTTTCCCCCCAGAAAAAAGGTTTGCCTGAACCCATTCGGATTGCCGAAAGTTCCGAATGCAGAGAAAAAATAAGTATTATCCATTAATTTGTAAAACTAAATTTTATACGTTCCCAGAATGTTCCTTCGTAATCCAGATCATAGCCCACAATGCTTCTGTACAGCCATTTTGCAAGGACTTCAGCCGTGGAAAGGTTCAATAAATTGATTCTCTCACTTCCCGTGGTATTCTGAATGCTTCCTATGGTATAATAGGTCTTGCTCAACCCATAAGTATCTATGCGTTGTGAGGTCATCGGAAGGTGTTCAGAAATAAAAGCATCAAGAGCTTCAGCACTTTCCACATCCATTCTTCCGGATTTATCCCATTTGGAAATGACCAGAATAGCATTCACGGATCTTAAATTTTTGCCTTTTCTTTCCAGTTCATCCAGGAATTCATTGATTAAAGAATCGTCTTTATAGGCTGTTTCATAACTGGTAACAATGATGAATGTAAGAGGAATATTGGCATTAAGAAAAGTTTCTATACTGCTGTGGTAGCTTCCGCCCCTGCGGATGTCATTGTGATTTTCCCCGGAAGTTTCCAGGAAAGTAAGATCTATCGGAACTACTCTTTTTGATCGGTTATTCGGTTCAAAAACAAGATCCAAACGGGTTACCTGATCCCTTGTGGTTCTGTTGGGAAGCACGCCCTGTCGAATATTTTCAAAAAAATCAGAAAGAAGGACATTTGCTTCCCTGGAGTTCGGAGTTCCCAGTTTGGGTCTCAAAACACCTGCGTAAGACCGGAGATAATACAACATGGAAGACAGAATTACAGACTTTCCGGATTCTGCTGTTCCGAAGAAAAAAACAAAATTACTCTCTTTATTTCTGATGTCGTTGGAAATGGTTTTGGCAATTGGCACGAAGTCTTCTTTTGTGTCATTTTGAAAGTCAAAAGATAACGGTTTCAGCGTTTCTTCCGTTTCAAAAGACAAAGGCTTTAAATGATCATTAGTTTCCATGGTTTAGTTGTTAGGGATGATGGTTTTACCGCTTCTTTTATTTGAAAATACGCTTCTGCCGCTGTTTCCGTTATAGCTTCCCGAATCTGTTACCAGTAAAATGATAATAACGATCACGAAATCAAGTAAAATACAGCCGGCGAGTACTACAAACTGGTACATTCCGAAGTTTTTAATGGCATGTTCAAAGGCAAAACCGATTTTGCCAACCTGTTGGGTCTTTGAAACGATGGGTTCAAAATGTATTTTATCATTTCCAAGAACCGTCTGGGCGCGGCTTCCCAGTTTATTGTAATCAGAAAGAGATTCGTCAATTAACCCCTGAGACAGGCCGTCTTTTTCTTTTTTGGATAAAAGCAGAAGATCCTGGATATTTTTATTCCATTTAAAGGCGGCATTATTAATGTCGGTTTTCAAGGCTCTTTCTTCAGGAGAAAGATCTGAAATGATGTTATCAATCTGTTTTCCCATTCTTTCGGCAAGATCCTCATAGTCTTCACCTACAGGAGTCAGGAGATCTACCTTTTGGCCGGTTAATCTTTCAATATCTTTAATCAACAGCTGGGCACGCGTTCCGATTCCTTTATTACCCGGATCTTTGATCTGCTCCATCATCTGCTTTTTCTTGATCTCGATATTCTGAGTTGTTGCTTTATTGTACTTATAGCTTAATTTCGATTCTATATCATTTTCAAGAGCTGTGAAATTTTTATTGATCTCACGAAGCTCATCTGTATAAATATCCGTTTTCATAAACCTTGTATAGAGGGCATTAAAATTTGCAATGAAGCAAAATGAGGCTATAAAAATATAAATACCTACAAGGCTTCCGGTAGGTTTCCCGGCAAGTTTAGCGTTTCTCAGCATCCAGCACAGGAATAAAAGAAGCAGTGATAAAACCAGGGCAATCACAAAGGATGCCGGGCCAAAAATCTGTTGCAGTCCAATCCAGGTCTGGTAAAAGCTTACGCTGATGAGTAATAATGCAAGAATTCCCAGAAAAAGATCTGCAGGAGTCATTTTTTTATTCATAATGTTATTCGTTGTTTTTTGAATGAGGTTAGATAAAAAACATTTTGTTTTATGATGCCGAAACTACAAACAACAGGTTGAAGATCATTACGGGAACCCGTAAAGAGAAAATACTTCTGATGTGGTCTGAATGGTATTTATGAATTTATTCTCACGCAGATTTTACAGATGTCGCAGATTTTTAAGATCAAAATGCTTAATACTGTGATTTTACGGAAAAGCTAAAGAAGGATGTAAATAGAATTGCTGTAAAGATTTTTTAGACGCAAAGATATAGTGATTCGGGAGGTTTATTTTTAAGGAGGCTAAGATTGCGGTAAACTGCTGATGAAGCGTGAGGATATTATGCATACGCTTAGTAAGAATCAATGAAATTGATTTCAACTCTTTGCCCCCTTGAAATAGTACAGTACGAATATAAAATCTTTGCGTTTATAAAACCTCTCAAAATTTTAGCTACGAATTCACGGATTTTTTATTCATTCGTACATTAGCGGCCAAAAAATATTTTCAACTATTTCTAAGTTTTTGTATTAAAACCTGTACATATCTGTAGTTTTAAATTATTTTTTTAAAAACGCAAAGGTTTAAGGGGAATAATGGATATTTTAAGGAAGCTAAGAAGCGCGACTTTGTCGCTGACGAAGCTTTATATCTATTCGTATGCTTAGTAAGAATCAATGAAATTGATTCAACTCTTTACTCTCTTGAAATAATACGGTATGAATATAAAATCTTTGCGTTTATAAAACCTCTCAAAATTTTAGCCACGAATTCACGAATTTTTTATCCATTCGTGCATTAGTGGCCAAAAAATATCTTAAACTATTTCTAAGTTTTTGTATTAAAACCTGTGCATATCTGTGGTTTTAAATTATTTTTTTTAAAAACGCAAAGGTTTAAGGGGAATAATGGATATTTTAAGGAAGCTAAGAAACGCGACTTTGTCGCTGACGAAGCTTTATATCTATTCGTATACTTAGTAAGAATCAATGAAATTGATTCAACTCTTTACTCTCTTGAAATAATACGGTATGAATATAAAATCTTTGCGTTTATAAAACCTCTCAAAATTTTAGCCACGAATTCACGAATTTTTTATCCATTCGTGCATTAGTGGCCAAAAAATATCTTAAACTATTTCTAAGTTTTTGTATTAAAACCTGTGCATATCTGTGGTTTTAAATTATTTTTTTTAAAAACGCAAAGGTTTAAGGGGAGTAATGGATATTTTAAGGAAGCTAAGAAGCGCGACTTTGTCGCTGACGAAGCTTTATATCTATTCGTATACTTAGTAAGAATCAATGAAATTGATTCAATTCTTTGCTCCCTTAAACTTTTACGGAATGAATATAAAATCTTTGCGTTTATAAAACCTCTCAAAATTTTAGCCACTAATACACGAATTTTTTATTCATTCGTGCATTAGTGGCTAAAAAAATATCTGTGCAGATCTGTGGGTAAAGAAATTATTTCTCTTCAGCCTTTAATTTATTCACCAAAGGGTTAGCATACATCGCCAGGAAATATTCTTTAGAAACAGGATCAGACGGATCAATACGCATCTCTAATCTTCGGATAAACAATTGTTTTTCCTGTTCTGTATATTGAGAAGCGTAGGTGTCTGTATTGTTGAGCAGATCGTAGGCTATATATTTTGTAGGCCAAAGTTTGTAATTCTTAATGATGGAATCATCAATAAGCTGTGCAATAGCCTGCAACTGTTTGTTTTTATTCTCAATCGTAGCGGCAATATGATCCAATTCAGTATCAATAACATCACCGGCATGGATATGAATTCTTTTCTTTTGCCCTAAAATTCCGCTGAGTATGGTATTAAAATCTTCGTTTTTTCCTTTGATGTATTCCTCATCCCTGTGTTGTGCCAGGAGTTGAGGCATTTTTAAAGAATCTGTAGGATCATATTCATAGGAAATGGAGATAGGAACGATCTTTAATGTTTTAAAATAATCTATTAATGACTGGTCTCCGGCAGCCATAGCCAACATTTTTAAAACTCCTTGCTGAGTGGCATCATTCCCGTCTTTAGCACGGCCTTCACGCTGGGCAATCCATACAGAGCGGTTTTCCTGAAACAGCTGTTCCTTAATATACTCAGACATCGTCTGTGAGCTTGTAAGCTGCTCACGAAGCGGCAGGCCTCTTTGTACCAAAAAGTTTCGGTTCAGTTTAGCCAGAACGTTTAAGAAGTTTTTGCGAACCAGGTTATCTCCGATGGCAGAAGCGGTCATAATATATCCTCCTTCCAACAGTACAAGATTAAGCAGTGAAGTATCCAGTACAATATCCCTGTGATTCGAGATGAAAAGGTAAGGGGTATTTTTATCCAGCTTATCGAAGCCCGAAGTCGTTAAGCCATCGGAGCTTTTCGCAAGGATCTGCCGAACGGCAAACGCCACAAACTGATGCTGGAAATCACTAATGGAATGCACATTTTTAAACTGCTCCAGCCAAACCTGCTCATCCACGCCGGGAAAAGTAAAGTTCATCAGTGCTTTCATCATCGGATCACGGGCTATGCTCTGTAATCTTTCATTCACTTCATGATCATGAAAATACCGGATTTCATCAAACTTCGACATGCGGTTACTTAATAAATTAAAACTTTGCAAAAGAACGAAAATTTATCGAGGGATGGGCATAAAGGATGTTAAAGTATTATGAGGGGCGTAGGAGTTAGGAGAAATCATCTGGTGAACTGGAGTAAACACTATAATTTTTAACCACAAAAGTCACAAAAGTTTTTATTTAAAACACTTTAGTTCACTTTAGAAGAAAATCAAAGATTTTATAAAACTTTAGTATACTTTCTATGCTCAAAGCTTGTTACTTGAAATAACTTAAGTGGTTAAATAATAATTGCAATGAAACTCTATTTTTTAACCCATTAAGAAGTTTTAAGTTATTAAGAAAAGTTAAGATGAAAATCAAAGATTTTCTTTAGCCGCAACCTTAAAGCGAAGCTTCTCTTAATATTCTTATATCCTTAATTTTTTCTTAATGGTTTAAGATGAAATGTCAAATATGCGAGGTTAGATTCCCTTCGGAATGACAAACAGAGCGTTTTATTTATTCATACACTTTATCATTCTATAGAATCTACATTACACTATTTAATTGCTCGTTTGCAAAAAGGAAGATTATCTTAATTTCGTAAGAGATGAGCTACCGTATTATTGCAGGTCAATTTCTTCTAATTCAATGTCATCATCATATTCATATTCATCCATGAAGACTTGGTTAACTCTATATTTTATTTTTTTATCGTTTTCATTTTTTGGAAAACTGATGGCATATCCTATTAAAGGAACATCAATAGAGGAATTTTCCCATCCATTAGGTTTAGGATCAAGTGGATATATTAGTAATAATCCTTCTGTAATGGCTCTTTTTGCACGTATGTTTTTTCCGGAAGGGATAGTAGGTTGCTTTTTACTTTTGTTTTTTCGTTCACTTTTTTTCCAATCTTCAATTGTTAGATGAAGGGCTTCTGTATAAGTATGACTTTTTGTATCAAAATCAATAAATTCATGTGTGGGATCGATAATATGGCTTCTATTGACTTCATAGTAATTACCATTTCCTTTATTTGCATCGGTTCTCATAGTTGTACCTATAGAGGTATCTTCATTTTCAATTTTAAAAGAATATTGTTGTTTGTTTTTATTCGAAATTAATACGATTGTCCAATTAGTTAGAAAGTTTACTGTAACCTGCTGTGTGATATATTCAATTATTTTTTCGTGTTCTAGTTTGTTATCTGCCACATATCCTTTAAGAAACCGGATCACATCTTGATAATTTCCAGTTTTATACCAAACATATTCTTGCCCATTTTTTTTATTAGGAGCTCCTAATGAATTAATAAAAGTATGTGTATGTTTAAAATTATCTTCAAAAAGGTTTCTATTTCTTCTGAAACACCACGTTTCTCTTAATTTATCAGAAAAAGTTAATTCCATTTCCTGACTACTCTTCATTTTATTAGTAGCTGTTATTTGCAGAACATCAGGATCTTGTCTGACTTTTATGCCGAATTCTTTAGGACTTTTGCGTTCCATTTTCATATCCTCAAATTCATTTCTCAACTCTTCAGAGGCAACAGTGATATATTTGTACCATTTTACTAGGTCCTCACTGGTATATAAGCGACATAAATCCAAATATCCTGGACGATATCCAAACCATCTGCCCATTTGCATAAGTGTGTCATACATTTTAGTTGCTCGTAAATAGTAGCTTACCGAAAGCCCTTCGAGAGTAAGCCCTCTTGAAAGTTTATTTCCTCCAATAGCAATAACGGAAAGCCCTCTTTTACGATGATCATAGTAATCAAGAGAAGTAATATTGTCAAACTCTAAGCCGTCTTGGGTTTTATCTCCGTGAATTGCTCGCACTTGAATTTTTGACACAGCTTTTCTTAACTGTGTTTCTATTTCAAACCATTCCACTTTATATATAGAACTATCTTTAGTGTCAGGAATATTTTTGATTATTTCTGTTGTGACTACAAAATCTCTATTATATAATTGTTTAAGTTCTGAAATAAGAGTTCCTTGTTTATATTGAATTTGCTGTTGATAAAACTTCAATAATCTATTAACCAGTGTTGCTGTTTTGTTTTGCCATTTTATAAATCGGGTAACATGTATGAGCATAGAATTATGGACATCAATTTGCCCCCGGACTCTTCTAATGGCACAAACTAATATAAATGATTTGATGGCCTCTTTAAGCTTTTCTGGCAACTCTTCAGGTAGAGTATCATCTTTTTTATGTTTATCAGGATAATATTTTTGATAGGTATCAACAGTAAATTCTCTTATCAATGGTAATCCTTTAACCTCATCTAAGTTAGTCGTTATAGTTGTATCAATACCAAATATTTCTTTGGGGCCAATATAATTGGATGGAGGAGGAATATTTATGATAAAGTCTTTTGGAAAAAGATCCTTTCCTGAATATTTCCAAAATTCATTAAGTTGAATATTCAACCCTTTTGGTATATGATTTTCTTCTTCTGTTAGTGGAATAAATACATTGGCAAAGGGAGTTGCGGTATAACCAACATATGCACTTTGTTGGAAAAGAGACAATAATGAACGTATAAGTCCATTAATGGTAGAAATGCTTTGAGGTGAGACATTGATTGATGCATTATCTGCTTCATCATCAATTAAAAGCAAAGGTAGTTTTTTTACAAGTGTTTTTCCGTCTCTTTGATTTTCTCCTCTTTCTGCAAACCAACGAATAAATTCTTTTAGGATTGTAGGATGTTTTTTGACTATAACAATTATATGGCCACTTCGAGGGTTGGTACCAATTATATGTCTTGCTGTTGTTTTAAAATCCCCATCTATTGCACTCGTTGTAAAATAATGAGCTTGAGGTGAGGAATCATATTTGCTAACTCCGAAATGCCTGCTTTCATAACCTTCTCTATCTACTTTTGTGTCCCAGCCAAGGAACCCTTCATCTATTCTTAATTGAGTTTGGGAGCGAAGATCATTAGTTGTTCCCGCCAAAACAACAATTATTTTAAAACCATAATCAGCTGCTTTGCATATCAGACCTGTATAATTACTTGTCTTTCCAGATTGTACCTGCCCTACAACTAACCCTTTTTTATCCCAGTCACCTTTGCTGGTTGGATCTTTTAAATGATCTAAAATATCATCTGTAATATCATCAAGTTTATCGAGTGTGTCAGGAGCCCATTCTTTTTCTTTTTGGAGATAATTTATATATCTTTCCCAAAAACGTTTTTTGACAATTCCTTTTTTATTATGTACCCATGGTTCGTATGTGTCTTTTTCATTTATAGTTATGTGTTTTTCTGCTTCAATACTAAATTGTTTTTCTAGGTAGCTATATACATATTTCCAATTAATCTCTTTTGATTCAAAAGCACGTGAGGCTCTTGTTACATCAGCTTCTATTTCTTCTTTTTTTATTGGGCGAGGACGGGTATTCAAAAATGTAAGAGTATTTTGTATTAGGCTTTCATTTTCTGTCTTGATACGATCTATTTCCGTTTTAAGTTCTTCCAGTTCTTCTTTCATTTCTCCGGGAATATCACCATCCAATGCATATTCATATAGTTTTTGAGCTTCAGAGAAATCAGCATTGTCTAAAGCTATATAAGCAGCACTTCTAAAAAGTATAGAGCGAGATGGTTCTATTTGCTCATTGTATAATCCAAGAGCAGCTTTCTTTTCATAAAAGAATGCTTCAGCTGATAATGCTTGAAATTTTTCAATGTCATTATTATGCAATGCTATCAGAGCTAATTCAGCATTATCCATCGCAATACGATGAAATTCTTCTAGTTTTTCATTTGTCATAATATGTTTCTTAATCCTGTTTTTATACGTGGGGAACTAAACTCTACTACAACAATTAAAGCAGGTAATTTTGTTGTATCTGATTTTTCTGACTGCTCCATTTTATTATCAAATCTTTGATTTAGTTGATAATCTGTTCCATTTCTAATTCCTGAAACTTCTAACCTTACTTTTCTTTGGAACAAGAAGTCGTTATCTTCTGTTCCTAACCAATAGTCTATACCTGTTTTTTTTCTAGATTTTTCTATTGCTTTTACATTCATTTCTGCTGATGCCACTAAAAGAGCAACACCATATGCACCCTGTTCTGTTGTGTACTCTTCATCTCCCCAAGTACGCTTCATCTGATTATTCACATCATAACGGATTGTTTTATAAATCTTGCAATAATGGCCCTCTCCAGCAATATCTACACTAATATCATGCCCTTGGCTTTCTAGGCATATAGATGCTGCATGTCCAAAATTTGTACCCGCAGCAGGTGTAAGAAAGTGATGTTTTTCAGTTTCAAGTTCTATCAAATTAATGTTCATTTTGAATATTTTCTGTTAATTCAGGGTAGTGATTAAATGGTTCAGTCCGAAGAATTTCCTCAATTACATCTTCATGTGATAGACCAATATTCACAAGAGATTGGTATAATTCAGTTATCATATTTATAAGATCAGACATAGATTTACCTTCAAAAGGAAGTTGCTGCATGTCTTTGTATTCACTTTCATTTATAATAATCATTGAAAGAGGTAATGTTTCTTCCAGTAGATAAAAAAAACGGTTCAGCTTTGCTTTATTATGACTGTTTTCATAAATAAAGTTTTTTATCAGGGGATGCTCTTTATTTATTTGATAACCTCTTTTCCCTTTTCTTTTATGTGGCATCC
Source organism: Chryseobacterium gallinarum (assembly GCF_001021975.1). Lineage (NCBI taxonomy): Bacteria > Pseudomonadati > Bacteroidota > Flavobacteriia > Flavobacteriales > Weeksellaceae > Chryseobacterium > Chryseobacterium gallinarum. The sequence goes on along the minus strand of NZ_CP009928.1, from coordinate 206,573 downwards.
AAACTGGAATATCTTCTTTAGTAGATTTTCTTTTTTCCCTTTTTCCAATTTTCCGATAAACTTCTACTGCATCTTTTCTCGATTCATCAGCAATATTTTTCAATTTTTGGCGAATATCATGAGGAACTTGAATAACAGATTTTTTAATATCTAATTGCCATTCTAAATCTGATTCCGCTGTATTTGGAATATTTACTTTAATGCGAGACAACTTATTATGTTCTTCCTGCTTGTACATTCCTAGCCATTCTCCAGCTATAATCATACGATTATTACGGTAAATATAGAATCCTTGCTGAGCATTCCACCCTTTTATCCATCCTCCATTATCAAAGTCTTCTTTGGATAATTCAGATGTATGAGGAAGAATAAATGACTGTACAGTTATTCCATCTCTCAGTATATATTCTATTCCTTTTTGAGTGTGATGATTAGTCGTAATATAAGGATCCCAAGCCCGAATTTTAACATTATTAATACTAATATTAAGTTTTTTAGTCTGAATAAACAAATGAAAAACCATTGAAAGATGCATCTCCATTTGTTTTATTTTTGTCAGAAAAATTTCTAAATCTTTTTGATTTTCTTTTATAGTATTTTTTGTAAGATGATCAATATCCTGCCATATTACAGTTGTTCCTTTTTTCGAGTCCAAGAGTCTGTTAATTAAAGTTTCATCATTAAGGTAATTTAACAATTTCCAACCTGCTTCATTAACATAATCCATATTCCATGATCGAAAAATAATATCTGTATTTAGTTGTTTAGTTGCAACAGTAAGAATACGACATTGGGAAAAAGAAGCCGTTTTTAATCCTAAACCAAACCTTCCCAAATCATCATCAAATCTTTCTAATAAAGGGTCCTTTGATGCAGGAGTCATAGCAATAACTAGTTCCTTGAGTGACATTCCATTTCCATCATCTGTTATTGTTAATGCAGTATTCTTACCATTCCATTCAAAATCAATCCATATATTTTTTGCATCTGCAGCAATACTATTATCAATAATATCGGCGACAGCAGTTCCTAAATTATACCCAATGGAACGGTACCCTTTAATCATATTACCTGCATGTGGTGGGGCATTCTCACACTCATATTTTTTTAAATGATTTATATCCATAGTTATAGTTTTTATTCATATTTGCTGTTTTCTATTCTTTAAAATACGCTTCTTCATTAAATTTTGCAAGATATAAAGCAGTATATAATCCAAGTATATTAGTTTTCATTCTCATCTGGTACAAGGTTTTTAACTATTTGAGCAATCTGATATGCCAAATATGGAGGAACTGCATTGCCCACTTGATGGAACTGCTGAGTTCTTCCACCACAGAAATAGTAATTATCAGGAAAAGTCTGTACACGAGCAGCTTCTCTTACCGAAAAGCTTCTGCTTTGTTGTGGATCATAGTGAATAAAATAATGCCCATCTTTAGAAATGTGACTTGTAATTGTAGTAGCTGGTATGTTTGGGAGTTGTACCCGGAAGCGATCTGTAAATTTCCCTGATTCAGCATTTTCATGATCTGGCATTAAATCATCTCCGGCATCTCTGTAATCTTCAAGACGAGGAAAATTACCATGCAACTCCGCATAACGACTCGCAAACATATATCTTTTGATGTCCTGAAGTAAATGTTTACGTGATACATGATGAAGAATTCCGTTAAGGTTATTGTCTGAATACCAGTTTGATAATGGGTGGTCTGCTGCTAAATCATAATTTTCTATAGGAATATATTCTTCACCTAAAGTCTCCGGAAGTCTTAATTGTTCTACCCCAACTCCAAGAACATCAGTAATCTGATTATTAAAATCCTCCATATAAGCTGACCATTCTTCAAAGCAATCATTTACTTTTTCATAATGTCTCTTTTTTTTCAGTTTCCCTTCTTCATCAGACTCCATAGTAAAATGAGTGAAGCTACGGGTAATACCACTTCGTATTTCCGGTAGGCTCCCAATAACAGAGGAAAGGGGAATTTCATCACTTTTTTCAAGAATTTGTTCTGGTGCAGGAATATCCTCACGAACTCCTAATAAAATTACTCTATGTCTTTTTTGAGGGATTCCATATTCTTCAGACTTAATAATAAAATCAGTAGATTTAAATACTGGATTGCCATAAAGATCATAATTAGTAGGTAATTTTGTTAAAGAATATATTCTGTATCTAATATGTGGTTGATTATTATTAGTTATTTCTCCTTCAGAAATACAAGCTCCTATAGGGTCTGAAAGGTCATCCAAAATTTTACTGAAAATCTGACTGTCTTCTGTTTTAGCAGATAATATTCCTTTTACATTTTCCATCACAAAAACAGCAGGTTGATGAACAGCAATTATTCTCAGATACTCCTTGTAAAGACCAACTCTTTTGTCTTTAGCTTCATCGAGTATTTTTTCCTGCCTTCTTGACCTGCCAACCAGTGAATAGGCCTGACATGGTGGGCCCCCGATCAGAACCCAGTTAGTTCGTCCTTCCAGAGCGTCCTGAATTTTATTATCGACTTCTTCGTTTGTCAATGCATTGGTATCTCCTTTATCAGGTTCTCCTAATGTACCACAACATGCTTCCAATTCAGCTGATGCCGCTTGTTCTGGATGTTTTTTATATAATTCGGTAAGAGTGATTTCGCCTCTTACAAAAGCATAATAATCATCTGGCACCTGACCAATATTAAATTCTCTAAAAAAACTTCTGAGTTTTAAAGTTTGGTGTGCATATGGATCTTTTTCTATAGACAATTTGATTTTAAATATTCTTTCTCCATTGTCATCCCGTAAGGATGAGAATCCTTCACCAAGGCCACCAGGACCTGCAAATATGTCAATTATTGGTATCAATTTAATTTATAATTTTATTATAAAGAGTATTAAGTACATTTTCTCTTTTGTTGCTTTTCAGATCGTACTCCCAAACTATATAAACTTTCCATCCTTCATTTTTTAGCTTGTGTATACTCTCCATATCTTTTTCTATATTTCTATTAATTTTATTTAGCCACCATTCTGTTCTTGTTTTTGGTATAACAAAATACTTGCAATCCTCATGACCATGCCAAAAACAACCATGTACAAAAATTATTTTTTTATATTTTGGAAAGACTAAATCAGGTTTTCCCGGAAGCTTTTTATCATGTAGTCTATATCGCAATCCTTTTCCGAAAAGAAATTTTCTGACCAGAATTTCAGGTTTAGTATCCTTACCCTTAATTTTGCTCATATTATAACTCCTTACTTTTTTAGAATGTACATCAGGCATAAAATAAACTAATTTAACAAATATACATAAACTTATAAAATTTAATTTTTTTAATTAGTTTTTAAAAATGGAGTTAATATCTATGCTTAGTATTTTGATAATATATAAATATTGTGAAAGTCCAAAATTTAAACTTTGGACTTTCACTTTTTAATATTTTTTTGAATTAATTTATACTGTCAATATCCTCCTACACATCCACCTCCTCAACCTCCACACCGGCAAATACACAAACATCACAGACAAAATTCCTATTACCACAACCATTGTATCTAGTTTGTAATCTTTTGATAGATTATACTTTGTAAAAGTAGTATTCATAGAACAGAACGGTAATTAAGTTATACAACATTCTGTTGTTTGTTGTACCTTCTCATTTCAAAAGAAAAATATTTAAGAGTCTTTTTTTACTAATTTTAGATGAAGTCCAGCATTGCTAGATTTCTTGCTTTATAGTATATTTATGAAATATTATTCTAAACCAGAAATGAAAAAAATCTTTTTATTAATTGTATTATGTACTGGAGTATTATTTAATGCTCAAAAATTGAAACTGGGTGATTTTAAATTGATTACTTATGATGTAGAACCCAGTAATAATATCAAAATATATTCCTATTCGAAGATAGATAAACAAGGGATATTAAGTGTCTACTTAAAAAGATCTAGAGACGAAGTCTATTATAAATATCAGTTAACCGAAGATGAGATTGAAAAAATTAATCAGCTATCATCAAAAAAGATGAAAGACTTTGTTGTGAAAAAGCAGCTGGATAAAAATCAGGGATATGCAGGGAATAGGAACTATATTACATTCCAGGTTGGAGGGAAAAAAGATAAGCTCTGTTTTATTAATCCATTTATGGATGCTGGTTTTAATAATATTATCAATTTGCTGAAAGATAAAATTTATAAACAGGATGATTTAGCAAAATCTGCTGATTTTACAATTGACTTTGAGTCTGCTAAAAAAGAAATTATTACACAAGATGAGATTGATAATTATCTACCGCAAAAACAGCTTCCGCCACCACCAATGAAGGTCGTGAAATAATGTTGAAATTTATAAAAGATGTAATCGTTCAGAATGAAATACTGAGATTACATCTTTTCATTTTTAAATAGAGAGGTGTCTCGTTTGAGTTTATGCTACAATCTCAATCCTCCTACACATCCACCTCCTCAACCTCCACACCGGCAAATACACAAACACCACAGACAGCACTCCTGCCAATATCCCCACCACAACAGCCATCGCCGTAGCATCCAACTTATAATCCTTTGAGAAATTATACTGCCCTAAGAAAAGCATCGCTAAAACGAAAGAACAGGTAATCACGCCATGCAGAATACTCAGCTTGGTCATCAGTTTTTTAATATTCAACTGTTCATCTACGGTAAATTCAATGGCGCCTTGTCCGGCGGCATCGGTTACTCTTTTGATGATGTCTATGGTGAGGACAACGGGGAGAAACAGGGCCATGGGTAAGGTAAGGCGGGCCAGATTCTGTTCGCCGGAGAAAAAATGGGTGTAGCCTAATTCTTTGAAGCTGGCATAGGCAATGATGAAATTGAAAAATACATTCGGAAGGACATAATAAATCGTACGCTTGATGAGAAAGCGTTTAAGGGTAGTTTTTTTGAGCTTTTTAGGTGGCTTCGGCTTAAATTTCAATTTCATGAGGTGGTCATTAGCGCTATGGCTTTCTCTTTTATTTTGGCGGCTTCCGCTTTGGGAAGGAAGTCTTCGTTGGACAAAAATATAAAATCCATCTGATGGTTGTAGGTGCTCGTCACCAAAGTATTTGAGTTCAGCCATGGGAAGGCTACCGTAGGACTGAAAATGGTTTCAATGCTGAAGTTTTTGTACTCATTCGGGATATTGATCCTGCCCATATTGGAGAGGGTTACATCATGGCCGCCATTGCTGGATTTGAGCATGGAGATCATACGGTCTACGATCGGGTGCATCTGTTCACCCATCCACAGCAGTTCGCGGGCTTCCATTTTTCCTATTTTCTGAGTAAGGTCTTCTTTAATCTGTCTGGCATTGTTCAACAGATCGGAGCTTCCTTTTTTAATCGCAAGATCCACCGTTGGGGCAAAGGCAAATAAATGATCTTCTTTGATCTCCGGAATAAAATGGCGCACATCTACCGGACTGATCACTTTACCCTTGGCTTCTTTCCCTTTCACTTCCCGGAATGCCTGCATGAAGGCAGAACAAAGCAAAGCATGTACGGAAATGCCATTGGCTTTACATCTTTCAGTGATTTGGGACGTTGTGGCCTTATCCAGTTTTTGGTGAAGAACATAGTCTTTTCCAAGGTTTCTCTTTTTGCTTTTCTGTTGCAGCATAAAGAAGAACCTGGCAAAGGTCAGATAAAGTCTGGCTTTGAATTTCTTACTTTTTACATTAAAGTGGGAAGGGAGAAATTCATCCACTGAAGAGAAAGGCTCATAAGGCTCCAATTCCAAAGAAGGATCATCCAAAAGCTGAAGAAGTTCCTTCATTAAAGTCACTCCGGTGGTTCCGTCTGAAATACAATGAGGGATGGCCCAAAACACTTCAGAAACATCCTGTCCTCTTACCCATACTACGCGGGCAAGCGGTGTTTTCTCTTTCTCAAATAAGATTTTCCATTCTTTCTGAGACTCGGTAAGCCAGTCTTCATCTGTTTTTCTTTCTACAATGCGGAGTGGGATAGGAGCGATGTCTTTTTCTTCTATAAAAAAGGGGTATTTCTCGCTTTTAGAGTCTATAACCACTCTTAACAAGGCATGTTTCTGCTGGATTTTTTCCAGAGCAGTTTTAAAATTCTGCTCCGGAAATTCTCCTTTTATTTTCGCTGCAAATACGCAGTTTACAGGGGTCTCGGGATCTACATACATGATCCTTTCCACCATCATTAGTTTTCTTTTGATCATGATACGGCGATATATTCCAGTTGCAGCTTAATAATCTTCATGATTTCATCACGGATGGCCAGGGCATCGGTATACGGTAAATAGCCTTCACTTCCTACAAATGAAAAATCCATTTTCCCACGGTAGGTAGAAACGACCAGTGTGGTGGTATTTCCCAGCGGACCAATCACAGACGGACTGAAAATAGTATCTACTGAAAATTCTTTATATTCATGAGGAATCTGAATGCGTCCCAGATTGGAAAACATACAGTCATTAGAGGATTTTCCGTTCTTTAAAAGTTTGGTGAAATTATTCAATGCATCATGTCCGGATTCCATCACCATCATGGTAATATAAGGATCAAGCTTGGAGGTTTTACGTTCTACAGAAGCCTGCATCGCATGTAAATTCTCTATAAAGCTCAGCTTTTCATTGGCAGAAACTACGATCATCAATCCAAAAGCAAAAATATGATCGTTTTTGATCTGGGTAGCAAAACGTCTGATGTCTACAGGGCAGGACACTTTATTGAAAGCTCCGGCTCCTTTTACTTTCTTGAAAGCCTGAAGCAAAGCAGCACTTAAAAACGTGTTCACGGTAGCACCATTAGCTTTGCAATAGGAAATCAGCTGCTGGCTTACCGTTTCATCTATTTTCCAATTGATTAAATAATCATTTTGACGGTCAATAGATTTTTTACCGGTAGGAATAACTTTGATGGCTGTAGCCGCTAATCTTCCGATGAATTTGGCTTTTAATTTTTTCTTCCGGCTGTTTAAAATATTCGCCGGAACGACATCCTGAATGCCTAAAATAGGACTTTCTATCCCAATATCAGCTTTTGGATCATCCAATACTTTTAAAAACTCATAAAGGAAAGCCATTGCAGAACCACCATCGCATAAACAATGGTGGAACGCAAACAGCATGTCAGAAACGTCTTCCCCCTTGATCCAGACAAACCGGATAAGAGGTAATTTTTTAGGATCGAATAAAGTATTCCATTCCCTTTTGGATTCTTCCTGCCACTGATCTTCTCCTTGTCTGGCAATAATTCGCACCGGAATGGAGATCGGGTTTTCAGGAACATCAAACCAGGGGATATTTTGATCATCGTGAGCAATAAGCGCTCTTAACCACGGATGTTTTTGCTGGATCTGAGCCAAAGCCTGCTGGATATCCTTCAAAGTAAAGGTACCTCTGAGCCTGAAAGGGATCACCGCATTGAACGGTTCTGTTCCGTCTCCCAGTAACATTCGCTCACCAAATAATAATCTTCTTTTAATAGGTTGGTTCATAGGCTATACAGACGCTAATGTGGAATGTTCCTGTACAAAGTTTTCCAGTAATTCTACCGCTTTATCATTACCTCCGGCAAGATTGAACGTGTTTTGAACTTCCTTCGCGGCAGCTCTGTATTTAGGATTTTCCAGTAATTCAAAAACGGTTTCACGAAGCGCTTCTACACGCAGTCTCTTGTATCGGATGCTGATTCCACAGCCTGCCTGCTCAATTAATTTCGCAATATGGAAATGGTCATAAGCAATAGGTGTGATCAACATCGGTAATCCGTTACGGAAGGTATCATTCACCGTATTGAAACCACCGTGGCAGATCACCATATCCATTCTTTGCATCACTGCAGATTGAGGCACGAAGCTGTTTACGATAAAGTTCTCCGGCCATTCTTCAAAGATTTCCGGTGGAGTAGCGGCAATCACCGTTACCGGCTGATCTTTAAATGCAGCAATAATTTTTTCAAAGAAAGCTTTTCTGATGTCTACCAACAACGTTCCCAGCGATACGAAGATCTTTGGAGTGGTAGAAGCATTTAATTTATCCCAGTCAAAAGGTGCATCGTTTGGACGACCTTTTACAGGACCTACAAATTTCATATGCGATGGTACGGTGTCAAAACCGGCAAAGGCTTGTGACGTAAAGACCATATTCAGTTTATGCGAATGGATGTAAATACCTTCCTCATGAATACCTACTTCTTTTTGCAGGTCTTTGATGAGGTTTTGCTGCCATTCCCAGATTTTAGGGGCACTTTTTTCAGTATCTCCCATCACATCCGGTGGAACGGGTGTAGTCGTTACACAAGGAATATTATGCTTGTGAGCGAAAAGCGCACCTCCGAATGTGATACAGTCGTTCACAATTACATCAGGCATCCAGCTTTCTGTTAATCGCGTTAATCCCGGCATCATCATTTTAGCGAAAGGAACATACGTTTCTTCCAGTGCTAACTTCATCACTTCAGGACCTGAACAGGCAGGACCGTCATCCTGTCTTTTTAAAATGCGGGCGATTTCGTCCTGATAAGGAATAAGGTCTTCTTCCGGATAGTAATAAGAACCTCCTTCCGGAATATGTTTGCTGTCTAAAGGGGTAATTCCGAACCATTTTACTTCGTGGCCACGGGCAATAAGGCTTGCTCCCACACTTAACGTAGGACTCACATGTCCGAAAAACGGGGGAACAACGAATAAAAATTTAGACGGTTTTTCCGGTTTTGAAGCCTTTGTGATGGCTTCTTCCAATAAATTAGCTGCGGTAGATGCTCCTCCTGCTTCCATAAAAGATTGTCCTACTTTTTGAGCCGCCTCACGGTAGCTTGGGTTATTTAAAATTTGTTGTACTGCTTCTCTCAGGTGATTGGCTTTAAATCTGTTAAAGTTTAATCGTTCACCCGCTTCTGTACGCACCACACGTCCTGCAACATGCGACTGGTCATACGCAATAGGAATCACTACCAAAGGAATCCCGTTGGATAAGGTTTCAGAAACGGTATTGTGACCGCCGTGGCAAACCACGCCATCAAGATGAGGTAACAAATCCAGTTGCGGAATCTGCTGATAGACCATAAAGTTGTCCGGCCATTGCTCGAAAAGCTGCGGATCTGAAACCACGACAACTGTTAAATCTTCGTCTTTAAAAGCATCAACTACCTTTTGGAAGAATGCTTTTTTATGATCGTGATCGAAAGTGGTTCCGATACTTACTAAAATCTTTTTGTTGGTGGCACTTTTCAATCTGTCCCAATCAAATTCACATGAGATACGTCTTTCGGTAAGAACAGGTCCTGTGAATTTGTATTGAGGTTCCAGATCGTCCATATCCCCAAAGAAATACGTTGAAGTTAAAACAAGGGTCAGGAGATCTGAAGTGGCCAGAGAATGTTCTTCATAGAAGCCAAGTTCTTTCTGTAAATCGATGATCTGATTGACTTCCCATTCGTGTACTTTAGGCAGCTCATTCATGATCTTAATAGCAGCCGGAGCGGTAACGGAAGTCGCACAAGGAATTCCTAACGCTTTCGCAGCTACCGGAGCCGCAAATAACTGATGGTCACCGATGATTAAATCGGGTTGGTAGGTCTTTAATAAAGCCACAATCCCATTATAGCAATGTTTGTTCAACGGAATAAGAACTTCCTCGTAAAGGAACTTCACGCTGTCGATTCCGTAGACTACTTTTTTGGAAATAATATCGAGATATTGTTCGCTTTCTTTCTTTTCTTCGTCGGTCTGATCGTATTGGATCAGTAATAATTTTCCGCCCTCCGGAAGTTTAGCCTCTAAAGTAGGGTCAAGGCTGATCCAGGCTACTTCATGCCCTCTTTTCAACAAGGTAGCACCGATGCTTAGGGTAGGATTCACATGTCCTGTCAAGGGTGGAACTATAAATGCAAATTTAGCCATGGTTCTTCGTTAAAATATTAGATAAAAACTGGGCGATCGTCTCTGCAATGAGCTGAGGTTCCTGAATGGGAATATTGTGATCGCCGGAAATCAATTCAAGTTCGGATGAACCGATTTGAGACTGCAGCCATTCTCCTGTAGGCCTGCAGTTGGAATCAGCACCATAAAGCAATAAAGTGGAAGCTTTCAGTTGATTGAAATCCGCTTCACCAAGGAAATGTTTTTCCTTAATCATATCTGCTTTGATACTGGTTTGATTAAACAGAAACTCATACATACGATGGTTCTTTTCCATTTGTCTTTTGCCCATCTGGACTTTGGTGGTATCTGTAAAATTGGCTACATAATGCTCAAGGAATTCCTTGCTGTATTCATCAATGATGTTACGGGCTTTTTCGTCCTGAGGATCCGGAGCTTCCATCACCACCAGTTGATTAACGCGTTCAGGATATGTTAATGCTGTTTTCAAAGCAATAAGACCGCCGAAGCTATAGCCTACAAGATGTACTTTTTCCAGTTGAAGGTGATCTATTAAACCTATCAGATCGGATGACATGTTATCAAGGTCGTACCCATCCAAAAAGCGTTCACTCATCCCGTGACTTTTCAGATCGTACATCACCACATGGAAATGTTTTGCCAGAACAGGGGCAATATTAAAATAATAAATGGACAGGTTACTGAACATACCGTGGATTAAGACCACGGTTTGTTCGGCTCCTTTATTGAGTTCCTGTATATGAACTTGTCTGTTATTGACAGTGATTATTGGCATTCGTAGATATAATTGATGATCATACTAAGGTCAAGATTAATAAGCTGGTCAAGATCCATAGAAGATAACCAACCTGTAAAGTCGATCTGATCGCCAAAATGCGCCTTGATCTTTTCAGAGAAAGAGACAATCTCGATGCTGTCCATTTCAAGATCTTTGGTGAATGAACTTTCCGGAGTAATATCCATCTCCTCTACAAATTCAGCCCCTATCACTTCAGTAATAAAACCTTTTAATAAAGTAAAAAGTTCTTCGTGGTTCATTTTTAATGTTGCGTTTACAGTGTCCATCCGATAATATAATTTTTATGTTTAACAGTTTTGATTTCAATATTGTTGATCCACAAGTGATCGTCTTTTATTTGTTCGACTTCGAAGGCTTTTGGATTCCCTTTCAGTCCGGTTCCTAAGAACTTTCCGTAGGCTTCCTTCGCTACCCATAAACGGGTCGTCCATTCTGCCTGGTCTTTTCCTTTTAATAAGGTTAATTCATGGTCTGTAAATACCAGATCATAGAATCCTTCGCTGCGTTCTTCCATGAGTTCCATATCGATTCCTACAGATTTGCCGTATCTCGCAATCCCCACGGCTTCTTTTCCTTTGTGAGCCAATGAAATATGGATGTCTTCTGTAAAATCACTGATGAGGTAAGGTTTCCCCGCTTCATCGGAACGGATCTCAAAGGTGATCGGGAAGCACGCATGATTTTTTTCCTTACGAAGAAGGTTTCTCACGGCGTCTTTCACCGCAACACGGCTTACCATCCAGTTTTTCTTCTTGTTGGGTAGTAATTGCTGGTGATGCTGTTTTTCCGTCTGGTTGAAATATCTTTTCAGGATAAAATCCCATGAAGCCACTCTGGTATACGCCTGGTGGAAGAAAAATACTTCCGGAGCAATTTCTTCAGAAAGGCGGTTGTGCAGTGGTGACATGGAAACATTCCATAAAGCGGCATCAATTTCCAGTCTTCTGTTCTGCCAGCCTGTGATGGCGCACCATACTTTTCCGTCTCTTTTCAGAATGATATCTGCAATGGCAAATTCATCATTAAGCTCAGTCAGCATACAGGTACATTCAAAAATACCATCCTGATCGTGCATATCTCCAAAGAATTCAATGTCTCTGATCTTCACCGGGAAGGCGATACGGTCTTTCACTAAAGTAAGCTGCAGCCAAAGCCCGAATAATTGTCCGGCATTGTCCAGCAGAGATCCTTTTCCGCCGTTTCCTTTGATCTTTCCTACAATTCCTTTGGTTCCAACCGCTGAAACTTCAGTAATTCCCTGGTATTTTTCCCCATGGAACATATGCATGTCGTAGATTTCCTCAGGGGTTCTTTCAATCGGTAAAAGATCACCAATGGAAAGGTTGAAGGTTGGAGTAGGGACAGGTGAAGATTTTAAGATCACTTCAGCATTGGCGAAGTTTTCAATATCCAGATACGCATGGTTTTCACCACGCCATTGTCCTTTTACGGTTTTTTCAAAAGGCTGGGCAACGTTCATCCATTGGAATACACTTACATTCATGATTTTATGAACCTGTGTTCCCGGGATTTCTGCTTCTGCAATTTCTGCAAGCTGCTCAAAGATCATGGTCATCGGGATTACCGGTTCCATATCCGCTACATGAGCCCATCCTTTTGGCTGTCTCAATAAGCTGTGGTCAATCAGGTAGGGATGACTTTCAAGCGTAACATACAGATCTTTTGAGAAGGTTGTACTTCTCGGCGCTTGTGGAGCGGCATATTGTGCTACAGGAGCAACCTGAGCAGGACGTGGTATCGTAATTTCCGGACGGTTCTGGAATAAAGTAAGAACTTCTTCCTGCATACGGATCATATCGTTAACATTGTCCTGGAACGCCTGTACCAGCGGATGACCACTTTTCGCAGTCATGGCTGAAGCCGAAGCAGTATATTGTTTTGGTGTTTCAAAGGCTTGAGCTAAGGCTTTTACTTCTTTAAAATTTCTGATAATAGGCGAGCCTAATTCCAGTTTAATGCCTTTTCCTGATGATTTTTTTGATTGCTGCTGAACTTCTAAGAAATCAAGAGCAATGGTTTTCCCTTCTACAAATAATGACGCGACAACACGTTGTAACTGTGCCAATGCAGAACGGGTAGGAACACTGGAAGGAATGGTGCTGAATGCTTTTCCTTTCAAGGTATCATCTATAAATCCGATCAGTCCGCCGGTACCCACCTGAATGAACACTCTGGCACCTTCTTCGTATAATTTATCTGTCAGTTCACGGAAACGAACAGGCTCAACCAAATGCTCGGCACTCAGTTTTCTGATCGCTGCCTGATCTGCCGGATAAGGTTCTAAAGTCGTAGCAGACCATAACGGAATTTTTGTTTTCTGGAACTGTGCTTTTTCCATTCCGGCAAGGATCACATCCAGTTTATCAGCGATAAATGGAGAGTGGAATCCGGATTGGAACGGCAGTACCTGATGGAAGATCTGTTTTGATTTTAATTGCGGAATCAATTCATCCAATGCAGCATTGCTCCCGCAAAGAATGACCTGATTAGGGCAATTGTCATTGGAAACATACAGGTCTGAAATTTCAGTAATAAAAGGCTGTACCACATCAATTCCGGCACCGATGGCAATGAATTTGGAGTCTTTTAATTCAAAAGTTTCCGGGTTCAGCACATCGATTAAAGCTTTTACAGAATTGGCTTCTGCTAACTCTGATGAATACCCTGCCAGCCATTCTCCTAAACTGTGTCCTGCATTCATATCCGGAATAATGCCCAGTTTCTTCAATGAATTGTCAAGGATACTGCAGTTGTTGAATATATTTAAAGCATCGGTTAAAAGACCTTCACCCTCTGTTTCTATAGGCGCTGTTAATCCGAAATAACGGCTTACACTTTCCACTTCACCTTTTGCCAGTCCATCCAAACCGGGGAATACAAAGGCTACTTTTCCACCATCTTTTAATAATGGAGTAGAAGTGTACCAGATGTCCTGCTTGTTTTTCCAGATCAGGTTTTTAGAAACGATTTTAAGGGCTTTTTCTATTCTTGCAGGCGTAGGATCGAATATGGCTACTCTGAAATCTCCTTCTCCTAAAGTGGTATCGTTATTTTGTAATGCAGAAACCAATTCTTCATGCGTAGGTCTGGCCAATAGCAATACCTTGTCTTTTTTCGGCATATCATAGCCTTCAAGAACAACATGAGCATTGATTCCTCCAAACCCGAAGGCATTAACGGCTGCTACTTTTGGAAGTCCAGTTTTTGACCAGTTTTTGGCTTCCTGTACCGGTTCAAATCTTGTATTCTGCATTTCCGCAGTAGGATTCTCACAGTACAATGTTGGTGGTAAGGTATCATGGTATAAAGCAAGACAGGTTTTAATCAGTCCTGCAATTCCTGCAGCCGGCATGGCATGTCCGATATTGGATTTCACAGAACCGATTCCAGCCACTGGAGCAGATTCTTCTTTTCCGAAGAACTGTGCTAAGGTCTGAAGTTCTGTTTTATCTCCAAGCGGAGTTCCGGTACCATGAGCTTCAAGGTAACCTACTTTATTTTTATCCAGATCAGCATTGATCCAGGCTTGTTCTAAAGCTTTCAGCTGTCCTTTTACGGATGGGCTCATTACGCTGGTTCCGTTACCATCACTGCTTACACCCACTCCTTTAATCACAGCATAGATTTTATCCTGATCGCGAACGGCGTCTTCCAGTCGTTTTAACACGACGAAACCACAACCTTCTCCAATCAGTAATCCATCAGCATCGCTGCTGAAAGGTTTAATCTTTTCCTGGCGGGACATTGCTCCCAATTGAGCAAAAATACTCCAGAAAGCAGCGTTTTGCCCGGTGTGAACACCTCCGGCGATCATCATATCGGAACGACCTCTCTGAAGTTCCTGTACAGCGTGATCTACAGCGATTAAAGCACTGGCACAAGCAGCATCCACGGTAAAAGCAACGCCTCCAAGGTCAAAACGGTTGGCTACCAATGACGCTACCAGATTGGGAATTAATCCCATGGCAGTATCAGCTGCGAAACGTCCTTTGCGTTCCTGGAAAGCATGTTTTACTTTTTCAATATCAGCAGAAGAAACCTGAGGGAGCAATTCCTGCAATAAGGAGGAAATCTGTTCTCCGGTTCTTACAATTTCAATGGCACGGGTAGCTCCCGGCCCGGTATAATTTCCTTTCCCGATAATAATTCCTGCTTTTTCAAGGGAAATATTCTTTTGAAATACTCCGGCATCCTCTAAAGCTTTCTGAACTAAATCAAGGGTCAGTAAATGATCGGGTTCTGTTCCTTCCACCGCAAGGGGTAAAATTCCAAAAGTGGTAGGATTAAACTCATAATCAGGAATAAACCCGCCTCGTTTGCAGTAGAAACGATCGACAGGGTTGGTGGCATCACTAAAATGCACCGGATCTATCCTATCTGCTGGAGCGGATTGGGTAGAGTCTACTTTATTGACAATATTCTGCCAAAAAGTATGGGCATCCTGCGCCCCGGGAAAGACGCAGGATAGTCCAACTACAGCAACATCTGTTTTTTTCATGTTTAGTGTATACAGAGGGTTACCAATTATTTCCTGACATGATAAGCACCTGGCTTTCAGTTCCGTATTTTATTTCGTTAAGGAAGATTTCTTTTCCTTCATCCAATGGGATCATGGAAATTCCTCTGCGTTCGTATTCAGATTCAAGGGTGGAAGAAACCATTCCGGCACCTTTCCAAGGTCCCCAGTTGATGGAGATTACTTTTCCTTGCAGTCTTTTATTCAGAGCGTTAGCGTAATCATCCAGTACACTGTTGGCCGCCGCATAATCTGTTTGGCCTTTGTTACCGTATACTGATGCAATACTTGAGAATAAAACAACGAACTGGCAGTCTGTGCGAAGCTGTTCAGCCAATACACGGAGTGGTTTTACTTTGGTATCAAATACGCGTCCGAAAGAAGAAGTCGTTTTTTGTTTGAATAATTTATCTTCTAAAAGACCTGCTCCGTGGATCACTCCGTCTAAACGGTTGTATTTTTCGTAAATACTGCTGATTAAATTACTTAATCCTTCTTCGTCACAAAGATCTAAAGACTGATAAATAATGGTGTTTCCAAGCGCTTCCATATCACGGATCGTGCGTAGGATCTGATTGTTTTTGAAAATTTTCGTGGTTTCTTTTTCGATTTCAGCTGGAGAGGTGAATTTTCCGGACTTAATCAAATAAGCTCTGATTTCTTCCTTAGTCTTCATTCCTTCAAATTCTTTGGCAGAAGCTTCATTTCTTGGATCTGCTGATCTTCCTACTAAAATATAAGTACATGGATACGCCTGAGACATGTGTTTCACCAATTCTGCTGTGATTCCCTGTGCACCTCCCAATACCAATACTACTGATTTCTGATCTAATTGGATGTGAGCTTCATTTAAACTTGTTGACAATGGGGAAGGGATGATGTCGACCTTATGTCTTTTTTCGTTCTTATAAATCACTTCAGCAGGTTTATCGTTCGTTAAGATTTCTTTTAAAGTAATATCAGCGATCTGATCAACTTCCTGAGGAGTGCTTAAACTGATAAATCTGCAAGTGGTATGATCGAATTCTCTTGCTAAACTTTTGAAAAGTCCCGGATAACCTTGGTGATGACGTAATACACTTACATCACTGATTTCCTGAATGTGAGCTGCAATATCAGAGATTAAGTATACCCATTTCGCTTTATCAAAATCAAGTTTTTTAATTAAATCAACATGATCGATGATGCTTGGTTTATCGGTTGCTGAGAACAGGTCCAGCATAATTAATCCATCAACATTTGAAAGATCCTTGTCTGCGTCTACCAATTCTACGATAGCTCCGTGTTTTTCCAGTTCAGCTTTAATGGCTGAGGTTTGTTGAGTGTCATCCTGAGTGATGGCAAAATGTTTCCCCTGAAGGATTTCTGTATTTTGTACAGAAGAAGCATCTGTAGGCGTGATGTCAAAACGCAGACGTGATAATACATTATTGGTTGCTTCAGGGGTGTTAACTTCCTTTGCTTCTTTTTTTGTTTCGTTGGTGTCACCGCTCATTTCACTGATCCAGCTTGCCAATCCGCGAAGGGTTTTAATAGCCGCTAGTTTTTCCATTACATCATCAGCCTGTTCAAGGTTTTCCCCAAAACCGATCTTGTTTTTAAGATCTGCGATGATTTCCATACGCTTGATAGAATCAATACTAAGATCTGCTTCCAAATCTAAATCTAATCCTAACATTTCTTTCGGATACCCTGTTTTTTCGCTTACGATATTCAAAATAGCGTTTTGAAGATCTTCCAGTGATAATGCAGATTTTGCTTGTGGTTTTGAAGAGACCTCAGTTGAAGTTCCGTTTTTTTCAGGAGTTACTGTTTCTGTATCTGCTCCTGAGAATTCAGTAAGCCATGAAACTAATCCGCTCAGGGTTTTGATTCCTGCCAATTGTTCCATAACCATATCTTCATTGGTGTTTCCGTTGGCTAATGTTCCCAGTTCGTTACGAAGCGTTCCGATGATTTCCACTCTTTTGATAGAGTCGATACTTAAATCAGCTTCAAGATCCATTTCCATACCCAGCATTTCCTGCGGATATCCTGTTTTATCACTTACAACCTGTAGTAATAATGCTTTGATATCTCTTGTAGGAGCAGCTTTTACAGCAATGGCAGTAGCGGCTACAGCAACAGTTGCTGTTTGTGGAACCTGCTGTACAGGAATTGTACGTTCAGGAACAGGAGCCGGCATTGGCGTATTATAAACAGGCATTGGATTCACCTGAGGATTCTGGCCCATAAAGGAAAGCATCACATCACGTTGTGCCTGTATCATTAATTTCATGCTGTTTAAATATTCCTGCAGCATACGTTCTGCCGTAGATAGGCTTTCCGGTGCAGGAGCTTGCGTATTATGAGTAGTAAAATTGTTCATGGGAATAGGGTTTATGATAGGGAGTGCACCATTAGCAGGCAATGAACCTGTTGTCGGATGTGCAGCTTGTCCGTTAACACGCCAGATGGCTGGGCTTTTCTTATACAGTTCAGGCTGATTGATATCCACAAGCTGAACGAAACGGCCATCGAAAAGTTTCTCAATATTGAAGCTTCGGCCTGTTCCTAAATACTGTGCTAACATGCACAATAAATGAGTGAACTTATTACGGCTGCTGTCTTCAACATATAAAGTCAACTGGTCTTTTTCAAGACATGATTTTGCCAATCCTGTAAGGACTTTTCCAGGTCCTACCTCGATGAAGATTCTTGCTCCGTCGTTATACATCGCCTGCATCTGTTCTACGAATCTTACAGGCTGTACCAAATGGTCAGTCAGTCTTTCTTTAATGTCTGCAGGATTCGAAGGATATACATCTGCCGTTGTATTAGACCATACAGGGATCTGCATTTCCTGGAAAGGAACGTCTTTTAATACATCAGCATATAATTCTTTTGATTTTGCCAATAACGGGCTGTGGAATGCACAGGCAACTTCCAGTTTTTTAGCAGAAATACCTTCCTGTTTAAGGACTTCCAATAGTTTATTAATCGCTGGTGTACTTCCTGCAATAACACATTGAGTAGGGGCATTGAAATTAACCGGATAGCATCCTTCCACTTTAGCAATGATCGGCTGTAAACGTTCGTGAGTAGCACTTGCTGCTAACATCGAACCCGGATCACCACCTTCTACTGAATTTAATATTGATTGCGCTCTCTGAATACTTAAGTCAACCAGTTTATCCTCACCGAATACTCCTGAGAAACACAAAGCAGGTAATTCACCATAGCTATGACCAGCCAGCATATCAGGAATGATTCCTAATGATTCTAAGAATTTGGCTAATGCAAGATCAACAATTCCTAAAAGCGGTTGTGCCAAACGGGTATCTTTAATGGTTTCTTTTTGTTGCTTTAAATCTGCTTCATTGAAGGTTGTAGAAGGGAAAACTACTTTTTCAAGTTCAGGATAATTGTCAATCACCTTACGCATAGCCGGGAATACTACGAACAGATCGCGGGCCATATTGATTCTCTGACTTCCTTGTCCAGGGAATGTGAAGGCTACTTTCCCTTCTTTTTTGCTGACAGTGAAAGTATCTTTGGTTTCAATTCCTACCAATACTAACTCAATTTTCATCATCAGATCCACAGCGGTATCAGCTACAATACTGAACTGAATCGGCTTTTCTGAACTGATGCTTAAGCTGTAAGCAATATCTTTTAATGGAATCTCATCATTGATTTCCAATAATGTTTTGATCTGGCTTGATTGTCCTTTGGCTTCTTCATAAGTATCCCCACGGAATACAAATAGTTCTGAAGGCCAGGACTGCATCGCTATAGAATCATCTTTTTTTGGATGGTTAGCAATTACAGTGTGGAAGTTTGTTCCTCCAAATCCGAAAGCACTGATCCCCGCATATCTGTTTTTTTCCGTCCATAATCCTGTTTCAGCATGGAAAGAGAATGGACTTGTCTGTGCATTATAATAAGCGTTTGGTTGTTTAAGGTGAAGGGTAGGAGGTTTTACCCCATGGTAAACGGCAAGAGAAGCTTTGATTAAGCCTGCTAATCCTGCAGCACACTTGGTATGTCCGATCTGGGTTTTCACAGAACCTAAATGAGTCTGTCCCGGTAAAGCCCCGGAACGGCTGAATAAGTTAGTCAAAGCACTTAATTCAGTTTTGTCTCCAACAACGGTTCCTGTACCATGAGCTTCTACCAATCCTACAGATGCAGCACTGATTCCTGCTTGAGTATAAGCACGCTCTAATGCTCTTACCTGACCTACTTTTCTAGGAGCTGTTAAACCAAGGGCTTTACCGTCACTTGATCCACCAACTCCTTTAATTACAGAGTAAATACGGTCACCATCGTTGACGGCATCTTCATATCTTTTCAAAACAAGGATGGCGATTCCTTCTCCAAGGGCAATTCCGTCTGCTTCACTGTCGAATGTGGCACATCTTCCTTTTCTGGAAAGGGCGTGAGTACTGGAGAACATCAGGTAATCGTTGATTCCGTTATGTAAATCCGCACCTCCGGCAAGAACCATATCAGATTTTCCTAATACAAGTTCCTGGCAAGCCAAATCCAGTGCTGCCAAAGAAGAAGCACACGCTGCATCTACCGTAAAGTTTCTTCCGCCTAAATCAAGACGGTTCGTAATCCTACCTGCGATCACATTGGCCAAAATACCAGGGAAAGAATCCTCTGTGGTATGTGGGAAGGCTTCTTTTACTTCTTCATGAAGTTCTCCGAAAACCTGTTTATAATATCCTCTGAAACTATAGCTGTTGGCAAGGTCGTTACCTCCTTCAGCTCCGATAATTACAGAAATGTTTTCTCTATTAATATGTTTCTCACCATATCCTGCATCTTCCATTGCGCGTTTTGCCACCAATAAAGTAAGCAGTTGTGTAGGTTCAATAGCGGCAAGAGATTGTGGCGGAATTCCGAATGCTAATGGATCAAAATCAATTTTCGGGATGAAACCGCCCCATTTTGAATGAGATACATCAGCTTCATCTGAATCCGGTTTGTAATAAAGGTCTTTATTCCATCTTTCGTCCGGAACTTCGGTAACGCTGTCTTTTCCTAAGATGATATTTCTCCAGAATTCATCCAGATTTTTAGCACCCGGGAAAATACATTCCATTCCTACGATAGCGATATCCAATGGTTTTTCGCTGGATGCAGGTAATTCTGATAATTCAGCATTTTGGATATATTCGTAATTGTCGATACTAACATTTTGGTGAAGCTCCTCAAGCGTAAGCACTTTGTTGTGCATGGTGGCAATCTGCCCGATCATGTACATTCCAAGATCCAGCTGATCCTCTTTAGGAATGTTGACCAACTGATCTCCCTGACGTTCGATTCCTTTAGCAGCAATTCTTAAACGGCCTACGTTAAGTTTTTCCAGCTTTTCCCAAACTTCTTTTTTATCTGTTCCGGCTGCTAAAAGCTTAGCTTTCTCAGTATTGAAATGGTTAGCAAAGGCTGTATTTAAACAACGGGTTTCGTGGCCCGGAGCTGTTTCTAATAAAACGGTATCCTTTGCCTGCATTGCCTGTAACTGGAATTCTTCCTGAATAGCTCCGGTTTGTACAGCTTCCTGAGTGTACAGATAGGCTGTCCCCATCAATACTCCCACTTTTACGCCTCTGGCAGCTAGTGGAGCAGCCATGATAGAAACGAATGCTGTTGAAAAATCATTATGGATTCCACCCGCGAAAAATACACTGATATTTTCCGGATGATCTTCTTTTAATATACGTTCAATCTGTTTTTCCCAAAGAACCATGCTGGATAGCGGACCTACGTGCCCACCGCATTCACGGCCTTCAAATATAAAGCTCTTAGCTCCTTCTTTAAGGAAAATGTCTAAAAGGGCAGGAGACGGAACATGTAAGAATGTCTTTATACCTGCTTTTTCAAATATTTTAGCCTGTGCCGGTCTTCCTCCTGCGATTAACACTACAGGTGGCTGGGCTTCAAGGATGTAAGAGGTTTGTTCATCCCTTAATTCCTGAGGGGCAAACCCTAGAATTCCTACTCCCCATGTTTTATTACCTGCAAGTTCTTTGGTTTCCATTACCAGAGACTTTGCAGAATTTCCTTTCAATAAAGATAAGGCAACAAACGGTAAGGCTCCCGCTTCTGCTACTGCATTGGCAAATCCGGGAACATCACTTACGCGGGTCATGGGTCCCTGTGCGATTGGATATTTTAATCCGAGTTCCTGTGCTAATGGATTGTTCTGATCGATCACCTGAAGGGCTTTTGCCTGTTTCAGGTGGCCATGCATGGCTTCTTTCAATCCAAAAGCAAGCCTTTTCAATGTTCTGAACTCTTCATACAGGTCTGTTGCCAGGGAAATATCCTGACCCATTGGAATGTAGCTTTTGCTGATGTCAAGATCTGTAAAATACTGTTGAAGATCTTCAGCGCTAATATCATCCGGTAATGAAGGTGAATTGGGCCTTACCAATACACGATGGTCGGCAATGATTTTGGTTTCAGTTCCGTTAAGTTTTGAACATAAATCTTTGATGTCCTTTGGAACAGAACTTTCGGGGAATAAGGCCAGTTGGCTGTCCAGTACAACACCTGTTGCTCCCAAAGCTTTTACGGCTGCGGCAGTATGGAGTCCTATTCCCCCCTGTACCCACACCGGAATGCTTTTGATCTCATTAATAATGCGCTGGAACAGTACAAAAGTTGATTCATAGCCGATGTGACCTCCCGCTTCATTTCCTTTGATGATGATTCCTTGAGCTCCTGATTCTTCAGCCTGTTTTGCCTCCTCTAGGCTGGTTACCTGATAAATAATATCCAGATTTGAGTTTTGAGGAATGGTCACTCCGAATGGTAAGATCGCAAATCGTACATTCTCCGGAAGTTGAAGTGCTGAAAGTTTTTCATTAGAAACATAAACACCGTAAGAAGGTAAGTTTGTTTCTCCAAGTTGACTGAGGGCTGCCTGGGCGGTCATTAACTCTTGGCCTAAGCTGAGGACAGGAAATATACCCGCCTGATGCAATTTAGGCATAAGGTTGACATCCGGCTTTTCAAAAGGCGTTAGTCCAATAATGGTTAAGTTTTTCATGGCGTGATATGTTAGTAAAATTTTATAAAATTCATAACCCTTTGAAATAAAGAGCAATGGCTGTTATAAAATCATAAAATTGGTTTTTATTATATTTTTAATTGTAAAGGCTGTTTGTTGATAATTTTTCAACAGTATGTGGTTGGCTCTAAAGTGATTAGAGTTAGGATTGGTGTCCGGCTTTTCAAGAGGCATCAGCCTTATAATGGTCAAGTTTTTCATTGCATTTAGTATTAAAATAATAATATGCGGGTTGTAACAAAAAAATCAATATAATGAGCATAAAGAGACTTTGTTTGTTACGGGTGAATAAAAATAATAAAATTATAATACATCTTTAACCATAAATGAAATTTGGTAATAATTTTTTAACAAAAAAATATTGATTATTCAAACTTTATTAAAGTATATAGTTTATTCTCTTATTCATCAGAAATAGGTCGGCACAATCCATGTAACTATAAATATAACTAATTATAGTTAAAGAAATGTTAAGCAAATATAGAAATAAAAAATAAAATATTTCAATATTAAGAGATTTGTTTTTTTGTATATTACGAAATGATAATATATCTGTACAGGTAAATAAATCGTTAAAAGACCTCATTTAATTCATTAAAAATAGTTGCTTTTTTTTGAATAAAATGAAATAAAGAAAGGGAGAGTTACGGACCGAAAGTGGTGATTTTAAATGAGAAAAGCCAAAGAAAAATGAGCCGGAAAATAGGAGTTATTATGAAAATAAAAATTCAATGTAAAGATAAATTACTTGTTAATTATTTACTATAATAATAACAATTATCAATAAAATTATTTTATAGTTTCAATAACTTGAATAAATAAGAGCTATTGTTAATTTTTCATAAAAAAACAAGCCGGATATATAGAATCCGACCTGTTTTATAGAAAAGCTTTTACTATTTAGCTGGTAAATATGAGATTAAACTTTAAAAAAAATTAAAATATACTTAAACTATATTGTTTAACCAGATCCAGAATCATATGATATCCTGCCAGTGAATTTCCATGTTGGTCCAGGGCAGGGCTGAAAACACCAATACCCATTTTTCCCGGAACACTTACCGTAATTCCTCCTCCAACACCCGACTTACTCGGAAGCCCTACCATTCTGGAATATTCACCACTGAACTCATACATACCGGCAGTAAGCATTTGTGATTCTATCAGTTGGGCGATATCTGCATTTTTATATTGGGAATCTCCGTCGAACCTGACGCATTGGTTGGCAAAGAAATAGCCTATTTTAGCCAGATCTTCAGCTGTCAATTCAATAGAACATTGTTTGAAGTAATTGTCCAGCTGATCTTCATTTCCTGAAATCAATCCATTATTTTTCATCAGGTAAAACATTCCGCGGTTACGGTGTCCCGTTGCTTTTTCAGATTCATAAACAGACTTGCTGTAATCAATGTCTGGATTTTTGGTAATGTACCGAACCATATCCAGTACCTTAAGAAAAGGCTTTTCACCCTCTCCGGAGATTAAGGAAGTGGTAAGAATTGCCCCTGCATTCATCATGGGGTTTAGCGGCTTACCGGTGGTTTCAAGATTGGAAAAATGGTTAAAAGGCTTTTCAGATCCAAAATACCCCATTTTATCAAAAACATTCGCTTCACCTTTCTCATTTACTGCGATCATCAGGGCAATGATCTTTGAAATGCTCTGCATGGTGAATTTCTTATGTACATCTCCGGTATTCAGTATTTTGCCATTTTTATCTACAACCGAGAAAGCAATAGCTCTGGCATCCATTTTTCCCAGCTCAGGAATATAATCAGCAACTTTACCCTGGGTGTAATATCCCCTGTTCTTTTCCAGGATATTGCTTAATGTCTTTTCTGACAAGGTTGAAATATCAGCCGTTTTCTGGGCATACATTACAGTGTTTAAAGAAAGAAAAGCGGCTATGCACAATCCTTTTGCAGAAAATAAAAAACTATTTTTTCTCATAGTGAAGATCTTCGAATACATATTGATAATAACATCGGAAAACAAAGATAAAGTATTTCACCTTCGTTGGCAATTTCCTTTACCTATTCATTTTAAAATGTCGGGCAAAAGAGATTTGAGCTTACTGATACACCAATTAACAGGAGGTTTACATCTATAATACCGGATTTCGTTTTCATACTGACATGCTGTTGTCATTACTTCTTTTTATATTTGAGCAATACAACAATAAATATAAAATGCCATGAAAACTGTGGTAAAAAGACAAACTATACATGTCAATAAAAGAGCAGATTGGCGGGAATGGCTGGAGCATAATCATTTATCGGAGCAGTCAGTCTGGGTGATTTGTAATACCAAAAAATCCGGTCTTCCTACAGTAGATTGGACGGTACTGGTAGATGAGGCGCTTTGTTTTGGCTGGATAGACAGTACAAGAAAAACGATTGATGAAGGATCTTTTATGCAGTTGTTCAGCAGGCGCAAGCCTCACAGTACCTGGTCAAAAATCAATAAAGAAAAGATTCAAAAGCTTATAGATAGTAAACTGATGACAGAAGCGGGGTATAAAGTGATTGAAACTGCAAAACAAAATGGTTCCTGGGTGATTTTAGACAGTGTTGAAGAACTGATCATTCCTGATGACCTGAACGAGGCATTTAAAAAATACTATGGTTCAGAAGAATATTTTTTAAGTTTGAGTAAATCGGTGAAAAAGATGTTGCTGCAATGGATTGTTCTGGCTAAAAGACCGGAAACGCGTAAGAAACGTATTGAAGAAATAGCAGAACTGGCGGGACAAAAGAACAGACCTAAGCAATTCAGGTAGCTGCTTACCGGCGATTTCTTATTTTTGTGGAACAAAACGGACGGAACTTCTCAAATATGGACAATATATTTTCTGACAACACTCAAATTGGAACAGTTTCTACCTTTTCTGAGCTGGTGAATACTCATTTCCAGGGGATGATAAATGCCCTTTGCTGGTACAGGACTTTAGATGGGGATTTTAAAGAAATTGTTTCTAAACTCCGGTTAGAAGATACGATCACAGAAATTTCCGTGGAAGACCTTTTGACACTGGAATTATCAGAAAAAGGGGAGAGGGCAAGAGAGGTTATATTGAATGATATACAGGCATTGACGGATTTCGGGGCAGCTCCTTCCCTGAACCTGCTTAAATGTTATGAACGGGATCAGGAATTTGATTTTATTTCAACTGATGTCTATTCCTATCATGTTGATCGTTCGCCTGTTGGTACGGACACTTTTTTATGTACCTATTATGGGGCTGCAAGCGATATTCTTCCCAACCATCAGGCAGAGCAAAAGATTCTGATTCCGGAAATCCGTGAAAAGCTTAAAGAATTACATGATGGTCCGGAAGAAGAATTTGAAGACTTCCTGAAAGACGGCTTCTTTGATCTGCATTATCAGCCTAAGCCCGGTGCGGAGCCTGTTAATTTAGGATTAGGACATCTTTGGAGGTTGGCTGTGGACCATCCTGAACAAAAAGTTTTACCCTGCGTGCATCGCGCTCCTGTTGAGAATGAAGGTGAATACAGGTTGCTTTTGATTTGTTAAGTATTTTTTGATTGGTATCTCCTACTTTTACTCAAAGGTAGTATTTGATGAATATTCTCCTGCTTTTTGAGTCTGTTGGCTTATAAATTGTTGCTATACCTGCATTGAATTTGATAACCAATGACTAGATCGATTGTAATTTTAATTTTCTGTTTAAGTGGTTTCTTTTGTTTACATGCACAGGAAAAGAAAGATTCACTGTATTATAAAATAGAAGAATTTTCAGATAAAAGAAAAGTCACGAGATTTATTCATCGTTTGATATTCCGGAGAGAGGCAGATTCCACTTCTGTGAAATCCAGGATGGAAAAACTGACGCAGGTGGCCTATAATAAGAAATATATCAGAAATGTCAGGATAGAAACAATAGATCCTTTTGGATACGGCTCGAAAGATCAGAAAGAAAAATTAAAATGGTATGATTGGCTGGCAGATCA
The DNA here is from genome assembly GCF_001021975.1 of Chryseobacterium gallinarum. Lineage (NCBI taxonomy): Bacteria > Pseudomonadati > Bacteroidota > Flavobacteriia > Flavobacteriales > Weeksellaceae > Chryseobacterium > Chryseobacterium gallinarum. The sequence goes on along the minus strand of NZ_CP009928.1, from coordinate 180,315 downwards.
TCTTCATCCTACTACAAGGGTTTCTACTGTTGACCATTATTTGCTTTTTAAGAAAGGGGAAGAATATAATGCTCAGAAGATCTATGAGTCTGAACGTTTGCTGAGGGCAATGCCTTTTGTAAACAGGGTTCATATCAGTGTTTCCGACAGTACTTCCGGCAAAGATTCAATTGATGTTGTGGTAAGGGTTCTTGATTCCTGGAGCCTGAAACCAAGGCTGAGCTATTCAGGGAGTACAATGGGCCTGGGACTTACCGAAGAAAATGTACTAGGTTTAGGGCATACCTTTGATTTCCTTTACAGAAATGATTCCAAAGAAAAGCAGAACTATCTTTTAGGAAGTTATACTGCTTATAATCTTTTTGGTTCTTACATTAATGCCCAGGTTCTTGGAGAACGGGATTTTTTCAGGAATGAAAGGGTTAATTTCAATGTCAGAAAAGATTTTTTCTCTCCTTTAACAAAGTGGGCGGGAGGTTTTACTTTCGAATATTTTATGCGGCATGTTTTGCTTCCGACAGAAGCTGATACTCACTTTCCTGAAGTTCAGATCAAAGTGTATAATCAGGATTTGTGGGGTGGTTACCAGATACCGGTTTCATCTGATCCCGGTGAGAAAATTTTCAGCAATATTGCCATCATAGGGAGGTTTCAGAATTACAGGTATAAAGACAGTCCCGGAATTGATCAGTATAAGTATTTCAGCTCTTACAACAGTTTCCTGATGTCTGTGGGATTTATTAACAGAAAATTTTCCGTTCAGAAGAATATTTTTCAATATGACCTACCGGAGGATATTGCTTATGGCAATTCATTAAGTTTTACCGCAGGCGGTTTATCAAGGGATAAAGTAGTGAACCCCTATGTGGGAGTTTCCGCATCTTACGGTAATTTTACAAAGCTGGGGTATTTTACTGTAAAGGCCCAGTTCGGAAGATTTTTTAATGAAGATAGCCGGAACCGTGAATCTTTCCGTCTGGATGGAACCTATTTTACGCCACTTATGGATTGGAAATTTGCCAAAGCGAGGCATTTCTTTTCCCCGACTTTAGCGTTAGGGAATCCACAGCACAACTATTCCTATAAAGACAGGATCAATCTTTCTTCTCCGGATGAATTTCCCGTTTACAATTCAGATTTTATCGGAACAAAAAAACTGGTATTGAGATACCAGCTTCAGCTTTTTATCAATAAAACCTGGAAGAATTTTCATTTTAGCCCGTATCTGACAATGGCGGCTGGCTGGCTGGGGATGCCTGATGATAAACTCTTGAAAACAAAGACCAATACAAAAATAGGTATTGGAGTTTTAATTAATAATCCTTTTCTGGTTTTCAACAGAATTCAGATTTCATTCATGTATTATCCTAAGGTTCCTTTTGATAATCATTCGGTTTTTGACTTTAACAGTAACAGGAATAATCTTTTACCGATGAACAGTTTTGCGACGGAGGTTCCTCACTTCGTGAATTTTGGTAATTAATTGTATTCTGGAAAATAATTGTTTTATGGACTCACCGGAATATCTGTTTAAAATGTCAGAAATTTTGTTATTCATGGATAATGTTCGCTAGTCTGAATTTTAAACTGTAAATAAGGCCATCTTATAAAAGACAGCCTTAACTCATCGGTGTGTTAATAGAACCTTATTACTATTGATCTTTAATTTTAAAACATTACAAACCTATTTTCTTTTTAATCTGTTCAATTTCGTTCATTAAATTCTTGTTCTCAATGTTTTGTTTATCAATTATATCCTGTTGTCTGAGGATCATGTTTTGCTGTTCCTGTATTGCTCTCGTCAGAACAGGAATCAGTTGGTTATAATTCATTCCATAGTTCTCTTCGTTTCCTTTTGGTTTTTCTACAGCTTCAGGAATAATTTTTTCCATTTCCTGGGCTATAAAGCCAACCATATGTTTTCCTTTACCGTCTCTCCAGTTGTATTCAACCGGTCTCATTTTCATAACTGCTTCCAAACCATACTGAGTGTTCTGAATATCCTTTTTAAGACGCAAATCAGAAGTTTGTATCACTCCGTTTACGGCATAAATTGCACTCCAGCGGTTTGTGGGTACTCCGCTTGAAAAGATCCCGTCCAGAGATGGAACAATATGATCAGTAAATCCAATGTATCCCTCACCGGAAAAATCCAATGTAACACATGTTCCACAAGGCGTGGAATGTAAATAGCCAGGAGTTATAGTAAATATTGCTGCATTGGCTCCGGAAGTGTCTTCAATTCTTAAACCATTATAAGCTCCGAAATCCGGACTGGCTAGGTGGAACCTGCCTACAGGAGAGGAAGTCCCAATGCCTACAGCACCAGAGGAAGAAAATGTAGTTCCAAATGCAGTACCATTGATATTTAATGCATTTCCGTTATTAGTAATTGTTGTTCCCTGAGAAAGCAGACCACCCAGTCTGACATCAGCGCCGGAAATTGTTAACCCGTTACTTGCGGTTATACTATTATTAGTTATAGTGCCTTCCCATGTTGTTGCAGAACCCGTAAGGCCGGTATTGATAAGCTGTAAACTTTGATTCGCAGCGATAGTTATATTTGTACTCCCATTAATCTTTTCTGATCCTGCAGGAGTTACTGTAATATTAAAGGGTGTATTGTTTTTTATTGTGTAGACACGTCCTTTAAAACTGCCGGTTCCGGTAACAGATGCAGGAAGAGTAAATACACCATCGGATGTTCCATTATACGAAATAAAAAAATCTGAAGGGCTTACCGCATAATTAGGAAGTGAAACTACATTGTATGTGGCAGCAAATGATCCATTGACATCCAAAGTAGAACCAGGTGCCGAAGTATTGATTCCTACATTTCCTGCCTGTGCTGAAACTACAGTGCATTTTAGACCCGCTAATAATGCAATAAAAAGAATGCTTTTTTTCATTAATACTTTTTTTATTTAACGTTAATTTAAGATAGCTGAATAAGAAGTAAGTTCTTAACTATTGGGATTAAGTTTGTTGTGCAGCATACTGTTCTTACTCAATGCGAATTTAGTTACCCCTGTGATGGCAACAAAAGATTATTTGTACACATTTTTTTACAATGTTGTGCAGACTTGTTTACAAATTAAAGATGGACACAGCAACTTGGCTATTATTAACAAGTGATGGTTTGGCTACATGGTCTTCCACAGTGACAGCGGCATTTGCCACTAACTGGACTTCATACGGAGGAGCAGCTGGTGAATCCATCACGGGTGGATCCGAACTTTTATCTTGATTTTGTGAAATTTCAGAACTGATTTTAAGGTCCCTCTGATGAATATTGATTCTCAAAGCATGTAATGAAAAAAAGAGGCTGTCTCATTTTTAGAGACAGCCTCATATTTTTAATTGGCGAAATATTCCCAAAGGTGGGTTTGTTACAATGCTTTACTATTCAGACCTGTATCAGCAACTTTTGTCAGCAACTTATCGCATTTTTTTTCCTCATTCAGGGTTGCCAGAAGATTTTTCAGGCATGTATTTTCCTTAAGGACCTTTGCGTAGGCTGCAAGTGTTCCATAGGTTGCGATTTCATAGTGTTCCACTTTTTGTGCAGCAGCTATTATCCCTGCATCCCTTATAGTTCCCGGCTCTGTTTCTTCCATGATACTTTTTCCTTCATCAAGAAGTCCTTGCATGGCGTCACACTTTTTTGCCTGAGCTCTTTTTTTCAAGGATTTAAAACATTCCTCAAGTCTTTTTACATGGATTTCGGTTTCCATAAGATGATTTTCAATAGCCTGCTTAAGTTTTTTATCGGTTGCATTCTTATGCATTTTAGGTAATGTTTTAACCAAGGCTTTTTCCGCCCAATAAATGTCTTTCAGACCATCTTCAAATAAATCTTTAAGGCCTTTTGCAGCGTCCTTTTTGGCTGGAGTTTTTGTTGTTTTTTTAGCTGAAACTGATTTTGCAGGTGCTTTTTTTGTTGTTTTCTTTGTTACGGTTTTAGTTGCCATAATATTTTGGATTTAGTGTAATTATTTTAATTGCTGCAATTCTAGGGCCATTTGTGTCAAAGGTTCACGGTCAGAATGGGTATATATCACTTTGATCAGCATAAAAATGTTGTAATATGAAAAGTATTTGGCCAACTTTTAATTAGCTGTTTTTTCATCCTTAGATAAGACAGGGGCTTTTAGATGTCGTTTGTCATTGGCTTTCAGGCTGATGGTCAATTTTTTCTGAGGAGGAATAATAGTTGAAAATTACAATGATAATTTTAATAGTGCTTCTAGGGGAGATTTACCATTATTCTTGATTTTATCATTACTTTTCAAAACTTATTTTAATTAAATACATAATTATATTTGTATATTTTTATGAATTTATTTTTATTTTTAAATTTAATTTATTAACTTTATATCAAACTAATCCAAAAACTATTTACTATGAAAACCTTTAAGCTTTCTGTATGCTTATTGCTATTAAGCATCTTCATTCTTGTAGTTAAATCATGTTCAACAACCGAAGAAAGGGAATCTGTTACCAATCAAAATGAGATTAATAAAGAATTTGCAGGAAAAACTTCTCCGGGCATTACCGAAGACGAGTATCAGCAAATGATGCGGAACTTAAGAAGTGATATCGATGATATTCTTAATGAAACAAAGCCAGACAACTTAACCCTACAGGAGTATAAAATCAAACTCATTGATGGCAAGTTGTTTTTGCCTCAAAGTGCTCAGGAGCGAATCCTTAGCAGTTCCCAAAATCTGGCCAATTATGGAAGAGAATTAGCTTCCATAAATGATATTGATATAGATGTGAATGATGATTCTGAAGTTTTAGCGTTAGGCGGTTTATATTCTCCTGACGATGATCTTGGCAAGACATTTACTGGATTTGCCCGTATAGTTTCACAAACAGGCAGTACAATCCAAAAAAGTACGAATACTTTAACATGGGGTGAAGTTGGAGAATGTGCCGCTGTGGCAATTGGTGCTGATGCTTTATGGGCATTGGGAGGCTCTTCAGCAGCTACATGGGGTGCGGCAGCGTTAACAAGAGCATTTACTGCTGTTGCTAAAAGATTTTTAGGACCTATTGGTGTTGCCATTGCTGTGGTATCTTTCGGGGTTTGTATCGCCCAACAGGCAAATGATTAAAAGATGGAAATAGCATTATTACCATTAATATTTTATATTCTTAGTATAAGAATCAGAAACCTGCATGAGGCTATTAAAAGAAAGCAAAATGTAGGATATGAAGCTATGCTTTTGCTTACAATAACTTTTTTAATACTTGGTCTGTTATTCTATATCAGGTACATCATAAAATAATATATTGCTATACTTATCAATCATAAAACAGAAGGCTGGGAAATTTTTCCAACCTTCTGTTTTTTCTTACTGCTTAATAAGGAAAATGAACTTTCCATTTACAGATTATAAAAAAGGATCGTAAAATCTGTTGAGCTGCAACTATTGGATTGCATTTCTTTTTATAAAGTTCAAAGTGTCAGGGAGTAATGGCTTTTTTATTCTTTCTCCACTGAATAAATCAAATACAGAGCCTTCGGTGAGGATGTGTCCTCTCAGATTTTTTTTATAGACAGAGGTTCTTTTTTTTGAGCATTTGTTATTAACATTTCTTGCATTCACCACCATCACGGAGCTGTTGCCCATACAAGATGCTCTGTATCCTTTTTCAATAATGAATGCCATACCGGCATTTATTCCTATCGCCAAGCATTCCTGATGCTGAATAACGGCATCCACTAAATATGTAAATCTTGTTCCATGCCTGAATTTCGTATCAATAATGCAGTTATTAACTAACCCCAAACCTGTTACCAGGTTTCCTTTATCATGGAGTACCAATCCCGGAAGGTACATTCCTCCTGCATTAATTCCGGCAATGGTAAAGTTTTCTTCGTGCAGATATTTTTTGACCAGCAGATCCGGTATTGATGAATCTTTTAAGATTTCAGAAAAATGCGGATTATCAAAAACAATTATTTTAGCCTCTGAAATTCTTGAATAATAAATGCCTGAATCTTCCTTCCGGAGAAAAATACAACCAATATTATTGTAGCCTTCTTTTTTTAATGCTGCATCTTTACCACCATTTTCTAAATGATCTGAAGTTGTCAAAATTTCAATGCGTACAGTTTTTTGTTCTGACGACCGGGTAAGAATTTTCAGTAACAGATCATATGGTGTCAGCCTGCCCTCTGATTCTTCATCAGTTTCTTTATCATTGCCGCGAATGATAATGATTCTGCCTTTAGGTGTTATTGTACTTTCCATTTTATGTAAATGATGGTATTGTTCGACATGATTCATCGCCTCTCACACATGAGTTTAATAATGTATCCGGAATTTTCCGGATACCTTTCTTACTGATGAATGCTGCTGATGAATTTTTATAATGATTATGTTTGGTTACCTCAAACTTAGTTACGAAAAAACCTAAAATTTATGATGCTGATCACAATGGCTGACTAAAGATTACTTAAAAAATAATGAACAATGACAATAATTTTGTAATTTTAAATATATAATCTCACAGTATGCTTAAAAAATTCAATCTTGCGTTCCTGGTTTTTCTTTTGTTGATTTCTTGTGAGAGAGACAGTGAGTTCAGCAATGGTTCAGGCAATTATAATCATACCCGTTCTGTAGGTTCGTCTGCTAATGATTTGCTGAATAATAGTACCTATAATGCATTGGTCATTGAAATACTGTATATGCCCGGGTATGCACCTGATGCCAATGCCATAGAGTTGGTTAAGAACTTCCTGTCAACATTCCTTAAAAAGGAGGGAGGAATAAGCATTATACAAAAAGAAATTGCAGGAGCAACTTCTGCCAGTTTATCAGTGGAAGATATCAGATCAATTGAAAATTCAAGCCGGACGGCTTTTACCAATGGATCTACAATGGCTGTGAGCATAATTTATACAAATGGGCAATACTATGCTAATGCCAGTACACTGGGAATAGCCTATCGTAATACCTCTATCGCTTTGTTAGGAAAAATAATTCATGATCATTCAGGAGGCTTTGGACAAGTTAGCCGGACAAAACTTGAAGCTACTGTATTGGAACATGAGTTAGGTCATTTACTGGGACTTGTTGATCTGGGATCCCAAATGCAGGTCAATCATAAAGACGCAGCCAATGGCAATCATTGTGATAATAAGAATTGCCTGATGTACTATGCTTCAGAAACTACAGATATCCTGGGCTTCCTTAACACCAACAATATTCCTCAGCTTGATACGAACTGTAAGGGTGATTTGACGGCAAACGGAGGAAAATAACCGCTATTTGTTTAATTTAAGGAGAAGGATATGCACTACTCAGGTTTTTATTTTTTACCGGTAATAAATGAGCATCAGAAGACGTAGTTTGTCGTGAAGTTGTAATGGGTTGAAAAGTAATAGATTATAAAATTAATTACTGGCCTGATACAATGGAAAACACAACTAATAGTCTAAATTTTGCTCATCATAAATATCATTTTTCCAATAAATTTGGAAAGCTGTGTTAAAATATTTTACAGTATGATTATCGATGAAAATCTTTTACTGCAAAATGGAGCTGTGTACGCGATTATTCCGCAAGGGAATTTATTTTTCAAATGGGAGACAGGCCGCATTATTATTTTCAGATTGTAAACGGAATTGTAGAGGTGAATAATTATCATACGGACGGTAAAGAATTTACCCTCAATATTTTAACAGAGGGGCAGAGTATCGGAGGGAGAATCATTACTTTTTAATGAGAAAATCTATCATATGAATGCTGTTGCGAAAACAGACACCAGAATTTTGAAATTGGCAAGACCGGATTTTCTTGCCATGCTGGCTCAAAATGAGAAACTGATCTTTACATTTTTTCAGCACCTTTCTGACAGGCTATACTATAAATATATCATGCTTTTCAATAATTCTTCGGCTGATCCTATGGTTAAGATAAGGTCCCTGATGGATTATTATCGGTTTCCGTTAACGACATTGGATGAACAAGCATTGTCACTTTGACATTATCATGAAATTTTGACAGTTTTTATGAAAAAAATTCACCTTTCTTGAATTGGTATTTTTTTTGAACCCGATCTGTTAGCAGCTGGCCGGCTGATGTTTAAATAATACATTGTTTAACTTTAAAAGAGCATTATTATGAATCTTATTAAAAGAAATTGGAGCAACATGCCAGGAGTTCCCAATCTTTTCGATGATTTTTTTAATCGCGAGCTTTTTAATTGGGGAAACAATAATTATTCATCTACAAGTACGACCGTTCCTTCAGTGAATATTATGGAAAATGCTGACGCATACGAAGTACAGGTAGCAGCTCCGGGCATGGAAAAAAACGATTTTCAGATTAAGCTTGATGGAAACCTTTTGACAATCTCTTCATCAAAACAGGACAGTTCAGAAACCAAAGAAAAAAACTTTACCCGACGGGAATTCAGTTATCAGTCATTCCAGAGAAGTTTCGAATTGCCTAAAGATGTTGTTGATCAGGAGAATATTCAGGCAAAATATGAAAACGGCTTATTGAAGCTCACCATTCCAAAGAAGGAAGAAGCGAAACAAAAGCCTCCTCGTTTGATTGAAATTACATAATGTGTGATAGTATAGATGAAACAAGCCCCGAACGGGGCTTGTTTCATCATCAAAATAAGCCTGTAACCAGTGCCGGGAACCCACATCTGTTATGGGTTTATACTTTAGTCAGATGCTCGCAGTAATGATTTCGTGGAAGTATTCAGGCATGGATCCGGCATACAGTAAATAGCCTAAACTTCAGTTTATAGCACTTTTTTTCAAAAATGGTAACCTTCTACAATTAAAACTAATGCTATAGTACAGAGAATATGCTTTGGTCAGTATGTATTTTGTGTATAACAACATTGGGAATGATGTTTTTGCTGAAAAAGCTGAAACAGCCCTATCTTATTGCTTATCTTATAGCAGGGATATTGCTTGGTCCCTATGCATTAAAACTCTTTACCCGGCCGGAAGAAATAGAAATGGTTGGCGAAATAGGAATATTGCTGCTTATGTTTTTTGTGGGCATGGAAATTAATATTCCGAATAAAAAGAGCTTAATAATCAAGCCGTTATTGGCACAAGGTATTAAAATACTCCTGAGCCTTCTTTTTGCCTATTTCATTGGTAGGTTCCTTGGGCTTGATTATAAAAGTATTGTACTTATTGCCATGCTTTTTACATTTAACAGTACTGCTGTTGTTGTCGAATTTTTGAAGAAGCATGGAACAATACATACCGCATTCGGGATTGTTATCCTGAATATTTTATTGTTGCAGGATCTTCTTCTGGCTCCGGCTTTAACAGTATTGAAATTCTGGAATGGTGAAGATTTCAGCCTTTTAAACCTTATATTTCCTCTTGCGATCTGCTTGGCTATTTTCTTTATATTCAGAAAAATCAGACATTTCAGGGAAATCAGGTTTTCATCTTCATTTTTAGAGAACGATCATGATTTACAGGTTTTTTCCGGGCTTTTTATTTGCCTCGGATTCGGTTTATTAGCCGAAGTAATGGGGATGAGTGCCGCATTGGGGAGTTTCATGGCTGGAGTTTTGGTAGGGAAAATGAAAGTGTTTCATTGGCTTGAACATTCACTGTTGCCCTTTAAAATTTTCTTCGTTTCATTATTTTTTGTATCCATAGGGCTGCGTATGGATATTCCTTATCTTTTGTCTAACTATAAACTTATTATTTTAGGTACCCTGGTTGTGCTGGTCAGTAATAGTATTATGTCCGCTATTTTTTTCCGGGCATTAAACTTTAAATGGAAAGATAGCCTGTATGGAGGGGCATTGCTGTCACAAACGGGAGAATTTGGAATTCTTGCACTTTCCATTGCCTATAAGACTAATATCGTGGAATATGAACTTTATAAGGCCGGATTAGGAATCACGTGCCTGTCATTGCTGTTTTCAACCCTATGGATTAATCTTGGAACAACTTTTAAAGGACATAAAAAGAATAGTATTAAAGACAAGGCTTAATCATACAATTAAAAATATGGGACCGAACATATAAAAAATTCTTTGCTGCATAGTACAATAATATCTTCATTGTGAGTTCAATCATAAGTCTATATAATTTCAGGCTGTATTTTTGTAACACCATAATAGTTGTAGTTTCCTTCTACTCCTACAACTTTAACCCTCCTTAATAAGAGGGTTTTATTTTCATAAGATTTTAATGATTAAGAATAATCTTACTCATTATGATCTGTTGCAAATCATTACTATTCAGCATATACCGTCAGATTTTGTGGGGAGATTTTACTTTAAGGCTGCAATTTCAGTAATATTTGTGCACATAAAACTCATGACCAGGGTCATAAAATGACAAATTACAGATCTGTAATTTAGAAAAAATTGTAGTATTATGAAAAAGAATTTATTTGACCGATTTGCGGATTGGGCTGTATGCTTCACAGGAAGTGCAGGGGCTTTTATAGGAGCCAGTTTATTGGTTATCATCTGGGCGGCTACGGGGCCGATGTTCAGATTTTCTGAAGTCTGGCAAATGGTGATCAATACCGGAACTACTATTATTACTTTTCTGATGGTATTTCTGATTCAGAAAGGGCAAAACAAGGATTCCAAGGCAATCCAGATTAAACTTAATGAGCTTATTGCCAGCCATAAGCAAGCCAGCAATAAAATTGTAGATATTGAAGACCTTACTGAAGAAGAACTTGATGAACTTCATAAGTTTTATGAAAGAATTGGAAAGACTCCTAAAAAAAGATCAGAATTATCCATAAACCACTCTGATGATGAATATAATAAAACCCGTTATAAATAAATCCTGATATGAGGGATATTAAACGGTTTTAAAATGTAAGGTGGCAAAATTTTAAATGAACAAGCATGCATACTTATTTAAAATAAATTTTTTTTATAGTATAATTCATTTCTAATCAACTACCTTTAGTACCTGAATGGAACTTATGAAAAATATTATAATACTTCAATATCAACGTAACCATAAACTCCGTTTAATAGAATAGCGATAGTATTAACATTCCAATGTCTTAATTATTTATTTAAAGAACATTAAAGTTAGAGCAAATTGATGTTCATAAGCCTCTTGTTAAAATAACAGGAGGTTTTGTTGAATAGCTGATTTAAAATTGAAGTATATTCTAAGCATAAAAAAACAAAAGCAAACATTTCATGAATAGTAAGATCATAGGTGTGGGTAACTGCATTCCGTCAGAAACAATAACCAATCTATATTTTGACAAGCATGTTTTCCTGGATGACAAGGGTATCCTCTTAAAAGATGATAACTTTTCCCTTAGTGAGAAGTTAAAGAAAATAACAGGTATCGAGGAGAGAAGATATGCCAGTGGTGATCAGGTAACATCTGATCTCGGACTCATTGCTGCCCAGGCTGCAATAGAAGATTCTAAGATAGATCCTGAAACGTTAGATTATATAATTTTTGCCCATAATTTTGGAGATGTCCGCTTTGGGACAGTACAATCTGATATGGTGCCGAGTCTTGCCGCAAGAATTAAACATTCGTTGAAAATTAAGAACAATTTTTGTGTAGCTTATGATGTAATATTTGGATGTCCCGGCTGGATTGAGGGAATAATCCAGGCAAATGCCTTCATAAAATCCGGGATTGCCAAACGATGTCTGGTAATAGGGGCTGAAACACTTTCCCGCGTGGTAGATATCCATGATAGAGACAGTATGATTTATGCAGACGGGGCCGGAGCAGTGATTCTGGAAGGGAATTCTGATGATGATTCCGGCATAAAAGCCCATTTATCTTCGTCTCACACCTACAAGGAAAAAGATTTTTTATATTTCGGGAAGTCTTATAACGGAGACCGTTGCTCGGATACCCGGTATATTAAGATGGATGGACGGAAAATCTATGAATTTGCCCTGCTCCATGTACCCGAAGCTATGAAACAGTGTCTGGATAGTAGTGGTTATTCTATCCATCAATTAAATAAAATAATTATTCATCAGGCCAATGAAAAAATGGATGAAGCAATTGTTGAAAGATTTTATCGGTTGTATAATGAAGCCGTTCCCCAGGATATTATGCCGATGGTAATACAAAAGCTTGGTAATAGCAGCGTGGCAACTATCCCGTCTTTACTTACTATGATTTTAAAAGGTGAATTACAACAACACGAAATAAAGAATGGTGATATTGTATTGTTTGCTTCGGTAGGAGCGGGAATGAATATCAATGCGTTTGTTTACAAATTCTAAAAAGCTTTTTAATCAATTATTTTGACGGTTGTTTCTTTTGAGCTCCCTTTCAATTTCGTTGCATCTTTGGTATTTGAATAAAAACAATTATCTAAAGCTTCCTGCTAGAGGCTGATGTATTTGTTTTTATTTTCCTGAAAATCCCGCGATGGTCTGAATTTTGCACTCGGTAACACGCCAATTTTACTAAGATTTTTCATACAAACTACATCAAAAAAATATAATATGATTATCGATGAAAATCTTTTGCTCGAAAATGGAGCTGTTTATGAAGATTATCCCGCAAAGGAAATTATCTACCAGATTGGTGATACACCTCATTTCTATTTCCAGATTGTGCGGGGGACGGTAGAATTGAACAATTACCATGAGGATGGTAAAGAGTTTACGCTAAACATTCTGTCTGCCGGTCAAAGCATAGGGGAGTCTCTTCTCTTTGGAGATAAAAAATATCCCATGAATGCGGTAGCGAAGACTGAATGTAAGATCTTAAAGCTGGCGAAATCTAATTTTCTTTCGCTGATCTCAGAGAACCGGGAAATTATGTTTGACATGTTCCGGCATCTTTCGGATCGCTTGTTTTACAAGTATATGATGCTTTTCAACAATTCGGCTACAGAACCGTGCACAAAAATCAGATCCCTGATGGATTATTACAAGGAATGTTCACGCTTTCAGGATCAATATACCTATGCTGTACCTCTTACACGACAACAAATTGCAAATCTGACCGGTCTGCGTGTTGAGACTGTCATCCGCGCTGTAAAAAAAATGGAGCAGGAAAATCTTCTCAAGCTTGAAGGACGGCAGATATTATATTAATTTTAAGTTTGTATTCCCCGATAAGCCTGCCATTGGCAGGCTTATCGGGGAATTATCAGTAGAGAGAGGGGCATAATACTTTGTTAGCTGTAATTGCCACCATTACTACTTTCTGATTATTTTCCTCATTTCAGTTTTTCCATCTTTGAATGTAATTGTAAGAAAATAGATTCCGGAAGGAAATACTGAAATATTTATTTTATCGGTTTTTTTAAATGTAGCAATCTTTTTCCCTTCTGTATCGTTCATTTCTATTTTTGTTACTTTATCTCCATTTTTTATGTTCACATAATCTGAACTGGGATTAGGATAAATATCAACTTTCTTATCGGCTGTCACATCTGCAGTGCCTAATGTAAGTGTATTTTTACCGTAACTAAGAGCACGGCTATAAACCACGGGAAGCCCTGCAATGGCAGTCTCTGAAAAACCGATGGTTAATAAAGCTCCTGCATAATCTGATGAAATCCAGGTATAACCAACGAAGGTTGTATTGGCTGTTGGGCCACCTGCCGTATTACTGGTTATATTTTTTTCCACTTTCACTCTCAATGTATTGGGAAATGTTCCCAGAGCCGTTTTGAGTGTTCCGTAAGCATCTACAGTAACGGTATGTGCTCCCGTCTCTGTCACTGATGCCGGAGTACTGTGCCCTGCCCAAGAATCTGTAAAGGTTTGTAAATAAGTAACCGGGAATTTTAGTTCCAGCGATGGATCGGTATAGGTATAATAAGTAGTTACTCCATTATTTATGGATTTAGTTCCAAGAGTTGAAAGTTCATTATTAGCATACTTGAAATAGGCATAATTTTCCCCCCCGCCTGATGCAACAGATGCAATAATTTTGTTAGCCTGATCGAAATCAGAACAGTTGGTATTACCGGCCGGGCAGTCATATCGTGTCTGTGTAGTTGTGATGGCAGATGTATACTGAGAAAAGTCCCATGAGACATTAGCACCAGATGGTCCGGGAGTTAAACTACCCAATTGCGTGAAATCTACCGCATAATAGGTAAGAGAGCCAGGCTGTACAGCATGGGCAGCTGAAATAACCGGTTGTGCACCCATTTTTGCCATGATAAAAATTAAAAGAGTGAAATATAACTTTCTCATAATGTTTTTGTTTTCATAATTATAGGATTCAATGATCAATGCTTACTTTACAGTTTTGGCTTGCTGTTATATCTTTTCAAATAAATGAACAAAAGCCTCTTGACTAATGAAACATCCATGTGGTACAAATGCACAAACAAGTATAAAAACACTCTGGATATTCCATTTGACTGTTTTCTTTTATATTATTCTGCTTTATTTATTTTCTGTTCCCAAAGAAGATTATCCTTTTTGTCAAAATACTTTATGCCTACAAATTTTAAACTATCTTTATTTTTAAATAAATCGCTATTGGGTTTTCCAAATCCAAGTACAAGTTTCCCATTGGCGTCCTGAAGGATTAAAGCTCGTGTACCGTCAGAGAGTACTGCAGCATGCAAGGCCTCCCTGCCATTGCCTGGATCATCTAAACCCAATGCAACTCCGCTTCTTCCGTCTTCAAATGTGTGAGTACCAAAACCACCCACTTCCATTCCCTTATTGTTATTTAAAAGAATACCTGTAGGTAAAAAAATTCTCCTCCCAACATTCGGGTCTGATAATTGCTCACCGAGTTGCATTACATCTATTCCCTTGTCATTCAGGAACACTATTCCATAAGCAGAATGTCTATATTTTTTATACCATTCCATGTATTTGTTTGGGTCTTTGGGGTAAATGTCGTTTGCAAAATATTTTCTTACTAAACTGGTATCTGTCCTGACTCTATCTACTGAATGCGGTATAGGGGCTCCAATCAATATTCTATCTTTACCATTTTCGTCTTCAATGATAATCCCTTTAGTTCTAATTAAATTAACTTTATAAGCTTCGGTAAATCCTAAGCAGAAAACAGCAATAAATACCAGGCTTACAAACCCTATAAAAAGCTGTTTCATCCTTTTATACCGCTTTTCAATCTCTTTTAATTGTTTTAATATTTCGTTTTCCATTTTTAGTTTTTTTTGTGGCAGATTTATCTTATAACAAAATTATTATTGCATACGAAGACAAGCAATCCCAATAGTTGGCTATTTTTCATATCACTGAAAACAGGGATTTTATAGTTATGTGTATTAATTCTTTTTATCGAAAGTTGTAAACTTGTACATAATAAAAATAATGTTCCGAGCTTTATTACTTATTTTCCTGCTACCGTTGTATAGCATGGCACAGCTGCAGTGGACCGATTCGGGCTACGCCGATAGTTTGCAAAATGTCTTAAACAGCCGCACCACGAATAGTGTAAAAGCGGAAACTAATTATCTGCTTTGCCAGCATTGGTCATACCGCGATACCATAAAGGCCAAACAGTATTTGCAGGCTGGTCAAAAAGCTGCAAAAGGGTCTACATTCTTAACAGCGCTTTATTATTTTTATGAAGGCAGCCTTTATCACAGCCTCAATCCTGAAAAAGCGGCTTTTGATTATTTAAGGTCCGACTCGTTATTGGCCAAAGAAGCCATACCTAAAGCACACTATTTTAGGGCAAAAGCACTATTTAATTATGCCTTGCTTTATGAGGACAAAGACAATACAGGTGCTGCTGTGGATATTGTTTTGAACAAGGTTATACCCATAGCAAAAAAAGCTGGAGATCCGACATTGCTTGGAGAGAACTATATGTATGCCGGGCAGTTTTTTCAAGGTGCAGGACAGCATAAAGTAGCGTCACAGTATTATATGCAGGCAATACAACAACTGAAAACTACTTATAAAAAGTCGATTCTCTTCAGAGTGTATGTATATGCCGCCCAAAATTACTGCCAACTGAAAAGAATGAACGATACACAGGCAACGCTTGAAAAGGCAAAAGAACTTCTTCCGTTTTTTACCAATACGAAAATGCTGGCAGAATACTACGAGGTGGAAGCCCTATATCTATGGAAAGGAGAAAAACAATTTTTGCGAGCTCACCAAAGCCTTGACACAGGAATGGCAATAGCAAAAAAACTGGATGAAGAATATATCTATAACAGCCTGCTATTTTCAAAATACAATCTATATATGGCCGAGGGTAAAAATAGTCAAGCCATCCAAGTATTACACATGCTAGCAAAGTCTGCGTTATACCTGCTTAAAGCAGAAAACAGGAAATCTGTTTATAATGGCCTTGCTCAAAACTATGCCGCCATTAACAACATGACACAGGCTTATCGATGGCAAAAGAAATATGCTGAAACAAGTGATAGTCTTGCTGAGAATAGATTGACCAAAAATATTAATGAACTGGAAATAAAATACCGGACGACAGAAAACCAAAAGCGCATATTTGCTTTGGAAGCAGAAAAAAAACAGGCGATCCTTGCCAATAAAAATAACCGGCTTACTAATGGGTTACTTACCGCAGGTTGCTTTTTACTTGTTTGTATTGCAGCCTACTCTATAATACTGTATCGTAAAAACAAAAAAATTTCGGTACAACAACTAAAAGATATTCGACAGCAACAGGAAATAAAGCTATCTCAGGCTATGTTACAATTGCAAGAAGAGGAGCGGAGTCGTATAGCGCGTGATTTACACGATGGCGTAGGCAGCATGCTTGCAGGGATTAAAATAAATCTTTCGGGCATTGCTGCCAAAGTAGATAAACCCTATATCCAGTGCATCAATGATACGATGCGTCAGTTGGACAATTCGGTAACGGAACTACGCCGTATTGCCCACAATTTGGTGCCGGATATATTACTACGCTACGGATTGGAAGAGGCTTTACAAGAATTGGCCGAAACCCTTATCTCTCCAAAGACCTCCATTGATTTGCAGTGCCTCAATATAAAGACAGATATAGCTATTGGCATTCAACTTTCCATCTACCGAATTATACAGGAGCTGCTCTCCAACGCCGTTAAGCACGCTGACGCTAGCAACATACTGGTGCAATGTAGTCAGAACGAGCATATTTTTATGATTGCAGTGGAAGATGATGGAAAAGGACTTGATACCGAAGATACAGGTGCCCACAGGGGTATTGGTATTTCTAATATTAAAAACAGAGTGGCATACCTGAACGGCACCGTCAGCTACTCTCGTGGAAAAAACCGAACAGGAACCATTGTAAATATTGAACTGTATGTTACAGCATAAAATAAAAATAGCATTAGTGGATGATCATCCGATGGTGGCAGAAGGCTTGGGCAAGGTATTGTCATCGGTGGAAAACATAGAAATTACAGGCTGCTTTTTTGATGGACACAGCCTGCTTCGGTTTTTAAGGCATACTGCCGTAGATATGGTGCTACAGGATATTACGCTGCCAGATATAGACGGCATTGTGCTTTGCAAAACTATAAAACATAACTCTCCTAAAACGATCGTGCTGGCCTTTAGTCATCACCACAACCGTAAAATTATTATGGATATGCTCAACAACGGCGCTAACGGTTACCTGCTCAAAAATGCCTCTTTGGAAGAACTGATAAATTGTATTGATGCCGCACTACGGGGAGAAATAGTATTTAGCCGGGACGTGAAGGAAATTATTGCCTCGCCACAATTGTCAAGTGATCAGAAATCCATACGCCTTACCAACCGGGAAAAAGAAGTACTGGGCCTGATTGCTGCCGGTAAAACGACCATGCAAATGGCGGATCAATTATTCATAAGCAAATTTACGATAGAAAGCCACCGCAAAAACCTGCTGCAAAAATTTGAAGCCAAAAACGTTGCCGAATTAATAAGGATAGCTGCGGATAAAGGGTTTTTGTAATGGATATATGCCGCCATTTTTCATCCAAATTGTTTTCCTGTTTATTTCCGGTGTTTTATAATTAATCGAATGGAAAACTTAATGAAGGGAGTTAGCATTACAGTTATTAAGGACTTTAAAATTCGCTGGGTAAACTGTTTATGAATAGAACAAAATGACCAGTTTTTCTTAATAGTTCAAATCGAAATATTTACCATAAATTTGTTTGGACCATGAATAGGGTTCAACTAAGAAGCATACAGATTAAATTTATAACAAATTTTATATGACAATAGAAGAAGTGTTTCAGGATAAAACCATTAAGGCAAAAGGCAAGGTATCAATCATTGGAGATTGGTTGATTAATAAGGAATTGCCTGTTGATGAATTGATTGTATATGCCGAAAAACAAAAAGCAATCGATAAAGCCACATGCATAGAAGCGTTGGAATATGCAACGAAGAAAAATCCAGAAATTGCTGATGAAAATACCTTTTTATACGTGACTCAATCACTTAAGAATGATGAACCACGTATAAAATGGGAAAGTGCAAAAGTAATCGGAAATGTGGCGAAATTATTTCCGGATGAACTGACAAAAGCCATTAAAAACCTGCTTCCAAACGCAGAAAGTACGGGAACTGTGGTTCGTTGGGCAACTGCTTATGCACTTGCTGAAATATTAAAGCTTAAAACGGACAATAATAAAACACTGCTTTCAAAAATCGAAAAGCTTTCAGAAAAGGAAGAAGATAACGGAGTAAAGAAAAAGTACTTGGATGCTTTGAAAAAAGTAAACAAATAAAATTTCTACTTACAGGCCATGACTGGTAATTTGAAGGAGTCCTGTGATCTGTGCAAATTGATCTAAATGAAGAATCAGGTTTCAAATTTCAGGTTATGTTTGGTGAAAACTCTCAACAGTGAACTATAAATAACGATTCTAATTATACCTTGTTAATTAGACATTTAAAAAAATTGTGAGTGGGCTGTTCTTCTCACCATTCTCTATGATGATGACAGAAACAGGAATAATCGATAATCCGAAGGATACTTCTATATACAAATAAATGAGGCCGTCTCACAGCTCGTGAAAACGGCCTTTTTTGTGAAATTTTCATGTATCCCTGTACGAGAAAGGTTTTTGTTTAAACGATTCTCAACCCATATTATCTAGTTGTGATACACTTTCATTGTTATACGATAAGAATTAGAACTAGCTGGTTGCTAATAATTCTATTGTAAGTAAACAATGTGGGATGTGGCTATCATCTTTGATAAAAATCTCATTGATAAACTGGTAGGTGTTTTTTGAACTTTGGATGATAGATACTTTTACGGAACAGGAGATATCGATTGGGATCGCTTTTGATACGGTGATATCAATATTTTCTACACGCAGTATTTCCATCTGGTGTTTGTTTAGCCATTCAATATTTCCTTTGAGGATGCATTTATACAGGTATGCTACCGCAACCAGTGGATAGTCAGGGAAATGACCTAGACAATGTTCATAAGAGAAGGGAGTTACTTCCATTGTGAAAGTGCGGTTATGCTCCGAATCGAATACTTTAATCCCAGGCAGGCTATCTAAGGCGGTTGCCGATGCATTGGCAGTTTTTTTGAAGGAGGCAAAGCGGGTTTCAAAAAAAGGTGCCGGAAGTATATAAAAAGTATGGTTGAAACTATATAATAACTGATCATTTTCATCAACAATTTCAGCTAGTGCAGAACCTGCGCGGTCGGAAGCGATATGAGAACGGATATGCATGGTTAAGTTTGAGGCATCCTCCATCATGCCATAGCGGATTGTCCGGATCTTATCGCCAAGTAAGTATTTTCCGCGTACCTCTGGAAATAACCTGGCCAGGTTGTATTGGCCGAAACATGCCGAAATCCTGATCAGTTCGCCCATTTCGGATAGCATATACTCATTACCGGAACCCAAGGGAATGGACAGTACTTCTCCTGAAATGGAAAATGGTGTTGCTTCGGGTTCAAAAAAAGGGGGCGTCATAAGCGTTAAAATGTCTTTGATCATAGTATAGATTTTGAAATTTGTTTAGAAATAGACCGTTCACTTAAAGTCATTTTAATTTCATTGACACAGTAAAGTAATGCGGATGAAATTTTTTCTTGATCTACTTGATTGGATGGACTATAGGCTTTAAGTGCGGTAATGGCAAATATTCTAGTAAGAATTTTTCCTGATAGGACAAGTTCCAGGTTACCAGAAGGACAATAATTCAGTTCATTTCTTAGATCCTCAAGATGTATGGCTGCGGCATGTGTATATCCTGACTCGTTAATCAATGTCCAAAAACTTTTATTTTTTTCTACTTCTGTTTTGTGCAGAAACTCCTTTGCTAGATAAAGTGAGAGTACATCATTAGGAAAAGATAGCATCACGAATGCCTGCGCATCATCCGCTGCTATTGCTGCGATATTGTTGTCAGCAGCATATCGGTAGCCATTGGCGCCACAGATGGTTTGGTAGTGCATGGCTCCGGTGAGCATTGCATCCGATGCCATAACTTTTATGCACTGTGCCGGAAATATCTCTCTTTTTCCTTTGGGATAAGTCGAGAAAGAATTGAGGACATAATTGAAAAGTGCTTCACAAATGGTCCTGCATGCAGCAATATTGCCCAGC
This sequence comes from Chryseobacterium gallinarum, assembly GCF_001021975.1. Lineage (NCBI taxonomy): Bacteria > Pseudomonadati > Bacteroidota > Flavobacteriia > Flavobacteriales > Weeksellaceae > Chryseobacterium > Chryseobacterium gallinarum. The sequence goes on along the minus strand of NZ_CP009928.1, from coordinate 159,814 downwards.
CTATAACGCACAAAATCAATATCCTTTAAGTGGCCGTCTGGGGATGCTCTCGAAGAAACATACTTTTCAGATTCCTCATATATCCTGGAAAGAAATCCTTTTCCAAGGGATGCAAACTGCTGCCATGTTGGGATGACCAGCTGGTAAATTTGAGGAATTCCTGTGCCAGAGAGATTCAATCTCCGATATTCGGGAATGAAAACATCCAGCTTGTTAGCACCAAAATCAATTTGATGAAGACCTTTAGAGGCATAGGTTTCGACAGTACGGAATCCTCCTTCCTGGTTCTTATGAATATAGAAGCCAAAAGCTCCCGCTGCAACGGGCTGATCTTTATTTTTTGCTGTTATTAACCACCAGTCCGCATGTCTGCTAAAACACTGCCAGTGCTTGCTGCCCCTTATCCTGAATCCGCCATCTACTTTTTCAGCGACAGTCTGCATAAGACTCAATCCAGATCCTGCTTTGGGTTCGATTATAGCTATTCCTCCCTGGCCGTTATTATTCAAAAGGTCATGTATGACTTCATTTTTTAGATCCTGGGAGCCATATTCGATCACATTGTCCGCGAAAAGTAACGTCGACACAATAAGTGACATGGCAAGCCCCAGATTGTGATATGCAGCTCTGTTTATCATCATAGTCAGATCTGCTTTACTTTCCAGACCATTATGGCTTTTTGGGATAACAGGAAGGTAAATGCCGGCTGTTACCAGCTTGTTCCATTGGTCTTTTGAGATACTTTCCTTTTGATGATGAACATAATCAAATAAATGGAAATGGGAACAGATTTTTTCGACGTTGTCGTGTGATTTGAGCGTAAATTGTTGCATTATATTTTTTTTGGTAGTTGTATTATTTTCACCGTATCGTAGTTAGCTTGCACGCAATTTGAAGCTTAATATACAGCCTATTGAAAAAGAATAATTTTTAATAGGTTTTATGGTATTTGTCTTTATATGGTGAATTATTTGGTAAAAGTATAAAACCGGTCTATAAAAAAAATTATCATATATCATGTTTTAAATAAATTATTTTCAATATTTTTTTAGATTTATATAATAAAATATATTTATAAAACAATATGTTAAAAATTTTTAATATTATAATGATGTTGATTTGAAAATTCAATAATTCAAATTGAAAAATTGCTGGACTTAGGTTGTGTAATAGTAGAACGGTATCTTTCGGTCAGGGTAGGAGATAGCTGATAATACGCCAGGGTGGAGGAGTAAAAATTACCGGCCCTGGTAAGAACTACTGGTAAAAGCTTGTCTTGCCCAATTCTGACAGGTTCAGTACTTGCAATAGGATTATATAATAGCTAATCGAGGGTTTTCAGTTCAAAATAGTGCTCAGCAGTAGTAGGGCAGGAAGGAACAAAATTTGTGGTCCTGAATGGAATCGCCCATTGGTAGTTTGTACGCTTTTTTTGCGTAATCATAGTTGCATTTAAGGGGTGATAAAGATATAAATGCATTAGGATAAGTGAAGTTATCTCCGTGATAAAAAATGTTATGAATCGGTTTTGGGAGACAAATGGAGGATAAAACAGACCAAAACAAACCAATTTTTGCTAAATTACAATCAAAAACATATTTTAGCTGTTTGGATTGTTTTGGTTTACTCCGTTTTAATATTTATTTCCCGATACAAAAAGTGAATAATCTTGATAAACAAGAGCTTAAGTCACAATAAGGGGTAAATAGGGTTTGAACTTTTTCCAACTATTAATAACTATTACAAAGTTACAAATATTTTGAAAACAAACCAATCATGGTGACTAAATGGATAATAATTCACTCTTCTTCATAGTATTAAAATCTTTCATCTTTATTTGAGGGCCAAGTTTGTTAAAAAGGGTTAACAATGTGGTAGAACGTATTGAAATATATGCTCTTAAAAAAATATTTCCAATTATTTCTTTCTTTGAAATCCACTTGTTGCAGGCGAGTCCTAGAGATTCTTGCTATTCCTTCACTATCTTTCCTATAATATCTCCAATTAAATATTCAGATATCAATAAATTTCTTTTTCACCTGTTATTTTGTTGACATAAAATTAATAATCTCTTGTATCGATATCTGAATATTTATTATGGATAGAGTTTTGGGCCAATTTCGCCAATGCACTGTCCCCTGAATTTATAAAACTTCCAGAAAGCCTTTTATCAGATCATTTTGGAACTAACTGTGTGATTTATTTTAGGTGCGAAGCCTTTCTCCTTGTAGATTTTTTGTGTGGATCTTTAAGTTATTTTTGATTGGAGCTGTATTATCACCACATTCTATTTTTGTTTTTTCACCATCGATGATAATGCCCAACGTTGCTGTTTTTAGCACTAACTGGCCGAATGATATTTCAATTTCGGCAACCGAACCACTGTAAAAGCAGTCAATTCCTGAATGAAATTTTACATATAAAAACTATATTTCAGTTGCGGCTGCTCGTCAGGTTCTAAGTATTTCAAAATATCTCCCACTTTTCTGCTACATTCAATTGTTATTGGATATTTTCTGTCAAATTGTGTATTATTCCAATTCATTTTAGTTAGTCCAAGGATTTCTCTACATATAACTTCTGGAGATTCATCATGAGAGAAAAGCCTTATAAGTAAAGGGTCGGGGATATATGATCCAGGGTAAGTTTCAAAATAGTTTACAAAACCCCTTGTGTATAAAATATAATTTTTAGTATCTATTGTGCACATAGTCCCTCTTAACGGTGGGTAAATATTATCTCGAAAAAGTCTTAAAGGTGATGACATGATCGTCACCAAATCGACAGAATTAATTTTATGTTTGGAAGTTGCTCGCCTGAATCCATCTATTTCGCTTTGACTAAAGTTTGACGATTTATGGATTACAAGTCTTTGCGGGAAAATTTTTAAAGCTTCATAGTATTCACCTAAAGCTGTATCCATTAGTTCAAATGCTTGTTCTTCGGACAGATGTGGTTCACGATCTCCTTTTTTCAGTTCTACTTCAGCACCGCGTAAGATTACACCTTTACCATGTTCGTTAAAAATCTGCGTTACGCTGGTCTGAATTGTTTGTTTATCACGACTTCGGTAAAAGCTTATACCTGCATAACAAATAATATCGGCAGTCTCTTTTTTAAGAGCCCATGGTGTACCGGAAGCTTTGTAGTAAATTGCCGTAAAAAAGTTCCATGCGATTGTTGCTGGGTCTTGCATATCTCTAGAAGGATTTGCGATTTTATCCCGCATTATCTGAATCGGAACCCCAAATTTCATTGCTCTAGCTTTTAATAGACGACGAAAATTGTACTCTTTTTTATTAATTTCACCATCCGAATAAAAGTCGTCATCTGCAGTTTCAGATAGGTCTTCTTCATTTAAATCAGCCTCATCAATTATACTTTTTGAAGAACCCTTTTTCTTGTTGCCAGAAGTTAAAAAGATTGATGTCAGTTTGTCATCGAGAATACAAAGTATAACATCTGGTTTTTTGTTTTTGGTTAAAAACTTAATCTCAGTCAAATAGAGGTGAACAATCTTCTCTATAACAGCATCTATATCCTGCGAATTCTTTATTATTTCTTCAACATCTGAATTATTAAGTTTCCTTAAATAGCTTTGGTCATATGCAATTTCAGAGTGAAATGCAAGGTCTCTATTGAAGCCAGGGAAGTCTGGGAAAAGATTTCTGAGATTTTGTTTATTATTCTTTATAGACTTCTTTGCAGTTTGCAGCCAGCTTGCGATATTGTCAATACTTTCACTTTTTCCAATAAAGCCAAGGGTTATTTTTTCCGGACGAACATTATCAAAATCATAAGGAGACATTCCTGCAATACCTCTTTTGGGACAAATAGACTCTCCTAGCCCAAATTCAAGAGTTGGTTCTTCTAATAATTTTACTTTCATAATCGATTACTTTGTATATGTTAAAGGAAGTGCTGGAGGCAATTCAAATTGGATTGTATTATATTCAGCTTCGTCCTCCATTGTATTAATCAGGCAATAGCTAATAAATCTAAAAACATTGTAGATACTTTTGTTCGACTCCAGTCTCTTTATTCCAGGTAGGAGTTCTTTTTCTAAGTTGCTCTTTTCATAACCATTCCATGTGTAACTCCATGTGGGATTTATAGAAAGATAAAAGATGTCATCGAACAAATATATATTTGTTTGAAATGCAATGTGTTTAAAACATAAAATCCTTGTGTGATCTTTATTCCATACCTCATCAACCGCTGCTCTAGTAGCTTGCTTTTTTAATTTCCATGTAATTTTCCTCGGCATCGGCGTTGGGGAGGTAAAAGCGAACCTAAAATATTCTTCTTTCTCTATCCATCGAATATGTTTATTATATAACTTTTGGTTTATACAAGCCTTTAATAACCCAATAAATGAGTTTTTATAATTTTCATTTATACTTATAAATTCATCTACAGTGAGCCGCTCCACTGTTCCTGTATCTATAATCTTCTGAAGAGGATTTTTCCCATTATTTAGATCTGAGAATGTGATAAGTTTGTTTTCAACAAAATACCAGTCTCCGCTAAATTTAACTTCAGCAAAAACCAAAGCTTTCATAATAACTTTGCGTTGAGACGCATTATTTTTAAGCTTATAAGTAGTTTGCCAGGACCTCGTGATAATATCCTGTCTGTCAATATCAAGGTCGGCAATATAAACATAATCAGGGGTATTTATTTTAACCAAGTTAGGATAAATTTCCTCAGTTATGATCTCTTCTATTTTTTCTGCTAATTTCTTCCTTGAATCAATTTTTTCATCGGTAAATTGCTCAGCAAGCAGGTCAGAAATAGATTTTATTTTTGTTGCTTGAATAATTGAGTCTACCATAAGCATAATATTGCTATAATCGATAATATGCTTAGCGGGGTCAAAGATCAGTTTACCTTCTAATATGTCATCAAAAATATCTTTTTTGTAAGAACTTTTCTTTTCTGTGATAACATATACATAGACAAAATCTACATCGTTGTGAATGTTATGCTCAACTACTTTTTTTAACGTATTCTTAATCTTTGCATTATCATTAGAAGACGTAATCTGGAATGCAACACGATTATCAGCGTCAATAAGGTCAATCCCCGGATAGTTTTTTTTGCTTTTGTTTGCATTTTCTAAATTAAGACCAAAAAGTTCGTTTAGTAGTGGAATCAGAACATTTTCAGCATGGAGATTAATATCATATAAACTTGCAGAATTTAGTATCTCTACTTCACTTTTAAATCTGCTTAAAGACTGGGCAATACTGTTAATAAGTTGGCTTCTGTTCATTCTATAAATTTAGTACTTAATTTCGATTTAACAATTATGGGATTCCACCATTACTAATCTGTTTCTTTTTGTGTTGGTGTTTTGGTCATAATTCGACGCATTCAAGTAATAAACAGACCCTTTTGAAATACTGCCATTCTGAGCATTGCTAAGATTATCTATCTTCTTAAGGTAATGGAGTAAACAATTTCAATCTATTCTGTGCTACTGGAAAATGTGAGTCGAGTGTAATGAAGATGCTTAAAAATTCATTACCTTTATTGAAATATGTCCTAAAGGATTATCCGTGCAATCAGTCAGACAGCATAATCATAAAATAAAGGAACCGCGGGTTCTGGGTAGTTCTTTTATAGGCTTGATACTTCCAATGTCTGTTGTATATTTATTTTTAGCCATAGGTTTTGTGTTTTTTATAAGCTATGCAATAGTTTCTTTTAAATTGTTGCAGCCCCATATGCAAGCATTACAGCTATTGCTCAGAGCAAAGGGCACTCTATTGATGATCATGATATCTGCACCTTTAATAGCTGTATTCTTTTTGGTTATGTGTTATTTGTATAAGATTATACTAAGAAAACAAATGATACAGGTAGAATGGTCAGCACAGCAGCTTTCAGCTTCTGTAGGAAACAAAAACTACGTGTTTAAAAAAAATGAAGTTAAAACGTCGGTGTTTTTCGTCAACGGACTCAATCATTTTACCAAGTGGCTATTAATAACAATAAAAGGGGGAAAGCGTTATTTCCTATTAAGTCAGGATTATAAAAATTCTGATTATCAGGAGTTCATTAATTCATATGTGAAATACTTTGATATAGATATTAAAAAATGCAAAGATAAAATTGGTTCAACACGAAGTATTTTAATCCAAAGAATATACGATCATTCGTAAATTCTTATTGGAATTACAAACTGATTATTGCATCGAGAATAATAATTTAAAAATCTCATACTATTCGACAATACATTGTATAGGTTTGTTATTGATCAATGGGCTTAACCCAATTATCTGCCCACCAATAATAAATCCATAATATAAGAGCAGATAAATTTCTCCATCTCTGATTTGTCCTATTTGAGATTAAATAAACGAAAAAGGATAGAAAAAGCTACGGTCTATTCGAAATGATTTAGACTCTTATTTCAATACTTCAACAATACTTCGATAGCCCGGATGATACGAGGCTGTATATTTAATATAGCTATATGTCTGTGATTCCTTGAAATATTTGTGGTAGGTGGGCGCAGTATGTATATGCGACATTTGCATAAGTTTGCTTCTGCTCACCCTAATAAGGTTGTTTTCGTTTTAGCGATAAGCAAGTCTAACTATGGCCAGCAGAAGACTAAGATGTCACACAGTTAGACGGTCATCGGTACAAATCTTGTCAAGATATTCGATACCCGTTCCTGCAAAGTTACTTTTCATCACTAAATAATTTCATAAGGTCGGTTTTATTGTAATAATATGATCCCATGATTTTTTTATACCGGATTTTTCCTGCAATTCTTATATTTTGTACTGTGGCAGGAGAGATATCCATAAGTTTTCTAATTGCCTTACTTCGAAACCACTCAAATTCAGGTGAACTTCCTTTCCTATTGAGGATCTGCTCTATATCAAAAAGCAGTCTTGTTCGTAAAGCCTCAAGGTCATTTTTTGTTAATTGTTCCATTGTTTTAATATTTTTTGCGTAATGGAAATTCCAAATGATTTTTAGTGTGATAGAAAAGTACTTCTGTATTCACCTTCTGTCCAAAGGCTGTAAACAGGTAGTGCTGCAAAAGTGTGTTTTAATGCTGCCCACCTTCTAAGTATCATAGAAAAAAAGGCTTAATTTTAGACCAAAAGAACATGTTATGTTGGATACAGAATATATCGAAATAATCCTGAAAGGAAAGGAGGGACTGGAATTTCAAAAGTATAGTGAAAATTTTCTGCGGAAAAAGTACGGTGGAGATTTTCAGGAAGTAGGATCAAAGGGACGTAGAGGCGATGGTGGAAAAGACGGCTATGTTCGTAGGACTCGAGAGTACTTCGCAATTTCTTCCCGTGGAACAGCTTTACCGGATAAGATTAGAAGCGATTTTGAGAACTGCATTAAGAAGAACCTGCATGTTGAAAAATTTATTTTTGTCAGTAACCAAAAGATTGGTCCCGCGGAATGCGATGTGATAGATGAGTTACAAAGAGGGTATCCGGACATAAAAATAGAGACGATGAGCCATCGACATATAGCTAAAGAACTAATTTCTTATCCGAAAAGAGACGTTTTGGCAATCTTAGGAAGGCCGGTGAACTATTTGGAAGAAGATACAGTTTATTTTGCGGAGGATCCGCAAAAGAGCATCTGCTTTACCCTCTGGGAATCTATAAAGGATTCTTCACCGTTATATGCCGTATGGGCAGCTCTAGTATTTCTTTTCGTTGGCAGTACTTTATATTTCATGAGCGAATTTGCTATGATGATTACTTTTCTAATAATAGTTGGCTTATTACTTCTCTATATGCGCTATAATTCTGCCAGCTTAAAACGATATAAGTTTGCGCATCAGATTATTTACTTAATATTAAGTGGTCGGTTACATGTTGGTCAAGAAGTGATCTTAAATGAAAACCTACATTTAACCATTTACTGGCAATCCGGCTGGACTTTCACAATTAAACGCAGGGCAGCTAATTGTATTAAGAGAGGGTGTAATGGAAAGGTATATTTGTATAAGACAGAGCACAACACTATGATTGGCAGATGCGAAAGAGACCAATCTAATCATACATATAATGTAGATAACAATTTTTACGGTGAACTGAATTAAGGAATAACCATCATAAAAAGTAGTATATATGTGCGCCAATTGCAATCAGCTTTTCTTTTTACAAGGCTAACAGACAACTTTAAAACACCTATAGTTAATAAAATGTCATCGAGTTATTTGTAAGACACGGTAATAGTTCTAATTTTTAATGATTGAAATATTCAAATTTCAAAATCACACGGACGAATATCGAATAGTGGGATGCGATAATGAAATGAGTTCATAATCAATAATTAAGAAATAAATTATGATGTATTTTTGAGTGTTTATCTCAAAGTCATGGGATATATTTTTAAAGTAAAAGACTGTGTGAGGTTTATTCACTTTAAAACAAACATCATGAAACAATTATATAAGAACATCCTTGGATTTATAGAAAAAGAAGAAAAAAATTTGTCCGCAAAAAGAAAAATAGAATTAGAAGACGCTTACCATATGGTCGTCTTTCTTCGACATTTATTGACCGATTTAAAATCTGAAGTTTTGTCGACAGGTTTTGAAAACAAGCAGGAAGAGATTACGTTCTTTAAATCGATCAAACCAGAAGTACTGGGGAAATTGATTTATTATAATAAAATTGTTCGCATAGAATCATTTCGTCCATGTAGCAGTGAAATGCTGTCGAGATATTATACAGATCAAATCAAATGTTTGAAAAAAGAGTATAAGAAACATATCGGCAATACTGATTTTTACCGGTACCACAGGTCAGGGCGGACGGACAAAGATGATCTCTTTTTTAGGCGGGGAAACATCAATTTTTTTGATGGAGTAAATAGCTTCATTTTTGAGGCGGATCCTGCGTTTTCTACCTTTTATGATTATAAGACAGCAAGAATTATCGCATTTGATTTAATTCATAGCTATCTTTTGTGCTGTCTTGAGCCGGAGAGGAGCAATCCTATTTTTGACGAAAAGGTTGCTTCAAAAAAAGTATTTTCATGGACGCATTCCAAGAATGCCCTTATCGAATTAATCTACGCACTTCATGTTTCGGGCAGCTTGTCACATGGACGTGGAAGTATAAAAAAAACCGGCAGAGTTTTCGAAGAATTATTTGAGATAAGTCTTGGCGATATACACCATGCATTCCACCAAATGAAATTCCGTGCCGGTGAAAAAGCTAGTTTTTTACTTTACCTTAAAGATTCCCTAGAAAAATACATGGAAAGAGATCTTTAGTAGATTAGTAATTTCGGTCAGGGGTAATACATAGGTGTTATCCCTTTTTTTCTGCCAGGCTTTACCAAGTTTCTACCAAGTTTTCGCAAATTTTTCGACCATTTAATGACTATATTATAAGTTTTTGTAGCCATATTCTGCTAAAAAAATTGTGTTTTTTTTTCGTTTTCCTTGGTAGAACCTTCTGCTGCCTTGTACGATTTTCCCGTAAAACAAGATCAATTTTGGCTCTGTAAACCAAACAGAAAATGCTATGAATATTGAAAGACGTGAATTTTTAGCCTGGATGGAACGCATCATGAAACGTTTTGACGTCCTTGCCGGTGATCTTGAAAACAGGGAAAAGAAAAGATTAAGCATCGACGGTGAAGAGCTGTTGGATAACCAGGATGTTCTGCAGCTGTTAAAAATTACCTACCGCTGTCTACAACGCTACCGTACCATCGGTAAGATCAAATATTTTACGATCAGCGGCAAAATCTACTACAAGAGTTCTGACATCCATCAGTTTATCCGTGACAGTTATCACGGGGGAAAATATACGCCTAAGTAGGACAGGAGTGGATATCCATAAAACCTGCCAAGTCACATTCTATAGATTCGATAAACATAAAACTTTTTCTTATGAGCGGACAAAATATTAAAGAGAATCAGGATCTGGCGCTGGAACCACTTTCAGATATCCTGCTTGTTCTCGACAAAAAGAAAAACCGCATTGAAGCGGTTAAGGGCGTTGATGATTCCGGAAACCTGAGTACGACGGAACCGAAAAAATCAAATCTTCTTGAATTTATGCGCATTGACAAGGGAGATCCGGCTGGGAATTTTTTTTCCAATTTCCTGCGGAGGTTAAAAGATCCGTTATCCTTCCGTTTTTTCAACTCGCCTATCAAGAATATGGATGAGATTGTACGAAAGCTTCAGGCGGCCATTGATCATCCGACACCGGAAGGCAATAAGCTGCTTGAAGCACTCGAAGTAAAATATGACCAAAAAAAATCAAAACAGAATAATATGGAAACAACGCAGCCAACCACAAATGATTCAAAACCTACTTATCGTTACAAGGTCGATGATATTGACTGGGGATCATTGGAAAAACTCAACCTAAGCCGGGAACTTTTGGAAAAGAACGGCCAATTAGACAAATTGTTAAGAGGCTATAAATCGGATGGGATTTACAGAATTGAAGGGAATTTCGATGGTGTAGTCATGAAGGGCGATGCACGGCTCTCTCTAAGGAATGCGCAGGGAAAGGTCGTGGTAATGGCACATGGGGTACGACACGAGCCTGATCTTAAGAATCAATTTTATGGACATACTTTTTCCATGGAAGACCGGGAGAATCTGTTGAAATCCGGAAACATGGGACGGGTTGCAGAGCTAACTAATTATTCTGACGGTTCGAAAGTTAAAGCATTGATCAGTATCGATAAGATGACCAATGAGGTGGTATCATTTCCCGTTGAACTGATCAAGATCAACGATAAATTTGGCGGGGTTAAATTAACCAAAGAACAAAAAAATGAGCTTCTGGAGGGTAAAGCGGTTCTCATTGAAGGTATGACCAATACGAAAACAGGGGAAATTTTTAATCAGCATCTTCAATACAGCGCGGATCTTAAAAAGCTGGTTTTTGTTGGGCAAAGCGAGAGACAGCAGCAGGTTCAGGACCAGGGAATTCCGGATACATTCAGGGGTAAAGTTTTGGACGAGAAGGAAAAGGATCTATTAAAAGATGGCGAAGTCATCTATGTGAAAGATATTGTAAACAAAGAAGGTACAAAACAGTATTCCGGCTATGTCTGGTATAATAAAGAAGCCGGAAAGCTGGATTTCGATTTTGATCATCCCAAGCAGGAAAAATCCCAGAAGATGGAGGAGAAGCAGGAGGTTAGCCAGAAGCAAGGGGCAACATCTAAGAATGCCGTTACCAATGGAGCGACAAAAAAGGAAAGCACCCGTAAACAAAAATTGCATTAAACCTTGAGTCATGAAAGCAATAATTGCAGAAAAACCGTCCGTTGCCTATGAACTTGCCCGGATTGTGGGAGCGATCGAAAGGCGTGACGGCTATTGTGAAGGTGGTGGGTTTCTGGTAACCTGGGCTTATGGCCACCTTGTGGGTTTGGCAATGCCGGAAGACTATGGGATAAGGGGATTCAGCAGGGAATCCCTGCCCATAATTCCTCAGCACTTCCTGCTCGTAGGAAGAAAGGTGAAAACAAAGAACAGTTATATTCCCGATGAAGGCGCCAGACGGCAACTGGAAGTGATTAAGTGCGTATTTAACCAATGTAACCGTATTATTGTCGCTACGGATGCGGGAAGAGAGGGCGAGGTGATCTTTCGTTATATTTATGAATACCTGGAATGTGATAAGCCATTTGACCGGCTATGGATCAGCAGCCTCACCGAGAAGGCGATTATTGCAGGACTTGACAACCTTAGGGACGGTAGTGAATTCAATGGTTTGTATGAAGCGGGCAGAAGCCGTTCACAGTCCGACTGGTTGGTCGGTATTAACGCCACACAGGCTCTTACGGTAGCGATGGGCGATGGTTTATATTCGCTCGGCAGAGTGCAGACTCCAACCCTAGCAATGATTTGCAAACGCTATCTTGACCATACTGCATTTCAGATCAAAGATTATTTCCAGATTGAACTTAGCCATCTTAAGGACGGTCTGGTTTTCAAAAGCCTGTCCGTTGACAAGTGGGAAGATTCATCTAGGGCTGAATCCGTCCTGCGGTCGATTGAACGTTCTGGCACATCAGAAGTTATAGGGGTGGAAACCAAATCGGCACCAGTGCAAGCCCCACTACTTTTTGACCTTACTGGGCTACAAAAAGAAGCCAACCGAAAACTAGGCTTCACCGCGGAAAGAACACTGGATATTGCGCAGAAACTCTATGAAAGGAAATTTATTACATATCCAAGAACGGGTTCAAAATATGTTCCCGAAGATGTGTGGTTGACAGTTCTCGCATTGATTATTTCTTTGAGTTCGAGAACATCCTGTAAAGAAGCCGTGGAGTATTTAAAATGGGAACGGTATAACAAACATATCGTGAACGATGTAAAAGTGACCGATCATCATGGCATTCTCATCACGGAAAATATACCCACAACCTTGGATAAAGATGAGGATGCTCTTTATGACATGATTGCCAGGCGGCTTCTGGAAGCAGTTTCACCAGCCTGCCAGCGCGAGATTACGGAGGTGAAAATTTCCGCTTTGCATTTTGATTTTATAGCAAAGGCAATCCGGATCACTATGCCGGGCTGGAAACTCATTAACGGTAATTTTGAAGAGGAAGACGAAGATCTCACGAATGATTTTCCGGATCTGAGAGAGGGAATGCCCCTAAAAATAGAGAGCTCGATCATCCTTGCAAAAAAAACAAAACCCCCTGCCCTCTACACCGAAGCCGATCTGCTTACCGCGATGGAAAATGTGGGCAACAGCATGGACACCGAAAAAGAGCGGAAAGTGCTAAAGAATATCGGTATTGGTACGCCAGCCACCCGGGCCGCGGTCATAGAAACTCTTTTTGACCGGGAATATATCAGGAGGGTGAAAAAAACAATTGTTCCCACAGAGAAGGGGATGGTTGTGTATAATACTGTAAAAAATAAGCGGATCGCTGATGCGGCAATGACCGCTCAGTGGGAGATGGCCTTCGAAAAGATCGAACTGCAGGAAGCGGAAGCGGGGTCTTTCCTTTTGGAGCTAAACACGATGGTGGCGGAGATTACCACCGAGCTGCTGCAGGAAAAAGGACCAGCTTTGCAGCCTGTTAATCTGCACTGTCCGAAATGCAGGGATAAAGTTTTTATTCGGGAAAAGGTCATAAAATGCAGCAATGATGGCTGTGGGTGGTTTCTTTTCCGAACGATCTGCGGAGTACAGCTGACCTATAAGGACGTGGAAGTTCTGCTGACAAAGAAGCGGTCTCCTTTGATCAAAAATATGAAGGGACGTAATGAGAAATCATTCAATGCCTATATTTTGTTAGATCCGTCCGGTTCAACCACATTTGAGTTTGAACGGACAAAGAACCGAAGATAAAGATAGTTCATGATGTGATTTGGTTAGTCGAGCCCGGGGCCATTTTTTGGTTCCGGGTTTCTTTTTTAGATATGTGGGGAAAGCTCCGGCAAGCTTAGGAAACTATAGGCTCTAAAGCCATTTCTGCTGCCAGTCCTATTTAGGTTTACCGCTATAAAAAATCTCAAAATTATAGCGATATGAACAGACATACACAAGACTTTTCCTACTACAAGGCTAAACTTCAGGAGCACATTGAGGCCAGTTTTCCGGAAAGATCAGGCGACAAGAGATTTATCGAACAGCGTGCGAAGTGGGCGGCAAACGCGTATGAGGGCGCATTTAGATCGGGTAACGCTATCCATAAATGTGATGAAATCGCTGACTATATTCTTTTTGAGAATCTCCATTTCTCCAGATTCGATTCCATCGTTGAGGTACTGAACTATGAATTTTCCGATGTTTTTGACGAACTGGATTACCGGGATTTTGCCCTGAAGATACTGGCAGAATGTGATGCAGTGTTTGGGCAGTATGAGCTCACAGATGATTTTGCCTATAAGACAGATTACGATCTGCTCTATACGGAGCTGACGGGTTTCATCTCATTGTGGCTAGAAAAAAATGGCATTCGATAAGAAGCTGCATCTTAAGCGGAATATTGATGCCATCAAAGCTGCTTTCAGGATTGAAAAGGAAGGAAGAACAGCCACATCGGATGAAATAAACCTTTTGCACCAGTTCTCGGGGTTTGGAGGATTAAAATTCATTCTGAATCCCGACGACATCAACCAATGGCGGTCTTCTGACAGCGGTTACTTCCCATTAACCCAGGAACTATTCGGAACCATCAGGGATAATGCTGAAAACGATTCAGTATATCGGCAATATGTGTCCTCCCTGAAAGGATCGATACTTGATGCCTTCTTTACGCCATTGGTTATTTCGGAGAGTATAGCCGCTGTAATAAAAAACACGGGTATTCAGATTGACCGTATGCTTGAACCTTCTGCCGGTGTCGGTGCATTCATTAGGCCTTTTATTGGGGACAATGATGTTCACATTACCGCTTATGAGCAGGATCTGATTACTGGAAAAATTTTAAAGCAGTTGTACGGTGGTCAGGTTGATGTACGTATAGAAGGATTTGAGAACATAAGTAAGCATGAAAGTGAATATGATCTTATTGTTGGCAACATTCCATTCGGAACAACTTCGATTTTTGACCTGAGCTACTCCAAAGGAAAAGATGCGGCCCGCAAATTTGCCGCGCAGAGTATTCATAACTATTTTTTTCTCAAAGCCAGCGATAAACTGCGGGAGGGAGGACTCCTGGCATTTATTACCACGCAGGGTATTTTGAATAGTCCGTCCAACCAGATCATAAGGGAAGAGTTGATGCGGGAACATCGACTGGTTTCCGCTGTACGACTACCCCATAATCTTTTTGATGAAAATGGAACTTCGGTTGGAACCGACCTGATCATTTTGCAGAAAGACAGTAGCAGGCGCTCCATATCCCAGCGCGCCAAAGACTTTGTGGGTGCCGTCCCCACACCGGCCGGTGAAAATCGCAATATGCTTTTTTATAACCCCAACAACATCCTATTTACAAGTTCGAGAGAGGGGACTGACCAATATGGGAAGCCGGGGACCATTTATCTGCACGATGGCGGAGCAGGAGGAATTTCTGCTGATTTAACCAAGAAACTCAGTTCTGACTTTGCCAGTTATTTTGATCGGCGGTTGTACGGGATGCATAGGCGTAAAAAGTATATACCAAAAAACCTTGTAGGAATCAGCGAGCATCCTGCGGCACCAGAAGTTCAGGAACAGCAGTTAAAGAATGGAAGCCATCAGCTCAGTCTATTTTCAGAAGCAGAATTAGCAGCGCTCACTCCTAAAAAGCAAATACAAAAGCGGAGGGTTGCAAAAAGTACAGTTCAGCAACCAGAACAGCTTTCCCTTTTCGATAAACAAGGGACAAATTCCGATCAGATTCGACACGCCATAACTATCAGTAGAAAAGAAGAGAAAACAAGACCCACATCGAAAAAGATCGGGAGCAGGGAAAGTGTGGGTTCGCTTTTTCGTGATTTAATAGATGACATTCCATCGCCTGACGAGCCGAAGATATTCGACAAAGAAATAAAGGACTTCTACCGTGATAATACCTTGGTCGAGTTTGATTACAAAATAGGTAAGATCAAATGGAACGGTAATGAAGGAAAGTTCCTTTTCTATCCGATCGCAGTTTCCGATAAGGACAGTGAAAGAATTTCCGCTTATATCCGTTTAAGGGACTGTTATCATGATCTGTACACTTTTGAAGCTAATGTCCAAGAGAAACATCATGAAAATAGACAGTTACTTAATACGATCTATGATGATTTTATAAAAAAGTTCGGAAATCTCAACGCAGCCGATAACATCCGCTTTATTAAGCTTGATTCTAGTGGAAATGCTGTGCCTTCGCTCGAACGTGTGGTTGGTGGCATCATCCATAAATCTGATATTTTTGATCATCCCGTTGCATTTAGCACTGTCGAGGTGAACGTCAATAGTCCTTTGGAAGCTCTTTCGGCCTCCCTGAATCAGTATGGTAAGGTGGATCTCGGCTATATGTGCCGTATCAGCGGATGTACAGAAAGTGTTCTAAAAGAAAATTTAAAAGGCCGATTATATTACAACCCATTGACAGGGGAGATTGAGGTGTCGCAAAAATTTCTGTCCGGAAATGTAGTTGAAAAGGCAAGGAAGCTGCAGGAATACATTTTAGCATATCCCGAAGACCATGAGGCGAAAGTAAGTCTCAATGCCCTTGAAGACGCACGGCCAGAAAAGATAAAATTTGAACAGCTGGACTTTAACCTGGGGGAGCGGTGGATAGGAACCGACGTATATAAAAAATTTGCCAGCTCCCTCTTCGATACGGACGTTTCTATTTTCTATTCAGAAAGCAGTGATGATTTTTCAATTAGTGCGAAGGCAAGCACCATCAAGATTACTGACAAATATGCTATTAAATCAGAAAGCCGCACATTTGACGGTCTGAATCTGCTTCGCCACGCGCTTGTTAATACCACACCGGAGATTACTAAAACGGAATACCTGGCGGACGGCAAACCGATCAAAGTTAAGGACATGGAAGCCATTCAGATGGCAAACGGGAAGATCGACGAAATCCGGCATGAATTCACGGAATGGCTCTACCAGCAGGATGAGCAATTTAAAAGTGCACTCACTGATCGTTACAATGAATTATTTAACTGTCATGTGAGGCCTCATTTTGATGGGAGCCATCAGACCTTTCCAGGCTTAGACCGGAGAGCTCTCGGGATCGAGGATCTTTACGGCAGTCAGAAAGATGCTGTCTGGATGCTAAAGAGTAACGGTGGCGGCATATGTGACCATGAGGTCGGTGCGGGTAAAACACTGATCATGTGTACAGCTGCCCAAGAAATGAAAAGGCTGGGCCTTGTCCATAAACCGATGATCATTGCACTCAAAGCAAATGTGCATGAAATTGCGGAGACCTATCGGAAAGCCTATCCTTTCGCTAAAATCCTTTATCCGGGGAAAAAGGATTTCACACCACAAAAGCGGATTAAGATCTTTGGCGACATCAAGAATAATGACTGGGACTGTGTGATCCTTACCCATGATCAGTTCGGTATGATTCCGCAGTCAGACGAATTGCAGAGAGAGATTCTGCAGGCGGAGCTAAATACCGTAGAAGAAAACCTTGATGTATTAAGACGGCAGGGCAAAGATGTATCCGGTGCGATGTTAAAGGGCGTTGAGATCAGAAGGAAGAATCTCAATGTCCGGTTAAAAACCCTGGAACACGATATTGAGAATCGCAAGGACGATGTTGTTGATTTTAAAATGATGGGTATAGACCATCTTTTCATCGATGAAAGTCATAAATTCAAAAATCTGATGTTCAACACGCGGCATGAGCGTGTAGCTGGTCTGGGAAATGTACAGGGTAGTCAAAAGGCACTAAACCTTCTTTTTGCCATACGTACTATACAGCAGCGGAGCGGAAAGGACCTTGGGGCAACCTTTTTGAGTGGGACAACGATATCGAACTCATTAACCGAATTATATTGTCTTTTTAAATATTTAAGACCGTTGGCTCTGCAGCGGCAGGGAATAACCTGTTTTGATGCCTGGGCTGCAATATTTGCCCGTAAATCCATTGATTATGAGTTTTCCGTTGCAAACAATATTGTTCAGAAAGAGCGTTTCCGACATTTTATCAAGGTTCCGGAGCTGGCACAGTTCTATGCAGAGATCACAGATTACCGTAGGGCAGAAGATATCGGTATAGACCGTCCCGCAAAAAATGAAGTTCTTTACCATATTCCACCGACACAGGATCAGGAGATTTTTATCAAAAAACTAATGGAGTTTGCAAAATCCGGCGATGCGACATTGCTCGGCAGACCACCACTTTCACCGACCGAGCAGAAAGCCAAAATGCTAATTGCTACGGACTATGCCCGGAAGATGTCGCTTGACATGCGGCTTATTTCGCCAAGATACCAGGATGATCCCGGAAATAAAGCTTCCGTTGTGGCAGCAAATCTTGCCAAGTATTATCAGAATTATAATGCCCAAAAGGGGACGCAGTTTGTATTTTCTGACTTGGGGACCTACAAAAGCGGAGAATGGAATATCTATTCAGAGATTAAACGTAAGCTTGTCGAGGATCACGGCATCCCTGCTGAGGAGATCCGCTTTATTCAGGAGGCCAAAAATGAAGATCAACGCAAAGCACTGATTCAAGCGACGAATGAAGGTAAAATAAGAATCTTATTTGGGTCAACAGAGATGTTGGGAACAGGCGTGAACGCCCAGAAAAGAGCAGTTGCAGTTCACCACTTAGACATTCCGTGGCGCCCATCCGATCTAGAGCAGCGTGATGGCCGTGCGGTTAGAAAAGGTAACGAAATCGCTAAATTCTTTGCAGGGAATAAAGTTGACGTGTTTATTTATGCCGTGGAAAAATCTCTGGATGCTTATAAATTCAACACGCTGGCGAATAAGCAACGATTTATCGGCCAACTAAAGAGTAATAGCCTGAGTGTACGAAGTATTGATGAAGGGGGCATGGATGAGGTGTCGGGTATGAATTTCGCAGAATATGTAGCACTGTTATCAGGTAATACAGATCTACTGGAAAAAGCCAAGATTGAAAAGAAGATCTCCACTTTAGAAAGTGAAAAGCATGCCTATATCTGGTCAAAATCGAGTTCTTTATCCAAGCTTGAAGCACTGGAGGACGAATTTAAAAACAGAAAAAACCGTCTGGAGAGGTTGCAAACGGACTGTAAAAATTTCCAAAGCCGCTTACAGCGCGCAAAAGATGGAAGTATTCTCAATCCAGTACTACTGGACGGACTTTCAAAAGACGCTGGAATAAAAGAAATCGGAGCAAAACTAAACAAGCTTGCTGTTGTTTCTGCAACGGGAGGCGAGTATGAAGAGGTCGGATCTTTGTATGGTTTTCAGATTCTGGTCAAGACAGAACTGCGAGAAAAGGACAATGTTATACAGCGCGAAAACCGTTTCTTTATCTGTGGGGAAGGAAACCTAAAATACACGCATAACAATGGAATTATTGCTACTGATGCAGAGCGCGCCACCCTCAATTTTTTAAATGCCTTGCAGAAATTGCCTGGAATCATCGCTGATGAAGAAAAAAAATGTAAAGAAATTGAAAACGATCAGATTGTTTTACGGGAAATTGTGGACGGGGAATGGAAGAAAGATAAACAGCTTTCGGACTTAAAAACCGAACTGGCCGCTGTGGAGAGAAATATTCAGATTTCCCTTAGAGAAAACGATGACCATATTGATTCCAGTGCGGAGCAGAGCCACATAAAAAACACCATGGGAACAACCAAACAGCGGCTTTAGCTTCGCAGAAGTTTTCACTTACTGTACTTTCATATTAAAAAGAACTAAACTTTAGTTTTTTATACATATATTATTTTTGAGCTTCATAATGGGCTACTCGTCTTTCCTGATTAAATGAGCTAACTCCGGATCATTTTCAATTCTCCTTAGTTCTGTTGAAATAATAGTAGAAACCTCTAGCTTTATATGGCGGTAATTTTCATTTATATCCTTATCCATTGTGTCTTCACCACTAGCGGATAAGAAAGATCGAATTTGCGGTATTGGTTTGTAATTTTTGCTTTCATGCTCCACTTTTGCAATATCAACTACAATTTGGGAATGAAATATTTTCTGCTCTATTTTTTCGTCGATGTTGTCAGCAACGGCGCCCACAAATGTTCCTTGAGATAAAGTAGAAATTTTAGAGGCGGGAATCAGGCTGTCTAATTGCGTAGAGATTGAAGAACTGGTATCATTTCTATTAATACTTAAAGACTGCCTTTTCTGGACTATTTTACCAAATCTTTCGGACAAAGACTTGGCCGTTTCTCCTACCACCTGACCGGAGAAAATGTTGCCAACGGTATTCATGATGACTTTCGCTTCCTTATCCCCATAATCCCTGATCAATTGGGAAAAGTCCTGAAAACCTAAACATACAGACACTTTATTGCTTCGGGCAGTTGCTATAAGGTTGTCCAGACCGCGGAAGTATATCGTCGGCAATTCATCGATGATGATAGAACTTTTCAGTTTACCTTTTTTGTTGATCATTTTCACGATTCTGGAGTTGTAAAGCCCCAAGGCAGCACTATAAATATTCTGACGGTCCGGATTATTTCCCACGCACAGAATCTTTGGTTCGTCGGGGTTATTGATATCTAGTGTAAAGTCGTCTCCACTCATCACCCAATAAAGCTGCGGAGAGATCATTCTTGATAGCGGAATTTTGGCAGATGCGATCTGTCCCTGCAGCTGGTCCTGGGCGCCTCCCTGCCAGGCGTCTATAAAAGGAGAGAGGTAATTTTCAAGCTCCGGGTATGCGGTTAGGATCGTAAATACGTCTGCATACTTTTTATTGAGCAGTTCTATCGCATGCGGGAACGTGCAGTATTTCCCATTTTCGTATATTTTGAGATACCATATAATTGCAGCTAATAAAATAATTGGTGACTCGACGAAGAAGTCGCCTTGCTTTTGGATCCATGACTTGTTGAGGTTCAACATGATCGTGTACGCGGACTCATATGCATCCGATATATCGGTCATAAGTTCCGGATTGATTGGATTGCAGCGATGGCTACGGCGTGGATTATCAAAGTTGATCACATAAAATTTAGGTTTTACCTTGTACTGACTAGTATGCTTTAAAAGATGATTGTAAGCTATGGTGGAAAGATCATCAAACTTGAAGTCATAGATGTACATGGAAAAGCCCTTTTCAATATGCTGTTTAATGTAATTATTAACCACAGCAAATGACTTTCCCGACCCCGGACTTCCCAGCACAATAGTTGCTCGAAAGGGATTGACCACGTTAATCCACCCGTCATTCCATTTACCATTGAAATAAAACTTTGTGGAAAGATTAATTGAGTATTCATTTTCCATCAAACTGCTTTCCTGCTGAAAACTTTCATTTTCATTGTTAAAGGGATCATCCATTAATCTATTCTTTAAGAGCCTGCTCATCCAGAGTCCGGCAACCATCAAAAGTATAAACCCGACCGATGTTGTGATCATATACAGGGCTGGTGAAATCTGAATCAGTGGAAAGTTCAGCAGATAAAAAACTAAACCTGACAGCATATAAACATGGACGCTTTTCCACTTTATCTTTTCATTTTTTACCCCCTTTGTTCCAAAGCAGCTGAGTGCCAGTAAGACGAGGGCGAAAAGTTTGCTATAAAGGGAATTGTCAAAAAGTCCTGATGTCCGCTGAAAATTATGGAGGATTTTTTCAATGATTTCGAGAGCCCATCCCTGTTGAAGGAAAAAAGAATAACAAAACCAATAGAAATTCATCAATACCAATAGAACTGCGACTGCACGCATAAAAGCCATGATTTTGGCGAGTCCACGTAGATCATCTTCTTGCATAGCTGATATTTTTCAACATAGATATCTTTCGGTGCAAAGAATTTCATCATTGTTGCAGTTACAGGTATATTTTTTCCTTTCCAGTCCTATTATTACTTCAAAAAGTTTGCTAAATGTATTTGTGTGGTTAACAGAAGCAAACAGCTTTTATTGAATGATTAAATACATTTAGCAATTGGGGAAGTAATCTGTGATCTTTTTAATTTCGACCAAAATTCCTATTATTAGAGAGTATTATGGAGAGAGATATTATGCAAGATACTTTAGGACTTTTTGAGGAACATTTTAATAAGCAAGTCTTTCGGATCACCTTTAAATTTCGTGATTTTCAGGTAGTTTTATTGAAGAAAGACCTGAATAAAAATATGAATGAATTTCAGATATTGTTGGATGGTATCGTGCAGAAACTCATCAAGAAAAATGGCAAGTGGCAATTTGAGCATGGGGAAGACCCGGATCTTGCCGAAGATATCTGGCGCCAGATTGCGCTTAGGTACAGATTTTAGTGCAAATGCCGTATGTCTGCGGTATGCCGGGAGATCGTTGTTTTTGCAGAAGTTTTATACCTGAGTAAAGGGTATTTAAATGATGGGATTAACAAATCTCCTTTGGTCAATATAGGTGATCAGTTTTGGAATTGAGCCAGCAATCCGTTTTAATTATTTTTTATGCTGTCCTTTCCTTTTTTTCTTCTTTTTCATATTGAACTCAAATATTTGTTCTTCTGGATCTTCCGCAATATTCTCCAATAGCAAAGAATTTAGCAGTCCCCAATCGCTGCTGAGATTTGCACTATCCAGCATAAAGCTAAACAATGGATGCAATTCGTCAGCTACAGTAGAGGTTTTTTCTTTTTTGATATTTAGGAAGTTTCCTTGTTCTGCTTTTACCATTTCCTGACGCTTTCCGTTAGAAAAAAGCTCATGGAACTGATTAGCAGAGAATTGCTTCCCCAAATGGGAGCCATTGTAAACATGTCGCGTATTGTGATCAATAAATGTAATGCCATAAAGCCTATTCTCTTCATTTCGCCTAATGACAGTGTTGATACCATGTTCGGTCAAGTAGTCCCTGAACTGTTTTTCATTTGCTGTTATACGGATAGCCTCGGTAATTACCTGTGCTGTTTTTTCTTTTATTTCCGCCGGAACATTTCTATTTGTCTTGCAATTTGTTTTCACTGCATCGAGTCCCGCCTGTTTGCCAAAAAGAGATCCTTTAAACGGATTACTGACCTTATTTCCATTCTTATCCAGTGCAAAATAGAGGAGGCCTTCCTTCATTTCTCCCTGATAATCCTTTTTGATATGCTCGACTGATATATTGAACAGTGACAGAAGGGCATTATAGCCGCCAAGACTGTAGTAATTATAATATTTCGGCAGATATCTGACAACTGCAGCGATCTGGCCTTTAATATTTCCTTTAGTGTAATCCACAGGAGAAAATCCTAAATTCTCATGTAATTCCAGTTTTTCATTCGCCGGAATAAGATTGAACTTTTTCTCGATTTCCCTGCAGGCTTGCATTGACCTCTTCTTTTCAAAGGCATCGGGGATTTTAACACCATTTTTATCTACCGATGTTGATACAACATGAATATGAGTCCGCTCAATGTCGTTGTGCTTAAAGACGACATAAGGTTGGTTCCCATATCCCATTTTTAGCATATATTCATCAGCTATTCTGATAAATTCTTCGTCAGTGACCTTATCACCAGGATCAGGATTTAATGAAATATGAACTGCCGTTTTCTCGGTTTTTCTATTGGCAGCGAGGTGAGGAAGAAAAGACGAAAACAATTGTGCCGCTGAATATTTTCCATCGGGAGTTTCAAGCATGTTATGCAGGTGCAATATTTCTGCGCGGTTATCCAGAACCTTGGAATGGTTGTACACCAGGGCCCCATAAATACGAGAACCATGTCCAATTTTTGCGATCATGTATTGTCCTTTTTTAGAAGATATTCAGCTTCGAATTGTTTGCTCAGGATGAGGATTTCCTTACAGATGGCGGCCAGTTCGAGCGTATGTTTTTCCAATTTTCCGATATAGAATACTGTTTTTTTATCCCCAAAATGCGTATGCAGGATTTTGACAACCTGATTGTAATTCACCCCGATTGCTCTGAACTGCGAAAACAACTGCGATAATTTTGTGCAGTATTCCACGGTCCCTTGATCAATAATGACCGAATTCATCCTTCTTTCAAAAAGAAGGGAGACAATAAATTTTGCTCTGTTGTCCAGCCCAGACTTATCGAACAGGGATAAGAAACGGGCATTCTCTTCATCAGTTAACCGAAAGACATACCGATGTATCGCCTTATTTATTTTGGGTTTTCGTCCTCCTTTGTGTGCTGCAGACATAACTTTTTTCCAAAATATAAAGGATACCCTTCGCGGGAGCACTAAATTTTGCCGGTACTAGCCCTATCTTTCTTAAATAGTCCTCTCAAAGCCAGAAAACAACATAAAAGGTAAGCCGACTTCGGAGGATTACCAGGCTCTCGGCAGAGCAAGTTGTTTTGGAGCACAAAACAGGTTTTGAGTGCCTCAAAACACAACTTGCTCTGTTCTTGGGAACAGATTGATTATTGCTTAAGAATAATTGGAATTATAACGTATAAACCGGAAAGAATTGGAAAAAATAGGAAGTTTCAGCCACCTTTTTAAATGATGCCCATTTTGTTGTATTCCTTTACAGCTGAGCATCCGAACAGGTAATATGTATTGCTGTACAAAAAAGAAAATAACCATTTGTGATTGAATAAAAATAGTAGGTTTTAAAAGCATAAAAGTATAAAAGCATAAAAGCGGTAAACTTTAAGGCTCTGCAGTAAACGAATTGTGCAGCTTTTGGTAAAAATGCTTTCCTGTGGAGAGGTTTTGCCAATGATAAAACCTACCAGTATGTACAAAAGCAGGGTGTCGATACAGTTTCCTATGCATCTGTATGGTTTTAAGTTTTAGCAAAAGGGAGGACAAATTTAAAGATATATACTATGGAAAAAATGAAGCAATGTCTGAAGGTCAGCATTTACACGCAAAAGGGAGGGGTGGGAAAGTCGACAATGACCACACTATTGGCCAGCTTATTACATTATCGGCTGGGTTATAATGTCGTCGTTCTCGACTGTGACTTTCCGCAGCACAGTCTTATCAATATGAGAGAACGTGACAAGCGTGCCGTTATGGAAAGTGAATTCCATAAAAAGCTGGCGATGAAACAGTTTCAGACGATCAATAAAAAAGCCTACCCCATACTCAAATGCAAGGCAGAGCAGGCATTGGAGCTGGCCTCGGACTTTATTTCCCAAAACTCCGTTCAACCGGATCTTGTCTTTTTTGATCTGCCTGGGACCGCAAATACCCAAGGAGTTTTGACAGCATTGAAAGCGATGGATTTTATATTTTCACCGATAACCGCAGACCGGCTGGTTCTCGAGAGTACCCTGGCATTCAGTGAGGTTTTTTTACGTCTGCCCGTTATTGAAGGAAGTTCCCCAACCCAATCTCTGTGGCTGTTCTGGAACCAGGTGGATGGCCGGGAAAAAACCAGCCTGTACGATGCCTATCAGCATGTGATCAATAGTCTTTCCTTATCCATTATGGATACCAGAATCATGGATAGTAAACGTTTCCGGAAGGAAACAGACGATACCGCAAACTATGTTTTCAAGTCAAGTCTGCTTCCGGCAGAGCCGCAGCTGTTGAAAGCTACAAGACTTGAAAGCTTTGTCAGGGAATTTTTAAAGATAGTGGGTATATAACTATGGCAGCAAATAAATCGAATAAAGACGCAGAAAAACCCACTGTTGATGAAGAATACTTGATGGACCTGATGAGCGGTGACAAGCCGCTGCCGGAAATAAGATCCGACACGGTTATCGAAAAAGACCATGCCCCGAAGGACTTAAAAGCGGATAAAGGTAAAGCGAGGTCTTCCAAGAAAGTAGAATACGAGGACTTTTTTCTGGTCAACCGCTTTCCGTCGGGACGGAACGGAAAAGTGGTGTATATCCGTTCGGAATTTCACGAGAGGTTACTGAGGATCGTGCAATTGACCAGGGAAGATAAGGTAACCCTCTATTCCTACATAGACAATATTCTTGAACATCATTTCCGCGAGTTCGGCGATGATATTACCGAGTATTTCAATAGCAAGTTTAAACCCATATTATAAAATGAAAAAGAAACAAAGTACAGTGGAGGTTACTGTAAAACTTCAACGGCGGGAGGCTGGAAATATAAAGACCTATGAGCGCATGTTCCTAAAAAAGAAATCGATGGATAAGCGGGGCGAGAAAAGCATCTATGTAAGGCAGGAATACCACGAGCGCCTGAGTCGAATTGCACAGGTGATAGGCGGAGATAAGATTCCCTTATATGCTTTACTCGACAATATTCTTACCCATCATTTTGATGCGTTCAGTGAGATCTTGATCCATGAATTTAAGGCTAAAAGCAAACCCCTATTTTAAATTATGGAAACCTGGATACAGATTATCATACTGGCCTGTCTGCTGGTCATTATACTGCTCTTATTGGTCGATAAGGTTAAAATTATCAAGATCAAAAAACCACAGGAGGAACTGTTGAAACCTGAAAGACTACCCGATATTATGGGTAAGCCGGTATTAGTCCAAAAAGAAAGACCACTTTATCCCAAAAAATACCCAAAGATGATGGCAGATCGATTGAAAAAAAGAGATACCGCTGTGGAGGCGCGTCCTGTCAGCACCACTGAGGCCGGCGAAGACGGGGTTTCAGGGTCAATGGATTGGTCAGATGACGAAATCAACAACGAATCCCAGCCGGAAGATGGGCATTTTACGCAGGGTGTGTCGTTGGAAGAACTTATGAGAGTTGGTGATCTCCTTAAACAGGATCATCTAAATGAGGTTCAGGAAAACCAGACTGCCGAGATAATCCAGAAGATCCGGGGAACTGAATTATTTGACGCGATGCAGTCTTCGATACAAGGTGCATCGCAAAAAATTGCGAGGCTTCTGGATAAATCATTGTCCGAAAATCAGCTGGGCGATGTACAGGTCAAGTATAAAGGACCTGAGCAGTTCGATATAGGTGATTTTCTATAGTCAGTAAATATGGACAGTAAACTGAAGGATAGAAACAATGAAAGGAGGTATGATAACAAATCATTAAAATATAAATAAGCAATGGAAATGAACTTACCGGAAATTGAAATCGCAGGAACGACATTTTTCTTCGATATTAATGAGATTGCGCTAGTACAAAAAAATGATCCTGAGAATAAGATCTATTTTAATAACATGTGGGATCATGGCGATTTTTATGCATTTCACTACAGCCCGAAAACGAAGAATTACCATCCCGTGAGGTTCAGGCCGGAAGGATATAGCGATGGAGAAGTTGAGAAGCTTGGTCAGCTGCTTATGAATAACCCAGTTGAGTACGTTGAAATTCCGCGACTAGGTAAACTTGACCCGAGTGGCATGTGCCAGAAATACGGCTGTACACGTGAAGATCTATTAATCAAAAGCGATTTTGAGATCATGGTGAATCAGGATATTTTCAAAAGCCGAATGGAAGGTGCACCTGTAACGATAGAACTGGCAGGAATCACGTATGAGATAGATCTGAAATACAATTGTCTGCGACCAAAAGATGAACGGGTGGAGGAGATATTTCTCGATAACTATCATTATGATTCATATATAGAAGACGCCGGCGTATATCATCTACTCTATAATATTCAGGAAAGGCGTGCCCAAAGTTCATGGCCGGATGGCACGGATGGCTTTGCTATTCTTGAAATACCGAATCTCTTCCGCCTTGACCCGATCGGTGCCAACCTGTATTATGGCGGTGATCCTCACTGGGGATTGTTATATGAAACACTCAAGATGCACCATGTAGCAGATACTGTGCCGTGGGAGGACTATAATCTAGAAGTTATGGACGATGAGCTGCTTAAGATCAGGAAAGATTTAGAAGATAAAAAACAGGACGGACAGCCAGTAATCAATATAATGGGAGATGTTTTTATCGTCGATGTCGAGCAATATAGACTGTATCAGAAAGGAAACGAAGGGAATGTTCTTTCGCTCCATGATTGGCAGGAGGTTGAAGGAGGGTATGGCTTTTACTATGATACAGCCCTCAAAAATATACCCCGCGAGAGGTACGATCTGGAAACCACGCATTATGTTGAGATTCCCGAGTTTACCAAAATGGCGCCGATGGAAGTTGCCGAAAAGGAGAAGATAACATTGCGGAAGGCTCTGGTAATGACAGATTTTGAGTTAATGGTAAACAAATATACGTTTGAAAACCGGCTGAACGGCCAGCTTCCGTACCTACTGCTGGAAGGGAACAAATTTTTGGTCGATGTAAAAAACGGCCTGCTCAGACCAGAATATCAAGGGAACTCACCCGAAATCGAGCTGTCGGCAATCCAAAAATATTATCAGGCCGATCAGGACTGCTATCACATACCTTATAACCCAGTGACCAGAACGATGGAAGATTTGGAGTATAGACAAATAACCGATCTTCCTAAAGACGTTGTGATGTTATCCTTCCCCTCGGAAAGATTAATGGATCCTGTAGGCTGGAACATCAAGCATGGATTTGATCCGCGGATTGGTCTGAAGACAATAGGTCTGCGCAATACGATCATCGCCGGGAGGTTATCAGATCTCCGTACGGAAAAGTCCTTCGGGCAAACAAAGCGTAATGATGTACCCCCAAAAAGAATAAAACAAAAACGTGGCCGTGGTTTATAAAGATAGGAAAACGGAAGAAAAAGAATGCCACAATTGCCGGTAGCAGGAGGAATTCTCCCATTTCGTTTCACTTTCAAAGATGAAAACTTGAATATTAATTTTAAATGAAACATTATGGAAAGTGAATTACCTGTCTACAGAGACCCGGATTACGGAATTGAATTTATTGTTGATGTTGGCAAACTTGAGTTCAGGGAGAAAGCGAACCCCGATAACCGTCATGGACTGGAAGATATGATCGACTGTGAAGAAGAAGGTTACCGATTTTCATATTATGATAGAACGAGAAAAGAAACCCTCAACATTTCGATTCCACAGTTTGTTGTCCTGGCCCCAAATCAAATGGCGGAGAAATATGAAAAAGCAGTTGAGGAAATTCTATTGTTAACCGACTTTGAGCTTATGGTCGACCAGGAAAACTTGACAAAGCGTTTAAAGTACGGGGAGCTTCCCACTATAGAGATCGGAGGTCATATCTTTTATGCCGATGCCAGGATAGACCTTTTAAGGCCTAAAGATGATTTCTCTACGACGGGTATCAGGTTTGATGATCTGGAAGATTATTATGATCAAGACAAAAATGTATATGCATTTCCGTATGATCCCAAAACACACGAGATTGCCGATAGGGACTGGAGCCAGATTTTCGATTATCCGCAGGATTTATTATTTGTAGAGATTCCGTTCGTGAGAAACCTTGACCCTGTTGGCTGGAACAGAAGATGGGGATGGGAAGAAACAGAAGGCTTAAAAGAAACTGGCCTGAAGCTGGACTTTAAGGCTGAGGTCGTTCCTTGGCATAAATCGGGAATAGATGACCTGATCGCAGAAAACAGAGCTAAGCTGCCCATTGCGGAGGAGAAAAACAATAAGGTTCAGCCAAAGAATGGGAGAGGTCCCAAGTTATAGAAACACCGTCCTATCGAAACGCCAGACTTAAAATGTCCGGCGTTTTTTTTTTGACTTTATCGCTGGAATTAGGAAAACAGTGGCAAAGATAGTACACCACAAACCACTGATCCCAGCTCCCGTGAAATCCCGTGTCACCTTTGTTTCGAAGCCCGTAAGGACGGGTATTAGAAACTCTTAATGTCTATAAAAAATGAAAAATCAAAGACTTAAAATTCTGGTGGGGCTGGTATTATCATGCATGCTCAGCAACGATCTTCTGGCCCAGGGAAACGGAACTGCAGGTATTCTGGAAGCCACGCAGATGGTGACAAGTTACTTCGATCCAGCGACCAAACTGATTTACGCGATCGGTGCTGTTGTTGGTCTTATTGGAGGTGTGAAAGTTTACAACAAGTTCAGCTCAGGAGACCCCGATACCTCCAAAACAGCCGCAAGCTGGTTTGGAGCATGTATTTTCCTAATTGTTGCTGCAACGATCCTTCGATCCTTTTTCCTTTAAACCGGTTAGAAATGAGGGATTATCACATTAACAAAGGCATTGGAAGAACTGTGGAGTTCAAAGGGCTCAAAGCACAGTACCTGTTCATCTTTGCCGGTGGTTTGCTCGCGATTCTTATCCTGGTCATGATTATGTATATATCGGGGGCGAACTCTTACCTGTGTCTGATCATTGGTGGTGGGGGAGCCTCACTGATCGTATGGCAGACTTTCGCTTTGAATGCCAAATACGGAGAACACGGGCTGATGAAAGTTCGTGCAGGGAAAAATCATCCACGCTACATCATTTCGCGAAAAGCAGTACACCGCTATCTGAAGAAAACCCCTAAAAATCATGAGAAATATTGCTAAAACGGCAACTTTGGAAAGTAAGTTTCCATTATTGGCTATCGAACAAAACTGTATTCTTTCAAAGGATGCGGACATTACAGCCTGCTTTAAGGTACATCTGCCGGAACTTTTTACGGTTGCCGCCGCGGAGTATGATGCGATCCATTCCACCTGGCACAAAGCGATCAAGACCTTGCCCGATTACGCTATTGTCCACAAACAGGACTGGTTTATCAAGGAAAACTATACGCCCGATTATGCTGCGGACGAGTTAAGTTTTTTGGCAAGATCTTATCAGCAGCATTTTAACGAGCGTCCATTTCTGAACCACTACTGCTATCTGTTTTTAACGAAAACCACGAAAGAGCGTATGCGGCAGCAGAGTAACTTTTCCTCGCTGTGCAGGGGAGTGCTGATTCCCAAAGAAGTGCGCGATAAAGAGACCGTACACAAATTTATGGAAGCTGTTTCTCAGTTTGAGCGGATCGTAAACGACAGTGGATTTGTAAAGCTGGAACGTCTAACAGAAGAGGATATCGTAGGAACAGGTGACAGTCAGGGACTGCTCGAACAATACCTCACCTTATCAAGGAGTGCCGGAACTCCCATGCAGGACATTGCCCTGAATGCGGAAGAAGTACGCATCGGTAACAATAGGCTTTGTCTTCATACCCTTTCCGATACAGACGATCTGCCTAATACCGTGTCGGTTAATACAAGGTACGAAAAGCTGTCTACTGACAGAAGCGATTGTTTATTATCCTTTGCTGCTCCGGTGGGTCTTCTGCTAAACTGCAACCATATTTACAACCAATATCTGTTTTTGGATAACAGTGAGGGGAACTTGCGGAGGTTTGAAAAGTCAGCGCGTAATATGCACTCGTTGGCACGATATAGCCGAACCAATCAGATCAACAAGGAGTGGATAGAAAAATATCTGAACGAGGCTCATAGCTTCGGTCTTTCTTCCATCCGCGCACACTTCAATGTCATGGCCTGGTCGGATGATGCGCAGGAATTAAAACAGATCAAGAACGATTCGGGGAGTGCATTGGCATTGATGGATTGTAAGCCGAGACATAACACGGTGGATGCAGCCACACTGTATTGGGCAGGTATCCCGGGAAACTCCGGAGATTTTCCCGAAGAAGAAAGTTTTTACACATTCATTGAACCTGCCTTATGCTTCCTTACCGAGGAAACCAATTACCAGAGCTCGCCGTCGCCATTTGGTATTAAGATGTCGGACCGGCTTACAGGAAAGCCCATTCATGTTGATATCTCTGATCTTCCCATGAAGCGGGGAATCATAACGAACAGGAATAAGTTCATATTGGGTCCGTCCGGCTCCGGAAAATCATTCTTTACCAACCATATGGTACGCCAGTACTATGAGCAGGGCGCACACGTACTACTTGTCGATACGGGAAACAGTTATCAGGGATTGTGCGAACTCATCAAGGGGAAGACAAAAGGGAAGGATGGTGTTTACTTTACATACACCGAAGACAACCCGATTGCTTTTAACCCTTTCTATACCGATGATGGCGTGTTCGACATTGAGAAAAGAGAAAGTATTAAAACGCTTATTCTCTCGCTCTGGAAACGTGATGATGAACCACCAAGGCGGTCCGAAGAAGTAGCCTTATCCAATGCCGTTTCAGGTTATATTGAAACCATTAAAAAAGGTGATCATCCTCCATCATTCAATGGCTTTTATGAGTATGTAAAGGGAGATTACAAAAAGGTGCTGGAAGAGAAGCAGGTGCGCGAGAAAGATTTTGATGTTGCCGGCTTTCTCAATGTGCTGGAACCTTATTATTACGGTGGAGAATATGATTACCTGCTGAATTCCGATAAGCAGCTTGATTTGCTCAACAAACGCTTTATCGTCTTTGAAATCGATGCCATAAAGGACCACAAGATCCTGTTCCCCGTAGTGACGATCATTATTATGGAGGTTTTTATCCATAAGATGCGGAGGTTAAAAGGTATCCGCAAGATGATCCTGATCGAGGAAGCCTGGAAAGCAATCGCAAAGGAAGGATTCGCAGAATACATAAAATATCTCTTTAAAACGGTCCGAAAGTTCTTCGGAGAGGCTATCGTCGTGACCCAGGAGGTGGATGACATTATACATTCTCCGGTGGTTAAGGAGACCATCATTAATAATTCGGACTGTAAAATACTCCTTGACCAGCGTAAATACATGAACAAGTTTGACGCGATTCAGACCATGCTGGGGCTTACGGAAAAAGAAAGATCACAGATCCTTTCGATCAATCAGAATAATGATCCGTCGAGGAAGTACAAGGAAGTCTGGATCGGACTGGGAGGCACCCATTCCGCGGTGTACGCAACCGAAGTAAGCCAGCAGGAGTACCTGGCCTATACAACAGAAGAATCTGAAAAGCTTGAAGTGCTGGACCTTGCCCGTGAGATGGAGGGCGACGTGGAGGCAGCAATCAAGAAGATATCCCTGAAAAAAATCAAAGGTCTGCGGGCCGGCGATATCGGAAATAATTAAACAACCTTTAAAAATGAGAAAAAATGAAAAATTTATTATTCACCCTGTTTATGGTAATGTTCGTTACCCTATCGCAAAAATCAAAAGCACAATGGGTCGTTACCGATCCCGGAAACCTGATATCCGGAGTACTCAACAGCGCGAACGAAATTGTCCAGACCTCATCTACCGTATCCAATGTTGTTAAGAATTTCAATGAGGTGAAGAAAGTCTACGAGCAGGGCAAGGAGTATTATGACAAACTGAAAGCCGTGAACAATCTGGTTAAAGATGCACGGAAAGTGCAGCAGACGGTGCTTCTTGTGGGCGATGTCAGCAATATGTACGTCAACAACTTTGGGAAAATGCTAAATGACAAGAACTTCTCTGCGGACGAACTCATGGCTATCGGGAATGGCTATTCAGCTTTACTGAATGAAAGTACAGAACTGTTAAAGGAACTGAAACAGATTGTCACCTCCAGCAGCCTGTCGCTCAGTGATAAAGAGCGCATGGAGATCATTGATAGGGTGTATAAAGAGGTGAAGGAATATCATAGTCTAGTAAGGTATTATACCAGTAAAAACATCTCTGTCAGTATTCTCAGAGCCAAAAAGCAGAACAATACGAAAAGGGTGATGGAACTCTACGGTACAGCGGCGCAAAAATATTGGTAGCAAATTGAGTAATTATGGATTTCAACAATCTTCACGAATTATTGCGGGGGCTGTATGATGAGATGCTGCCTTTGTCCGCAACAATGGCCACGATTGCAAAAGGAGTAGCAGGTTTGGGCGCACTGTTCTATGTTGCATTAAAGGTGTGGCAGGCTTTAAGCCGGGCCGAGCCGATCGATGTCTTTCCGTTGTTAAGACCGTTTGCCATAGGATTATGCATCATGTTTTTTCCCACCATTGTACTGGGATCGATCAATGCGGTGCTGAGCCCTATCGTAAAGGGTACACATGGAATGCTGGACAGCCAGGTATTGGATCTGAACAAATTACAGCAGCAGAAAGACCTGCTGGAAAAGGAGGCTATGCTCAGAAACCCTGAAACTGCATATTTGGTCAGCAACGAGGAATTCGACAAAAAGCTTGAAGACCTTGGCTGGTCGCCCAATGATCTGGTTACTATGGCTGGCATGTATATGGATCGAACGGCTTATCAGATGGAACAGTCTACAAAAAAATGGTTCCGGGAACTGCTGGAAATCTTGTTTCAGGCAGCTGCGCTGGTCATTGACACGATAAGGACCTTCTTCCTGATTGTGCTCTCCATCCTTGGCCCCATTGCCTTTGCGATATCGGTCTGGGATGGGTTTCAGTCCACGCTGACGCAGTGGCTGACTCGGTATATCAGTGTCTACCTGTGGCTTCCCGTTGCAGACATGTTCAGTGCGATGCTTGCAAAGATCCAGTCACTGATCCTTGAGCGAGATATTGAAATGCTTAATGATCCAACTTTCATTCCAGACACCGGAAATACCGTTTACGTCATCTTTATGATTATCGGGATTGTCGGGTACTTTACCATCCCTACCGTGACGGGCTGGATCATACAGGCCGGTGGAGCCGGAAACTTCACCCGTAATGTCAGCCAGGCGGCAATGCGCAGCGGCAATGTTGCAGCAGCTGGGGCAGGTGCTGTCGCAGGAAATGTTTCTGGTCAACTCTTAAATAATGGACAAAAAAGTTAAAAAAGATGGAATTCAGAACCCTAAGAAATATTGAAAACAGCTTCCGGAAGATTCGGCTATATGCCATTGTATTTGCAATGTTCTGCATGGCAGTCACCGGATTTTCTGTGTGGAAATCGTACTCCTTTGCCAACACACAAAGGGAGAAGATTTATGTGCTGGATAATGGAAAATCGTTGATGCTAGCTTTGTCGCAGGATGCAAGTATCAACAGACCCGTAGAGGCGCGTGAACATGTCAAACGATTTCATGAACTCTTTTTTACCCTTGCACCGGATAAGGCTGCCATCGAAAGTAACATGAAAAGGGCTTTTGACCTGGCGGATAAAAGTGCATTTGATTACTATAAGGATTTATCTGAAAAGGGTTACTACAACAGAATTATTTCTGGCAACGTCCAGCAGCGGATAGAGGTTGACAGTGTAGTCTGCAACTTCAATTCATACCCGTATTCGGTGACCACCTATGCCAGACAGATTATCATCCGGTCAAGTAACCTCACCCGGAGGAGTCTTGTCACAAGCTGCAATCTGCTCAACAGCGTGCGTTCAGACAATAATCCACAAGGCTTTCAGATTTTAAAGTTTGCTGTCCTGTCCAATAAAGACGAGGAGACTATGGAACGATAATACTTTAAAGTTATGGAAACACTGAGAGATACTGTTGCAATCCTGGCCAGAAAGGGATACAATGGTTGGTTTACAACAAACGGAATGGAACCGAAATTACTAGAAGAGTCACTTTCAAATTATGTGAAACAACAATATAATCCTACAGACTTTAAAGATATCAAGTTGTTTACCTTTTTGGAAGATAAAGGAGAAAAGAAGGATTTCATTACGGCTAGCTTTGCTTTAAAACATAATGGAGAAGTGGGCGAGGATTTTAAACTGGATATAACTGGAATGAAAATCTCTTTTAAGAACCGTTATTATCATTTGTTACAAGGCGTGAATTTAGAAGATCTTTCAACCAGAACGATACCGGAATTACCTGACGCAGTGAAATTGGTGAGAAGCAGCTTTAAAGAGCGTTTGAACCCAAAACTCAAAAAAAGAAATAGTTTCCGCTTATAATTTAAAGGAAAAATAAAATGAAAATTAGAACAACAATTGATAACGAGCTTGAGAAGCTCGATCTAAAATGGCGGAATTTACCCGTCAGGAAGCAGATCAGATATGTACTCTACCTTTTTGCATTTTATATGCTCCTTGGTGTGGGAGTCATGATAAAAGTTTTTTATGACCTGGGAAAGGATGATGGGATGGAAATACGTCATATAGAAGCTCCCGCAGTAATCAAAGGAGATCCGATTAGCAATAAAGTAAAAAGTAACAAAAATGGAAGAGAAAGAGAATAAACGGGTCAGCATAATTGTTGACGAGGAAAGAGCTGAACGTCCCGAAGGGCTCAAACGGGAAAAGCTTAAAAAGCCTGTTATTTTTTGCCTGATGGGCATTGTTTTTCTGGCCTGTCTATATTTAATATTCCAGCCGAAAGGTGAATCGGAAAGTCCGGATGTCGGATTAAACAATGCGGTTCCCGAAGCCACGGACAAAGGACTCCAGTCGGATAAAAAGAAAGCCTATGAAAAAGAAATGCTTGAAGAAAAAGAAGCTGAAAAAAGGAATACACTTATGTCGCTTTCCGATTACTGGAATAATGCCGATTCGGGAAATGTGAATGCAGCTCAGCTGTCAAATAGCGTAACAGGCTATTCGAGAACGGTACCGGCACAAAATAACCCCTTGACCAGCTATCAAAATGCACAATATACCTTAGGATCCTTTTACCGTGACGATGACCACGAAAAAATCGAACTGCGGAAACAGGTGGATCAATTAAAGGAAAGACTCTCGGAAAAGGATGTTCCGCAGACACCAACGCTTAACGATCAACTGGCATTAATGGAAAAATCATATGAGATGGCATCACGCTATTTGCCTACCGGCCCGGCCATACAGGCAATGCCGCAATCAACTTCGAGTGTGAGAAAAGATTCTTCCGAAGTGAAACATGCCGGCATTCCCGATAGAAAAGAAAAGGTAGCAGCAGTACAAAGTAAACGGAAAAATGTGGTCTCTGCATTATTCCGGGAGCAGGATCAGGAATCTTTGCTCAGCGGTATCGGAGATCGTAACGTGGGTTTCATTACACCGGGACAGAAAGTACAGTCAGATATTGTTCGAAACAGTATCCCTGCGATGATCACTGAAACTAAAACTTTGTCTGGTGATGGCACTATAAAATTACGTTTATCCGAAAGTGCAATTATTGGAGATCATCGGCTTGAGAACGGCGCAGAAATGACGGCAGACGCAAAAATACAAGGGAGCAGATTGCAGCTCAAGATCAGCTCGATTGAAGTGTCCGGAAATATAATCCCTGTTGAGATCCTGGTCTATAGCACCGACGGGCAGCCCGGATTACCGGTCCCAAGATCCGACGAAATAAATGCAGCTTCTGAAATTGCGGCCAACATGAGCCAGAGCTCAGGTATGAACATTTCCATGTCGAGATCAGCAGGCCAGCAGATCGCCGGGGATGTTAGCCGGGGGCTTATACAGGGCGTTTCAGGTTTTTTTTCGAAAAAGCTGAGAACGGTTAAGGTGACGGTCAGATCTGGCCATCCGGTTTTGCTTTACAGTAAAAAATAACATTATCAAAACAAACAATCAGTTATGAAATTAATACAAAAATTCCTGGCTATAGTCCTGTTGGTGGGGGTCTTTTTTAAGACTTTTGGCCAGCAGTCACTTGAAGCGGGCAGGGTCGAACCTTACCGCTTAGAGGTGACTTATAATAAGACCTGTCACCTGATTTTCCCAGTAGCCATTCGTTACGTTGACCTGGGGTCGGTGTACCTCATCGGGGAAAAAGCGGAAGACGCGCCGAACGTTTTACGTATAAAGGCTGCTGTTCGGGATTTTGCTGAAGAAACCAACTTTAGTGTAATTACGGAGGATGGACATTTTTACAGCTTTAATGTCCTCTACAACAATGATCCACAAATTCTAAGTTACGATTTGCAGAAAATGAAAAATGATGCTGGGCGCGAGGCAGGGAAGAATGTGAAATTCGATGAGCTCGGTTTTAATCCGCCATCATTAACGGATGAAGTGTTAAGAACGATCTACCAGCAGAACAAAAGATTCATCCGGCATATTGCCTCCAAATC
The DNA here is from genome assembly GCF_001021975.1 of Chryseobacterium gallinarum. Taxonomy (NCBI): domain Bacteria; kingdom Pseudomonadati; phylum Bacteroidota; class Flavobacteriia; order Flavobacteriales; family Weeksellaceae; genus Chryseobacterium; species Chryseobacterium gallinarum. The sequence continues at coordinate 122,585 of NZ_CP009928.1, read as the reverse complement.
TTATGGCATCCAGCTCGCACTACGCGGATTATATTCCCATAATGGAAAATACTACATCCATCTGCAGCTTAAGAACAGTTCGAATGTCCCGTTTGCGGTGGACTTCTGCACCTATAAAGTTTCCGATAAACAGATTGCAAAAAGAACCGTTTCGCAGGAAAAACAGCTGGTTCCTTTGCGGCAGTATCCTGGGCTGGAAATCATTTCAGATCATTCCGTTGCCAGCAGCGTTGTGTTATTGGACCAGTTTACCATTTCAGATGACCAGATTTTACGGATTGAAGTATTTGAGAAAAACGGGGCAAGGAGCCAGGTTCTGGACGTAGAAAATGCTGATCTGATCGCTGCGAAGCGGGTTTCAGACATGAAACTAATGCTTAATCCATAAATGCGTTCTTTATGAAAAAATATATCACATTATTAATGCTGGTCATTTCCACCATATATGTGCGGGCGCAGCGGATGGTATACAAGCAACAGTCCGTGGAAGTGAATTTTGGTTTGATGAATAATAAGCGTCCCGATCAAAATTTTTACATAGGCCTCGGTTTAAACAGATTCGTTAGACACGGAAATTACTGGATGTACAGTGTCGAATACCAAAAGCAAACAGCGTTGTACAAGAACTGGCAGATACCCACAGAAAATTTCCTGGGCGAAGCAGGTTACAGTTTTCGGCTGCTTTCTGACCGGAAGAAGTTTGTCACCTTATATGCAGGATTGAGTGCGGCCGGTGGTTACGAAGTGGTCAATAAGGGAGATACTATTCTTATGGATGGCGGGATACTGAAGAACAGGAATCAATTTGTATACGGAACAGGAGGGAGGCTTTCAATGGAAATTTATTTTTCCGACCGTGTTGTCTTTCTGATACAGGGCCGAACTAAAGTCCTTTGGGGCACTGATTTGGAACAATTTCGCCCTTCGCTGGGCATTGGACTGAGGTTTAATTTTTAATAAACATTTTTTATACAATGAGAACAAAAAAAAATCCGCTCACTTTTAGATCATTGATTATGGCTTTACTCACCGTCTCTGGTACTTTAATCTTATCAGGCTGTAGCAAAGCTAACCTTGATGTGCAGGAGGAATTTCCATTTGATGTTAGAATTATGCCGGTTCCAAAGGCGATAGCTGTAGGGGAGTGGGTTGAAATCAGATTTACCATTATTTCAGGAGGTAATTATAGTGGAAATTTGTATCGCCTTCGGTACTTTCAAAATGACGGACAAGGGCAGCTTGGTTATTTATATGGAAAGCCGTTTATCCCCAACGACTATTATACGGTACCTGATAAAGAATTCAGGATTTACTATAGTTCCGCTTCTATTGCACCGTCACAATTTGATGTCTGGATCTCCGACAGTTTTGGAAACGAAAAGCAATTTTCTTTTCAGTTCAACAATAAAAAAACTGATCCAATTTTTACCGAACCGATCAGATAATCCTATATTTGAAATAACTCACAGCAGTTAACGCCCCAAAACACTACACTACCAGTTGAAAGCACACTTAGGGCAGCCATTGGCTGTCCTTTTTTTGTTGCAATTAAAAGAAATGGATTTTATGGATTAACCAAATGGTAATAATATTGTATTTATTTCGCTTTTAGATATAAAATAATTAATTTGGTAAACAGGCCATAAACTATTCGAAGTATAAACGCCATATATTTAATTGCTCTTGCCATAGGTCTGAATCAAATACAACTAATTTGGGGAACCATGAACTTATTCCTGATTTCATTACTCGACACGATGGTGGAACGAAATATTGAAATGTTCTGCAGAATGGATTTTGTAAAATCGGCGCTGTATCTTGCCGATCTGGGTGAAGTGTCTGCCCGATTGCAGACCGTTGCAGACTTTTATTTCAGGTTCCTGCACCAGATTGCCTTCCTTCGGGCAGGGATATTTAAAGTTGATTTCGTACCGGATCTGGAAGCGATTATGAAAAATACTGACCACCATTTACACAAGATATTTGGCGATTTAGAAAATAAGAATCTGAATAACTATGATATCTACCCGGTACATCTCCGTTACTCTGATCAGGAAGCTGTACATCTTGTTGCTGGGATCATGAAGATTGAAGAGAGGAAAGTTACTTTCCTCCATTTGGTTGACCTTCATATTCCAAAGAATTTGATCAATACGATCCCGTCGAATATTTCCTATGTGCGGGAAATTTTTACGCACTATGAAACAGATAGCAAACAATCCGTACGTGATCTTGTCAAATCAATGGGTTACAATTACAATCAATTCCAAAAGGACTGCAAGATTTTTTTTGGAGATACGTTTTACAGTTTTATCCAGAAAAAGAAAAGTATAGAGGCTGCGGGAGATATTATTTTCACCCGGATGAGTTTCAAAGAAGTAGCTTTTAAGAATAGATTTGTCGATTATCCCAATATGTATAAGACTTTTTCGAAATACGGAGTATCGTTGACTGATATCCCCCGCCTGGCAAATTTATAGTCCGATTACTTATTGAAATGCTTTTGGTACTTTTTGGAATGTAAATGTTACTATTTGAAATATCAAAGGTACTATTTGCAATATTTAATTTTCTTTATATAGCGAAATTTGTCTTAATCAATGCCAATGATTATGATAAAACTCGTTAAAGAATATTATGTGACGGCGGTCTGTATTCTGGTGGCGTTTCTATTTGTGTATGCCGCTATGAGTAAAGTTCTGGATTTTGAGAACTTTCAGGTTCAGCTGGCACAATCACCCTTGTTAAGTGCCTATGCGCACTATATTTCATTTGCTGTAGTCATTACAGAGCTTACTTTGGCTCTTTACCTCTGTCTTCCAACCTATCAGAAACTGGCTTTATATTTTTCGTTGGGATTGATGTCCGCCTTTACCATTTACATTTTTCTTATCCTCAATTATAGCGATTTTGTACCATGCAGCTGCGGAGGAATCTTAGAGAAGCTGGGCTGGACAGAGCACCTGATTTTTAATATTGCATTTGTTCTGCTTATCTCCGCCGCCATATTTTATAAGGAGAAAAAAGATAATCCTCAGAAGAAGCTGGGCCTTTTGCTTTCTTTACAGTTGTTTAGCATAACCCTTTGCTGTGGTGCCGTCGTTGCAATGTTTGTACGGTCAGAGCACATCATGAAGAAAGAGAACAATTTTACGCGCCGTTTCCTGCAGCATCCGATTTTTGATGATAAGATCTATGACCTTGGGGTGAACTCGTATTACTTTGCCGGAATTGCTGATGGAAAAATATACCTCGGCAATGTGACCACACCGCTTTTTATTTCACAAATTGATACTGGACTGCAGAATCTTACTCGTACAAAGATTGCTTTGGATCACATGGATCATCCCTTCAGGAACGTACAGATCAGGGTAAAATCTCCGTACTTTTACATTTACGACGGAAACGTTCCTGTAATTTATAGAGGGAATCTCGGAAATTCGACAGCAAACACTATAAGCTATGGAGATGCATTCTTTAACCAGCTTTCAGTCATCGATTCCATGAAGTTCGGAATTCGTACACAAAAACGTGACGATAATCAATATAGCATTGCTTTACTTGATCTCAATAGGAACCCAAAGCTATCCCTTAAGCCAGAGGTTCTACAAAAGCAGATCGACGGGGTATTTGATGTGGACGGCGTATTAACTTCTGATCCGGAAAACGGTAAGCTGGTCTACACATACTTTTACCGGAACCAATTCATTGTAATGGATACCTCCTTGAATGTTCAGAGTAGACTTAATACCATAGATACTACGACAAGAGCAAATTTATCGGTAACCAAGCTTTCGGATGGAAGAAACAAAATGAATGCCCCGTCCTTCAGCGTGAATAAGAGCCAAACCTTGTTCTGCGGACTGATCTTCAACCGTTCCAACCTAAAAGGGAAGCACGAACCATCAAGTTCGTGGAAAAATTCCTCCATCATCGATGTCTACAGCACGGATGAACAATATTACTTAGGCAGCTTCTATATACGCCATAAAGACGGCAATGCGATGTCATCGATGATCTCTGATGGCCGTTACCTGTATGTTCTAATTGGCAACGAATTACAGCGGTACCGCATAAGGGATGGCGCGTTTAAGTTTAACATAAAACGAAACCAGTGGTTCGAGGAACCGCTGGTGGATCGGGATATATAGGGGATTGCCGAAAACCCTGTAACAGATTAGGCAGTAACCAATTAAATTATGATAGCATGAAAAAATTATTATTACCCGGTCTCATTGTAGCAATGGGATTTGGAGGTGCTTTCGCAACCAGCAAAATGAAAACTGCTATGCCAACTTATCGTATCAACGGTAGCCATTGTGATGTCGTTCAGCAGGAATGTGATGAAAATCCTGGCGAGCTATGTACTTGGAGTGTTGATGGTTCTCAGCTCTATAAATTCCGGAGCGCGGACGAAACAACCTGTTCTCAAGAACTTCGTAGAAGCATACAGTAATTAAGAAGGATGCCTATAAGGCATCCTTTCTCATCTGTTTACTTATCCAGGCAATATCTTTTTTGCCTTTCAAAAAGTAATCCCACCAGTCCAATACTTTTTTACTCAAGTCTACTTGCTCCGGAGTACCATCGGGAAATGAATGATTTCCGTCTTGATAAAATAATGCAACTACATCTTTTTTATATCGGCGGAGCCCAATATAAAATTCCATCGTTTGAGTCGGCGGAACGGTGCGATCCTTGTTACTGGTCCACAGTAAGATTGGTGCATTTACTCTTTCCACACTAAGGATGGGGTTATTTGCCAGAAATCTTGCCTTATCATTAGCCGGTGTCGTATTCATTTGATAAACGGTGTTATATATAAAATATAGAGGTTTATTAAAACCATGAGTATATGAGTAAAAATCGTTGATAATGTCACTGATTCCTGCCCCGGAGATGTAAGCTGCAAAACGGTCTGAATGGGTTGCTATAAAATCGGTCTTATAACCGCCGTAGGATTGACCGAAGAGTCCAATTTTTTCCTTATCAATAAAAGAATTTTTTAGCGCAGCATCCAGTGCCTTGTGGACACATTCAAGTGCTGAAAGTCCAGGACCTTTATCGCCCACAGTAGTGTCCGGAAGAAATACAAAATACCCACGTTCCAACAAGGTTCTCAATTGAGATCCATCCGGAAGGGACTTGTTTGGAGATAGATATGAATTGGAAAGGTGCCGCTGCATATCATAAATGCGAACGATCATCGGATACTTTTTCGCGGGATCAAAGTTGGCAGGATAATACAAAATACCGCTAAGATTCTTTCCTGCTGCGGAATATTTATACATTTCCTGTTTTATTTTTTTTACTCCATTGTCCTTAATACTTCCGTCAAAAAGTAGTTTTTTTTCATTGGGTTTAGCATAAGCATACAATGTGGGTGGAAGATTAAAATTCTCTTCCAGTGTAGAAAAGGATGTCATTGCAGGATCATAGATCAGCTTATGAATTCTATTTTTTGTCGATGGAATGACCTGATAGATTTTGCCCCTTTTCAAGAGCTGATATGAAATCACATTTTCGTCCCGATCCTTTATTTCGGCAAGAAGTTTTTCTGTTGGTAAAAAGGAAATTGCTGTATAATCATCGATTTTAAGGGTGTAGTTCTTGATCTTTGTTATTTTTCCTCTTCCTATGTCCAGAGCTGTTAATTTCTTCAGTCCGATGTTAAAGGTCCATAGGCCATCTACGCTTTCAAAATAGATATTCTCTGAATTTGATGAGAATACCGGTTGTTCCAAACCTTCTTTTTCTATCGTTGTTACTTTATTACCATCGGGACGATATAGCGACCATCTTAAGCCATCGTGACTCGCGACAAACCATCTTCCATCAGATGAGGTATAAATGGAATGGTTTAATAGTTCCGGCCATTCTTTGCCTATTTGTCTGGCAAGCTTTACATTTCCGATATCCCTGTATGAATTTAATTTCAGATCGTAGATCTGAGCAGCATTGAGTTCGGGCTCACTGGTAATGAAATTATGGCCCCGTCTTGGAAGATAAGTCAGAAAATAACGGTCATTGTTGATCGAACCGACCTCAAAGTTTTCCGGTACAGGAATATTCTGCAGTTTGTTTCTTTTTGGGTGCCATAACCAAAAACGCTGATGAGTAGGCTTTTTAAAATGTTCATTGACGTAAGGATCGTTCCCATACCATATATCGACAAGGGTATTATCTTGTGGCTGACCTTCGACACATGTGCTAATGAGGAAGGAGTCGCCATTTTGTATTGGGGTAAGCTTGGCCACTGCATTTTTGGAGATGTCAAGTTGCAGTACAGTTTTTCCGGATTTTCCCGCTTCCAGTAGGACTAATCTATCCTGATCGTTATTTTGGGCTGTCTCTAAAACCAGCAAATGTTTTCCAGTTTCAATAAGCGAGATCTTGCGGATTTTATTCTCAGTTTTGTAAAGGACCTTTTGTTGGGAGCCAGTGGTCTCTATGATTTCGGATTTGCTATCATATTGTCTGTTAAGATATATTGTGTTTTTAGAATCGGTGGCGGCAAGGTTACCCACATTGGCTATTTCGAAAAGCTGCTTGCCAGTACTATCATAGAACCTGAGGGAATGGTCATTAGATAATAACCCGAATCTGTTTTGTTGTTGCAGCGGATAAACATCGATTATATTGTCAAAGTTGAATGTATTTCCGGTAATAAGATTGAGAAATACGACCTGTTGTCCTTTCTTGCCCAATACACCTACCTCATTCAAGAATGTGAGCTGTGAATTCATGATTCTGTACACGGTTTGTCCTTGGTCTTTCGTGTTGACCACAAAAATACTGTCACCATGCAGTTTGCTTACTTTTCTGATGCCAATCCAATTTGCATTCTTGGATCTGTATACAAAATCTGACAGAGAGGAAAATTTTGCCCTCCAATTTTCTATGGTATCTTCAAGTTGCTGTGCGGATGATAAAAAGACTCCTGCCAGAAACATTATTAATTTCAAAATATTTTTCATTATTAGTATCCCGTATTTTGAGGTTTAAGATTTGTATTTAGTAGAATCTCTTTTTGAGGTACTGGCCATAGTTTATGGTAATCCTTCCAGTTGGGTTTTGTGGTTTGCAGCATGTTTAGTTTGCCCGTTCTTTTTAAATCAAGAAATCGGTGTCCCATCTCCGTAAAGTATTCTCTTTTATTTTCCAGAAGAATTTCATCCAGAAGGACACTTTTTGTAATGGATGCAGTCAGGGGCATAAGCTGTGCACGGGTTCTCGTTTCATTTATATAAGGTACTGCCTCTACAATTTTATCCTGTTCTGCCAGTACTTCCCCAAGAAGCAGATACACCTCCTCAAGCCTAAAAATGATGGAGTATTCGGTCATGTTATTACCACCGCGGTTTTTATATTTCTCGGCTCTATAGTAAGTCAGGCCGTTGAAGATTACTGGTGCCATCCATTTCTGTTTACGCAGGTCCTCATTTGGAAATACATTTACCAGGGCATTGGTGAGTGCATAAGATGATGGCGCCGAATTGGTAAAATAGTATAGGCCAGCTTGCAGTACAGACAGGTTATTGTTTGGTTTCATTTGCCACAAAATATGTTTCCCAGTTTTCTGAAAAACTTTGGTGATGTCAGGTTCCATCTGGTATAGCCCACTCTGTATAATTTCTTTCAGTACTTTTTCAGCTTCACTCCAATCCTGTTTAGCCATATAAACTTTCGCGAGCAGAAGTCGTGCAACCATCCTGTTTGGATAAATCCGTTCAGTATTCCTGTAGCCATCTTCAAGTAGGGACGATACCTCCAGAAGATCCTTCTGCAGGTTTGACAGTACTTGAACAGAAGATGTTTTGCCTATGCTATTATTGACCTTGTAATCGGTTGATTGAGGGTAGGGGATATCGCCAAACAGCTGGTTGAGGTAGAAAAGCATGATGGACCTAACAAGTAATGCTTCCCCTATTAAATATTTTTTGTTGGATGGCGAAATTCCCGTTGAGGCTGTTACACCTTCTATTATCGAATTAGAGGAATAAATATGTTTATAGGCACCAGCCCAGACATTATAGACAATAGTATTGGTGTCGATCTGTTGGTTCAGGAAGATATCCCTGCTGTCGGATGCGACCGTAGTATAGTTGTCAAGTTCATCTGTATAGGCGCTTAAATAAGATTCAAGATCACCGCCGGCTATCGGGGAACTCTTCATTACATCAGCGTACAGGCCAGCTAAGGCAGCATTTGCGGTTTGAACGTTTCTAAAGACTGTTTCTTTATCGATCTGGTCATTTGGGATGTCCACTTCAATCATTTTTTCGCATGAAGCAGTTACTGTCATTGCAATAAGTATAATGATAAATCGTATTGTTTTCATTTTTAAGAATTTTAAAGATTAAATTGTGCGCCAAAGGAATAGGTTCTGAGAGGTGGAAGGAAACCAAGTGATGAGGATTCAGGGTCCACTCCGAAGAATCTGGTCCATGTCCAGAGATTCTGTCCCTGAAAGTAAATTTTGACATCTTTAAACGGGCCGCTTTTGAGCGGAATTGTATAGCCCAGCTGCACATTTTTCAACCTTATAAAAGAAGCATCTGAATATGCAGCTGTACTGGAGCGAAGTAAATTATGGCTGGTCGTATTTAATGTGCTATAAGGCATATACAATCCGCCGGGGTTTCCGGGAGACCAGACATCAAGAACCTGAACCGGCTGATTATTCATTGTTCCGGGCATCGTCATAATACCGATATAGTTACGTGCTTTCTTTTTGACAAACTGAAAAAGAAAAGAAAGATCCCAGTTTTTGTATTGTACTGTATTCGCCCATCCACCAAAATATCTTACACTTACATCTTCTATTACCTGCCGGTCATCCGGTGTGGAAATTTTACCATCTCCATTAAAATCAGTAAACTGGTATTGGCCAGTTTTTGGATTTATGCCTTCTAATTGATATAATTTAATAATATTGGTAGGTTGTCCTATGATGTACTGATTCGCATAAGTGGAACCTGCAAGTCCGGGAAACGCAAGCAGTTTATTTCGCGGGAAGCTAATATTGAAAGAAGATTCCCAGCGGAAGTTCTTGCCAACAACAGGGCGTCCCGAAAGCTCAAATTCCAAGCCCGTATTTTCAACTGTTGCAGCTAAGTTTGCGATAACACTGGTAAACCCTGTTACTGCGGAAAGCTGGTAACCAACCAACTGACTGGTGGATCGGTTACGATACCAGGCCGTTGTCAAATTAAGGCGATTTTTGAAAAAACCAAGCTCCAGTGCTGTTTCAAGTTTACGGGTAATCTCCCAGCTATAATCGGGATTAAACAGACGCGAGGGCGTAATACCAGTGGTATTGTTATAGATCAGAGTAGAATTGACGATATAGTTATCGAGATATTGAAAATCACCGATGTTGTCGTTACCTGCAGAACCATAGCTTCCCCGAAGTTTTCCAAAAGTCAGCCATTTAAAATCTTTTAAAAATGCTTCATTTGAAAACAACCATGCTGCTCCTACGGCACCGAAATTTGCGAAGCGATTGTTGGATCCAAAACGGCTGCTTCCGTCCCTTCTTCCAGTTAAGTTTACGATATACCTGTTTTTGAACTGATAATTCAGTCTGCCAAATAAGGCCACATAACGATATTCAACATTGGAATCTTCTAAAGTCATGACCGATTTGGCAGCGCCAATATTGGTGATGAATTGATTGCTCTCAAAGCCTATTCCAAGTCTTTCATCTGCACTCCTCTGGGTCCTCTGGAAGCTACCTCCGATCAAGGCATCTAGCTGGTGAGTTCCCCATTTCTTCTGCCAATTTACCTGCGGTTCCGCAATAAACGAAAATATTTGCTGTGACCGTTTATCTGCCTGAGAACTGGAACTGGACATTCCAGTAGCGAGGTAAGGGCTGTATACTGTATTTGGTGTCAGGGCTAATTCATCAACTGCAGTATAATTAAGTCCTGTATTCAGCTTTACTGTAAAATCCCTGAAGATACGATACTCAGCATTCACATTCATTTGGAACAGCTTTGTATCGTTGTCATAAGAAGCATTATACGCCGCCAGTGGATTTGAAAATGTGTTGTTTTCCCAATTCAGGCTTCCGTCCCCCAAATAAATCAACGGTGATACAGGAGCCAGCATATAAGCGTTCCTTGTCATATCAGTTTTTACCACATTATTTTTCTGCTGTGTAAACATATTGGAAACACTGATGTACAGTTTATTGTCTGCTGAACGATGCGAGATGTTCGAATTAAATGAATTGCTGCTATATTTGAACCCCTGCCCAAATACCGTGGTCTGTTCATTATGGCCGAGACTGAGCATGAAGTTTGTTGTTTCACTACCTCCGCTTAAGGAAAGCTGGGTGTTGCTGAGCGTAGCTTTTCTTCCGATCAGAGTTTTTACCCAGTCCGTTTCATGGTTCCTATCCCAGGTGCCGTTTATATCGTATGCATTGGCAGGATAGTTTGAAATACCATCATTGGCATAGGCCTTGCGCCGCATTTCAAGATACTGATCTTTATTCAATAATTTGAGGTTGGATATTGCCTCACTTATCCCATAGCTGGATGAAAGGTTCACGCGTATTCTCCCTTTTTTTCCTTTTTTTGTTGTAATCAGGATAACACCATTTGAACCTCTTGAGCCATAAATAGCAGTGGCGTCTGCATCCTTTAATACTTCGATACTTTCAATATCATTAGGATTAATGCTGTTTAAAGGGCTTATGCTACCATTGGGAATAGTTATAGAGGATATTTGAGCAGTGGGAATTTCGATGATCGGTACGCCATCAACTATATAGAGCGGTACATTACCATTTGGAGAAGTAAATGATCCTGTGCGTAAACTATTTTGCCCTCGGATCTGGATTTCAAAACCACCACCAGCAAGACCGGAATTCTGTGTAATATTAACACCTGCCATTCTTCCTTGCAATGATGATAATACATTGGTAACCGGCTGGTTTTCTATATTTTTAGCTGTAACTTTAGCAATACTTCCTGTCCGTTCTTTATCCTTTACGGCATAGTATCCTGCATTCACAACAATTTCATCGATCTTGTTTACACTTGCAGATTTCTGGATCGTATCCGCCTTTGAGAGATCGGAAACTACAGGAGTCAGGCTGGACGCTGTCTGATTATTTTTCTTCCGTATGACAACACTTTTGTTGAATATTATAACTTCTACTGGAACATCCCTAAGTAATTTGCGAATGCAGTCTACAACGGGCTCATTGATACATTTGGTTGGCTGGGCCCAGTGGTTTTTCAGGTCCTCTGCTGAAAATGCATAATTTCTAGTATTTGTGGACGTCAGGAATTTTTTAACAGCCTGATCGGCCGGTTCCTTTTTGGTGATCTCAAAACTTACTCTTTTTTTTGAGAGCTCCTGTTGGGCATAAAGCCTGTGCCATCCGAAAAAAAACAATACGGTGGCAGTGCATAAAATTTTCATATTTTTGCATTGTATTTAAAAATTAATAACTCTTCTGATCTACGTTATTAGTTGAATACATGGCTGACGGGTGCAACCGTCGGCCTTTATTATATTCAGCCATTTTTATGTATCAGGGATCACGGCAGGAGTAATAAGGACTTAAACCATTATTCCTCCAATTCAAATGTGGTATCATTTATTTTTTTGGCTTTTAGATTAAACTGAAACGCGATCATTTCGATTAATGCATCTTCTTCGGTAGTTTGCGTGCTCAAAGTAATTTTTGAAGAGCCTATTTCTTGAGGATACCGGATCTGGATCCCGTATATATCCTGTATAGCTGATATTACTTCGTTAAGAGTGGCGTCACTGAATGCAAGAGTTGTTACTCTTTGTCTTTCAATTTCAGCTTTCTGATCCGTAGGTTTCACCGATGCCATCTTCAGAGAACCTAGGTTTGAAAATGTTTCTTTAGGCTTTAGGGTATATTGATAATCAGGCTTATCATTTTTTGATACCTGTACTTTTCCTTCGTACAAATCTACGGTAAAGCTTTGCCCATTCTGAACAACCTTAAAAACAGTACCCAAAACTTTTGTCTGATAGTTGTTTCCATGAACAATAAAAGGGGTTTTAGATTTAGCAACATGAAATATAGCGTTGCCTTGCAGGTAAACCTCCCGATTTTCCGTTGGAAAGGATCTGTCCACTTGTAGTTGTGCCCCTTTTAAAAGCGTAACAGTTGATCCGTCTTTTAAAGTAATGCTGACATTTTGCGTTTCAGCATAATAAACCTCAGGAGTAAGCATTGTTTTATATCCCAAAATCAAAACACCGATAATTATAATTGCTGCTGCAGAAACTAATGTATAGTACCGGCGCAGTTTTTTCTTTTTCTTTTCAATTTCCTGATTACGGATTCTCGAAATGATTTTTTGCCACATTTCATCCGACTCCTGGGGAGACAGAGGTTCGTGAATATTCTTTTCGTTCATAACAGGTCTTTATTACATTTACCTGGGAACATTGAAAATCCCCCGCTGAAAATATGGAAATTAACAAAATTTAACTGATATTAACTTATTTTAAGAATTTTTGAGGGCGTTTCTAAGTAGAGTCATAGCCTTGGAAACCTGTTTTTCGACGGTTTTTTGTGTGATTTTAAGATCACTGGCAATTTGTTTTTGTTTAATGCCATTGATCTTATTCATGGTGAAAATTTGCTTTGTCGTATCAGGCAATAAGTCAATATTTTTTTGAATAGCATCTATACGCTCTTCTTCTTTAATAATGTACTGGATTTGCTCTTCAGAGCGATCGGGGTAATCGGATTCCAGGGATTGGAATCGTTTATTATTCTTATGGCAGAAGTCAGCAATTTCCTGATTGCAGGTTTTAAAAATAATATTTTCTGTATTTGGCCCGCCTAGTGCTTTTTTATACTGCCATAAATGGATGAAGACATTTTGAAAAATGTCCAGGACATCATTTCTATCAGATATTTTTCCTGCAATATAAAGAAATACACGATGCTGATATGTATAGTAAATTTTTTTATACATATCTTCCTGATTACTGTTGTTATGTTCATCAAAAAGTGGCATTTTTTGTTATTAGCAGGGGAGTGATTAACAAATTTATGAATATTTTACAAATAGTTGGATTCCAAAATGCTGCAAATGCCAGTATTATTGTAAGATCACTTTGTTAATTAATATTATACGACGTGTTTTGTCGTGAGTGCAGTATACATTTGCATCATTAACGTAAGAGATCGGAGGATTTACATTGTAAGAATACTTCATCATACTCTTTCACATAATAATATGTATTAAAACACAATTCTAACCCTTAATTATGAAAACAATATTTATTATGATCAGCGATTTTGGAAGCTATACTATTTTCTTTGCGCTAGGATTCTTTTTTAATAGGCACCGTAAAAACACGGAGAAAAAAATGGTGTTTTCCCCCAGAGACGTAATGCTTTTTTTCGCTAATATTGTCAAAACCAACAGAAACCAGATGATGATATAATTTAAAAGGTAAGCTATTACTGTAAAGCTATAAGAATATTATAATTCGAAGGTTTCATAGTGCTAACCAAAAACATTTTATTACCCATGAAAAAGATGTATTACCTAAATTATGCAATTCGTATTTGTTTGATGTTCCCATTTTCCAGTTTTCCTATGATTTTCAGTGAAATTCAACCTGGAAAATGATACCCTTCTCGATATTTTCTCAACTGTAAGGACACCACTTTTTTTTACTTCGTTCAAAAAACGAAGTCCCTGGTATATGATTGAATAAAGAGGTTGAATAGACACTATTAATCTCTTTAGAGATACACGTAAGATTCCCAATCTATGACGTGTAGGGGCATAAAATGCCTAGGCGTCTTTCTAGACTATTTCTATTAATCCTGATTTATTTAATCAGGCGATTCACCATTTCAAAACCACAACCTATGAAATCGTACTATTATTCAGATTAACTGTGAGCAAAAAAAATTTGAACCCTTAGCTAAAGGGGATAATAAGCAAAAATTACTAATCAAAATTAAACAACATGCAAAAAATAAGAAGAAAGAAAAAAATAAAAGAAGTGCTTAAAATCGTCCTTCCTGTCATGCTTTTTTTGGTAGGAGTTAAAGGATATGCCCAAACCGAAGTCTACTTTAAATATGATGGAGCTGGAAATCAGTACTACCGTGGGCCTGACGACTTTGCCAGAAAGAGTTCACAAAAGAGTACTAGCAGTTCGCAGACCACAACGAATACGTTAGATGAAAAGACGTTTTTTAAGGAGATACGCCTGTATCCAGTACCCGTAAATGATGTACTTACAATTGATTGGACGGAAAATGCGGATAAATTAATCGAGTCTGTTTCACTTTATCAGCATAGCACAGTGCATTGGAAATTTCAGCAGAAAAATATCCCTGATTTAAACAGACAGCTTAAGATTAATATGTCTGGCTATGAGTGGGGTGTTTATGTGCTTCGGTTCACTCTTAAAGACGGAAGGGTAATGAGTAAGAACATCACTAAAAGATAACGGCCATGAAAAAACAGTATCTTAATAAAACAAAATTATTGTTCGTCTTTGTCTTATCTTTTATATCCGTGTTATGCTCTTCTCAGAGCTTTCACGATACCAAAGGAAACATTGACGTCAATAAAGCAGGACAACTCCAGTTCACTTTACCCATAGACGTTCCACCAGGAGTAAAAAATGTCACGCCGGAAATTAGCTTGGTGTACAACAGTGAATCCAGCAATGGTCTTGCTGGCTATGGTTGGAGTATTTCTGGTATAACGTCTATCACCAGAACCCCGAGAAATATAGAAAATAGTGCAGAGGTTAAGGGACTTCAAATGGACTATACTGATCTCTATAGTTTCAATGGCAACCGATTAGTGTTAAAATCGGGCGAATATGGTAAAGACGGAGCAGAATATGTAACGGAGAAATACTCTAATATAAAATTTAAGTCCATAGGAGCTGAGACCGCACAACCGTGGTTGGGGCCGGAGTATTGGGAGGTGACTTTTGAAGACGGATCCCAGGCCTGGTATGGAAAAACTCTTGATTCAAGGACTCCCAATGAGTATAATATAAGCGAATGGCGCGATGCGCAAGGTAATTATATATCCTATAACTACCTGCAAAGCGAGAGGGTTGCCCCGATATACATTATAGAGTGGGGTGGCAATAAGGACTTGAATACGCCGCATATGAATTCTATCCAATTCAATTATAGCGACAGGGAACTCAAAGAAGAATCCTACATCAAAGGATTGAAATTTTTACAACATAGGATTCTCACGGATATAAAGGTATATACGAACAATCAGCAGTATAAGAAATACAATATCGAATATTCCGGTAACGGAACAAGTTACCAATTTGTTGGGAAGATTACAGAGTATAACGCCAATAATGAAGCTGCCAATCCTGTTGTTTTTAATTATCCGGCCATGGTCAACTCTTCCTATGCTGAATATGTAGCAGAGCCTGAACCATTTAATGATGTAAAATTAGTTGGAGATTTAAATGGCGATTCCTATCTGGATTTTGTCATGAATAACGGCACAGTAAAGCTGGGGGCGTTCAATGAGACTTTTACAGTAGTACCTACTGGTAAAACTTTTGCAAATAACGCTAAAGTAGTCAACACACTACTAGACGAAACAGGACAGGTATATAATGGAAATGGAATTGTAGAAATTTTGGACAGTAAAGTTTGCGGCTATATTTTCAGGGATAATACTTTTGTTAAAGTGTTCGAGAAAAGTCTTGCTAACACAACTTTTTATGGTAGTGATCATAGGACCATTCTTGAAGTTGGGGATTTTGATGGAGATGGTATTCCTGACGCTTTTCTTGATGACGGCTCGCCAGTTGGATTTAATACCAAAATGATCGTTAATCTTAGGAGCTCATCACTTCCGTTTACCCCTTTGCTTCTGGCCAATGGCATCAATGAAAATGCCTATACCGAGCGGAAGTTTATGGATATTGACGGTGACGGAAAAGTTGAAATCATAAATGTTTCCAATAGTACTTACACCGTTTTTGAATTTGTAAAGTATGACGCTACCTACTACCTGCAGAAAATCAGGTTTTCAGGAAACTTGTTAGAAACCAGAGATTCCGAATTTCCCGTTTTATATGGTGATTATAACGGAGATGGAAAGGTAGACTTTGCTATTCCTATTACAGATTATGCTGTGGGTAAGGCTGACGATTGGAGGTTCTATATGGGAACAGAGAAAGGATTTGTTCCTTTTTTGAAGCAGGAATTCTTCACGTTTAGAAAGTACCAAAAAGAAATGACGGGAAATTATGCCAAGTTTGCCCAACAGTATTTCTTCTCTGTTACTGACATGAATAAAGATGGGAAGTCTGATATTGTTCAGGTATTTTCCTATAATCAGATCAATTTGTTCAATACTAATTACAGGAATTTTGGGTATAGGGTAAGTGCTAAAATGGCTAATGGAGCAGACGTTTCGGGTGTTCCTAACTTTACAGCCAACTGGTCGTTCCAAAGTCCGTTATATGAGGTTCAGGACCTACTTGATCTGACTTTATTTGTGCCGATTACCAACTCTATAAAATCTGGGAATAATTATTACAATGTCTTTATCTACTGGAAGCAGTTCCTGAAAAAGATAAAAGGACCAACCCCAGTTTCCGAGCTGGCAAGGATGACTTCAATTACACAAGGCGGAGTTACTACTTCTGTTAAATACATGGAAGTGGTTCCCGATAATCCTGTTATTCCTACCTTTTATAAAAAAGAAGTTGCTGAGCTATATCCGAAGTATTCAATGGATAGAGTGGATCAGCACTTTGCTGTATCCCAGCTTGTGGAGGAGGGTAGAAAGCGCGATTTCCGTTACAGAGGCTTACTTGGCAATCTGCACGGGAAAAAGTTATACGGCTTTCACCAGATTGCCCGTTCTTCCTGGTATGCCGACGGTTTTGAGAATACCAAAATATGGTCAGGATCACAAATAGATCCAGTATTAGATGGAGCTCCAGTAAAAGAATGGAGTATAAGGACAAATAATGAAAATAATATTTTTCCGGTCGATATTTCCGAGAATAATTCTCAACTCTTAAGCTTTGAATCTGTAGAATATAAAGTGGACAAGCGCCTGAATGGCTACCTAATAACTACCGTGCCTGCGGGATATGAGGATAAAATTGTTACAGTTATTGTTCCCAGGTTTACGAGGACAAAAGATTTTTTAACTGATACGTTTATTCAAAAATTAACCCATTACGGGGATTATTATCTTCCTATTCGTATTGAGGTCAATACGAACTATGGCTACGGAGTTACGACCACTGAATTCGGTTATGTACACAATATCTTTGGAACCGGTAAAGATTACTATGTGGGAAGACCAACAAAGAAGACTGAAATAACCGAGGCATATGGTGATACTCATAATACGTTTACAACTTATACGTATGAAAACAACCTTTTAAAGAGCAGCCAATTTTACCCTGGGAGTAATTCGAATAATGCTGTTACTGAAGAATATGCGTATGATGGCTTTGGGAATATCATCTTTAAGAAAACAACATCCGGAATTGACGGAAATTCAAAAAAGCAGAAAGATGAGTATGACGCGGCGGGAAGGTTTGTCATTAACCAAACCGATAATCTTGGACTGACAATTGGTTTTACCTATAATAACTTTGGACAGGTGGTGACCACCACGGATCCAGATGGTAATACTCTTACCAATAGTTATGATGGGTGGGGAAAACTAATGAGCTCCGTTTCAAGTCTTGCAGGAACCACTACTTATGATTATGAGAAAGACGGGCAATACAATGAGATCGTTACCAAGAACGATCCTGATGGTGATGTTTCTATAGTCTCCATCGACAAACTTGGGCAGGAATATAAAACATCGACAAAAGCATTCGGACAGGGGCAGTTTCTTTCCAAGGAAATAGAATACGATCCCCTTGGTAGGAAGATAAAGGAGTCTGAACCTTATTTTCAAGGACAAGGGGCCACCCAATGGAATACGTTTGATTATGATGACAATGTTTTTCCGGCAAAAGTAAAAGCGACAGCATTTACTGGTAAGGAGACGGAAACTACGGTTTCGGGATTGACCACAACGATAGTGGAAACCAGTCCGCTAGATTATGGCAGGACAACCTCGCAGACCATAGATGCTTTAGGAAATGTTGTGGTATCTACGGATAAGGGAGGTACTGTGGAGTTCTCCTACAACGCTTTAGGACAGCAGATCCAGGCAAAGTATGCTGAAAACGTAATAACCACATCGTATGATGAATGGGGCAATAAAGTAATGGTTGATGACCCTTCAACTGGAATTTATGAGTATCAATATTTCGGTTACATGGGAGCGTTGTCCAGGGTTATAAGCCCAAAAGGAGTGAAACGATATGAGTATAACAGCTTAGGGCAGCTTGTAAGCCAATTTGAAAATTCCACTGCCCCGGATGAAACAGATAAGGAGATTAGCTTTATATACGACGATAAGGGTAGGCTTACATCGAAAACGGGAACTTCAAATGGCAAAAACTACGCTTATGCAGTAAGCTATGACCCTCAGGGAAGAGCTACTTCGTATTTCCAGGAAACTCCGGAGGCTTACTTCTCACAGAGAAATATTGTATATGATAACAAAGGTAGAATTAGTTCATATGATAAGGAAGTAAAAACTCAAGTCGCAACAACTACCGTCTCCATTGAAAACAAGTACAATGGATGGAATGGGGAACTCTTCCAGTTGAATGAGAAGAATTCTGGTAAAGTTCTATGGGAATTGAAGGAAACAAATGCCAAAGGGCTGGTGCTAAGAGCAAAGTTAGGAGAAGCTGAAATTAATAATCAGTATGATCTGAATGGCTTTCTGACCAACGTAAATCATTCTTCATCCGCAAAACCGGATATCATTAGTATCTCTTACTCTTTTGATGCTGTTAAAAATGAGCTCAAAAGCAGGAAGTCCGGATCTATAGCCACCGAATATTTTGATTACGATGATAATAACAGGCTGGTGAACTGGACAGATCCGGTGACAGGAATAAAACCAAATACAAATAGGAATATTTACGATGTAAAAGGCAGGATCAGGGAAAATGATCAGGTTGGTTTGATCAAGTTTGATAATGCAACCAAAATTTATCAGGCTACGGGAATGACTTTGAACAACAACGGTGTTCAGAATTACGACCAGGATCTGGTACAAATTGTTTTGTACAACGAGAACAATGACCCGATTTTTATTGGCGGTGAGAAAGGTTCTGTTGGATTTGGTTACGGGCTAACAAATATGCGGCAAAAGGTCACGTACAAAGGACTGTTTGACCCCGGAGCAGATGGTGAATTTACTAAAATATACAGTGAGGATGGAAGCTTCGAAGTTGTTAGAAATAACATCAATGGAAAGGAAAAGCATATCATTTATATTGGTGGAAATCCATATGAAAGTAATATTGTATATTTAAAGAACTTTGATGAGAGCAACGGATCTTTTAAATTTTTGCATAAAGATTATCTTGGTAGTATCTTAGCGCTAAGCGATGAAAGCGGATCCAGGCTAGAGCAGAGGCATTTCGATGCATGGGGTAATTTAACTCATTTACAGATTGGGAATAGCAATTTTGCTGTTGATAAAGCTGAAATTGCCGGGCTCATTGAGGCAAATGGCGGATTATTAGTTGACCGTGGTTATACCAGCCATGAGCACTTCTTGGAGGTTGGGATCATCCATATGAATGGACGATTATATGACCCTGTATTGAGAAGGTTCCTTAATGCTGATGAAAATATCCAGGATCCGTTCAATACCCAGATTTATAACAGGTATGGGTATGTAATGAATAACCCGCTGATCTATAACGATCCTAACGGTGAGTTTGCCTGGATTCTGGTTGGAGCTGTTGTTGGTGCTTATTTGACAGGAGTTAAAGCCAATGGTTCTTGGAACCCGGTTAAATGGGACTGGGGAGCAACCTGGGGTAAAATTGCAATGGGTGGTGCCATTGGGGCATTCACCGGTGGAGTCGGTGCGGCTGTAGGTTCTGCTGCTCTTACCGCTGCTGCGGCCTCAGGAATACAGGGCGGCCTTTTAGGGGGCGCAATTGCGGGTGCTGCAGGAGGTGCAGCGGCTGGAGCTATCAATGGATTTGCTACAGCAGTGATGTTTGGTGAAGACGTAATTGAAGGAACCTTGGTTGGCGGTTTATCCGGAGCAGCTATAGGAGGAGTAGTTGGAGGTATTTCAGGGGCCATTGGTCAGATGGCCAAAAATGCGCGAGCAGCAAAAATCGGTGAGCCTCAAGGAACAATTTTAAAAGGAGCTGAGATCCAACCAGGAAGAAGTGCATGGACCTTATATAATACTCCTAAAACAACAACAGTTGGGATACCCGCACCCAAAACATCATCTATAACAATTGGAGATATAAACTATAGTATAGACGAAGTTGTTGGCTATGACATTATTGATGAGAAACAGGTGCCTATTCTGAAGGAGGGAATGAAAACTGTTTTCAAAGGAGAATACACAAAATCTAATTTAAAGCTGGGGAGAGATTTGCATAAAGCATACAAAACAGATTATCACGCCCCAGAACTAGGAAGATTTAAGGAATATAGATTACCAAGTGGAAAACGAATTGATTTTTTGGATATTAACGAGGGAAAAATTTATGAGTTAAAACCTCTCAATCCCACACAGCTAAAAGTAGGATCAAAACAATTGCAAATGTATATGGAGGAACTACAATCTCCAGCCGCAATTCAAGCGAATCCGAGATTGAAAGATATCCAATGGAAAAAAATCTTAGAAGTATATTACAAAAAATAATTTACAATGAATAGCAAAGAATTTAAGCAAGTATTTGGTGAAATTGCCAAGAAGAATGGTTTTTTACAAGCCTTTGGTGGGTGGTTTAAAGATAGTCCTGAATGTATTGCGATACTCGAATTGCAAAAATCAAAATATGGAGATTATTACCAATTAAATATCAAAATTTTTATGCAGAAATCTTTTGGAAGAACTTATCTTCCTACAAAAGAATTAATTAAAAGTCCAATGGGAGATGTGAATGGTGGGGTACCCCAATCCTTTAAAGAAGTATTTGATTTTGACCGTGTTTTGAACGATGAATATAGAATTGAAAAGCTGAATGAACTATTTATAGATCATATTATCCCGTTTACTACGAGAACTTCCACAAAAATTGGCATTAAGGAATTAGAATCGAGAGGAGAGATTTTTCTTCCACCAGCTGTAAAACAGGAACTTGAGAAGCTATTGAGTTAGTTAAACAAAGGTTCTGACTAATCTAACCAGGAGCTACCCGAATTTTCGGGTGGCTCTTTAAAAACACGCTCTGTGAATACCAAAGGAAGTTATTTATTGCATTTTAGGACGTTACGCACTTTCGCATTCTATTTGAATCCCTTACCAGCGCAATATAAATGTTAAAATAGAATTTTATGGAAAAGCAAGAATTGATCAAATTTTTAGACAGTATATTTATTCATGCTGGATTTAAAAGAAAGGGAAATAATTGGGTAATAAATGGAGATGAAATTAATAAAATAATTAATCAACAAAAATATCAGTACAGTAATTAAGGTAACACATTGATTTTTTCGGTGTACTATCCTTTTTTTCTTATTCAAACTATTAAAAATTATAAAACCTATCTTATGAAAAAACAATTACTAAGCTTATGCATAGTTATAGGAACTATGTCGTTAGCTCAATCAACTGACGGACCAACATTTGGTGTAAAAGCAGGGGGGAACCTTTCAGGTTTTACAGGCAGCGACTCTAAATCTAAAATTGGATTTTATGCCGGGGCCTTTGTCAATGTCCCATTATCTGAGACATTTAGTATTCAGCCAGAAGTAGTTTACAGCCAACAGGGGGCAAAAGCAAAATATGATTATGAAATGGGAACTTATGTAGTAAAGAATATGCAACAAAACCTTGACTATATCAATGTTCCTGTAATGGTTCAATACAATGCCACTCCTGAATTTTATCTGGAAGCAGGACCTGAGTTTGGACTTCTTGTAAATGCCCAGGCGAAAGGTGATATCAATGGAAGTAGTTATAAGGGCAAGAATAAAGATAATATGAAAACCTTTAATTTTGGAGCAGGGATTGGATTAGGATATAGATTCACTGAAAACCTAGGAGCCAATGTTCGTTATATAGCCGGCTTAACTAAAATCCTAAAAGATGAATTTGGTGATTCTTCAAAAAATACAAATATCCAATTGGGTCTGACTTATTCTTTTTAAGAAAAGTAAAAAATAGCGGTACTATACCTGCTTATGGTACAGTTTACTGACTGGTTCTGTTTCATTAAAAAAGTCCCTCCTGATCAGATCAGGAGGGACTTATTATTTGTTCACGATACGTCAAAAGGAGTAATCAATGATTTTAAGTTTGGAGAGCACACCAATAAAGGACCTTGGAAAAAAAAATCAATAATATTGTGGAGCTTGATAGAATTGAATATTCGAATACATTTCATCAGAAAAAAAGATGTAGTAGGAAAAGTTTCGTGAGGTTTAGAAGATTGTTAATCAATGATTCTTACAATATCACTTTTGCTCTTTCTTTTCTTAAAGTTAGCTTAATTTATTTTTAAGGTCCTTTATTTCGTTCATTAATGTTAGCAACATACCCTTAACGTCTTCGTTGCTAAAGTCGATAATTTCCTGTTCCTGGCTGGAAAAGCTTCCCGCATATTGCCAGGCTTCACGCAGGTCAGTAAATAGAATATCGTAGTTGTCGTAGAAGGTATTATCAGATTTTACGGTTATGGAGTTCTGGTTTATTTTGTCAAGACGCTTGAAGACAAATCCGGTACGCGTCATCAGTAAATAGGTCTTTCCCGTTTTCATATCCGTTATGCTTTCCACATATTTACCAATAATGTATGTTCCATCCTTGTAAGGAGGCATAGAATCACCTTCCACAGGAAATGCCCGATACTTTCCATTATGAAGGAAGGGTAGGGACATTGTCTGGAGACTATCAATATATTCTGGGTCAGCATGGCCCGCTAGATATCCCATAGACGCCTTATAAGGGACCACTTCAATCTTATTTTCACCCCTATGGTCTGTTTTAATAGGCAGGATGATCCTATTGTCTGGAAGTTTTAAAAGCTCTTCCATCGGATATTTCCTGAGATCGACAGTCAACAACAGATCGGCACTAATATGGTAATAACGGGAAATAGCCAATAGCACGTCCAGTGGCGGAGCACTTTTTGCCGTTTCATACTTTGCATAAGATTCACGAGTTACCTTCAAATGCTCAGCGATCTTACTTTGCGTAAGTTCGGGTGTCTGCTGCATTCTTAAATACCTGATGTTATCGGCTAAAATAGAGAGTGTTGACATTTTGTGAAAATTATTCACAACAAATGTAATGTAATTTGTGATAAATATTATCAATTTTGCTAAATAAGTTAGTAAAAAATGGAGCGCGCTATAGTACACATGGATTTGGACACCTTTTTTGTAAGTTGTGAAAGACTGGTAAACTCACAGCTTAAAGGTATTCCGTTGATTATTGGAGGTGGTGACCGGGGTGTGGTTTCTTCATGTTCTTATGAGGCTCGAACATTCGGTGTGCGGTCAGCCATGCCGATGCGGATGGCGTTGCGGCTCTGTCCGCAGGCTAAAGTGGTTAAAGGAGATATGGAACTTTACTCCAAGATGTCTCATACCGTGACAGAAATTATTGAAGAAAGTGCACCTTTGATGGAAAAGTCGTCCATAGACGAATTTTATCTTGACCTCACAGGCATGGATAAGTTCTTTGGCGCTTACAAGTGGACCAACGAATTAGGTAGAAGGATAGAAAAGGAGACGGGGCTGCCGATCAGTTATGCCTTATCCATCAATAAGACGGTTAGCAAGATCGCTACAGGAGAATCAAAACCACATGGACATCGGGAGATTCCTTCGATGGCTGTGCATTCTTTTCTCAATCCGTTACCGATCAAAAAAATGCCGATGGTAGGTAATGCCACCTTTCAGCTGCTATCCCGGGTTGGGATCAGAACGATAGGCACCCTATCCGAAATGCCGGTAGAGGTTCTGCAGCAGATGATCGGTAAGAACGGCATTGATTTATGGAAAAAAGCAAACGGTATTGATGATACCCCCGTAATTCCATATTCGGAAAGAAAGTCCATTTCAAAAGAGCGAACATTTAGTAGCGATACGATGAATATCAATGAAGTGAAAGGTATCATTGCAGGAATGGCTGAGAAGTTGGCCCACCAGCTCAGGCAGGAGAAATGGTTAACCTCGACGGTCGTCATAAAGATCCGCTATTCCAATTTTGATACAGAAACCAAACAGTGCAGGATAACCTACACTTCTGCAGATCACACCTTGGCAAGAGTTGCATTGGAGCTTTTTGATAAAGTGTATACGCGAAGGATGCGTTTGAGACTGGTGGGCCTGCGGTTTACGGATCTGGTGCATGGATGCTATCAGATGAACCTTTTTGAAGATACCTCAGAATTAATTAATCTGTACCAGGCCATGGATCATATTAAAAACCGATTTGGCAAGGATGCGGTTGGCAGGGCTGTAGGTTTTAATTTTTTACGTTAAATGCACAGCTATGTACCTGAATTGTCACTCTTTCCACAGCTTGCGTTATGGGACACTATCCATAGACGATCTTGTTGCTCAGGCATCTGCTCTGGGGATCAAGGAAATTGTGCTTACCGATATCAACACCGTAACCGGAGTCTATGAATTCAAGAAAAAATGTGAGGAGCATGGAATTAAACCCATCGTGGGCATTGAGGTCAGAAAAGAAAACAAGTTACTGTATGTCTGTATTGCAAAGGAGTTTGAAGGGCTGGGAGAAATCAACAAACTGTTGACAGCCTATAATTGTCATGGAACTGATCTTCCTTTACAGCCTCAAACCATACATAATTTCATCGTGTATCCCTTGAGTAATGTTCCTAAAGCTCTTAGGGAAAATGAATTTATTGGTATCTGCGAAGAAGAACTGAATCTGCTTATCCGTCCCGAATTAAAAAAGCTGATTCCAAAAATGGTGATATTTTATCCGGTGACATTTACTACAAAAAAGGAATATAATCTGCACAGGATTTTAAGGGCAATCGATAACAACGTGCTGTTATCAAAATTAGCGGAAAATGAAGTGTGCCGGAAGTCAGAGTATTTTCGGCCTCCACAGGATCTGTTGGATGCTTTCAAGAATTTTCCGCAGATTATTGAAAATACAGAAAAGATCCTGTCACAATGTAGTTTTGAGTTTTCATTCGATGTGCCCCGAAATAGAAAGTATTATACAGGTAGTAAAGCAGATGATCTAAAACTATTGACCAGATTAGCCTATGCAGGATTGGAGCGAAGGTATGGCAGGAATCATGAAAAGGCTGGTAAACGTGTAGAAAAGGAGCTAAAAGTGATCAATGAGCTGAATTTCAGTGGTTATTTTCTGATCACCTGGGATATCATTAGGTATAGCAATTCTATGGGCTTTATGCATGTGGGGCGAGGGAGTGGAGCTAATTCAATTGTAGCTTATTGCTTGGGTATTACCGATATTTGTCCCATTGAACTTGATCTGTACTTTGAGCGCTTCCTCAATGAAAACCGGAAAAGCCCGCCTGATTTTGACATAGATTGGTCATGGCAGGAGCGTGATATTATCCTTGATTATATTTTCAACCGTTACGGAAAAGAGTACGTGGCATTCTGTGGGACAAATGTTGAGTTCAAATATCGATCTATTATCCGTGAAGTAGGAAAGGCTTTTGGCCTTCCGAAAGAAGAGCTCGATGAGCTGAGTAAAAATCCAGAACGGGTATTTCGCGACGATATTGTAAAACAAGTACAGAAATATGGAAAGCTTCTCGAAAAATTTCCAAACCAGCGGAGCATGCACTCTTGTGGTATTATAATATCAGAAGAACCGTTGATCAATTTCACAGCTTTGGAGATGCCACCCAAAGGTTTCCCTATTGTACAATGGGATATGCACGTTGCAGAGGACATCGGTTTTGAGAAATTCGATATCCTTTCCCAGCGAGGTCTGGGAACGATCAACGATACCGTTAAGCTTATCGAAGAGAAAAAAGGAATTAAAGTAAATATTAAGGATACGACCCTGTCCAAGGATGAGCAAAAATGTAATGAGTATTTGAGCCAAGGCAGGACAATTGGCTGTTTCTATATCGAATCACCCGCTATGCGCGGTCTTCTCCGAAGGCTGAAATGTGATAATTACAAAGTTCTAGTTGCTGCCTCATCTATCATCCGTCCGGGGGTAGCCCAATCCGGGATGATGCGTGAATATATTTTTAGGCACAACAATCCGGATCAATTCGAGTACTTTCATCCAGTTTTTGAAGAGCAGCTAGGGGAGACTTATGGCATCATGGTATATCAGGAAGATGTCATCAAGATTGCCTTGCATTATGGTGGGCTTTCAGCGGCTGATGGAGATATTCTCAGAAGAGCAATGTCAGGAAAAGGTAGGTCATTAAGTGCACTTCAAAAGGTTAAGGATCATTTTTTTGCATCTTGCAGGGAGAAAGGGCATCCAGAGGAGCTGAGCAGGGAAATTTATAGACAGATTGAATCTTTTGCCGGATACTCATTCTGCAAAGCCCACTCAGCTTCCTATGCGGTGGAGAGTTATCAAAGCTTATACCTGAAGGTTTATTATCCCCTAGAGTTTATGGTCTGTGCCATCAACAATATGGGCGGTTTCTATAGGACCGAGGTGTACGTGCATGAAGCCAGAATGTCGGGTGGAAGGATTTTGAATCCATGTGTAAACAAAAGTGAATATGAAACGACACTTTATGGCGATGAGATTTACCTAGGTCTGATGCTTTTGGAAAAAGTGGAATCAAAGATTGCCCAGCTGATTCCTGAGGAAAGGAGGAAAAACGGTGATTATAAATCACTGGAAGATTTTATCAAACGGATTCCAATTGGCATTGAAACGCTACAGACGCTTATCTTTATCGGTGCATTCCGTTTTAGTGGTGTCACCAAAAATGAATTGCTGTTAAAGGCGAGAATCCTTCTTGGCGATTATAAATCGGAGCGAAGATTCGAGGCACTATTCGATGAACCAGTAAAAGAGTTTAAATTTCCTGAGCTGAAACGGAATGTATTTGAAGATGCTTTCGATGAAATCGAGATACTTAGTTTTCCTGTTTCCTGTACGCCGTTTGATCTGTTAAAAACAAAATACAGGGGTACTGTCATGGCCAAAGATCTTACGGATCACCATAAAAAACAGGTCAAGATGCTGGCTTATCTAATTTCCAGAAAACATGTGCCTACAAAACGAGGAACGATGTACTTCGGGACCTGGATCGATGTGAACGGTGACTATTTTGATACCGCGCACTTTCCCGACTGTCTTGAAAAATATCCCTTCCAGGGGGGAGGCTGTTATCTGTTGCTTGGTATAGTGGAAGTAGATTTCCATTTTCCAACCATTACGATCACTAAGATGGCAAAGATGCCTTTTATCTCTGATCCGAGATATTCCCATGATGAAGAAAAGAAATATGAAGCCCAGCAAAGGATTAAGGAAGATGTCAGTATGACTTTTAGACTACCTTATCCTCAGGAACATGAAATTGGACTTCCAAGAAAGAAATTTGAATAGGTATTTTTATGCTCAGTGTTTCATGAGTATTCATAATCAAGAATAGTAATTCCTTTTATTTTGACACTATTCGTATTGGAATCGGCCTCTTGAATTGTTATTTTTTCACAGATTAAATTAATACGTAAAATTGTTGTAATTAGGTGACGGTGCTCTTTTGATAAGCTGGAAAAATAGGAAATTCTAACATAAAAGTATTTTTCATTCGGGCTAGTTGAAGAAATCAGGCAATCGTTTAAACAACCACAAATTTCAAAATTTTTATTTGAAATTTCCTTCGTTTCCGGATCAACGGAAAACTTAGAATAAATAAAATCCTGAAATTGCCCTTCATATCCTGCGTTTGAGAGGGGCATTAAATAAGGTATGTAATGCCTATGAAAAATTTTTGTAGTTGTAAAAACCTCGTCAGAACAAAATTCTATAGTAATATCATATGCATTGGTTTTGCCTAAGTTACTAACTGAAAAATACTGGCTTCCTCTTTGCTGGTAATCATTATTAAACTCGACAATATTAATATCGCAATAATTTGAAGTAGGGTCGCAGGGAGACGTCAAAGTAACCATCGGTATTTCGGATTGCCATTTCTTGTGATTTTCGCTTCTTTCATTGGAAATTTTATCTACAATCAAACTTAGAAAAGCTCCTACAGTACCGCTGGCGACAAAATAATTTAACCAATCACTCAGAGTTACAGATCCCAATGTATAATTATCTTTAAATAAGCAGTAAGCTAATATCAATAAAAGTCCTAGGAGAAAGGGTATTAGAAAAGAAATTATCCAAACTTTTTTTTGTCCATTCATAATTCTGCTTTTATATTAGTTTTTTTAGGTTCAATACTTTCAAATATACATAATATTGATGTAGAAATCATGAACTACCTGAATCCTTAGTAGTTTAAAGCAAAATAACTTTTTATCGAAATTAAAATTGCATAACTTTACACAGCAATTGCCAATGGCCTTATAATGATAACCCCGAATGTGATCGATGAAAGGGCACTGCTAAAAAGTTTTGTAAGCGGTGAAGAACATGCTTTTGATAAAATTTTCCGTCTTTACCATCCTTCATTAATCTTCTTTGCGAAGAGGCTTTTTGTAAATTTTGACCAAATCGATGCCCAGCAGATCGTTCTGGATATCTTTGTGAAACTTCATGAGAAAAGAGAGACATTTGAATCCCTGAACAGTATCAAGGCATTTTTGTATATATCGACAAAAAATTCCTGTTTTAATGCGATAGAAAAGGAGAAGGTGCGCCTAAAAAGGTTTGATGGTTATACATCAAATTTTAACGAGTCTGACGACAACAATATCCTGAGCCAGATTGTACTCTCCGAAGTCTATCGGGAACTTTATCAGGCAATCGAGCTGCTGCCTGAACAATGCCGGATCATTATGACGCAGTTAATGGAGGGTAAAACTGCCAAAGAAGTTGCAGAGGAACTTTCACTTACGGTGAGTACCGTCAACAGTCAAAAGGCAAGAGCAATTTCTATTCTGAGAAACCGCCTTTCTGGTGCTGGGATCGCACTTTTACTACTATACTTCTAATATTTTCTTTTTTTCAATTTCTTTTGGACAAACCTATATGCTTTCCGGTTTCTATATTAAAAGGAGCCGATGGAAGAGCAACAATTTTTTGACGAACTGACAATTGTCCCACTTCTGAGCAAATTGGTACAGGGGGAGGAGCTGTCCACACTGGAAAGCAAGGCTGTTGAAATATGGATCAATAAGAATGCGCATAATAGGGCAGTCTTTGAGGAACTTCAGAATCAGCAGCAGGTAGCCCAAAATCTAGTAAATTTTGATATCGCTCAATCAAAAACCGAGGATAACCTCCACATGCTGCATACTATGCTGAATATGCACAGATCTGCATCACACTGGAAACGTTGGCTTGTTGCGGCTGCCATCCTACTTGCCGTTTCCATTTCCGTAATGCTATACCTTGATTTCCGCATTAATAATAGCAAGCCAACGGTCACAGCGTCTTCATCCGCAGAAGATATACTACCGGGTAAAGATCAGGCGACACTAACTTTTGATGATGGAAAAACAATTGAGCTTACCCATCAGGCCGTCACCGTTAAGGGTGACGCAGTCTTGTATGCGGACGGCACCAAAGTCGCTTCAAATACCATGAAATATGCCACACTATCCACACCACGTAAAGGACAGTACAAAATAACGCTGGCAGATGGCACCAGAGTCTGGCTCAATGCAGAGTCCTCGCTAAAATATCCAGCTCAGTTTCCGCAGGATAAACGATTGGTCGAACTTACAGGAGAAGGCTACTTTGAAGTGGAGCATGATAAGACTAGACCATTTATTGTCATCACGGGCGGGCAGGAGGTCAAAGTTCTGGGTACACGATTTAACATCAATGCGTACAACAATGAGCCCTATATCCTGACCACTTTGGTGGAAGGAAGTGTGCAGCTGAGCGATGTAGCCCATAAAACAACGTTGTTATTAAAACCCTCGCAGCAGGCCATCTATACCAGCGGCAGATTTGATGTCAACACACTTGATACAGAACCCTATACCGCCTGGACTGAAAATGAGTTCAGTTTCCGGAGTGCTTCAATGGGTGAGGTTCTGCGCCAGCTTGAGCGCTGGTATGATATAGAAGTCGACTACAGCACTATGGCTACCGGTCTTGAGGTCAGTGCATCGCTAAAAAGAGACAAAAAGCTGAGCAGTGTCCTGCAGATACTCGAAAAAGCAACCGATATCCAGTTTGAAATGAAGGGAAGGAGGTTACGCATCAGAGAGTAATTAATTAGTTTCATATGTTGGCCCAAAAAAAAGAAGCTGGGGTGTTCGTAGCACTCCAGCTCCAATGGGTCTACTATTTTGCAACAAACAGATTTTTAACCCTAACAGCAAAAATATGAATAATCATGTTTTTAAACAACGCCTATTATACACCACCGGTCCAAAGAATAGGCAAAAGGTCAAAAGAGTGTTACTGCTGTTTCTTTTGGCCTCGGGACTGCATTACCCATACGAGGTCAGTGCACAGTCCATTAACCTGTCCCTGAAGAAGGCACCTTTGTCCAAAGCTATCGAGAGCATCAAGAAACAGACGAATTATGACTTTGCGTATAATGATAGGCTCCTTCGGGATAAAAAGCCCGTGACCGCTGAATTCAATAATGTGCCGTTTGAAAAAGCCTTGCAGCAGCTTCTGTCCGGACAGGACATCATCTATGAAATCATAGACGGTACAATCATACTCAAAGAAAAAAAACAGCCCAAAAAGGCAGCACCAGCGAACCCCGAAAAAACAGATCCAGTCAGGGGCAGAGTTTTTGACGAAAAAGGGCAGCCCCTCGCTGGTGCTACGATCCAAGTTAAAGGCACCAATTTTATCACAACTTCGGACAATTCAGGATCTTTTGAGCTTCCCGACGAATATGCTCAATCTGAATTGCAAATTTCTTACTTAGGCTTTAGTCAAACTGAGGTAGCCGCAAAGGATGCGGATAGGATTGTACTGACAACAAATTCCAACAGAATCGAAGAGGTTTCTGTCGTTGCCAGTGGTTATCAGTCGATCCCAAGGGAGAGGGCCACGGGGTCTTTTTCCAAAGTGGACAATGCGACATTCAATAGGCAGGTATCCACCGATGTGATCAGCAGATTGAAAGGTATCGCTCCTTCGATATTATTTGATGAGCGTTCAGGTTCTCCGAAATTAACGATCAGAGGACAGGCTACAATCTTCGGAAACGACCAGCCACTTATCGTTGTCGACAATTTTCCGTATGAAGGAGACATCAACAATATTAATCCCAACGACATAGAGGATATTGACATTCTGAAAGATGCTGCTGCAGCTTCCATCTGGGGAGTACGTGCCGGCAATGGTGTGATCGTCATAAAAACGAAAAAAGGACGAGCAGACCAGCCCATAAACATTGGGTTTACTGCCAATGTTACTATCGGGCAGAAGCCCGATCTGAACTATATTCCCCAGATCAAACCCACGGACTTCATTGATATTGAGAAAATGCTGTTTGAAAAGGGATTTTATGACGACGTGATCGGAAATACAGCATCCAATAACCCATACTCGCCAGTGGTCAGTATTTTAAATGACCAAAGAAACGGAAAGCTAACAGAACAACAGGCTACAAACCGGATTGACGCGTTGAGGCAATACAATCTGCGGGATGATATGAGCAAATATCTTTACAGACCAGCTCTAAAGCAGCAGTACGCCATAAATCTTAACGGTGGCACAAATAAATATACCTATTATTTTTCAGCAGGTTACGACAAAAACCAAAATTCAGAAAAGGAGAGCGGTTTTAGTCGGGTAAGTTTAAACAGCAATCAGGTCTTTCGCCCTAATGAAAAATTGGAGCTTTCAGCTGCACTTTCCTACAACCAAAATTCTCAATCTATATCTAACGTGGTTTCCATGCTTAGCAATATGGGACAGCAGTTGATGTATCCGTATGCACGACTTGTTGATAACACTGGAGATCCTGCAGTTGTTATCAAAGAATATAGTACCGTGCTGAAGCAAAAAGCACTTTCGGAAGGATTGTTAAACTGGGATTTTGTTCCGCTGGATGAACTGAACTATCAGGATAACAAATCAAAACAATCTGAGATTCGCTTAAATACTGCTATCAAATATTCAATCTTTCCTTCTTTATCTGCGGAGGCAAGATTGCAATATGAGAACCAAATTGGAAATGGACGGAATTACTATGACCAGCAAAGTTATTTTATGCGAAATCTGATCAATCTATATACGTCTATTGATAATGGTGCAGTACAGAGAAATATACCATTAGGAGGTATGTTGGACAACAGTCATTCTCAATTAAATTCAATAAACGGTAGATTTCAAATCAATTTTGATCAGAAATGGAATAAGCATCAATTGAATGCTATTGCTGGATTTGAAGTTAGAGAGGCAAAAATTACAGGAAATTCAAGCAGAATGTATGGTTTCGATCCAAACGTCGGTTCAAGTACTATGGTAGATTATCTAACTCAATTTTCTCTATATGGAAATGGTGGTCAGGCTTCTATTGCTACTGGTAATGACTACACCGAAACGCTGGACCGAATGCGGTCATATTACGTTAACGGAGCATACAATTACGACCTTCGTTACATCCTGTCGGCTAGCGCACGTATTGACCAGTCAAATTTATTTGGTGTAAATACAAACCAAAAATCCGTTCCTCTTTGGTCGGTCGGTGGAAAGTGGAATGTTGATAAAGAGAAATTTTTTCATTTGGACTGGCTATCTTCTTTGAGCCTAAGATCTACCTTCGGCTATAGTGGTAATCTGGATCGAAGTATTACGGCGTACACAACTGCTAAACTTTCTAGCAATAGCATCAATCAGATGCCAGCAGCCTATTTACTTAATCCTCCCAATAGAAATCTAAGGTGGGAAAAGAACAGAATGTGGAATATGGGAGTGGACTTTGCAACAAAAAACAATCGCATATCTGGCAGCGTAGAATATTTCAACAGGAAAGGTACTGATCTCATCGGTAATGGACCATTAGATCCGACAACCGGATTTATCTCCTTTAGGGGTAATCTTGCAGATATGAAAGGGAAAGGTGTAGATATAGAAATCAATTCTACGAATTTACAGTATAAAGATTTTACTTGGAAAACTGTTGCGCTATTTTCTTTAGCCAAGGATAAAGTAATGAAATACCAAAGGTCAACTACCATTGATAATTTTATTACCGATAACAGCATTTACCGAAATGCATCTGCCTATTCACCAGTTGTTGGTAGACCACTGTTTGGAATTTACTCATACCCCTGGGCGGGGTTAGATCCGGAAACTGGTCAGGCAAAAGGGTATCTTGAAAACCAGCCTTCTGCCGAATATACTTTAATAAAGCAATATTTAAGTCAGGACCCTGAGAATAATCTTGTTTATCATGGGAATGCGTTACCCACTCACTTTGGCGCATTAAGAAATACGTTCAATTATAAAAGAGTTGAGCTTTCTTTTAATATAACCTATCGATTGGGCTATTATTTTAGAAGGAATAGTGTCTCTTACTCTGGACTCTATAGCAATTATTATGGTCATGGGGATTATTATCACAGATGGCAAAAGCCTGGAGATGAATCATTCACAAATGTTCCTGCAATGTTGTATCCGGCAAATAGTCTCGCTGACCAATACTATAGATATTCGGAGACATTAGTCGAAAAAGGTGATCATATCCGATTGCAAGATCTTGTAATTTCCTACGATTTTACCGCACGTCAATTAAGAAACGTTGGCGTAAAAAGCTTAAAACTCTTTCTTTTGGCAAACAACCTAGGTATTTTGTGGAAATCAACTAAGGTTGATTATATAGATCCGGATTATCCAAATTCGAAGCCTATACGGAGTTTTTCTTTTGGACTTAATTGCACACTATAAGAATTAAAATTATGAAAAAGATATTTACTATTTATTCATGTGTTATTCTTATTATTCTTACTTCCTGTTCCAAGGAATGGCTTGAAGAAAAACAGGACATCAAACTTATTGTTCCCACAACATTGAACGATTTTGACCTGTTGTTAAACACCTCAGCATTTGAACAGGATGGCCGTGGTTCGACGGAAAACGGTTCCGATGAAGCAGATTATACATTAGCACAGTTTAATGCTTTACCATTCCCTTTTCAGCGGAATTTGGCAACATGGACCGTTACAGAATTTGAGCAACTTTCAACAAATCAGAATGAATGGAATATCGCTTACAGTCAGATTCAGGTTTGTAATGTTGTTCTGACCGGACTCGATAAGATTGTACGAGACGAAAACAATAAAGAGCTGTATGATCGTATAAAAGGTACAGCACTCTATCATCGTTCACGGCAATTTCTAAATTTAGCGATGACCTTTTGTAAGTATTATGACGCTAGGAGTTCGACGAGTGATTTAGGTATTCCACTTAAGCTAACTGATGACATCGAAGAGCCAATTTTTAGGTCCACTTTGGAAGAAACCTATCAAAGAATTGTTCAGGATCTGCTCATTGCTTCGGAAATTCTACCTATTGAAAAGTTATCAGCAACCCACATCGCAAAAGGTGGAGCGTTTGCTTTATTGGCACGCTCTTACCTTTACATGGATAATTTTAGAGATGCAAAAAATGCTGCCGATTCAAGCTATAAGTATCATAATTATATTGAAGATTATAATGCTTTAAATCCTGCTGCATCTCGTCCTTTAAATATTCAGAGCAAAGAAATGCATATTCCATTGAACCCCAGGATGAGTGTTGGCTATGCTACGGTCGGTAGGATCAATCAGGATCTCTATAACAGTTACGATGGTAATGATCTGAGAAAAGTACTGTTCTTTAAAAAAGAAACAGACGGAAGATATTCTTTCAAGGGACATTACAGAGCTGCGCTTTTTTCGGGAACTTCGACGCCAGAAATTTTACTAATTGGTGCTGAATCTAGAGCCAGACTTGGGGATAGTAAAGGCGCAATACATCAACTTAATATATTATTGGAAAAAAGATTTAAGACAGGACAATTTGTACCTTATTATGCTGGAACCGCTAATGAAACATTAGACATTATTTTAAGTGAACGAAGAAAAGAGCTGCTGACCAGATGTCTCCGGTGGCAAGACCTAAAAAGATTAAATCGTGATCCTCGGTACGCTAAAACACTTACAAGAACCATCGGTGATCAGACCTATAGCTTACCTGCAGGAGATCCACGGTATGTGCTGCCAATTCCTCAATTTATTATAAATTTTAACGGGATTACCCAAAATGAACAATAACATGAAAAATATAATAATAACCTTAATCTCGCTTTTGTACGGCATTTGCACTTTTGCACAGGGCAATACAAAAATAACTATTAATATTCCGCAGGTTGATACCACACAGCTGCGAGCAACAATAGGCATATTAGACCCTATGCTTAATTTAGATTCAAAATATTACAGGGACACCGCTGTAATTAAGGACGGAAAATGCCAATTTACCTTTGATATCAAACATACAAGTTACATTTACTTGCTTATTAATAACAAATACGTCAC
Organism: Chryseobacterium gallinarum; assembly: GCF_001021975.1. NCBI lineage: Bacteria > Pseudomonadati > Bacteroidota > Flavobacteriia > Flavobacteriales > Weeksellaceae > Chryseobacterium > Chryseobacterium gallinarum. Next base: position 86,872 of record NZ_CP009928.1, on the reverse strand, counting down.
CATGCCAGGCGATTACGCTGTTTTGGTTGAACCAAATGATGACCTGACTTTTGATGTTCCTTCGATAAAAGAAGTGGGTTTTTTCGGATGGGGAATTGGGAAAGTTAACGTTAGTGGAAAGGGAAGCGAGAAACTAAACTTGTTCAAGAAGGCTATGGGCAAATGTCTTGAAATTTATGCGAAAGACCCAGACTATGCTAAACAGAGTATAACCTACAAATATGAAACCACCGATAAAAAATTAAGTGTAGTTGACTCGATGCTAAGCAGAGATAAAACTGTACCTTCAAATATTAAAGATTTGTTAAAAGCACAAATGTATGGAACAATGATGACAATGCTTTTTAGATCAAGTAAGCGTAGCGAAAGTGATTCTCTCCGGTCGTTATTTGATAAATATATCGTTTCTAAGAATCGAATGGATGTTTTCTTTAAAAAGGATGTGGTAAAATATGGAAGAACCATAGGGTCGTATCTGATCTTATCGGAGTTTAGAAATCCAGTCACTGTCGGCGCTGACGATTTCGAAAAAAAACATAAGATTCGTTATGCGGAAATTCTTGTAAAGCGACTTAAAAAATATCCTGAAATCAGGGATTATCTTTTATCAGACCATTTGTGGACATGCATTAGGGGAGGTTTTGATTCAACGACGACAAAGCTATATCAATATTATTGTGACAATGCAGATTTTAATAATCCTAATTACAATGGAGTTGTTAAACTTTATGAAAATACCGAAAAGAAATTTGCTGCAGGGAAACCCTTTTATAATTTTGCTTTGCCGGACTCCACAGGAACTATTCATAAGTTGACTGATTTTAAGGGAAAAGTTTTAGTGATAGACTTCTGGTATAACGGATGTGGGGGGTGTAAATTAATGGTTCCTGCTTTAGAACAGGCTGAAAACGAATTGAAAGGTAAGAACGTTCAATTTATTTCCATTGGAATTGATAAAAGAAGGTTATGGTTAGAAGGCATCGGTAAGTATTCCAGTATCAATTCTTTACAGTTGTATACTGAAGGGCAAAGCAAGGACCATCCAATGATGAAATATCTAAATATTTCTGCTTATCCGCGACTAATTATTGTTGATAAAGAGGGTAAAATTGCGGAAGCGCCTCCGGAACCAAGATCCAGAAAAGCAGACTTTATAAAATTTGTCGAAAAATTATTGTAATTATATATATGCATTAAAAAGTCAGCCATATCCTAGATATGGCTGAAATTACATTAATTGTTTGGACGTACTCCGTAGTGCATTTTATTCGGATCATTAGTCGGTTGCCCCGTAGTGGTATTGTACTCCTGCGAACAAAGATCATCTGTAGATTCATAACATTTATTTTCGCCAATAACCTGAGGTCCTCGTGAACCGTCAGGATTCACGTAAAATTCTTGTAAAGCCACTTTTGCATAGCTACTTGCCGGAGCAAAAGAGAATGCTGCGAAACTTCCAATTGCAAGGGCTGCAATTCCTACTGTTACTCTTAAATTTTTCATGATGTTGGTGCTTTTTAAATCAAAAAGCTAAACTTTAGTTTTTTGCCTACTCTGGATTCAGGTTTTCGGCTTCCCCTGTAGTTTAGATATTAATTTTAATCTAAGTGGCCTGAATGCTGTGTGAGGTTCGTCTTAACGAAGAGAAAGTAATCAGGCCAATGAGGTTAATTGCAAGCACACCAGAGTTGAAATACAACTGATCGGTCCAGTTCATACTTCTAAGCACGGCTATGCAAGAGCATGGGATGCTTGGTGCAAATTTTAAGATATAGATCAGATAAGCTGTATAGGCAATGATGACCGATAATGAAACCAGAAGCCCCATCCTTCTCCAGCTCTTGTTCAAAAGGAGGATAACAATACCAACATGGACAACCTGTAAAAGGTAAGGGAGGATAGCTCCAGCTGCAGACAAAAGGTATGCGCCTTTAATCTGACGGGCAAAAGTGTCAAAATCCAGAACTTTACTCACGAAGGTAAATGCCCATACAAGAATGAGTATAAATATGGTCGATTCAGCAACGATGTTCTTAATTCTCATGATTTGGTTATTTAGTTGTTGTTATAAGCTGAAAGGCAGCCGCTAATTGGATTTGCCCAAAATCTGCTTCCTAATTTCGATTTCTTCAAATTTATACTGCCTTTGAGATCAAATGCAAGCATTTGCAGTCTCAGAAACCTTATGGACACTGTACTAAAAAGCTTTGTCACTTTTGTATCTCCATTGATCCTTATCTTTTGGAGGCGGATCTGCCACCTGGTTTTCCTTGCCATCGAAATACAGAACTGGTGCTTTGACCGAATCAGCTTCGATTTTTTGATACATTCTCTGTCGATATTCTTTACTTGCCTGATTCCCATGATCTGGCTCAATATCCATTTCATACTCCCTGCATGCTTGTAGCGCGCAAAAGGAGAAGAGCATTATCGTAATTGAGATAACCGTTGTTTTTTTCATGATAAATTTTTTAGGATTATCTCGGCGCCGAGATGATGAATTCTGTTGACCAAATTATCAGTCTTAGCGTCATGTTAAAACAGTTTGGGGTATCAGAATACACACGGACAAACGGATTTAATGGCATCTTATCTTATGTAATGGAATGAAAGAATAAGGAGTTTTAGTGCTATAAAAAAAATAGCAATTCGAGCTTGCGTTTTTTGTGTATCGGAAATCCTCGGAAGTGTATTTGTTTCCTCGGACAGTGATATAAATTATTTTATTAATTTAATTATAATGTTGAAAATCAATAGCTTGATAAAGTTGTTAATCGAAACTTTTGGAAGTTTAGGTGAATTATCTGCTATGTCGATTTTTTTCTTAAATTTATCATTATACTAGCCATGAACCATCTATTTATTCGTTTTCTGTCAATCATATTACTTTATCTGTGTGAATCATTATTTGCGCAGAAGAAAAACTTGAGTGAATTTTATTTGCTTCAGAGGCAGTACGAGACCAGGGTTGAAAATGACTCCACTGCATTACCTCTTGTTGAGAAACTGATCAAAAAAGCAAAAAATGAAAAAAATCCAATGCAGTTGTATCTTGGTTATACAGATGCAAGATACTATTCTCCCGATCCGAATGTGAAACTAAAGTATGCGGATAGTGCAATTTATGTTGCTACAAAAACACAAAATGACAGTCTGATAAGCAGTGCCTACCTGAGCAAAGGAGTGGTTTATTATTTCTATCTGAAAAAGTACAATCTTGCACTCAATCAATACTTAAAAGCATTTGAAAAGAATAAAAACAACAAAGATCCCTATTACCGAAATAAGATCAATTACCATATTGGGGTCATGAAAAGTTATATTGGCTATTATAGCGATGCTTTAGACAATTTTGAAGAGGCCAGAGGATTTTTTGAAAATGAAATCAAGAAAGATCTGCATCCTAACGTTATGTATGGCAATCAACGCGGCTATAATAACACACTGCATCAAATGACTGTATGCTACCGAAATCTATATCATTTCAAGAAAGCAGATTCATTAGTTGCTCTCGGGATGGCAAACACATGGAAAAATCCAGATTATAGGCAGGAATATAGTTATTATATAAAAGAAGCTGGTATAAGGGATTACCGCAACAGGGATTACGCTGCCGCAATCAAATCGCTTAAGAGTTCCTTGCCTGCTCTTATAGCCGTTAATGACTTTGCCTGGGTGTCGGTATCCTATGCCTATTTAGGTAAAGCACATTGGAAACTGGGAAATGAAGAGGAAGGCATAAAGAATTATAAAAAGATTGACTCAATTTTTACTAAACATTCATTCTTGCTTCCCGAAGTAAGAGATATTTACGAAGAACTGATTACCTATTATAGGGAAAGGAATGATTTTTCTACAGCCCTTTATTATACAATGCAACTTATCAAGGCTGATAAGATCATGGAGAAAGATTTCAGATACCTTTCCAGTAAGATCCAGAAAGAATATGATACCCAGCGGCTTTTGCAAGAAAAAATACAATTAGAAAGGAAAGTAGCTGTTAGAGGCTGGATCTGGCTCAGCCTTGCTTTTTCAATAATCATTTTTGTCTGCTACTGGGTCATATGGGTCAGATCAAGAAAAAAGGTATTTGGGAAAAACAGTTTTATGGGAATACATTTTAGTGGAAGTTCCCTAAATTTAGCTCCGACCGGAACTTTTAGAATCAGACATTATAAGCCTACAGATCTTGGAAAAGATGTTGTCGAAGATATCCTGAGAAAGCTAGCCGGATTTGAAATGAACGAAGAGTTTCTTCAGGCCAAAACTGATCTCAAGAATTTAGCAAAGAAATTTGATGTTAATCCCAATTATCTTTCACATGTAATCAATGAGCATAAGGGATCGAGTTTTAACCGATATTTAAGTGAACTACGAATACATTATATTACGGAAAAGTTGCGTCACGATCCTCTATACCGTAAATACAATAGTGCATCGTTAGCAAAACACTGTGGAATTGCTTCACGGACAAATTTTTCAGCACTTTTCAGCGAAATAAACGGCATATCGTTTAGCCAATATTTACACAATCTTAAAAATGAATTGAATACAGAAGAGGTGTAAGATGTCCTAAAACCGCACCAAAAATTATCAACAAAAGCGTATTTTTAGCATAGGTAATTGTTTGATTGTTAATTGTTTGATCGTAATTTTTCTAAAAACTCAAATTATTGAGAGCAATTTTGCGAAGCCCTGGGATACTCTGTATCCCACATAGAATCCGCAACGGCTGTAGGGTAGGCAAGGGCACGCAGCGGACAGCCGTTGCAGCCGCTTCCGCGCCGAAAGCCAACGGCTTTCGGCCGCCGGCAGTTTCTTCAACTGCCTACGGGAATGGGTTGGGACCTGAAATTTTGTAAGTTCACAAAGAATCCACGATTTTCTATCATTCCGGTTCTGAGTAGGTTCCAAAGAAGGGAGCATCCCATGTTGGCCAGTGTTGAATTGATATAAAGGTCTTGCTTTTCGAGTGCTTCGGCAACGGAACAGCTTGGTGTTTTATCAGTCTCTTGGGATTCTATGAGCAAATCCCCGTACTGGTCTGTAATAAAGGGCATACTGTTTACCGGAATAAATTTATTGGATGTAGGCTGCTCAATATTTCCAACGGTAGAAAGGATAACCTGTCCCGACTGCTTTGTGTTTCCGAAGTCCATCCAATATTTTGGAATATCACGTTGTATGTAACCCGTATCTACATTTGATATTATATCAGCAATATCGAAACGTGATTGTACATTATCTACACATGAAAGGTAAACAGATGCCTGTGCGTGTTGGGGAATCCCGCTCAATCTGTCACGCTCAAATTTCAGCACATGTGCCTTCCAGTTTGAGCCAGTCCACCTGTTTGCTCGGTTGATGAGTGCGATTGCTTTTGGAAGTCCTATTTCGGACTGGGCAAAACGCTGACGTGCAATGTTTGGTTGTTCCACAATGTCGTTATCCCATAGATGCACATCTATGCCCGGATGGTCGAGAGCCATCAGGCTCAGATTAAGCTCCATCAGAGCGGTGATTACCTTGGAGCCCGTACCTCCTGCCCCGATTACATTGATACGGATAGGGTTGGTTGCATGCATCAGTTCGTTGTCCAAGAAATGAACTTTGATTTTTGTTTCCATTACAATAGATCATTGAGTTTAAAGCCTGTTTTAATGAGTAATTCAGTCGGGAACTTTTCCCCTGTGGAAATAAGGTTCTCCCATAGCTGAATGCAGTTCCCTTTAATCGGGTTGTGACCTGCAATAAGATGGCTGAAATTGCTGTGAAAAAAATATTGTTCCCATTTTTTTATAAACAATACGACGGTGTCCGTATTGTCCTGATCGACATTCACTGTTCCCATGCAGACATTTCCATTTTCATACAGATTGAAGAACGGGGCATGATAAATCTCGGTGGTGAGGGTGGGCCTTTTGTTACTTTTTAAGGCATAAACATTAAGCTTTTTTCTGTCTGCTATCCACAGCATTGCGGGGACATGGGCAGGGCCATCCGTTAAACCAAGACCTTTTGAAAAATGCAGATCCCTTATCTGTGCTTTGCTATACCAGATAACTTTTGAATGGATTGGGTCAAGATGAAGAATTTCAGTAGGCAGTAGCTTTTGGCTAAGGAAATTTCTGCTAACGTCATTCGTCACCAGTGCTTTGCTAAGCTCTGCCGCTTCCTGAACCGTTAAAGGGTGGGCATTGTGTGGCAAACCATAGAAATCAAATGAAAAATGTTCCACATAAGCCTGTTTTTGATTTTCCCCCTCATAGAAAACAAGCATGGCAGAGGGATGGTAAAGTTGTCCGTAGTTTTTTATTGTATTTTCCATTTTTCTTTTTTTTAAGTGTTTATTAATAAATAGGCCAGTCTGTCCAGTAATTTGAACAGGCGTATTTCAAAATCAAGATTGCCGTATACTTTACGAGCTTTATCGAAGATGGTTGTAACGGTAGGTTCTTCAATTGCTGAATATTCCTGAAACTGATCATTGATGCTTTGTATGAGCGTTTCACCCAGCCAATCCGAATGATCGGCATAGAAAGAAACATAATTTTCCATATACATAGTGTAATGTAAATCCTGCTCAACATCTTCAAAAAGGTTAGTTAATTCTGTGTTTTCAAAAATGTTTTGATTGGGATAATTTTCATAAATCATAAGTGTTTGCTTCGCTATATCCAGTACTTTCTTATCCCAGGAATTTAGGCATTTAAACTTCTGGACCCGCTGTTTGAAAAAATCAATATTTTTAAGGTTATAGATTTTCTGTCCGATAATGTCGCCGATCATTTCAGCCCTTTTAAAATCGATCTGTCGCTGCTTCTGGTCTTCATCCTGATCATCCATTAACCAATCTTGTAGCATTTCATATTCTTCATACAGGAAACTGTCATCATCACGATAGTAGGGAATTTTTGCTATTTGGTATAAATAGCTGAAAACAGATAACAGCAGTATTGCACCTTTTTTTCTTTTCTTAATTCTTAACCATTTAAACAAGGGCATAACGGGAATATAATACAGGACACCATTCTGATGGACTTTTTCCTGATTTATCAGGCAGTAATTATTATCGTGCATATAAAGATGCAGGTTTTCAAAATCGGCTTTGTCCCGATAATTCTTTGAAATTTCGTCTAGGGTAACCGCAATATTATAAGGGAATCCGAGATGCATATAATCCACCTGTTCAATATTGTATTGTTTGTGCAGATAGGAGAGGGACTTATAAAAGTCCCGCTCCATTTTTTTATTTTCTGCACAATTCGTGATGCATTTTGATTCCAGCAATTTAGGCAGAAACCTACACTTTAGAAAAGCATCGGTAACATGGCTCTTGGAACGCTCAAGTTCTGATCTGTGCGGATTTCCTGCTGATCTTTTGTTCTTGCCAGTGACCTTGCAAAGTTCAGGAGTTGCCCGTGTAGCTTTTGCTGTTGGTGATTTTTCGGAAGCTTTATTCTTCCGGTTATCAGTATATTCTTTTGCATGATTCATATTCTTGCGTTTTACAATTAACCTTTAGTACCCATCACAGATTCAAAGCGATACTGGATACTGTCGTCTATAATCTCAGGTTTTGAAATTTTAGCGGTCACCAGAATGGGGTACATTCTAGTATAGAAATTTAAGACCGCTTGAAGGCTCCATTTTGGTTCAGGATCGCTGAGGAAAATTTCCTGATCTTTTTCTTTGAGTATAAATACTCGTTGAAGTGCTGTTGCTACTAACATAATTATCTATTTTAAGGGTTATTAGTATCATTCAAAAAGTCATCTTGGTCTTTGTGCAAAGTGTCCATATGCGCATTGTCTGTTTCATCGATAATTTGCCCGGGATTTTGTTCTGCTGTCGCGTTAAAGAGACTTGGTGCAAAGAACCGCTCGTACACTTGCTGTTTTTCACGGATTGTTTGCGCATGCTCGGGGTAGTCACTGCCTTTGGGAAGAGCTGACCATGCTTCTTTGTACTTACCTTCTTTTTCAAAGATTTCGGCTTTTAACATAGCTTCATTATACTTCCTGTTTTTAGCATCCTTTTCCTTCTTTTCCTGTTCGGCTTTCTTTTTATTCATTTCAGAATTCGCTTCGGCAATCTCCAGTTGTTTGAGAAAATTACCCATGTTGGAAATTAAACCGTCTGCTTTTTGTAAAGGCTTTTTGATATGTTCAAAAAAGCCGTCATCAAGTTCATCGGGCGTTCCTGTAACATTAAAAGGCGGAATAATATTCATGGCTTTGTCGCCACAGCCGTCGTTTTCGATCAAGATAGAAACGATTAGATGGGTTTCTGTCGCCTTGGTAATGGATAGCGTCAATTTGCTGTTCATATCCATTTGCCTGATCTGTTTGAAAAAATTAGTTTCCATAATAGTTCATTTTTCTGTTGCTTACGAATTCTGTGATTTTCTCTTCTGAAAAACCTTCCTGTCTTAAAAAATCCTCGTAGGCTTTCATTTCTCTATTAAATTCCGCTGTACCTTCCTCGCCTGTGAGAAAGAGTTTATGAGCGGTCCCGTCTTTCAGGGCTTTATGAATATCCCTGTACAGTTCTTTAATATGTCTTCGTTGGTCGGAAAGCTTACGGACTTCCATTGCGAACATTTGATAACGCGAAAGGACGTCCAAAAAAATAAAGGCTTCCACGATATTCTGATTTTTATAGTTTTCCACAAACCTGTTATATACCCAGTCTGCGAACTTGTTTTTTGCCTGTATGTCCATTGTTATCATTTTTCAAGATTAATTTTATTTAAGTAGTCTGTATACCGTTCCGTAAGCTCCTTTCCCTTTCTGAACTTTTCCGTTGTATAGTTGAAATGCTCCTCGAATAACTGTACTTCTTTGGTACAGAGGTCAATGTAATAGCGGTAGCACGCATTTACCCTTTTTTCGTCCAATTTGCAGTGCTTTTTGATCAGAAAAAGTTCCCTGTTGTCGTCATTGAAAGAAAGCAGGGGCAGAATAATTTCTTCAACGATATAGCCCTGTTCAGGTGCGCTGTTGGTGTCCAGTACACAGGTGATTTTTTTGCCGTTGCTTAGTGTGATATAAAGATTTGATCGTGTCATGATGTTAATTTTTAGATGTTAATATTTGCTGTATCAGGTGGATATCAAAATCAAAAGTTGTGTATTTGATGTCCTCGAATCCTTCGTAGTTTGCCAATCCATTTGCGCCAACTATTAAGCTGTCACTTCTAATGTTTTCAAAGTGACTGCAAAGCTGTTCTATTTCTTCCGCCCGTGCTTCCAAAAAAGTGAGGTTATTCTCTCCGAACCATCGTTCGTAGAATGGTACTTTTTGATTTCTGCTCCGTAGAAAAATAGCTCCATGATCTTTTCGGGAGATATATCCCGAAAAAGATTCTATGCTCAGCAATTCAAGCAGGTCAGTCGTTTCGAGCGTTTTTTTTAGCCAGTCTCATGATTGCTGCGGCCAAGCTCACTGAATGCTTTAATGAGCATAAAGTCAGTTACTCTATCCGATTTCTTCATGGCACAGATTTTAGGTCAATGTCAATCAACTTTTTTGTACCAAACAACATGTAAATGGCATATTTCATTTCACAGCTACATTCTTTTTGCTCAGCAAAACGTATAGTAGCATGGATGCTAAAGAGCGCATCGTAACCGTCAAATAACTGATCTCGAAAAGTCTTTTTATTCCTGTACAGCCTTGCACCATTCTTATGATATGCTATTTCAAAATCCGTTATAAGCTTGTACCAAAATTCCGCCGTGATATGTTTTTCAGTCCAACTGTTGGCAATCAGTTCCTTATTCTTCTGAAAGTATTCCGACTCCTTTTTCATAAATTCCGTCAAGTTTTTAAGCTTATCGGGAAAAAGGGTTGCGATCAGGTAAGCCCTGTCAAGGTTATTCATTTGTTTCAGTGTTTTCATTTTCCTTGATTTTAAATTCCATTGTTTTTACTTCGTGATCTCCAAAAAACAGGTCGATGGCCAGTCGCATAAAGTAGGTAGCCTTGCCTGAACCTACATACTGCACAAGACAGTGGATGGCAAACACGGAATTGTGGGAGTAGAAAAACTGGTCTGCAAAAACGCGTGGGTTACGGTACAGTTGTACATTAAATTTTTGTAGGATCTCCTCCGCATTACGGATCAGCAAATACCAGTAGTCCGCTGTTGCAATGCACTCTTTCGACCAAGCTTTTCTAATCGGCAGTTCCCGCTCTCTGAAATGTTGGATTTCAGCCTGCATAAAGTCGGTGAGGGACTTAAGTTCCTCGGGAAAGAGTCTCGCCATCAGGTAGGCTCTTTCAGTATTATTCAATTCGTTCAAAGATTTCATTGTCTTGTTTTTTAGAGGTGGCAGTGTATAGGACTGCCACCTGAGATTTTGTAATTAATTCATCTGAAAGACATCCGCTCCGATCTTCTCAAAAGCAGTGCATAGCTCAAATGCCTTCTGCGATTTCAATTGTGCTGTACCACCTAGTACAATACTCTTTAATTTGGCTTCCTTATCGCTGTAGTTTCGGACGTTCTGAAAGTAACCAGTTACGGCATTGTATGCTCCGAACAGCGTTCCTTTGGTTGTTTCCATAAGCTGGGTATCATTCATCATGGCGTAGGCAAAGGCATCATCCACGGTATTTTTGAACATGGTGGAAAGTTCCTCTTCCGCACCTTTTTTCAGCAGGTTATAAGTTTCCTTGTTGGGGCAAAGCGCGAGCTGGATGAGTTTACGGACTTCGCTGTCTTTCACTTTTATGGCCGTCCAATGATTGAAAATACCGTCCAGTTGCGTGGTCATGGTATTGGCAAGCCCCATCACTTTATGCGCATCATTTAGGCGTTGTTTTGCTCCTGCGGTATGCTTGATCCGCACGACGTTGCTCATGTTGCGAAGCGATGCGTTGAGTGTATTCTGACAGACAATACGAATAGGGGTAAAAGCAGCCGTAATGCTTCCGCTACCATCATGGGAGGTAGTCAGGAAGATGTATTTTTCAATGACATCATCTGAATTGCCAATGCGTATATAGTTCGGGAGCTTGGCAGTAATAAAAATACGTTCACCTTTTCCCAATGCGCCCGCAGTCTCGTATAAAATGCCACTTCCACCACCTACAATGGAATCGAAAAAAGTAAAGGCGTCTTTGTTCTGTACAATATGGTAGTCTTTGCCGACTACGCCCAGTACTTCATTGTTATCCGTGCGGATGTTGGCAAAATAGTTCGGAACTTCGATTTCCGTATCCTGAAGGACGATCCCGTCTGCAATCTGCACAATTCCTGAACCTTTGGTAAATAGTGGGCTTTTTTCTACTTCGTAGTCCAGTCCTGCGTGGCGGATGGCCTCCGCACTGGTCGGGTAGTCCTGCACGATTTGTCCCAAGCCGTGCCATGCCTTCTCTTTCACACTGAAAAATGAATATTTTCCTGTTCTGCTGTTGTAATTGATGTTGTGTGCCATGATCTGTGATTTTAAAGTGTTTTGGTTTAGTTAAGATTTAGCTGTTTGACTGAGTACCTTAAAATGGCAGTGGCTCATCGTCTTCAGTGGCAACGTTTTTCTGCACAGCTTTGCCTTGTTTTGTTTCTGTACTGGTTTGTACCGTTGTCTCATTGTTTTTCTGTGCAGGTTTTGCCAGTGGTTTAATGGATGAGGTATGGAAATTCAGCCCTGCTTTTGCCGTTCCGTCACTGGATACCCATGCCCTTGCACTTATACGTCCAGAGTTCAACGAGTAGCCCCTGGGATAGCCACGAAGCGACCTTTGGGGTCAGCCAGTAGGAGCAGTCCACGTACTCGGTTCGCTCGATGCGCTGCCCTTCTTTGTTTTTGTAAGTTTCGTTCACTGCGATGGAGAAGTTGACCACTTCCCGTCCGTTTGGTGCTTTGCTGACCTGTGCATCTTTTGTCAGTCTTCCGATGATGTTCATAACTTTTTGTTTTTAGTGTTATACAAGCCTGTTACTTTCGCTTCCTTTTCAGTCCTGCGGGCCGGCCCCAAATCATTTTTTTCAAAAGAAAAAACAGGAAAAAAAAGAAAGTCAATCAGGCCACCGGGCAATGGCGGAAGGCAAAAGGAAACGGAATAAAAGATGGGATGTGCCGATGGACTGTGTTTATGCCGTAGTCTTTTGCGGCATGGGGGTAGGCTGCCCGATGTACCTTTGAATGTCTTTTTCGACTGTTCTTTTGAAAGAATGATCCCCAAAATTCTTGTTATCTAAAAATTTTTAAGATTAAGAGCAATGTTATCCATAGGGAATTGGAAGGTGAACGTAAAGGCCTTGTGTGAGACAGCTTTCAATTTGCTATGTCGGGGAGCCAAAAAGCTCTTTTACGAATTGGGTAGGGAAAGGCTGGTAAATGTGCTTTGGCGCGGGCCTTGGTAGGGATAAATACGGTAAAAGCCTTATCGTAATGCAAAAATTTATTATTGCGTGAGTGATAGAAGCGGCATCCTTTTGTGGACAAAAGATACAGCGGATAGCACGGCCCTCGCCATCTTGGAGGTGGTGTAAGTCGGACAGGGAGGGACACGCCATTGATCATGATAGTGCCGTTGTGCGCTTTCATTTTAGTTGTAAAAGCATTGCTTACTGTCTTGACCTGCTTTTTGAGATGAATAGTTACTATTTTAGGCATGCCAAACAATTTCATTACCCATTCGGATGCAAAAAGTTGATTGTTTCGTCTACCTCGATATAGTATACCTTATGCGCGGACGGTGGGCCCAACGGGCTTACATATTCCACAGTAAGTACTAATTACGTGAATTCCCTAAGGATCTCCTATAGTAAGAATATGCAAAAGCCTTTTACGACCCTGTATTACCCTTAGGGCATCTTATAGGTATATCAAAACCTTTAGCCAGCCATTATTTTATGGTCCCTGACTTGAAAAACACTTGACTGTGCATGGTCTTGAGATGTAAGTATGTAAGAAAGACTGTGTGATAAGATGATCTGAAATTTAAAAAATGAACCAACGATTTGATTCCCAAAGTAGTTATTAATAGTACAACGGCTTAATATTTGTATTTTTTAAATTCACCAAAATATTAATTCTTAAAATCACCAAATCATGGCAGACAATAAATCGAAAAGGGGTAAATCCGACAGAAACAGAGTAAGCGGATCAGAAAATTACGAAATCCAATATTTTAAAGAAAAGCTTGGCGTAACTTCGCAGGCAGTTACGGGAGCCATACGTGCTACCGGATCAAACGATAGAAAGGTCCTGACTGAATATCTGAAAAAAAGACACGACAAATAAAGTCTTGTAACTTGCTACTTTCTTCAACCATCTAAGTTTAATCGCTATGGGCTTATCTAAATATCGTGAGAAGCGTTCAGAGGAGAACACCCCGGAACCTTTTGGCGGAAAACCAACAGGAACAGAACTTCGTTTTGTGGTACAAAAGCACGATGCTTCCCATTTGCATTATGATTTTCGCCTTGAAATGGACGGGGTACTGAAAAGCTGGGCGGTTCCTAAGGGGCCTTCGATGGACCCCAGTGTGAAACGTCTTGCGATGATGGTCGAGGATCATCCCTATGATTACCGGAATTTTGAAGGGATCATACCCAAAGGTCAATATGGAGGCGGAACGGTGATTGTGTGGGACGAAGGGACTTACGAACCAGCTGAAGGTAACCTGAAGGATGTATCGAAACAGGAAAAAGAACTTTTACACCAGCTCTATTCCGGCAAGCTTAAATTTAAGCTCAACGGCAAAAAGCTTAAAGGTGAATTTGCACTGGTGAAGGCCCACGGAAGGGGAGATAACGGCTGGCTCCTGATGAAACTTGACGATAAATACGCCAGTGAAAAAGATATTACGGCCAAAGATAAGTCGGTGATCTCGGGTAAAACCATTCCACAGATGGAAAAATCGCCTGATAAAGTTTATGGCGAAAATATTATCAAAAAGGACAGCACCGTAAAAGACAAGCGTTCAACAAAAAAGAAAGCAGCAGAACTTATCAATGACCAGCTGGAAGCAGTTCCTTCGGATAGTCCGAAAAACAAAGCAAACATACAGTCCTTACTAAAAAAGGCGCCGAAACAACGGTTCTATACCCATATCGAACCCATGCTTGCTACACTGGTCAATAAACCCTTTGACGATGAAGAATGGGTTTACGAGGTAAAGTGGGATGGCTACCGGGCTGTTGCTTTTATGCATAAAGGTGAAGTGGAACTGAAATCCCGTAACGACAAGAGCTTCAATGAGAAATTCTATCCGATCTATGATACTTTGAAAGCCTTGGAATTTGACGCCATACTGGACGGCGAGGTGGTTGTGCTGGGAGAAAGCGGTACCGCCAATTTCGGCTCCCTACAGAACTGGCGCAGTGAAGCCGATGGCGATCTGGTCTACTATGTTTTTGATATCCTGTGGTATCAGGGACACGATCTCACAGAGCTGACTCTTCTGGAACGTAAAGCTATTTTAAGAGAAATTCTCCCTAAAAATAACAGCATTCTGGTCAGCGAGCATTTTGAAACATCCGGTATACAATTTCTAGAGGAAGCCAGAAAGCTGGGACTGGAAGGGATCATGGCCAAGCGAAAGGAGAGCAGATACCATACACACAACCGGTCCAAAGACTGGTTAAAGATCAAAGCCAATAAGCGACAGGAAGTTGTGATCGGAGGATATACGCTTAACGATGATTCCAGTAAATTATTCAGCAGTATTCTGGTAGGCGTTTATGAAGGGAAGAAACTGATCTATACCGGTAAAGTCGGTACAGGCTTCAACGATAAAATGCAGAAGGAAATGATGAAACTTTTCAAACCGCTTATCACCGATAAAGTACCTTTCTCCGAAGAACCGGACGTCAATAAGCCTTCACGTTTTCGGCCAAATCCGCCACATGCAGCGGTCACCTGGCTGAAACCCGAGCTTGTCTGTGAGGTGAGCTGCACGGAGCTGACCAGCGACGGGATCATGCGGCATCCTTCGTTCGATGGCATGCGGGAGGATAAAAGCGCCAGAAAAGTTGTTCTGGAAGAAGAGGCACCGACTGAAAAGCTGGTAGAAGAAGGGGCAGACCGTATTGTTACGCCAGGTGCGAAAGGACAACGGAAAACCCTGTTAAACCCAAAAGATAAGACGCAGGTGCGGAAAATAAACCGTCATGAATTAAAGTTTAGCAATCTGGATAAGGTCTTCTGGTCAAAAGAAGGCATCACCAAACGTGACCTCATCAATTACTATTATCAGGCTGCTCCCTTTATATTGCCATACTTAAAAGGCCGTCCGCAGAGCATGAACCGTTTTCCCAATGGAATCGAAGGCGAAGGTTTTTACTTTAAGAATGTAACTGATACTGCTCCCGAATGGGCAGAAACGTACCTGTATCAAAGTGATGCTGATGATAAAGACCGTCATTACCTTGTGGGAAAAGATGAAGCAACGCTTCTTTACATGGCTAATCTGGGTTGTATAGAAATGAACCCCTGGAGCAGCACCGTTAAAAAGCCGGAGCATCCGAGCTTCTGTATCATCGATCTTGACCCCGATCAAAATTCATTCGATCAAGTGATCGAAGCCGCCCTGGTTACCAAGAGCATACTCGATGATATGGGCGTACCGAGCTACTGTAAAACCAGCGGTTCTACAGGACTACACATTTATATTCCCCTTGGCGGAAAATATACTTACGAGCAGTCGAAAGAGTTTGCCCGGGTCATTGTTACCCTTGTCCATAATGAGCTTCCCAGATTTACCAGTATAGAACGAGCTATCAAAGACCGGAAGGGAAAGATGTATCTTGATTTTTTACAGAACAGGCCCCATGCTACCATTGCAGCTGCATATTCCGTCAGGCCGAAACCGGGAGCCACTGTATCAATGCCGCTCCATTGGGATGAGGTCAAAGAAGGCTTGAAAATAAGCGATTTTCACATCCTGAATGCCATTGAAAGAATGCAGAGTGAGGGAGATATTTTCAAGCCCGTTCTAGGAAAAGGAATCGACTTAAAATCTATAGTTGACAAACATGCTCATTAAATTTATTTAAAATAATTTCTGATCTTATCCAGTTGTGCTGAGCCGTTATTGCTATCAAACTATTGTTTACCAATCAAAAATAACTTTCAATCTACTTCAATAATCAATGGCCAAACAATAGCAAATCAATTTACAGTGCCCTTGCTGCGTATTTGCTGATTGCACTGACGAGGTTTATTGCAGGCGAAAAAAAAAACTCCCCGACACGCACTGCTCGGGGAGTTTTTAATCTTTAAACTTAAATGTATTTAGCGGGTTTTATTGTTATTATCCTCCACCTCTTGTTCTTCCACCAGTGGTTCTTGTCGAACCACCACTACTTGATGTAGCTTCATTAAAAGTCCTTGTCTCTTGACCATTATCAAATTTTGTGCTCTCAATGAAATCCCTTGCAAATTTTGAACGTTCTTCGATCGGCAAATTTATTATAATAGTCCCTCTTAACCTTTCGGGTTTAGTTTTTGATAAGATATTAAAACTTATCAAGTTATCTTTCGGATTGTAAATAAAACTTCCATCAAGCTCACTATTCTTGACATATTCCACGACCAGATCTTCTCGGTTATCTAATGCGAAAATATAGTCGATAGTATATCCTGTTAATTCTTCAATACTTTTTGCAGGTACAGGTTGATTTGACCATGATATTTTTAATAATCCAAAATAGCGTACGCTCGTACCCCATGACGATCTAAGTGATTCTCCTTCAAGAGGTACAGCTACGCTATACATAATTTCGTGATATGACATCTTGTCGGATATTCTTTCTATGGAATTATCCATTAATTTGTTATATTTTGGATCAAAAAATTCGTCAGCGATCTTATCTGTTATTGAATCTATCTTTCTGACATCTGTAAGTCCATTTGTCCTATAATATTTGTTTGAGACCTTTGAAATTATATCCTGTTGTGCTAATAATCCTGTTGTGATAAACAGAAAAATTATAGTGGCAATAATATTTTTCATTTTTAATTTTTTTATGGTGTGCATGGATCTTTTAGAATTATATTTCCCTGACTGTCTCTTTGTACGGATTGATTCTTATCAAGGTCGCTTATTTTTTGCTTACTTAAATTAAACATTTTTCCATATAATGTTAGTAATACTTTTTCACCTCCTTTTTGATTGTCTGCGATAGAAGGAGGATCCCCGATGTTATTATTGACAAAGTAGTCCGTTAATAAATTTTTGTACTGAATGGTTGCTGCACTTTGTGCTTTGTTAAAATCTCCGGCCATGATCGAAAATAATAAAGCATTCTTTATTGTAACAGTATAAACATACTCCCCGCTTACAATGATGGATACAAAATTTTGTAGATAGTTCTGTATCTGGGAGGGTGGAATAGAACCATTATCGACCATTTTCATGATATTCATAGCGGGGTTGAAGAGATCAGATGGGCTGGGAGCGCCCCCACTAGGATGATTATGAATAAAACCTATTAAATATCCATCTACAGAATTCCAAGTAGGTTTAAAGCTTATACTATTTGTCTTATTATTGGTATATGGAGTTCCAGGCTTCGGCGTTCGTCCATCATTTGGATCATCAAGTTGCAATGGAACACCCCATTCTACATTTTTGTTCTTAATCAGAGCAATAGCGTCTCGGATAGCTTGGATTTTTGCTAGTTCGTTTGCCCTTTTCACACCATCACAATCAGAGAATTTGGCTTGTTGTAAAATCAATTGATTGGGTGTGGGCTCTACCGGGGCACCACCTATTGGCGCAATCAGGGTTGGCCAATAGTCAGGTAGATATATGGGGCTACTTGTTACTCCATAAACATCTATTTCGGGAAACACAAATTGCCCTTGGTCATTTTTCGGAAAATCATAGGTGTTGCCTGGGCCACCAAAGTCGCAGTTTTCACACCCGGGCATGCCTTCTACACAGATTATTCCGTCCTCTCCACAGATGTGGCTATATAGAATTTGAACAATTCCAATCAATGATATAAATAAGAAGATTTTATATATGGTTTTCATTTCTTTGTATGTGTTAGGTTCAGCTTTTTATCGTAAATCCTGTCAAACTGTCCGTTTGTTGCATGGAAGGCACTCTTAAATTCGCCGTCAATTGACCAAATGAAGGTGTAGCCCGTAAAATCTTCCGTGGAAACAAGGTCTTTATAGTCCGAATAATCATCGCCTTCAATGGTGGCAATTTTTTTTGATTTCATCTTTCGTTCCAAGTATTCTTTGTCCGGATGGACTTCAAAAAGGCAAGCCCTTACAGCGTGATCCATGTCATGCTGAAAACCGACTATCCTATAGCCTTTAGGATTCATTCCCTTTAGTATCGAACGGTTAACACTATTGTTTTTAAGGGGCACCATCATAACAGGATAGTCGGATACCCTTTTGTTTACATAATAGTTATCCCAATCAAACTCAAAGTTTACCGAGCTGTTGATAGAAGATGGGGAGCTGGATTTTATCGAGGCTTTTTTGCTGATTTTTTGGCTCGGCTCTGCCCATCTAACATTTAATTTCTTTTGGGTTGGATCAGAACTGACCAATTCTTTTACATCTTGAATAGTTAAGACATCTCCCTCTGAATTGATTTCCTGATGAATGTCGTCATGACGACATGACATCAATGCAAATGTCGCCAATCCAAAATACACTAGTTTTCGTCTTGTCATTTTTTTCATTTGTGATTCTTATTATTGATATATTAAGTTCTAATAGTTCTTTTTATATGACGATTGAAATAATAAATTGTCCCGAAATATTTTAAAATACTTTTGTATAAGCTGTTTCCCTAAAAAAGAGTGACAAAATTTAATTGGTTCTAAAACAAAAATTTTTTCCTTTCGGAAATAGCTTAAAGTTTACATTTTTGTTTTGGGAGACTTTTTGTTTGAAGTATCTAGTCATTTAGTTGGATATCGATGGCCCTCGCTTATTTTGGCCTCTCCATGTCTGTAGCAGCAAATAAAGATTCTGGCGCAACTTTCAGAAAACTGCGTTTTTATTCTCTGCGGAAGGCTGGTAAATGTGTTTGGCATCAAATACCAGCAGTTCAAGGGCAGTCGGTAAAAAAAAATCCTCCCAGTTTATGGAAGGACTACTATTTACCTCACTAACGCCATTTATTTTTTTCCATATTTTTTATAAAATCTTTTCCCTTTTCATTAATCTCAGCAAGTGAACTTTTTTTCCCTTCTTGAATCCATTCCAAAAGCTCGACTTTAGAAAAATGAAGTCTATTTCCCTTTTTGTAAAATGGAACCTCACGCAGACTGACTTTTGAATAAAGTGTAGGGAGAGATATTTTAAGAATTTTGCAAGCTTCCATTGCGCCTATAAACTCAATGTCAGTAAATTCGTTTTGTATTCGCTCCAACAAAATTTTTTCAATTTTATCCAGTCTATCTTCAATTCTTTTAAGAATGTTTGGAACCTGATCAAATGTATATTTCATATGTTCTTTTTTCCAATTTTATGACGGTTTTATCTTACATTTTTCTAATTGGTCTTCACTGTCTTAATTTGTCTACATATGGCACTATAAAATTATTTTGCGAGATTAAATCTCTTTTGCGAAGGAATTTCTAACAGTTCATAGTTGTAACTTGTTCCATTGAACTGTTTATATCTGAAATATTTTTACTGATATCATAAATGCTAAATTTTATTTTCTCCGAAGCTTCTTTTTTTAAGCTGTCAACTATTTTCGCATATATCTGGGTGGTTTTGATATCCTTATGTCCTAACAATTTTGAAACCGTATAGATATCAGTTCCAGAGGCGATTTGAAGTGTAGCAAACGTATGTCTGAAGCCATGAAAAGTAAAATGTTTTTCTATTCCTGCATTTATCAGCCACTTCTTTAATGAAGTCACTGTTTGATCATATTTTAATCCTGTAAAAACTTTAGAATCGGGCTCACCTCGATCTCCTAATAATTTTATCGTTTGATCTGATACTGGGTAATATTCGGCACTGTCGGTTTTTTCCTGCTTATATAGAATATAGTAATTTCCTTCTGATCCGTGAATTTCCTTCCATAATAGGGTTTCTACGTCTGAATAGCGAAAGCCTGTCATGGCAGAAAACAAACCTGCTTTTTTAACAATTTGATTTGGACAAAATGCGTTCGCCATTCTTTCCAGCTCATCCATAAATAGAAAAGGTCTATGGGTTTCCTGCGGGCTTATGCTTTCAATAATAGAGGCTAAATCTGTTGGTAAGAAGCGCTTTTTGAAGGCTTCTTCCAATGTTAGTTTGAATCTTCCAAAATAAGCTACTGCTGTGTTCTTTTTTATACTTATCTTAGATCTTCCAAGAGCCGGACCGGATAATAAATAATCAGCATACTCTTCGCATAAAGTCTCATTCAGCGCAGTAAAAGGGACATTTGAACCAGCAAATGCTTTAAAGTACCGAACAGACATTGTCCAATTATAACAGTTCTTTCTCTTAGCAGCTTGTTCTTCAAAGAAATCAAGAAAGTTTGATTTCATTTTGGCATCGGATATAAAATCAAATCTTCTGCTCTGTAGGTCTATTTGTCGCTGAGCCCTGATATATTCAGCTAATGCAAGAGTTTCTTTATTCAGTTCTTTCTCGATATCATTCTTCGGCCGCTTATAAATATATAGTTTTAAATATTGCTTGCGCTGCATTATTCCAGTATCCGGATTATAAATAGGGGGGTAAATCTCTAGATACAAGGATTGCCTACCTTGAGAAATAGGCTTCTTTCTTAATGTAACCTTCGACATAATATTTAGTTTATTGGTAATATTAATTAATGATATTGTGCATCAAGTATTTTATGTACTGAGAGGCATTATTTGGCGTAGTTGTGCCGATTGGTAGGCGTTTTGTTTACCCGCGATATTCGTTGAGAATTATTTTGTCCAATATGGGTTGTATTAATTTTCTTGGAATATAGACGAATCTACCTTTTTGAAATTTATAAATATTATGTCTTTTAATAAGGTTATCGAGTGAGGTCTGAGACAGCTTGTATTCTTTTAGAATCTGTCCAATTGTATAACAATCTTTCAATGGAGTGTATTTTAATTCCTCATCTGGGATAATGGTTTTTTGAATACTTTCCTTTTGTACTACGAATAAAGCGTCAATATCTTTTTTTAATATCCTTATTCGTCTTATAGAAAGATTTCCAGCAGGTAATCTACCTGATTTAATTAACCTGTAAACAGTTCGACGGTCACATTTTAGTAATACAGCGGCTTCTCGTACAGTTAGATAATCCAGCGTTTTAATATCAAAATAGGTGTCTGGATTTTGTTTCGGTTTAGATTGTTTTACTTCGATTTGTGAATCTGTTTTGCTTAGTTGCAAACGTAATTCTCTCACATTAGCCTTGTAAGCTCTCTGCGCGCACTTATGACAACAGTATTTTGTCACAGTGGTTCTGGCAATAAATTCAAGCCCGCAATGTTGGCAGAATTTGTTGATTTTGATGTTTGAACTCATAATATTTTATTTGTGGGAGTTCAATCATCGCTTAAGATACAATAAGATGCATTTAAATACAATAAGGTGCAATAAAGTACCTTAAGCGACATAATCTCTCCCGGATTAAAAAAAATAAAATATTAATCGTTGGAAGGGCAAATAGGGGGCAAATTGCGACAAACCAACCCAAATACATGAAAACCCATACAAAACCTGATATTTTGTAAGTAGTTGATAAATAGATGATTGGTTTGTTTTGGTTTGTTCTATTTTACCTATTTACTTGCCGATACAGAATTTCGAGAAGATATTTCCTAAAATTTCGTTATTTGTCACTTCACCTGAAATTGTCCCGAGGTGCTCTAATGCATTTCTCAATTCATAGGCCAGCAATTCTGTAGAGATCTGGAAAGAAATAGCTTCTTTTACTTTGTTGACGGCATCCAGGGATTTTTGTAAGGCTTCAAAATGACGTTGGTTAGTAATTACCACATTGCTTTCTTCAGATTGTAGCTGTTCTACATAAGAGGATAGTTCATTTTTTAGATCCTGGATATTCTGGTTCTCAACCGCGGAAATTTTAATAAAATCAAATTCATGAGCAATGGCATCTCTGAAAACGTCTTCTATAGCTTCGTATTGAGTAGGGATAACTTCATCAATCTTTGTAGCACAAATGATTAACTTCAGGTCTTCTCTCAATAAAGATCGGATCATTTCGATATCGTCCGAAAAATCTCTGGTAGCAGCATCTGCCAGATAAACCAGAATATTGGCATTTTCAACTTTTTCTTTGGCCTTTTTTACACCGATAGCCTCTATTTCATCTGCCGTTTCACGAAGTCCGGCCGTATCAATCAATCGGAAAGCATGACCCTTGATGTGTAAGACTTCCTCAATAGTATCCCTGGTGGTTCCGGCAATACTGCTTACAATAGCTCTTTCTTCTTTGAGAAGAGCATTCAGAAGTGTGGATTTGCCTGCATTGGGTTTTCCGATGATGGCAACGGCTGTTCCGTTTTTAATGGCATTTCCGTATTGGAAACTTTCAATAAGAGAATTGAGCTTCAACTCAATTTTATTCAATAAGCTGTTTAAGGCAGTTCTGTCTGCAAATTCTACATCTTCTTCTGCAAAATCCAGCTCAAGCTCAATGAGGGAGACGAAATTAAGGAGGTCTGTTCTTAATAACGAAATTTCATTGGTAATACCACCTTTCAATTGATTAATGGCCACTTTTCTGGAAGCCTCATTTTCGGAGGCTATTACATCAGCAATTGCTTCTGCCTGGGATAGGTCGATTCTTCCGTTAATAAAAGCGCGAAGAGTAAACTCTCCTGCTTTAGCCATTCTGGCTCCGTTTTTAATCAGGGTTTCAAGAATACGCTTTCCAATATGCGGTGAGCCGTGGAAAGCAATTTCCACAGAATTTTCTGTAGTAAAACTTTTAGGGGCCAGAAAAATTGATAACATGATTTCATCGATAGCTTCATCCCCATCCATAAAATATCCGTAATGAATGGTGTGGGATTTTTGTTTTTCCAGTTTTTTTGCCGGAAAACTTTTCTGTACTATGGGTAATGCATCATCGCCGGAAATCCTGATAATGCCTAAAGCACCTATTCCATTGGCTGTAGCCAGTGCACAAATAGTATCGTTATTCATGCTGCAAATTTACGTTTTTAAACCTAATTTACAGTCTTGGATTATATACATTATCTATTGTACCGATGAGCAATAATAAAAGATTATATATAGAAGTTTATTTTACTTAATAAAGCCGTTGAGGATCATAGTGTAGTATATGTGTAGAATAGGTGTATTCATTGAAAATATTTTAATTTCTATGAATTATTACAAAATTTCTAATCAATAGCTCTTTTCTATTAAGTTATATTTTAATGCTGAAAAGTAAATATTATATTGTTTTTTTAAATAATAGTTTATTTTTTTAACAATATGATTGAATTATATGTATTTTTATTATAATATTATTGTGTTGACTGTGTTTGTTTTAATCTCAACCTGGTGAATTTTATTTTTTTCACAAAAATAAAGATTGCTATCATATTTTAAGAATATTTAAAAATTAAACACCAGTTTGGTATATAAATTGTTTATTAGGCCCTCGGTAAATATAATAATGCTATGTAATTATTATTAAAATACGAATAAATTGTTAATTTAGTCTAAAACAATATGAATAACTTAATTTTTTCTAATATTAATAAGAAATTTATTTTTTTATTAATCCTTGCATTCTACAATGTTATAAGCGCTCAATGTATTCCGTATACCGGGCAGGTTATGGTCACCGGAAATACATATTGTCTGAATGGAAACCTTAGTGTAGGAACTACAATTGACATTCCTTTTGGAGCAACTCTTATAATTCAGTCTGGTCAACTGCAGTCTGTAAATATAGGTGTGAACGGAGTATTGGATATTAGTGATGGTGCCAGTGTAAGATCCACTGGTTCTATTACCATTGGGACATTTGGAACTCAGCAAAGCTCAAAAGTTAAGCTGGGTACGAAATCATTTTTATCGCTTACCGGGTCTGTTAACCAGGGAGATCCGTCTTTTATGGGAGCATTCCCGGGAACAACCTCTACACTGGAAATGGGAACAAATAGTGTGGTGGAGATTTGTGGTACTTTCAGTCAGCAATCTACAACCTATCCGTTTGTAAATTATGTAGGACTTCCTACCGGAAAAGCTTATTGCATTGCAAAAGCTGATGTAAGTGGTGGTGGCGCAGGATCCGTTCTCAGTAATGACAGTCAGATTATAGCTATTGCAATGGGACCTGTAACAAATCTTGGTCCCGGTAATGCCAGTTTCTGTGGCCCGAATGCAACAAAATTAATGTGTCCCGCTTTATGGCCTGAAGGTTTATCAGAAGACAAAAACGCGTGTGGTAATGCTCCTGTTATCATTGATGATATAGATGGAGTGTGTACAAAGCCGGCCGCTTCAGGAACACCGGATAGCTTTACTAAATTCGGAATTACTGTGCAGGAGAAGAGCAGTGTATGGCCGGAAAATATTCCCAATGGCTTTCTTGCTATGGAAGCTAAAGGAAAAGGGTTCGTTGTTACCAGGGTGCAGCATGTAAGCCAGACACCGCAACCCGGAGATGCTATTGCTGAACCAAAAGAAGGGATGCTTCTTTATGATATCCAGGATAAATGCATTAAGTTGTATAATGGAACTGAATGGAAGTGTATTCAAAGAAGCTGTAACGATTAATCTCATAATTTGTATACGATGAAAAATATAAAAAATATAAGTATAGCGGTTGCCTTGGTTGTTTTCAATTTTTCCTTTGCTCAGGTGGCTATCGGAAAAGATGTTGTGGAAGGAAGCAGCACTGTTTTGGATTTTAACAATGTTCCAGGAAACACAAAAGGATTGATTCTTCCGGCAACATCAGGGCTTCCTGCGGGAGCTTTGGTAAATGGAACATTTATTTTTGATGTGACCGATAATAAAGTAAAAGTTTACGAAAATGACACATGGGTGCTTTTATCTGATGCAGGAAACTCAAGTGCGGTTGTAATTAATAATTCAGCTGAAACAGGAAACGGGGTGATCGTTGGAGCCTCGTCTGCCAGTGCGGATGGAGTATTGGTGTTGGAATCACCGGATAAAGCAATGGTGCTTCCAAAGGTGGCAGCGCCTCACATTAATGTTAAAAACCCTTATCCGGGTATGATGTGTTATGATACTTCCAGTAAAACACTCGCTATATTTGATGGGGTGGTTTGGAATTACTGGAAATAAAACAGAAATATCAGTAAATAATCCATAATATTGTTGAGCAGCTATAGTTATGTATAGCTGTTTTTTTTATATGTGTCATGACCTGTCTGATAAAGTATTTTAAGCTTAGGGGATAAAAAAGAGAGATTACACAGGGATGGATGTAATCTCTCAGAATAAAACAAATAACGTAAGTTTATATCTTAAGTGGTGAATGAATGAAAATATTCTGGTTATGATATACGGCTTAAGATATATTTCATCGTAAAAATTGTGTTAATAGGCCTCTTTTGTTGTGTGTTTGTTATTGTTATTTGTTAGCTTGTAAATAAATCCCGCCCCTCCTGGATTTCATCATTTGTGTTTTGTTTTCATTTGTGTTGTTAATACTCTTTGTTAATCTGAAGTGTAGAGGGGCAGATTTAAAAAAATTAAAAGTTTTAAGGGTTTTGTTTTTTTTTTCAGTTTTATTTTTTGTTTCAATATTTATACGGCAAACATATTCTTAATGCTGAAAATTTCCAAAAAAACACATACGACATATCTATACTACATCTACATCCTTCAATGTAATTATTTGATTTAAAGTGTTTTAAAATTTATTTTATTCTGATCTTGTAACCAGTGTAGTGTAATGAAAAAGTAAAATTCCATTAAATAATATTATTTTTTGTCTAAAACAAATGCTCCTTTTTAAATAGAAATTGAAGTTTAGGAGTATATTTTTATATTTATTGTTGTGACCGGAAATGGATTTTCAAACTTTTTTATTTTGGCTGTTGACGAATTGTGCTGCACAACAATGTATATTGGATATAATAAAAAACCTGCTGTTAGGCAGGAATATAAGAGAGGTCAGTATATTAATAATAGTTATAGAGAGGTGAAAAAACTGTAAAGGTCTGTTTCTGAAGGGATATTGAGTTTTTTTCTAAGTCTGCCTTTCTTGGTTTGTACAGATCTGTGCTGGATATAGGTGATATCAGCAATGTCCTTTGATGAAAATCCAAGCCAGATCATTGCACACAAAGATAATTCGGATTTTGTAAGCTGTGGATTGATGTTTAAAATACTTTGAAATAAATCAGGGTTAACTTCTTCAACCCTTTTAACAAAATCAGGGTCATTGGTCTTTGCCAGCTGTAATAACTCTGTGAAATCTTCTTTGGAAATTCTTCCTTTTGTTTCTGCTTCTGTGTCAGACTTCTGTAAGTTCCTGCTTTCAGATTTTTGTTTTTTATTTCTCATATATAGGAAAATGGAAACTCCCAGAATAACCGTTATAAAACCTATGGAAATGAAGATGATATTGAAATTGTTTTTATTTTTCTTGTTAATGATTTCGCTTAAAGAAAGGTCTATTGCTTCGTTGCCAGATGATTTAAGGGTATTGTCTATCTGTTCAGCCTTTGAAGAATAAAATTCCTCCATGTCTTTATTGTTCAGCTTTTGATAGTTAGCTGCAATTTTTTGATAAATGAAAGGAAGTTTATTGATTCTTTTGGTTTTGACCAGGATTTCAGCTGCTTTTTTATAAAATTCAGCTGCTTTTTCATATTCTTTTTTCTCAGAAAGAAGGTCAGCATAATAAGAATACACAGTACCTTGTCTTACTGTACCAAACTCTGAAGATTTAAGAAGAGATAATGCCTTAGTGTTGTAAAATGTAGCGGAATCAATATTCCTGGTCTGCAGTAAATGATAATGGCCAAGCAACGAGCAGTTGAGGGCAGACGGGTCTATACTGAATCCTTTGTGGTAGTAGATTAATGCAGAATCTTTATTGATAGAGAAGATGAAATCAGCTCTCTGTTCATATGAGTTACTTAATAACCAGCTTCTTTCATTTAATTTTTCTCCATAATAAATAGCCTTTGCATTGTAACTTAAAGCGGTATTTTCCAGACCGGTGACGTAATTGAGCTGCCCATATTCATGGTAAAGTTTAGCATAAAGAAAATTATCATTAAGGTGATTGATGATGTTGCTTGCAGATTTGAGGTAATTGTGGCTGGTTTTGTATTGGCCCATGGTGGCATACATATTGGCAAGGTTGATATAGCCTAATGCTTCCCCTTTTTTATACCCTCTTTCTTTTGACTGTTTAATCGCTTCAATATTCAGGGCTATAAGTTCTGCATCTTTTCCTTCCAATCTTAGTTTTTCATTTTTATTGAGCAGTGTATTGTTGATTTCGTTGATATCTGTTTTTTTGTTACAGCTCCAAAGAAAAATTGCAATACAGCATAATAAAAGTACGCTGCGCTGGTCACTTACATATTTCATATTGTTAGTAAGGATTTGTTTTTTGAGGCAGGACAAATGGGCATAAATTGGATTTTATGCAAAGGGTAATGTAAAATGCCGGCAACTGATCCCAATTGCCTGAAGTAATAAATTTAATACTCATCATCTTTTTGTTGTTAGTAAATCTGCCGGTATTGGCAAATAAGTCCTACTAAGATAGTAAAAAAAATAATGAGTCAATAGTATAAATGATTAATTAAGACTGCAGATAAATGATTTTCGTGAAAATGATTTATATAATCTGAGTGCTTTCTTTAATACTGTTCATAACGAAAATACTTTTTGTCTGTCCGATACCGTCAATCTCTGAAAGTTTGTTGACAAAAAACTCATGGAATTCATCCATATTAGGTGAAAGGATTTTAAGCATAAAATCGAAATCTCCGCTAATATTATAGAATTCAACAACCTCTTTTAATTTACCTACTTCCTCAATAAATTGACCGGCTGTTTTTTTATTGTGAACATGTAAAGCAATCATGCAGATAACCATCATTCCTTTATTGACCTTTTTACGGTCTACAATAGTGGTGTACTCTTTAATAATGCCTGACTTTTCCATCCGTTTTATCCGTTCGTGGGTAGGAGTGGGGCTGAGATTAATTCTGGCTGAAATATCACGGACGCTCATTTTTGCATTTTTTTGAAGGAGACGGAGGATAGAGAGATCTTTTTCATCCGGATGGTAGTTTTCTGTTGCCATTTGTTCTGTTTTTATTGAATTAATTCGATAATTAAGTGTATTTGTTCTTTTGGACTAATACCATTTTTAATTTTGTTCCAAATTTAAAGTAAAATTTTCACATACGTCCTGTTAATATTAATTTTGCAGGAAATTTGAATATATGGATACAAGGAAGAATATAATATTAATTTTAGCATCGGTAGGAACTTTTGTAGAGGCTTTGGATATTGCCATTATTAATTTAACAATTCCTTCTATTCAGGAGCAGTTTCATATTGACGCCGGAACAGTTCAGTGGTTACAGACGTTGTATGTATTATTTTTCGGAGGATTTCTGATTATCGGTGGAAAGTTAGCTGACCAGATCGGACGAAAAAAGATATTCCTTCTGGGAGCTTTTATCTTTATGTTGACATCATTAGGGGCCGGTTTATCCGCGAATTTTGAAGTGCTGGCTGTATTTCGCGCCTTACAGGGATTGGGGGCAGCATTTGTAATGCCGGCAGCCTTATCCATTGTAACCAATACTTTCAGAGAAGAGCAGGAAAGAAATCGTGCAATCGGTATTTTTAGTTCTTTTGCAGCAATTGGCTCGGGGAGCGGTCTTTCCGTAGGAGGAATTATCAGTACCTACTTAAGCTGGCATTGGGTATTCCTGATTAATGTTCCTATTCTTTTGATAACATTAATTTTATCATACTATTATCTGCCGGTAGACGAGAGCAATGAAAAGGCCCAGAAAACTGATGTGGTCTCTGGTATATTAATGGTGTTGGGACTATTAAGTCTTACCTATGGAACGCATGAGCTTATCCATATTAAAGAACACCCTTTTCTGATAGCGGGGTCATTGATCATAGCGGTGGTTCTTTTGGTTATGACTTTCTACCGATTGAAAACCGTAGCTGAGCCATTATTTGATTTGACGCTGTTTAAACACAGATCTTTAGTGGTTTCTAATGCTGCTTTTTTTACACTGGGGGCATTTTTTATCGGCTTTTTGTTTCTGATTTCATTAATGCTGCAAAAAGATATGGGCTATAGTGCTGCATCTGCAGGATTGATGCTCGTTCCGTTTAGTATCTTGTCTGCTTTGACGGCTAAATTTATATTACCTCATATTTCAAAGAGATTAAACTCTTCACAAATGGGAGTTCTGGGGTGGCTTTTCATGTTAACGGGAGGTTTGTTATTGCTGATATCTGTGTATGTGGGGCATCCGTTGGCAGTCGCCTTGCTGGGTGCGGCTTGTATTTCAGGAATTGGGATGACATTTTGTTTTACGGCGCTTTCTGTATTGGGAATTCAGGATGTTGAACCGGCAAATTATGGATTGGCATCAAGTTTGAGTTCTACAAGCTACTTTCTGGGTGCCGGAATAGGATTGTCTTTCATGACATTAATGAGTCAGATTTTTCCATCGGAATTTTCGGTAGGAAGCCTGAATATTGTTATTTTGATCGGCTACGCTGTTGTAGCACTTGGAATATTATTCTATTTTATATTAAAAAGCTTAAAAATGGAACAGGCAAAAATAGCTGTTTCATCATAAGCGGCCTTAAAATTACACAAACTATATGAGGAAAGAATCGGCACGGGTGTCGGTTCTTTTTTATAAAGAAAAAAGTAATTGCAGCTGCAAAATCGCAAAAAAAAGCGGAAGGAGTCAATAAGTAGGATGAATTCTTTGTATACTTTTCTTATTACTTTCCACTATTTCGCTTTCCTTTTCTACTTTTGTGTCATGAAAATTCAAATCATCAGTGATCTTCATCAGGAATTTGGAAATACTGAATTATATTTCGGTAACTCAGATGTTGTAGTATTGGCTGGAGATATAAATCTTGGGACAAAAGGGATAGATTGGATTAAATCTAAAATCTCTAATAAACCGGTAGTATATATTTTGGGTAATCATGAATACTATAAAGGCTCCTACCCAAAAACACTTAATAAAATTAAAGATGCTGCCCAGGGTTCATCTATTTTTGTGCTTGAAAATTCCTTTGTAGATATTGATAAAGTACGGTTTCATGGAGCTACATTGTGGACAGATTTTTCCATTTTTGGAAATCCGGTTCAATATGGTATGCTATGTCAATCGAAAATGAATGATTATAAAATGATCAGGAGGGATCCATCTTATTCTAAAATGAGAACCCTGGATACTTTTAAAATTCATCAGCTTTCAAAATTATGGCTGGAAGAAAGTCTTGAAAATTCAAAAGAATTTAAAAATATAGTGATTACCCATCATGCTCCAAGTATTCAATCTGTTCCGGATCAATATAAGGAGGATCCGCTAACGGCAGCGTATGCATCCTGCCTTGAAGATTTGGTGATAAAATATCAGCCATTATACTGGATTCATGGGCATATTCATACGCCATGCAGGTATAGTATTGGAACAACGGAGGTGATTTGTAATCCCCATGGCTATATTGATGAAAAATACAATGGTTATGAGAAGGAACTTATTATTGAAGTTATCTAAGGAGTTGAGCAAAAGCCTAAGTATAACAATTGATTTGTCTTTGAAGTTTATTGTGCATTACGGAGCTTTTTAAGCATATTTTGAAGACTTTTGGTAATCTATTGATAAGTGTTTATATACTGGCAGTAAAATATTCGTATATTTTGTAATAAGTATTTTAAATTTTTTAGATAAATTTTAATTTCATAATAAATGTTTTTTTTAAGAATTTTTATTATGAAAGTAATTTATATTAGATTGCTTTAATGAATAGTTTGCATTGTTTTGTGTTTATGTTTGAGTTCTGTGTTTGTATCTTGTTGGGAATTAAGTGTTTATTTTATTTTTTTTCACATTTTGGTGTAACAAATTCATTATGATAGTGGTCTTATAGAATAAACTATAATTTTATGAGACTAATATTATTTCCCATAGCATTATTAACCGGCTTTTTGACTTTGGCCCAAACTCAGGAGAAGAAAGATACTGCAACAAAGCAGAAGGAAATTGAAGCTGTTACCCTTGTTGCCAGAAAACCTACCGTAGAATCCAAAGTAGACAGAACGGTTTTTAATGTTGCAAACAGTGCTATTCTCGCAGGGAATACAACATGGGATGTTCTTAGGATGACCCCTTTGATAAGCATTGATAATAATGATGCTGTAAAAGCGGAAGGACAGAACGTTACTGTATATATTAATGATAGAAAATCAGTCTTTACCGGTAAAGAATTAAAAGAATACCTGAAGACAATTCCGGCAGATAACCTGTTGAAAATCGAAGTAATTACGAGCCCGTCGTCGCGCTATGAAACTTCAGGATCAGTAATTAATATCGTTCTTAAAAAAAGGGATGATGAAGGATTGAAAGGGAGTATATCCCTCAACAACAGGCAAAGTACCAAAAATTCACAATACACGAATTTTAACCTGAATTATCACAAAAAGCGTTTTACCCAGACTTTTATAGGAAGCTATAATGACGGTGCATATGTCAATAAGAATGAGATTCTTAATAGCCGGTATGAAAATGACAGGGTATCCCGGTTAAGTCTTGAAACAGTATCCCGAAACGAGAGTCCGTCCCTTTCCTCAACTTCTGAATTTGAAATCAATGATAAAAATAATATCGGACTTGTTCTGGAATATTATCAAAACCGAAGCTTGTCATTTGGAGAGTCGGAGGGGTCAGAATCGATGAATGGTACCCTGAAAGATGCTTTTAATCAGACTCAGAATACATGGGGCTTTGGCCGGAATTTAGGGACCAATCTTTTCTATAAATATTATGATAAAGAAAAGAATAAAATCTTGGATATCAATGTCGGAACAAATTACTCGGGGAATAATGGTGATAATCTGATTAATAAAACAGGATTGTCAAATGTTCAGGAGTTGGGGGTAATCAGCAATAATGAAATGCGGAACTACTATCTGAAGATAGATTATACCCAGCCATTGGGGAAATCGGGAGGAACTCTTGAGGTAGGAGGGAAAACTGATTTTAATAACCACGCTATCCTTAATAACCTTTATGGGTTAAGTATCAATGACCAGAATTCAGAATATTATAATCTTGCGAGAAACGACAGGTTCCATTATGAGGATAATATCAGTTCTCTGTATGCCAATTATAGTAAAACATTTTTCGAAAAACTGGAAACGAGAATCGGCCTCCGCTATGAGTATATTGATTTTAAAGTAAGGCAGGATGTGGCAGGCACTGAGAG
Organism: Chryseobacterium gallinarum; assembly: GCF_001021975.1. Classification (NCBI taxonomy): domain Bacteria; kingdom Pseudomonadati; phylum Bacteroidota; class Flavobacteriia; order Flavobacteriales; family Weeksellaceae; genus Chryseobacterium; species Chryseobacterium gallinarum. The sequence continues at coordinate 54,468 of NZ_CP009928.1, read as the reverse complement.
GAGGGATTCATATGGAACTTTTCTTCCTAATCTCTTGCTGAAATATACTTTTTCGGATAAATATGATGTGAGTCTTACTTATAACCGCAGTATCTGGCGACCATGGTATTCGGAATTCAATCCGTTCCTTGTTCCTGATATCAACGGAACGTATTCCAGAGGAAACTTATACCTTAATCCCAATCCGAATGACAGACTTTATCTGAAATTTGGAATTTTAAAAAAATATTTTATTTCCGCAAGGTATATGTACACGAATCAGGATTACTGGACAACCTATGTAACAGAGAATGGAAGAACGGTTTCTCTTCCGGGGAATTTTGATGGGAAAGTTCAGAAATATTACCTTTTTGCCAATACCAATCAGAATTTCCTGAAAAATAAGCTGAACGTGAATGTGGGATTTGGATGGTATTATATCGATAATAAAGACTTCAATGAAAAGAATCAACTTGGAGCTAAAAACTATATCAGTTACTGGGGCGGATCCGCAAATGTATCTTATACCAATCTTTTCAATAAGAATATTAACATAAGTGCATGGATGGAAATTGCGAATCAGAACAATGGGAATTCATATGCCAATAATACCAATGTTTTTCATAATATTTCAGTTACTAAAATATTTCCTAAAACACAAATGGAGCTCAGTATGCAGCTGATGAATATCTTTAAAAGGCCTTACGGTGATACCACAACGTACAGCCCGGATGGAACTTTTAGAGAATATTCAAAATGGGATTGGTATGGGGTTGCCCTTACTTTTGTAAAGCGTTTCGGGAACCAGAAAGTGAAAGAGAATACCAAAACAGATGTGGAAAAGAATTCCGGAGGTGGAAAATAAACAGAATTTTGTAAAATATAAAGCAGGTTCTGTTTGGAATCTGCTTTTGTTTTGAGCTTTAACCCCACGCAATTAAAAAGATTTCGCAGATTTTTAAATGTCAGGCTAATAAATAAAAAACAGATTCTCATTCAGGAATCTGTTTTTTGAATTTTCAATTATGAAAAATTATTGTAATGTAAATTTCACTTTTGTTTTAATTGCATCTGAAGAATTACCAATATGAGCTTCAAAATCACCAGGCTCGGCTATCCAATCATGTTTGCCGGCATCAAAAAAGCTTAGAGCTGTTTTATCAATTGTGAAAGTAACCTCTTTCTGCTCTCCGGGGTTCAAATATACTTTTTCAAAACCTTTCAGTTCTTTTACAGGGCGGGGAACAGAAGATTTTAAATCACTGATATAAAGCTGGACAACTTCAGCGCCTGCCTTTTTGCCGGTATTTTTTACGTTCACTGTAAAGGTAATGGTATCATTCCGGGAAATGGTTGTTTTATCTGCTTTTGCTTTTCCAAATTCAAATGTGGTATAGCTCAATCCATGTCCGAAACTGAACAATGGCTTTATATTTTTAGTGTCATGCCAACGGTAGCCTACAAAAATACCTTCATTATAAGTAATATTGATGGGGTTTTTCTGATCTTTCCCTTTTCCTGCAGCCAACTCATCCTTTTGTCCGGGATATTCTCCAAGTTGATGGGCTGAATTGTCTTCAAGTTTTACAGGGAATGTGAAAGGAAGTTTTCCTGACGGGTTGGTATCACCTGCTAAAACGGAAGCGATAGAATTGCCTGCTTCAGAACCTAAATACCAGGCCTGAACAACTGTGGGAACTTCCCTGATCCAGGGCATAGCTACTGCATTTCCTGATACTAAAACTACAGCCAGATTTTTATTGACTTTGGCCAGTGCTGAAATAAGCTGATCCTGATTGTAAGGTAATCCGTAACTTTTCCTGTCATTTCCTTCACTGTCCTGGAAATCTGCCTTATTAAGACCTCCCACGAAGATGACATAATCCGATTTTTTTGCCAATTCTACAGCTTCATTGAGCAATTCAGCCTCAGAGCGGGTGTCTTTCAAATCCTGCCCGGATTTCACACCATTATATTCACCTCCGATATCCCCTACATAGCCTCTAGCATACTGTACCTGTACCTGCTTACCAAACCTGGATCTGATTCCGTCTAAAGGCAGGGTTTCATATTTAACCTTTAATGAAGACGAACCTCCGCCTACAGTCATTATTTTAATGGCATTTTCTCCGATAACCGCTATTGTTTTTGCTTTATTGATATCGATCGGAAGAACATTTCCCTGGTTTTTTAATAAAACAATACCTTCTTCGCCAATTTTTCTGGCAACAGCTCTATGCTCTTCAGAAGCAATGTTTCCGAAAGGCTTGTTTCGATTCATTGTGGTTTTATAGGCAAGGTGGAGCAGTCTTGTTACTTTGTCATCAAGTTCCTTGGTTCCTACTTTTCCTGCTTTGATCAGGTCAAGATACGGTTTTGCGAGATAATAGTTGTCGTAGGCATTTTTAGTTCCCGCAGAAAGTCCGTTGGTCCATGATCCGAACTCAAGGTCAAGGCCATTGTGAATGGCTTGTTCTGTATTGTTTACAGCACCCCAGTCGGATACCACAACGCCTTTATAGTTCCATTCCTTTTTTAAAATGTCATTTAAAAGATATTGATTCTGGCTTGCATATTGACCTTTGTACATATCATAAGCCCCCATAATTGTCCAGGAATCTCCCTCAGTAACAGCTGCTTTAAACGGCGGAAGATAAATTTCATACAGTGTTCTGTCATCCACATTGACGTTGCTGGTGTGACGGAACATTTCCTGATTGTTAAGGGCAAAATGTTTTACAGAAGTTGCTACCCCGTTAGATTGCACTCCTTTGATATAGGGAACAACCATTTTGGAAGTGAGGTAAGGATCTTCCCCCATATATTCAAAATTCCTTCCGTTCAAGGGGGTTCTGTAAATATTAACCCCTGGTCCCAGAAGGATATCTTTTTTTCTGTAGCGGGCTTCCTCGCCCAAGGCTTTTCCGTAATTCCAGGACATTTTTTTATTCCATGTGGCAGATAAGGCGGTCAGGGCAGGATAGGCGATAATAGAGTCATTGGTCCATCCGGCCTGATCCCATTCATCCCACATGACTTCAGGTCGTACCCCATGAGGACCGTCTGTAGTCCAGAATTCCGGAATCCCTAATCTTGGTACGCCGGGGGAGCTAAATTTAGACTGCGCATGAAGCATGGCTATTTTCTCCTCCAGTGTCATTCGGGAAAGAGCATCCTGGACACGCTGTTCTACAGGCTTTGATTCATCTAAATAAACGGGTAGGGTAGTGCTCTGAGCCATATAAGAAACAGAAATAAAGGTGAATATACTTACGATGGCGGTTTTCTTTAACATAATGCCTTTTTATTTTGATTGAAAACAAAAATAAAGAAAATTTTTTATTTTCTCAATTTGAGATAATAAAAATTACCAATAAAAAAACTACTTCCAATCCGGAAGCAGCTTTTATATTAAAGTTGTGAGTGCAAAGAAAGTGAACAGGTAGCAGGGACTTCGCTACTACCAACCTTTCACCGCTCCTCCTTTGAAAATTTCTTTTGCTTTCTTTTCTACGGCATCAGATTCATAGGCCTTAACGAAATTTTTTACTTTCTGGCTGTTTTTGTTGTCTTGCCTTGCAACGATCACATTCACATATGGTGAATCTTTATCTTCAATGAGAATTCCTTGTTTTTCAGAATCCAGACCGGCCTGGGCTGCAAAATTGTTATTGATAATTCCTACTATAACATCCCTGTCATCCAGAACTCTTGGGATCTGTGCTCCTTCAATCTCCATGATTCTTAGTTGTTTCGGATTTTCAATAATATCAGTAACTTTAGGTAGTAAACCGACACCATCTTTTAGTTTCAACAATCCGCTTTTTTGCAATAAAAGTAAAGAACGTCCTCCATTAGTGGGGTCATTGGGAATTACGATTGTGTTTCCTTCCTGTAGTTCTCCAATATTTTTAATCTTTTTTGAATAGGCCACAATTGGGTATACAAAGGTATTTCCTACAGGTGCAAGGTTGTACCCCCGCTGTTTTGACTGCTCGGTTAAATAAGGAATGTGCTGAAAGGCATTTGCATCAATATCCCCATTGGTCAGGGCTTCATTAGGAACCACATAATCATTGAAAGGAATAAGTTCCACTTCAAGATTGTATTTTTCTTTAGCCACTTTTTTGGCTACTTCTGCAATTTCCTGTTCAGGCCCGTAAGTGATGCCTACCCTGATAAAGTTAGGGTCATCTTTTCTTCCGGAGCAGGCACTGAATAACAATACTCCTGCTGCTAATATTCCTAAGATTTTTATTTTTTTCATTCTTTTTATTTTAATGTTGTAAAGACAAAGAAGGCTGAAAGCAGTTGGGAAGAAAGATAAAGGGCAAAATTGCAAAATATAGTAGGCAATTTGTTAGTAGAAAACTCCTTTATTCCCAAACCACATCAATGTCATCTGTGATCAAACCGCTTTGAAAATTTATCTCCGGCAAATTGTATGATAAAAACCAAAAGAACAAGTAATATCAACACCGTATTCATAATCACAATATCATAGCCAATATAGCCATACTGATAACCAACCTGGCCTAATCCACCGGCACCTACAGCTCCTCCCATAGCAGAATATCCAACCAGGGTAATTAACGTAATCGTTGCATTGTTGATTAATGAGGGAAGAGCTTCGGGAAGAAGTACTTTCCTGATAATCTGGAAAGGGGAAGCTCCCATTGCCCTTGCTGTTTCGATTAAACCATGTGGAACTTCAATTAAGCTGTTTTCTACCAGCCTTGCAATAAACGGGGCTGCACCTATACTGAGAGGAACCAATGCCGCGTTGACCCCGATGGATGTTCCAGCCAGAATTCTTGTGAAAGGAATCATCCAAACGATCAGAATGATAAAAGGAATGGCACGGAAAATATTCACGATAACAGATAAAATCCTGTGGTACAATACATTTTCCAGAAGTTGTCCTTTTCTTGTTAAAAACAACAGAATCCCAACCGGAAGGCCTAAAACAAATCCAAAAAAACCGGAAACAAATGTCATATAAACCGTTTCCCATGTCCCTTTTGCCAAAAGGGCAATTACCGTATCACTAAGCATATCCTTTTACTGTATTTTGAATTTTATTTTGATTGAAATAATAAATAGCCTGCTGGTTTTCCTCAGTCTTCCCCTGGAGCTGTAGCAACAGCTTTCCAAAGTTCGAATTCCCGAAATATTCTACCTCGGCTTTTAGAAGTTTACAAGGAATTTTATATTGATGATGTAATGTTGACAGGATTTCTTCAACACTGATGTTTGCGTTAAGCTCTAATTCAACAAGAGGAAACAGTCCGTCTTGGGGTTCCTTTTGTATTCTGCGGGTAAGCTCTTGGGGCAGGATCATAATGTCTGAATTTATAAATTGGCGGATCACAGGATTTTCCCTGTTGGAAATGATCTCACTTAAAGTTCCTTTAGCTAATAATTTTCCGTGGTCTATCACAGCAACATGGTTGCATACTGTTTTGATGACTTCCATTTCGTGAGTAATCAGAAGAATGGTAATGCCCAGCCTTTGATTGATATCTCTCAACAATTGCAGGATAGATTGTGTAGTTACCGGGTCAAGGGCACTGGTAGCTTCGTCACAAAGAAGCAGGTGAGGGTCATTGGCTAATGCCCTGGCGATCGCTACTCTCTGCTTCTGACCTCCGGAAAGGCTTTTGGGATAATCGTTGGCTTTATTTTCAAGACCTACAATTTTCAGCAGTTCGTATACTTTTTTATGAATCTGTTCCTTGCTGAGACGGTCAAGCTCCAAAGGAAGGGCTACATTATCAAAAACAGTCCTTGAGGAAAGCAGGTTGAAATGCTGGAAGATCATTCCTATTTTTTTGCGTTCTTCCGCCAGTTGTTTTGAACTTAATTGGGTAAAGTCTTTTCCATTAATGATAATCTGACCTTCATCAGGTCTTTCCAGTAGATTTACCGTACGGATTAGCGTACTTTTTCCGGCACCGGAAAAGCCGATGATTCCTACAATATCACCCTTTTCTATATTGAGGCTTACCTGATCCAGCGCTTTGAAGGATTGCTTTTTCTGATAAAATGTTTTTGAAATGTTCCTGATTTCTATCATTTTGTTGTTTATGCTATATTAAACAGGCTGATATCGTTTGCCTGGCTTATTAAAAAATCTTCTTAATCTTCTTAGTTTAACTTTTGACCGTTTTGAAAGCTTGAAGTACTTGGTAACATTCGTCAGAAGTACTCCCAGCAATATAATTGATAAACCATATAGCTGGCTTCCATTGATGCTTTGATGGGCTACAATCCAGCCTGCAATCACCGTGACAATAGGATTAATATAGGTATGGGTGCTTACCAGCGCAGCGGGTTTTACGGACAAGAGCCAAATGTACGACAAATAAGCGATTATAGATCCAAAGAATATCAAAAATAGAACTCCTAGCCATGCCGGTAACGGAATTGCTGAAACTGTAAAACCAACCCATTCTTTTCTTAAAAAAGCAATCAAAAAGGAAGCTAAACCAGCTATGATAAGCTGTTGAGCGATGTTCATAAAAGTAGACTGTGAAGCCGGATTTTTTTTCGAATACAAAGAACCCAATACCCATGCTACGGAGCTTAATCCCAACACAACAAATGCCGTAATACGGAGTTGGCCGTTCGCTACAATATGAGCTGCATTAGAGTTCACACTTCCCTTTAGAAATAATACCAATCCTACAAATCCAATGACCAACCCGATCGGGATAAATTTATCTGAAAAATAATATTTCCAATTCTTTTTATCAATTGCAATAAACCAGAACGGCCCGGTAGCAATAGAAATGGCAGCTTCTGACGCTGTCACATACTGCTCCCCCCAGGCCACAAGCCCGGTTCCGCCTGTAAGAATCAGAATTCCGGTAATAGCATTCTTTTTCCAGTTGATCAAAGAATTTGCTTTTTCCCCTTTCGACAGGAGATATCCAATCATCAAGATTCCAGCGACCAGAAATCTCAATCCTGAAAGAATGAATGGTGGAAAACCCTTCAAGCCAAATGAAATAGCTAAAAACGTAATTCCCCATATTACATAGATGTTCGTAAATGCCAATGGAACCAGCCATTTGTTTTTAGAATTGCTCATTTTTATTTTTTTAATGTTGTTCAGTTCAATAAAAAAGACCCTGCGTTATTGCAGAGCCTTTTAAAATATGTCATATAAAAGTAAGGTCATCCACAATATTCCCGATGTATAGGCATACAGATACACATCATTATATTTTTGATGCTGTGTTTATGTTTTGAATTATTTTTAAATTCTAATGCCATTTTATTTTTTTTCCGGAATATGTTTGCAAATATATAATTTAATTTTTATTAGTCCACTAAAAAAGTAGGCTTTTTGTATATTAAATTACCGTTAATATTGTTTTGTACTGATTTTTAATGTTTTAAATTTTATTTTTATTTAAAGCATTATATGTTTCAAATAGTAAATTAAAAATTGTAGTGTGGTAATGATTCGTTTTTAAATAAATGAGCATTGTGAAAAAGATAAAATTAATTTAAATTTTTAAGAATTATTTAATGTGGTGGGGCTTGTTTTTTTAGAGCCAGTTTTTGAATAAATCTAAAAATGAGGCTTAATTGTTTTGCTACCATAAAGGGAGTATTATTTGATAGGATAATCAGGGGAATTTTTTGTAATCTTCAACTATCGGCTTTAGGAAAGTGAACTCTTAACTAAATTAGCTTAAGTCAAAAAAAATCCCGATTTTTGCACTCCTTCAATAAACCTGAGTTCATGAAATTATGTATTGCCGAAAAACCAAGTGTTGCCAGAGATATTGCCAAAGTATTAGGTGCTACTACACCTAAACAAGGCTATATGGAAGGAAACGGCTATTGTGTGACATGGACCTTCGGACATCTTTGTACCCTCAAAGAGCCTCATGATTACGGACCACAGTTCAAATCATGGAATTTGTTTTCACTGCCGATTATTCCCAGCAGTTTCGGAATAAAGCTGATTCCCAATAAAGGCGTTGAAAACCAGTTTAAGGTGATTGAAAAATTAGTTGAAAACTGTGACGAGGTTATCAATTGTGGGGATGCCGGGCAAGAGGGAGAATTGATTCAGCGTTGGGTATTGCAAAAGGCAAAGTGTAACAAACCAATACAGCGTTTATGGATTTCTTCCCTGACGGAAGAAGCTATCAAAGAAGGTTTTGCCAATCTGAAGCCTGCTGAAGATTATAAAAATCTTTATCTGGCCGGAAATGCCAGAGCCATAGGAGACTGGCTGCTGGGAATTAACGCAACCAGGCTTTTCACCAAAAAATTCGGAGGGAATAAGGCGGTGCTTTCCATCGGGAGAGTGCAGACTCCCACTTTAGCCATGCTGGTTCAGCGTCAGAAAGAAATAGATGCCTTTACCGTAGAAGAATACTGGGAACTGAAAACCAAATACCGGGATGTTATTTTTAATGCCGCTATTGATCGGTTAAAGACCCTGGAACGTGCAGAAAAAGGACTGGAATATCTTAAAGTAAATCCTTTTGAGATCGTTTCTTTTGAAATTAAAGAAGGAAAAGAAAAAAATCCGCGGCTTTTTGACCTAACCGGGCTCCAGGTGGAAGCTAACAAAAAATACGGATATTCGGCGGAGAATACACTTAATTATATTCAGAGTCTCTACGAAAAGAAACATGTAACCTATCCACGTGTAGACACCACCTATCTATCCGAGAGCTTATATCCGAAAATAGAAGGAATTCTACAAAAAATGTACCCTTACCAGGATCTGATTGCTCCATTGCTGGAAGCTCCTATTCCAAAGTCTAAAGCTGTTTTTGACGATACAAAAGTAACCGATCACCATGCCATCATCCCTACAGAAGTTCCGCCGTCTCAAAACCTGAGCAGAGAAGAAAAACTGATTTATGATCTGATTGCCAAACGTTTTATTGCTGTTTTCTATCCGGAATGTAAAATCTCAAATACCCTGGTAGAAGGAAAGGTAGGGACTATTCCTTTTAAAACCAGCGGAAGGCAGGTCCTGGAGCCGGGATGGAGAGCTGTTTATGCAAAGGAACCCAAAGAAGAGTCTGCAGATAAGGAAAAGGAAAAAGAAGAAGAACAAACCATTCCTGAATTTGTAGTGGGAGAAACCGGTCCACACGACCCTATGATCCACCAGGGAAAAACATCACCTCCGAAACCTTACACTGAAGCAACCTTACTGAGGGCTATGGAAACGGCGGGAAAGCAGGTAGAAGATGAAGAACTGCGCGAATTACTGAAAAACAATGGGATCGGAAGACCATCCACCCGTGCCAATATTATTGAAACCCTTTTCAAAAGAAAATACATCGAAAAGAAAAGGAAAAACCTGTTTGCCACCCAAACCGGAATCCAGCTGATCGATACCATCGAAGACGAGCTTTTAAAAAGCCCGGAACTGACCGGTGAATGGGAATTAAAACTTCGTAAGATTGAAAAGGGCGAATATGAAGCCAATCTTTTTAAAGAAGAACTTATTCAGATGGTAACAGAACTTACTGAAAAAGTGGTGTATGGAAAAGGAAAAGTTATTACATTACAGGAAGAAGAGAAAGAACAGGTAAAGGAAAAGAAAAAAAGAGAACCTGCCCAGAAAAAAGAACTTCAACCCTGGGAAGAAACTCAATGTCCGAAATGTAAAACACACAATCTACTCAAAGGAAAAACAGCTGTCGGATGCTCCGATTTTAAGAATTGTGGTTTTAAAATCAGTTTTGAAATCTTTGGAAAGAAACTTTCTGATAAACAGTTGATGGATCTCATTTTAAAAGGAAAAACTTCAAAACTGAAAGGCTTTAATGCACATCCCGACACATTGACAGAAGGAGTTCTGGTTCTGAGTGATGATTTCCTGATATCACTTTCTTAGTTTAATCAGACAATTTTAAAGCTTAAACATTTACGTTTTTTGTGGTTAATAAAAGCATAAACATCTTTGTTAATCTGGGACATCTGTGGTTAAAATTAAAACCACAAAAGTCACAAAAGTTTTAAACACTTTAGTTTTTAAAGTTAAAATGATAACGCTGAGAAGTACACATAAGTTTTAAAAATCAAAGGTTTTTATAAAATCTGCTGTATCGTCATCCGAACCCAATACCAGGAAACTTTCCTGCATTAACTGACTTTCTTAATCTTTCATTTTTTCCTTGTTAAATCAATCTTTACCTTTACCTTCAAATTGAAGAAAAATGACCCCAGAAAAAAAGAAACTCATTACAGACAGCTTCCATCGGTCCGAAACATTAAAATTTTACAGGGCAGAATTACTGGAAGTGGAAACCGATTTCATTTCCATGAAAATTCCTAAAATGGAATTGATGACCAGAAAAGCCGGAATGTTTAATGGAGCTATGATTGCCTCCCTGGTGGATGTTTCCTCAGGATATGCCGCAGTAAGTCACTATGAAGAAGATTGTTATGTAGTGACGGTAGAATTAAAGGTTAATTATCTTCGTCCCGCGATGGGAGATGCACTGGTTTCAAAATCTTATGTGGTTAAAGGAGGAGCAAAAATTAGTGTGGTCAGAACAGAAATTTATGTTTTGGATGAAAAATCCGGGTCGGAAAGTCATTGTGCTACTTCTTTGGTGACGATGATGAAAATAAAATAATGAAAGAGCTGTAAATATTAACTGAACAGATAAATTAGTTAAAAATAATTTCTTGAAAATGGAATGGCTTTTGCTCCATATACCCCATCACTATTAAAAAATTAAAAAAATGAACTTACTTATCCGATTGTTTATTACGGCAATAGTTGCGTACCTTTTAACTAAAATTTTACCGGGAGTCCAATTTGAAAGCTTTTCTTCAGCTATTATTTTTGCGATTGTACTGGGAATCCTGAATATCTTTGTAAAACCGATTTTAAGTCTGTTTGGCCTTCCGCTTACTATTATTACATTGGGCCTTTTTGCCCTGGTGATTAATGCAGCCATTATCCTGATTGCAGATTATTTTATAGACAGCATGGTGGTAAATGGTTTCTGGTGGGCACTTATTTTTAGTATACTTTTGTCAATTGTAACTTCTTTGGCCAATTCAATGTTTTCAGACGGAGATTAATTAACTCACATACACTTACAGAAGCCCGTTGGTAATATACCAGCGGGCTTTTTTGTTGATAATTTTTAGATGAAACCCGGATTCGGAGAGTACAATAAGAAAGTTTGTACGTTTATGAATTAACTTCACCTTCTTTATCCGATTTCTTCACCTTTCTTTCAACTTTAATGTTAATTCTTTCGGTAATTTTTATTTTAAACACTAACTTTGGCAATCTTTGAATTTAATAAAGGAATTATGAATCCGGAATGATTTATAATTCCGCTAAAAATGAATAGTAACATATGAAACTTAAGTACAGTCTGCTGGCTCTGGCAGCTCCGCTTTTAATGAATGCACAACAAGTAATGACGCCTGAAATTCTTTGGACTTTGAAAAAAGTAGGAGTACAGGCAGTTTCACCGGATCAGGCTTCTCTTATCTATAAAGTAGGACAGGTGGATCTGAAAACAGAAAAAACAAAAAACGAGAACTATTTCCTGAATGTTCTTAATCATCAATCCACGAAAATTGATTTTGGTAAAAAATCTCTCATCCAATGGGATAAAAATGGGATTTATGCTCAGGAAGGAGATAAAATTTATCTTTCCAGAGATACAGGAAAAACCTGGAACGATTTTTATACCATCGGGGAAGCTGATAATATCGTGATTTCTCCGGATGGAAAAAGAATTGCTTTCAGCAAGCAGGTGCTGGTAGAAAAACTAATGGGAAAAGATAAATATGCAGATACTCCCAAAACTACGGCCCAAGTCTATACTGATCTGAATCACAGACACTGGGATTACTTTAATGAAGGAAAATACAACCATATATTTGTTGTGAATACAGCAGATAAAGTAGAGGCTGCAAAAGATCTTCTCGAAGGTAAAACTTGGGATTCTCCTCAGAGACCTTTTGGTGGAACGGAAGATTTTATCTGGAGCCCGGATTCTTCACAGCTTTTATATGTTACAAAACCTAAAAGCGGAAAAGAGTATGCAATAAGTACCAACACGGATATTTTTGCTTACGACATGGCTTCAGGAACTACAAAAAACCTTACAGAATCAAATAAAGGTTACGATGTAAACCCTAAATTCAGCCCGGATGGAAAGTCTTTGGTTTGGCAAAGTATGGCCAGAGATGGTTATGAAGCGGATAAAAATGATATAAAAATCATGGATTGGAAGAGCGGAAAGACCACTAACCTTACAGCCGGCTGGGATGATAGTGTTTCCGGGGATGTTCTTTGGGGAGCCGATTCAAAAACAATTTATTTTACGGCAGCCTACAGAGGAACAAAGCAGCTTTTCTCCCTGGATTCAAAATCAGCAAAAGTACAACAGATTACAAAAGGGGATTTCGATGTTAACGAAATTTTCACCGATAATAAAACCTCACTCTTAGTAGGAAGAACAGATGTAAACCATGCTACGGAATTATTTTCTGTGAATCTTAAAAATGGGGAAATGAAACAGGTTACCGAAGTGAATAAAGAGACCTATGCCAAGCTGGCGCAGGGAAAATCTGAACTTAAAATGGTAAAAACTTCGGACGGTAAAGAAATGGGAGTATGGTTCCATTATCCACCTAACTTTGATCCGAATAAAAAGTACCCGACTTTAGTTTACTGCCAGGGAGGCCCGCAATCTGCATTGACACAGTATTTCAGTACCAGATGGAATTTTGCTTTAATGACGGCAAACGGATATATCGTAGTAGCACCTAACAGAAGAGGAATGCCAGGCTGGGGGACAAAATGGAATGAAGATATTTCCAGAGATTGGGGAGGACAGCCGATGAGAGATTATCTTGCCGCTACAGATTACGCCAAGACCCTTCCTTACGTAGACGGAGACAGGGTAGCAGCTGTAGGAGCAAGCTATGGTGGGTACAGTGTGTTTATGTTAGCAGGGATCCACGAAAACAGATTCAAAACGTTTATCGCACACGATGGATTGTTTGATATGAAATCATGGTATCTGACCACTGAAGAACTTTGGTTTGCAAACTGGGATATCGGTTCTCCGTGGGAAAAGCCTCAACCAAAAGCCTATACAGAATTCAATCCGAGCAATTTTGTAGAAAAATGGAACAAACCGATTATGATTGTTCAGGGAGGAATTGATTTCCGTGTTCCTTATGAACAAGGGCAGGAGGCATTCCAGGCTGCCAAATTAAGAGGATTGAAATCTAAACTGGTCTATTTCCCGAACGAAAACCACTGGGTACTTCATCCGCAGAACGGGTTGGTATGGCAGAGAGAATTCTTCGATTGGCTGAAAGAAACATTATAAAAAACATCAATAGAGCGGGCTTTAGCCCGCTTTTTTATGGTAGAAATTCCATTGGCCTTAGCCAAAATACATATATTTGAATATGCAAAACCGTATTTTTTCATTTCCTCCCATTATCGACTCTCAATCTCAAATTCTGATCCTGGGTTCCATTCCGGGAGGCAAATCACTGGAAAAACAGCAATATTATGCCCATCCCCAGAACAAATTCTGGAGGATTATATTGACATTGGTAAACGAAGAATTTACGGAAGACTATGCCCAAAGAATTGAAACATTAAAAAAGCATCATATTGCCCTCTGGGATGTCATAGATTCCTGCGAAAGAAAAGGAAGCCTGGATTCTGAAATTAAAAATGAAGAGGCCAATCAGATTGCCGGCCTGCTGGAAGCACATCCGAATATCAAAGCGATTTTTTGTAACGGCGGAAAGTCTTATAAAAACCTGGTCAAATTGTTGGGAAAGGATAATGATTTACCTGTTTTTTTACTGCCGTCAACCAGTCCGGCTTATACCATTCCATTTGAAAAGAAATTAGAGGAATGGAAAAAGATTCTTGGTTTTCTAAAATAAAACTCTCCAGATTGCATAGTGTCAAAGCTTTTTTATGATTAAATTTTAACCACAGATGTACCAGATTAACACAGATGTTTGTGTATAATTTTAGCCGCGCGCAGATTAAGCAGATATTGCAGATTTTATAAAAACTTTTGACTTTAAACCTTTAGTGCCTTTCTGCGCAATGCTTTTAACTTCAAAAACTGGGCGCTTCAAAAATCTTTTGTAGTTTTATTAAGTACCCAAATACTCCCTTAATCCTTTTAATAGCTCCAATTGATTTTTTGTTCTGTCCAGATTATGTTCCGGATGGGTGATAGAATAGTAGGTGCTTCCATTCAGGTAATCGGTTAAAAAACGAACTTCCTGGATATAAATGGCCACCTGCGCAGCATAATCAAGATGGGCAGATTCTTCCGGGGCTAATTTTTCTTTCAGATAAAATAGGAATCCTTCTTTTACAGCCTCATACATTTCAGGATTAAAATTGTTTTTGGCGCTTCCGTCATCTTCATGGGTAGTATTGGTATAGGACTGGATCATCGTTCCAAAATCATATAAAATCGTAGAAATCATCATCGTATCCAGATCAATGACAGCTAACGGATTATGGTTCTGATCGAAGAGGATATTGCTGATTTTTACATCTGCATGAATGATTCTTTTGGGAATCTGATTGCTTTTCTCCATTTCTATCCATTGATCAGGTAAGGAAAGAAGCTGATTGGTAATCTCTATTTCAGCCTTTGCACTTTCTTTTAAATGAGGAGCCGCACTTTCCAGTGAGCTTTTATAATCCGCAATTCTTTTTTCAAAATTGAGAAAATCAGGAAGGGGAGCTTCTATAGCAGGCAGCTTTTCAGTATTTACAGTGGTAAGGAAGTAACTGAAGGTTTTAGCCGCCTCAAAAGCAGTCTGTAAAGAGGGAGCGGTAAGAAAGGTAATGCTGTTTTCTACAAAATTCAGCATGCGCCATGACTGATCATTGGCATCTTTTACCAGAAATTTATGGGAAAGAGAGGGAATTGGTTCTATAATCTGAAATTGATAATTATTTGACCTGAGAAGTTCATTAATTATTAAATGATTGTTGATCACAACTTCCGGCTGTTTAAAAACATTATGATTAATTTTTTGCAGGATAAATTTTCTTCTCCGGTCCTTATCTTCCAAAAGGTAAGTTGTATTGATCAGTCCATCTGTAATAGGAGAAAGACTGTAATTTTCTGTACCGATAAATTCAGCGACAATATCTTTTATTTCCATAAGTCTTCCGGATATCTGTTCTTTTGAATTTCTGTAATAAGGAAATTTTTAATCACTTTTTTATCATCAGCATACGTAACACCCATCCATTGGGAGGGGGAAGCTTTTACCAATACTTTTATTTTGTTTTCGTCTATCATTCTCTGTACGGCAGAAGGAATATAAAATTCCTGTTCAGGCATTGGAAGAGACTCTATGAAATCATAAAAATAGGCTTCCAGGGCACAGAAAATATTGGGGTGAAAAATAAAAAAATTCATAGATACTAAGGTCCCGGGATCTAATCTGATGTTCTTTCCATTTTCAGAATAAATGATCGAATCGTTGATTTTCTGGATGGAAGTTTGTTCCTCAACCTTGATCAGAAAGTTGTCAGAATCTAATGCACATATTCCTCTTGCTACAGCTCCATGTCCGCTCAGGGTTGTATTTACAGGATAAGCAATCATTCCAAACTGCGATTCTGAAATATGCTGGTGGTCAATTTCATGTGCTGCCAGCTGATAAGCTTCTTTACCATAAAAATCATCGGCATTGATCATAACAAAAGGTTCCTGTATTGCATACTTTGCACAAAGAACGGCATGAGCGGTTCCCCATGGTTTTTCACGTTCCAGGTAATCAAAGCCCTGTATCGGGATACTATTCATTTCCTGATAAATCCATTGCAATTCAAATTCTTTTTCTTTGGCTATACCGTTCAGCCGCTCAATATAGCTCTGGGGAATTAATGAATTGACAATAATGACTACTTTACCAAAGCCTGCTTCCAATGCATCAAAGATAGAATACTCCAGGATCGGGGATCCGTTGTCAAGTATTCCATCTATTTGTTTTAATCCTTTATACCGGCTTCCTAATCCGCCTGCCAATATGAGTAATGTTTTCTTAGAACTCATCGGTCATTCCAAATACAGGTTTACGGGTTTTCCATTTTCCATTGGTAAAATCAGGGATATCTACAACCTGTCCGCCTTTAGCAATAGATTCTTCACTCAGCGGGGTGATGGAATACCATAAAGCAAGGTCATACACATCCATAGGGAATTCTATATTTCGTTTGATGCATTCAATAAAAGTATTCATCACAAAGAAATCCATTCCTCCGTGTCCTGCTCCTGCTGCAGTATTTTCAAATTTTTTCCACATCGGATGATCATATTCTTTCATCCATTTTTCAGTATTCTCCCAGCGATGGGTATGGTTCATTGTTTTTTCAAAATAGATATGTCCCTGGTTGAAATCTCCCCAGCCGAAATCCTGCCATAATCCTTCAGTTCCCTGTACTCTGAATCCTAAATCATAAGGTCTCTGCAAGCTGGTATCATGTGTTAAAAGAATGGTTTCCCCGTTGGCACACGCAATCTGAGTGGTTACAATATCTCCCTGATTAAATTTCACTTTCGCATTCGGATGATTTTCTCCTCCTTTAGGATGTTCTACGATATATTTATGAAGCCCTACAGATTTTGAAGAGAAAGAAGACAGTCTCGTGAGACGGTTCCCACGGTTGATATCCATCATCATAGCAACCGGTCCCAGCCCATGAGTAGGATATAATTCTCCATTTCGTTTTACATAATGCTCCGTTCTCCATTTGGCTTCACTGAAACCTTTATCACCAAACTCTGCTCCTGAGTTATAAGGGGTGATTCCGTCATTGAAAAGTACTCCTCTCAGGTCATGCTGATAACCGCCTCTTCCATGGACTAGTTCTCCAAACATTCCTTTGCGCACCATGTTCAGGATTGCCATAATATCCCTGCGGTAGCAGACATTTTCCATCATGAAAATAGGAACTTTGGTTTCCTCGTATACTTTGACAAACTCCCAGCAGTCCTGCAGTTTTATAGCTCCCGAAACTTCCATTCCCACAATCTTTCTGGCGCGCATGGCTTCCACACCCTGAGGAAGATGCCATTCCCATGGAGTAGCAATGACCACAGCATCTATTGTTTTGAGTTTTAAAAGATTTCGATAGTCATATTCACCGTTAGAAAATTCCTGGGCAGCCGGCTTACTGTTGTCTTTTAATATCTTTTGTGAAGCAGCCAGCATTCTTTTATCCGGATCTGCAAAAGCTACGATTTCCACATCACTGCGTTTGGCAAGCAACTTTACATGTTCCTGTCCACGAAGTCCGACACCGATAAATCCTACCCGGACTTTTTTATCGGTTTTAAAATCATTTGAATATGCGAATAATGAATTGGGTAAAACCAGAGCACCAAAACCTGCCAGGGCAGCAGTTTTAATAAAATTTCTACGGGAAGTATTATTGTCCATCTAATTTTTTTTCTAAATATATTAAAACTTTTGCAAACTGTGATGTAATGGGCGCTGAGAGTTCAATGTAAGGAGAGTAAATGAGTGATCCCACTTTCCGGTTGCTGATGATTACCGTATCGTATTGCCAAACAGGCATGCCCCTTGATTACTGATTAATCCATGCTCTTCTCAGAGCCAGCTGTTTCGGGTTGGGATTCGGTGACAGACTTATTTTTTCCTGGTTTTCGTCATAGGTAAAACCCACTTTGGCCAGATATTCCTTTAGAGGAACAGGCTGAGAACCTTCTATGAAGTCTTTGAAAAACGCCCGGATTTCAGGGAAGGTCATTTTTGTAATTTCGTCAAAAAGTTCATCATCGTTAAAATACTTGCCTTCGCCATATTTTTGCATCAGTTTCAGCATCAGGTCCTGGGTACCTGTTTTTCCCCGGGAAAGTTCCCGTAATCTGATATCCAGGCACAAACCCAGTAATGCTCCTTTCTGGTAAAAATTCATATATTGATCCTGTTTTTCCATTGCATTTTTACTGAGCTCTGTAAAAGATAATGTGTTATCAAATTCTTTCATATTACGGATCTTTTCTTCAATACTTCTTTCAAAATCATCCAGGCTGATCATTTTTTGTTTTATGGGCATATGAACCGTGGCATATTCAGTCATTCCTTCATAGAGCCACAAATGTCTGGACAGGGTAGGGTTCAGAAAATCATAATGCTGGATTTCTCCCGAATGGATGTTGAGAGGAGTAATGATATGGAAAAATTCATGTGATGCAACCCTGCGCAGGGCATCGGAAAGGAAATTCATGCTTCCGGAACGGTACAGGCAGACGGTGGATTTGGAATGTTCCAGCCCGTCTCCCAAATAACCCTCTTCCCGGGAAGCTTCATAGTAGATCAGAAATGCATATTTGTCTACCGGCAATTTTCCCCCCAGATAAGCCTGCTGATTTTTTAAGATATTCTGGATTTCATCAGCTATCTTTTTTGAATAATGCCTTTCCTTTTTATTATAGAAAGACACCAGTACTTCGGTATTGCCTACTTTGAGCCAGGTGGTATCAGGGATACAATAGAGAACAGGAGAGTCTACCAATTGCCGATAATCCTTGGCCCAGACTCTGTCTGTAATTTCATTTATCTTTTGATAATCCAATGCAGAAGAGGCGTAGAGATCCTTATTTTTGATGATGTTGAGATGGTAGGGGTTTTCCTTTATTTCTTCAAAATAGCCTATCAGAGAATTATAATTGATGACGAAGACACTATCTTTTATAAACATACTGCCGGCAGATCTGGCTTCGTGCGTATCTTTTTCCAGAGAGTCCCAGCCGTCCGCCACCTGGTAAGATATTTTGTTGACGTTTTTCAGATCATGCACCATCCAGCTGTTTGTATCCAGGCGTTCTGTCTGTACTTTCTTGCCATTTTTATCCGTGGCGACAAACTGGGAAATGTATTGTCCGAAATTCATCGCCTGATAAAATCCGGGAATCAGCTTAGGGATGATAAACTTACCTTGTTTAAGATTGTTTTTAGGTGGAGTAAGAGAAACTGTAACTTTATCATCGGTCATATGAAGAAGGTCTATGGTATACTCATAATTTTTTCCCGAAGATTGGGCAATCATTGTATTAGGGAATATAACGAGTACAAAAAGTAACTTTATAAAGTTATTCATTGGTTGTTATTTAGTTATTACGAAAATACAAAATTGCCCATAGTGAAGTTGCCTTATTTTTCTGTAAAATAAACTTCTTCATAAGGTTGGATGAGTACCCATCCGTTTCCTGAGAATTTCATCTGGAACTCTTCTCCGCTTCCTCTTCCGATAAGGCTTTTAAAAGATACATTGGTTTTAAGTTCAGGGCTGAGGTTTCCGGACCATGCCACCGTAGCATTGGGATCTGTAAATACAGGGGTGTCAGGAGTTACAAGCAATGTCAGGGGATCCCCGTGAGTGGTAATTGCAATATGTCCGGTTCCTGAAAGTTTTACCTGGAAGAGTCCTCCTGACATCATTCCTGCAATACTTTTCAGCATAGTAATGTCGCTTTTCACACTCTGTTCATGAGCCAGAACATCATTCCCGTTTACACATACAGACTCATTATTCAGATAAAGAATACGTACTTTCTTCCCTGAATCTGCCACATACAGTTTTCCTGTTCCCTCGGCCTTCATCAGTTTGGCACCTTCTCCGCTGATTGCTTTTTTCAAAAGATTCCCTATACCGCCTGCCAGCATGCCCTGTCTTTCAAAATTGATATTACCTACATAACTTACCATACTTCCTCTTTTGGTCCATACGGCCTGGTTGTTCAGGTTAATTTCTAAAAGATGCTTGGTTTCCAGTTCAAAATAATCTCTCTGCTGTGGATTCTCTTTTGTCTCATTGATAAATGCTTCTATTGAATACTTGCTCATAATTATATTTTTTGATGTGTTGCTTTAATAACGATTGATGATCTGGTTTGCAGAAAGCTAAAATAAGCCTTTTTTCTTACCCCGGAGCCCCGTAAAAATACGGTTTTATGTTTCATTGTAAATAATACTTGACAAAGGGGGTATGAATGTCGTATATTTGCACTCCGAAAATTACACCATGTAATTTCAATAATTTTTAAACCGTAATTTAAAAAATGAAAACATCAGATTTTAATTTTGATCTTCCTGCAGAATTATTGGCAGAACACCCATCAGAACACAGAGACGAAGCCAGATTAATGGTACTTGATAGAAAAACACAGACTATTGAGCATAAATTATTCAAGGATGTAGTGGACTATTTTGATGAGGATGATTTGTTTATTTTCAATAATACGAAAGTTTTCCCTGCTCGTCTATATGGAAATAAAGAAAAGACAGGTGCTAAAATTGAAGTTTTCCTTTTAAGGGAGCTTGATAAAGAAACCAGAGTATGGGACGTATTGGTAGATCCTGCAAGAAAAATCAGAATTGGTAACAAATTATTCTTCACTGAAGATGAATCTTTGGTAGCTGAAGTAATTGATAACACTACTTCAAGAGGGAGAACATTAAGATTCTTATTCGATGGTTCTTACGAAGAATTCAGAGCAAAACTTAAAGAATTAGGAGAAACCCCACTTCCAAAATATATCAAAAGAGCAGTAGAGCCTGAAGATGCAGAAAGATACCAAACCATTTATGCCAAAGTAGAAGGAGCGGTAGCTGCCCCTACAGCGGGGTTGCATTTCTCTAAGCATCTGATGAAAAGATTGGAAATCAAAGGAATCAATTTTGCAGAAGTTACCCTTCACGTGGGATTGGGAACTTTTAACCCGATCGAGGTAGAAGACCTTTCTAAGCACAAAATGGAGTCTGAAGAGATCATCATCGATGAGAAAAACGCTGAAATCATCAATAAAGCGGTGGATGCTCACAGAAGAGTCTGTGCAGTAGGTACTACGACCATGAGAGCCTTGGAAACTTCAGTTTCTTCAAATAAAAAAATATCAGCTTTCAACGGATGGACTAACAAGTTCATTTATCCTCCTCACGAATTCGGAGTTGCGAATTCAATGATCACGAACTTCCACACACCGAAGTCAACTCTGATCATGATGATTGCTGCATTTGCAGGAAGAGACTTCGTCATGCATGCTTATGAAGAAGCCGTAAAAGAAAAATATAAATTCTATTCTTACGGTGACGCAATGTTAATCCTATAAAAAAGTAAAAAGAGCCAGGTTAAAAGTAGTACACGTCGAAATATCAGACTTAAAAACTTTTCACTTTAACCTGGCTCTTCAATATTATGAAAGATATCCGTAC
Organism: Chryseobacterium gallinarum; assembly: GCF_001021975.1. Taxonomy (NCBI): domain Bacteria; kingdom Pseudomonadati; phylum Bacteroidota; class Flavobacteriia; order Flavobacteriales; family Weeksellaceae; genus Chryseobacterium; species Chryseobacterium gallinarum. Next base: position 33,222 of record NZ_CP009928.1, on the reverse strand, counting down.
ATTATCACTAGACCAGCTTAAAGACTATTTTGTGTCTTTAGGAGAAAAGCCGTTTCGTGCGAAACAGGTCTATGACTGGCTATGGAGTAAAAACCTCCATTCGATTGATGAAATGACGAATCTTTCGAAAAATCTTCGTGAAAGAATTTCCGAAGAATACACCATTAATCCTGTTTCTGTCGATCTTCTTCAGAAAAGCTCAGACGGAACCATCAAAAACGGAGTGAAACTTCACGACGGATTACTGGTAGAATCTGTTCTTATTCCTACAGAAACAAGAACTACAGCTTGTGTTTCCTCTCAGGTTGGCTGCTCATTAAACTGCGAATTCTGCGCTACAGCAAGACTGAAAAGGATGAGAAACCTTGAAGTGGCTGAAATTGTAGACCAGGTTGCCCTGATTGACAGCCAGAGTAAAATGTATTTTGACAGGCCACTTTCCAATATCGTATTTATGGGAATGGGAGAGCCGATGATGAATTACAAAAATGTAGTGGAAGCGATCAGGAAAATTACCCAGCCGGAGGGGTTGGGGATGTCTCCAAGAAGAATTACCGTTTCCACATCAGGGATTCCGAAGATGATGAAAATGCTTGCTGATGAAGAATTGCGCGTGAAGCTGGCCTTGTCACTTCATTCTGCTATCGAATCCAAGCGTAATGAGATCATGCCTTTTTCGGATAAGTTTCCGTTGACGGATATTATGGAAGCTCTTCAATACTGGTATCAGAAAACTGGTTCCGTAATTACTTTTGAATATTGTGTATGGAAGGGCATCAATGATGGAGATGAAGATATCAAAGCTCTTATCAGATATTGCAAACAGGTTCCGTCTAAAGTGAATCTTATTCAGTATAACCCTATCGGTGACGGGAAATATGACCAGTGCAACAAACAGGCTGAAGAAAATTATATCAGACAGCTTGAAAGCGCAGGGATAACAGTGATGGTCAGAAGAAGCCGTGGAGGAGATATTGACGCTGCCTGCGGGCAGTTAGCCAACAAAACAGCGGATTAAAATTTCCTTAAAAAAAACTTAAAACTCTCTTAAAACATTCCTTAAAATCCTACCTTTGCATAAAAATTATGTATGATGATGGATTTTCTTATGAGCGAGGATGGGCTGGAAAATGTGTATGCGTGGGCCATTCCGCTACATGCAACGGTTATTTTAGCTGAAATGATTTATAGCCATGTTTCCGAAGCCAAATTGTATAGTGGTAAAGATCTTGCAACAAACATTTATCTGGCTTTGATGAATTTCGGCCTGGACCTTATCATGAAGGCTTTCGCCATGGGGGTAATGTTTTTCTTTTATCACCATAGGATTTTCTCATGGGATCTTAGCATCTGGTATCTGCTGGCTTGTTTTGTTATTACAGACTTCGCCTATTATGTGTTGCATTATGTAGATCACCGTTCCCGGGCATTCTGGGCGGTTCATATTACCCACCACAGTTCAGAATTTTTTAATCTTACAACAGGCTTCAGAAGCCCTGTGCTGCAGCCGCTTTACCGGTATTTATACTTTTCACCGCTGGCATTCCTGGGGTTCAATCCTTGGCATATTATGGTAGCCTATGCGATCGGACAGGTATATGGAACATGGGTACATACACAAACTGTGAAAAGTATGGGTTTCCTGGAACATATTTTAGTCACACCTTCTCACCACCGTGTGCATCATGCATGTAATGTTAAATATCTTGATAAAAACATGGGCATGTGTCTCATCATCTGGGACAAGATATTCGGAACCTTTGAAAAAGAAGACCCTAATGTTCCCGTAAAATATGGAATCTATCCTAAAATGCCGGATAACAGGCCGGATACCGTGCTTTTTTATGAATGGAGGAAGATCTGGAAAGACCTTAAACAGCCGGGATTGACATTCAGTGACCGCATTAATTACATTTTTAATTCTCCGGGATGGAGACATGATGGAACCGGGAAAACGGTCAGACAATATCAGAAAGAATATTTTGCAAGACAGGCAAAAAAGAAAGAACAAAAGGAAAATCTTGAAAAGCAGGTATCTGCCTAATTCAATATTTATATCAATAGAAATCTATAGGACGGGCTTTAGCCCGTTTTTTTGTGGAAAGAAGAGACTGCAAAGGCAAACAGGTAAACGTACAAATGGTTCCTGCTAATAAAATTTTATAGATTATTTACAGTCACTAAATAAAGAACGTAGTTTGCGGCTGAGCATTTTTGTCCGTTGAATCTGAACACCGTCTCCTCATACTTCCATTTAAACAGAATGCTTATTTTTGCCTTATGAAAAAAACTCTTCTGCTTTTTAGCTGTATTGTTTTCCAAACTGTATTTTCACAACAACTTGACTTCCTGAAAATAGGAAAGTACAGGCTCGGTTATCTGGATGATAAAGTCCGGGAAACTTCCGGCCTGACTATTTTTAACGGAAAAATCTACACCTTTAATGACAGTGGGAATGCTCCGGAACTTTTTGAAATCAGTAAAACATCAGGAGAAGTGGTAAAAACTTTACCTGTAAAAGGCAAAAATACAGATTGGGAAGCATTAGCCAATGACGGAGCGAATTTCTATATCGGAGACTTTGGAAACAATGACGGAAGCAGGAGACACCTTAAGATCTTTAAAGTTCCTGTTCAAAATGACAGCCTGCGAAATGATCAGATTAAGGAGATCTTGTTCCATTATCCGGAGCAAACCGATTATATTTCCAATTACTTTAATACGGACTTTGATGCTGAGGCAATGATTTTTGCCCACGGAAAACTTCATCTCTTTACCAAAGAATGGGCATCAAAAGGAACAGTACACTATGTGTTAGATCCTGAAATTTATGAAAAGCAGGAAGCTGTAAAAACAGAATCCTATAGAACCCAATATATGGTAACGGATGCGGCCTATTTTGACAAAAAGCTTTATCTGGTAGGATATACAAAGAAAACAGAAGTGTTTTTATATATTTTTACAGAGACTGAGCCGGGTGTATTTTTTAAAGAAAGCCCCAGAAAGTATTATCTGGGAAGTGCTACGGCAATCGGTCAGATTGAAGGAATAGCTGTGGATGAAAAAGGAGTGTATTTTTCAGGAGAAAAGTTTAAATATTCAATGATCCGGGTAAAACCATCTTTCTATTTTGTTCCTAAAGAAAAACTAGGAGATTAATTTTCCCTTAAAATTGGCCGAAAAAAATTATCTTTGTGATATTAATAATTATTCATCCAGCATTCGCAGATTGTGGCAAAAAACATTGTAGAAGAAATCAAGCAACCGATTAACGAAGAAATGAAACTTTTCGAGCAGAAGTTTTATGAATCGATGCAGAGTAAAGTGCCTTTACTAGACAAAGTAACCCGTTTTATTGTTACAACCAAGGGAAAGCAAATGCGTCCTATGTTTGTCTTCCTTTGTGCCAAACTGGTAGGAGATGTTACGGAAAAAACCTATCGCGGTGCTTCAATGATTGAGCTGATTCATACCGCTACTTTAGTACATGATGATGTGGTGGATGAAAGCTTTAAAAGAAGAAATTTTTTTTCTATCAACGCGTTATGGAAGAATAAGATTGCCGTATTGGTGGGAGATTATCTTTTGTCAAAATCAGTATTGTTATCTACAGATCACAAAGATTACGATTTGCTTGGAGTGATTTCGAGAACCATCCGTGAAATGTCGGAAGGAGAGCTGCTTCAGTTGGAAAAAGCAAGGAAACTGGATATTACGGAGGATGTTTATTATGAAATCATCCGCCAGAAAACTGCTACTTTAATTGCGGCTTGTTGTGAAATCGGGGTACTTTCTAACAGTACCGATGAAAATCTTGCCAAAAAGATGATGGACTTCGGAACCTATACCGGAATGGCTTTTCAGATCAAGGATGACCTCTTTGATTATCTGAGCTCTAACGTGATTGGTAAGCCGGTGGGGATTGATATCAAAGAACAAAAAATGACACTGCCTCTGATCTATACTTTAAAAAAAGCCGATGAAAAGGACAGGAAATATTATTTTAATACAATAAAGCGATATAATAACAATCCCAAAAGAGTTAAAGAGCTGATAGAGTTTGTAAAAAGTTCCGGAGGATTGGAATATGCAATTACAGTCATGAAAGATTTTCAACAAAAAGCGAAAAATATTCTGAATGAATTTCCGGATTCTCAAGCAAGAAAATCGCTCCACAGTATGCTTGATTATGTAATAGAACGAAAATTTTAAATACAATCATTATATAAATCGGAATAGATCATATTCCGATTTTCTTTTATAGAGAAGTATTTAGAATTTCAAAAGTTATTAATTTCAATTACAAGTGAGATAAATAATGATTTTATACTATTATATATTGCAAAAACAGAATAAAATTAATTAGAGTATTTTCAGCGTTACAATAATAACAGCTAAAACTATACAAAATAAGGCGATTAAAAATAAATAATCTGCAATAGACTCAAACGTATATTCCCGCTTTTCACTTTTTGTTCTAATGGCCAGAAATGAAAAAAAACAGCTGAAGGCAAAAAGGATGCTGGCAAAACCGGCAAATTCGTCTAAATATGTACCCTGACTGATTTTAGTGATCTTCAGGGAGGTGATGATAATCAGGGAAAAGCCCAAAAGATTGCTGGATGCGTTCAGAATATGAGGCGACTTTTTTTCCATCTTTACAATTTTTTTCAAAATAAAGTACAATTTTTTTTATTATCAAATTTTTAAAAAAGATTATTAAAAATTAAAATTAATTTAAAAAGTGTATATTAGCAAAATACTTGAAGAATAAAAACTTTTATACTTAGCTATGCAAACAACTTATATTGAAACACAGCAAATTTCCTTTCAAGATTTTAAAAATCAGATACTTGAGGATTACAAGTTGGGAAGGGTTTCTCGTGAAATGTCGTATCTTGGAAGAAGAGAAGTACTTACAGGAAAAGCTAAATTTGGAATTTTTGGCGATGGTAAGGAGCTGCCTCAGTTGGCAATGGCGAAGGTTTTCAGAAATGGAGATTTCCGTTCAGGGTATTACAGGGATCAGACTTTTGCATTGGCAGTAGGTGCTTTAACGGTGGAAAGCTTCTTTGCACAGATGTATGCAGATACAAATGTGGAAAGAGAGCCCGCTTCAGCTGGAAGACAGATGAACGGTCACTTTGCAACAAGAAGTTTGAATGAAGATGGAAGCTGGAAGGATCTTACGGCACAGAAGAATATTTCTTCCGATATATCCCCTACGGCAGGACAAATGCCGAGATTGTTGGGATTGGCACAGGCTTCTACCATTTATAAAAGTGTAACATTTGAAGGATCTGAAAAGTTTTCGAAAGGAGGAAATGAGGTTGCTTTTGGTACCATTGGAGATGCTTCTACAGCAGAAGGTCATTTCTGGGAAACATTAAATGCAGCCTGTGCACTTCAGGTACCTATGATTGTTTCTATATGGGATGACGGATATGGGATTTCGGTTCCTACCAAAAATCAAAGAGCAAAGGCAGATATAAGCGAAATGCTAAGCGGTTTCCAGAGAAAAGAAGGGGAAAAACAGGGTTGTGAGATTATCCAGGTAAAAGCCTGGGATTATCCCGCATTATTGGATGCTTATGCTAAAGCAGAACATTTTGCAAGAACAGAAAGCATTCCTGTAGTGGTTCACGTGGTGGATGTTACCCAGCCTCAAGGCCACTCTACATCAGGGTCTCACGAAAGATACAAAAATGAAGAACGTCTTGCCTGGGAAGCAGAATTCGACGGATTGGCAAAATTCAAGGAATGGATTCTGAATTATTCTATTGAAATTGACGGAAAAGAAGAAGTTATCGCTACAGCTGAAGAACTGGATGCAATAGATGAAGAAGCGAAAAAAACAGCAAAAGCAGGACAAAAAGCTGCCTGGGACAACTATCAGAAAACTATTACAGACTTAATTCAATCCATTTTACCTTTAGTGGAAAACCTTAAAGGTCAGAATGCTGAAGTAGAAACTTATATTAACCAGTTTAATAAATTGGTTTCCAAAGCTAAAAAAGATGTCTTCCATTTGGCAAGAAAAGTGTTATTGGCTACAAGGGGAACTAATTCTGCGGAAAGAAACCAGCTGATGCAGAAATACAATGAGGTAGCTGAAATTGAAAAAGATAACTATTCTTCTCACCTGTATTCAGAATCTCAATGGAAAGCTGAAAATATCAAAGAAATCAAGCCGGTATATTCTGACAGTTCTGAAGAGGTAGACGGAAGAGTAGTGATCAGAAACAACTTCGACAAAATTTTCTCAAAATATCCTGAAACCTTAATCTTTGGTGAAGATACCGGAAACATCGGTGATGTAAACCAGGGATTGGAAGGAATGCAGGAGAAATACGGTGCATTGCGCGTCGCTGATACAGGGATTCGTGAAGCTACTATTTTAGGCCAGGGTATTGGTATGGCGATGAGAGGTCTGAGACCGATTGCTGAAATCCAGTACCTGGATTATGTTCTTTACTGTTTACAGGGAATGAGTGATGACCTGGCCACTGTACAATATAGGACTAAAGGAGGTCAGAAAGCTCCTCTGATCATCAGAACAAGAGGACACAGATTAGAAGGGATCTGGCATTCAGGTTCTCCGATGGCAGGAATCCTGAACCTTTCAAAAGGTATTTTAGTATTGGTTCCAAGAAACCTTACGAAAGCAGCAGGTTTCTATAATACAATGCTTCAGGCGGATGAGCCGGCCATTATCGTGGAATGTCTGAACGGATACAGATTGAAGGAGAAACAACCTGATAACCTAGGTGAATTTACAGTTCCTGTAGGAAAAATAGAAGTGACCAAAGAAGGTACAGATGTTACTTTGGTAACTTATGGCTCTACATGGAGAATTGTAACGGAAGCAGCCAACGAACTGGAGAAATTAGGTATTTCCGCAGAGGTCATTGATATTCAGTCATTGATTCCTTTCGATTTATCTCATGAAATTGCTGAAAGTGTGAAGAAAACAAACAGACTGGTAGTAATTGATGAAGATGTGGAAGGAGGAACTACAGGATTTATTTTACAACAAATCTTAGAAAAGCAAAAAGCATTCAGATATCTTGATTCAGATCCATTAACCATTTCTGCTAATGATCACAGACCGGCGTATGCAAGTGATGGTGATTACTTCAGTAAACCATCTGCAGATGATATGGTAGAAAAGATTTACGCGATGTTTAACGAAGCTAATCCTCAGAAATATCCTGCGATATTCTAATTGAAATAAAACAAACACCCGGGCTTTCAGATTTCTGAAAGCCCGGGATGTTTTAAGGAGTTCCTATAAAATAATCTAATGATCAGGTTAAAAAAATAAGACTATCAAATATTGACAGCCTTATTCATTTCTTTTTTTAATATAGCACAATCTCTCGAATGTACTCCTTTCACCTGATATTTTGCTTCCCATTCTTCCAGTAAATATAAAATAGGCAATAAAGCCAATCCTTTTTCTGTAAGAGAATATTCCACTCGTGGAGGGAGTTCTTTAAATTCTTCACGGATAACAAGTCCGTCCGTTTCCATTTCCCTAAGCTGATCGGTCAGTACCTTTCTGGAAATGACATTAATACGTACTGCTAATTCTCCGAAGCGCAGCTTCCGATCCTTGATCACCAGTACAATAATAGGTTTCCATTTGCTTCCCAATGCGGCCATTGCCTTGCCTAAAGGACAGCTGTATTGCATTAATTCATTCTTTTTCATAGGAAGATGTTCATTTTTAGCTTATACCAAACGGGATTTCATCCGTTACTTTGATGTTACTAATGTAAGTTACTGCAAAGTTACCACTATTTTTTTATTAAGAGATACAAAAACGAACTATTATTAGTTACTTTGTGTAACAATTATAAAACATACATTTAAATATGAGCACATCATCATTATTTAAACCGTTTCAATATAAAAATTTACAACTTAAAAATAGAATCGTAATGGCTCCGATGACCAGAGCACAATCTGATAACGGAGTCCCTACTCAGAAAATTGCAGATTACTATGGTAGAAGAGCTGCTTCAGAAGTAGGTTTAATTCTTTCAGAAGGTACCGTAATCAACAGGCCAGGGTCAAAAAACCTCCGGAATATTCCTGATTTCTACGGGCAGGAAGCTTTAAACGGCTGGAAAAATGTAATTGATACCGTTCACCGGAATGGTGGGAAAATGGGACCACAAATCTGGCACGTGGGAGATACCAGAATGTCTGAAGAATATCCTCTTGTGGCAATGGAAAAGGCTTCTACCATGACGATCGAAGATATCCAGGATACCATAGCACAGTTTGCAGCTTCTGCAAAATCTGCAAAAGACCTTGGTTTTGACTGCCTTGAAATTCATGGAGCACATGGATACCTGATTGACCAGTTTTTCTGGGAAGTAACCAATACCAGAACGGATGAATACGGAGGTAAAACCCTGAAAGAAAGAAGCAGATTTGCCGTAGATGTAGTGAAAGCAATCAGGGCTGCAGTAGGAGAAGACTTTACTATTATCATCCGTCTTTCACAATGGAAACAACAGGATTATACAACTAAATTAGCGCTTACTCCAAACGAAATGGAAGACTGGCTACTGCCACTGAAAGAAGCAGGAGTAGATATTTTCCACTGCTCACAGCGTCGTTTCTGGGAACCGGAATTTGAAGGCTCTGATTTAAACTTTGCAGGATGGGCCAAAAAAGTTACCGGCCAGCCGACAATTACTGTAGGATCTGTTGGCTTGAACGGTGATTTCCTGAATGCCTTTGCGGGCCAGGGAACTGAAAAAAAGGACTTATCTGAGCTGATTAGAAGGCTGGACAATGAAGAGTTTGATCTTGTTGCGGTAGGAAGAGCCATCTTGCAGGATTACGAATGGGTAAAGAAGATCAAAGATGGGAATACTGAAGCCTTACTCGATTTTTCAGCGGAAAGTATGGGGGTATTATTTTAAGGTAAATATTTATTATTTCCATTTATTAGCATAATTCACTTTATTTTATATTTAATTTTCACCTATTTATTAAGAAACCCGGTTTCAGAATCCTGAAACCGGGTTTTATTTTTAGTCCCTGCATTGTATGCGGCTCCTAACTGCATTTTCACAGTGTAAGTAAGCAAAAAACGCTAAAGAGCTTTGCAGAGTCCTTAGAAAATAGTAATCTGTAAGAATACAAAAAACAAACGCGCTCCCGGATTTTCCGGGAGCGCGTTCTTAACAGATTTAAATATCTAAAACTACCATCTCAGAAATGGCAGAAGTGATTTCTTATAAACCAATATTTTTAGTAGGTTTCAATTGCTTCAGAATGCTTTTTGGAATTGCATTTTTGTGAACCAGAATCGCTGTTGATTTATATTCCACATATGGTCTGGTTACATAAAGATATCCTGCAAAATCATTGGTAACTCCCCATGAATTTTTCACCATATAATATTCTTTACCGGTCTGGTCTTTTGCCAATCCTACGATATGCATGCCGTGATCATCAGTTGTAGAAAGGTTGTTAAGTGCCTTCTGGCGCATATCTTCAGTGATGGTTTTATCTTTTTTGGGCTCTGTGAATAAAGTTTGCTTGTTTTCAGCTGTGATCTGGTCCAAATCCATATCAGGAACATAAGCAACCCCGTTTTTGTAAGAGAAGTAGGGTTCAGAAACATCAGTAGCCCAACCTACAGAATAGCCTTTGGTTACTGCATTATCAATAATAGCCGTAAGGTCTTTCATCGGAACGTTCCAGTCAGAATCATGGCTCCAGTTATCAGGAATCGGAACTACAAATTTTTGATAATACGGATAATCCTTGTAAGAAGAGATTTCTACATAATCTTCAGGATTAATACCTACAACTTCTTTGGCAAATGTTTTCGGAGTATAATTTTTTCCTTCATACGTAAAGTTGGAAGGCACTTTTCCTAAATACTCATCAAGAATAGCATCTACGGAATCCATCCAGTTGTCGGTTAGTTTTCCTTTCGATGAAGCCTGAACAAGGCTGTCAAGAACCGGTTTCAATTTACCCTGCATTTCTTTGAAGTTATTCGTAGTCTGGCCAGGTTTTAACCCTGAATATACATCCTGCGGAACCGCTCCGTATTTTTTATACATGTTGATGACATCATGAAGTTCACCACCGTCACCCCAGCTGATAGCGCCGTTATTTAAAACATAAAGCTTGGCTTTATCATGGTATGAATTTCTTGCAGTGAAAATTTCAGCAAGATCTACAGGTTTTTTGCCCATTCTCTGCATTTCAGATTCAAGGAAAGAGTTTCCTGAATAGCTCCAGCAGGTTCCTGATGAACCCTGGTTCTTTACTGAAGTCGCTCCAACGTCCTTTAGCGTAGTGAATTGGAAATTAGCATTTTGAGAGTGATTGTTTTTTAATTTGTTGATGAGATCATCCTGGGCAAACATCATACTTCCTGCAGACAAAACAAAAAGTAATGACGCAATTTTTACATTTTTCATTACTATAAAAAGATTATTTGTATTAATAGTCGTTATGTATAGAGATTTGTTACAAAAGGAAAAGTTAAATCTGAAATTGAAATTTTTTGTAAAAAATGCAGGAAAGATAAACCTTCAAATAAAATTTAAAAAGTGAATAATTGAAATTGGTAATGGTTCTGGAAAGTGACATATTATTTTCATCTTCATTTTGGGTTTTCTCAGCCTTATTATCTTTCTTTGTCTTTTATTGAAAAAGTTAACCATGTTTCCAACCCATCTGAACGTTTTTGCATCTATACAAGTATAACGCCTCACTATGGAAAGAGAATTACTATTAGAATGTCAACGTAACAACCGCAATGCGCAGCGGAAAGTTTACGAAAAAATGGCGGGCAGACTGTACTCTGTCTGTAGACGCTATTTAAAAAGAGATGAGGATATTGAAGAGGTATTGGCTGATACCTTCTATAAAATCTTTATGAAAATCGGCCAGCTCCGGAATCTTGATACATTTGATGCATGGGCAAGGAAGATTGCCGTCAATGAATGCCTGCAGAAACTGAGAACAGATAAAGCATTATTTATTCCTTTGGAAGAAAGCCTTGTGAATGCTCCGGAAGGGAGTACAGAGCATATTTCTTTTGAAAAAGACATACTGAATCTTCTCAATTTCCTACCTGAAGGCTGCCGCGCTATTTTTAACCTTTTTGCCATAGAAGGATACCCTCATAAAGAAATTGCAGCGATGCTTTCCATTAGTGAAGGAACATCGAAATCCCAACTCAATTTTGCAAGGAAAAAATTACAGGAACTTTTGATCAACCAGAACGTTTAAACTTTTACAACAATGGAAAATAATCATAATATAGATCAACAATTCAATGAAGCTTCGAAGCTTTCAGAAGAGCCGACAGTATTTCCCGGTTTTGAAAAAGTTTGGACTGCAGTTGAAGAAAAGCTCGATAAAAAAGAAGAAAAAAAGAAGAGTATTCCTTTCTGGCTTCCCTATGGAATAGCTGCAAGTTTGCTGATAGGGTTAGGAACGTTTTATTTTCTGGATAAAAATGATAAGACAGAACCTGTACAGCCGGCAATAACTGGGAACGATAAGAACTCCATGCCTGCAGAACAAGTTAAAAAGATTGATAGCACAATAAAATATCATCTTCAGGATAAAACTATTTCCCCTTCAGTACCGGTCATTGCTTATGAACCTGCTTCTGTTACAATAAAAGAACCTCTTTCTTTTTCTTCAAAACCCGTTTTACAGGAAGTTCAGGAAAATAGTTCCGGAGATGAAAAGATGTTGCATGAAGATACTTTAAAAAGGCAAAACATTGAGGAAGTTGCCATGGTTGCTCCCCGAATGTCAATTCGGAAAGAAACAGTTGTCACCAATGCATCAACAATGCTGATTGCTTCTACAGATAAGGGGGTAATGAGACCTTCAACATCAGTAGCCACTTTGAGAGGAAGTATAGCCGGAATAGAAACCTCTTCCGCTATCAGGGGAAAAGAAGAAATACGCATCCGGGGAGCGGCGGGTATTGATGGCAGGTTTACAGGTCCCTTATATGTTATCGATGGAATTCCTGTAGGGCAAAAAGGAGGAGTTCTTTCCATGCTGGAATCTGAAAAAATTAAAGAGGTAAAAGTAATCAAAGGGACAGAAGCTGCAGCTTTGTATGGAAGCCGGGCTCATAATGGAGTGGTAATCATTACCACAACAGGGTTGTCTCAATCAGAAGTGGAAGTATTGAAGAAAATGGCTTCAGAAAGCAGTGGGGAAATTATAAAAGAACCTGAAGAACCGGAAAAAGAACTTCCGGAAGCAGGTCAGCTGACTGCCGGAGAAGTCAATGATTTTTCTAAATGGGATTATTGGAAGGATATTGCAGCCCCTTCTCTTGAAATGTATAAACAGAGATGGGGGTTCTTTCCGGACAGGAGGGTGTCTGTTCAACTGGTGAATAAAGACGGTAAACCGGTAGCAGGAGAAAGCCTTACATTACTGGATGACAGGAAAAACGTGATCTGGGAGTCTGTTTCGGATAATCTTGGAAATGCGGAACTATGGATTGGGGCCATGATGAATGAAAACCTTTTGAAAATGAAGCCCAGGAAGTATCATATAGCTGATGAAACAGGACAAATTATAAGCACGAATGTTAAGGAATTTAAAAACGGCCAGAATCTGATTGTACTAAACAGACCTTGTTTGGAAAAACGTACATTGGATCTTGCTTTTGTAGTAGATGCCACAGGCTCTATGGGGGATGAGATTTCTTATCTTCAGTCTGAGCTTTTGGATGTTCTGAAGAAAGTGGAAAGCAAGCTTAAAGGGACAAAAGTAAGATATGGTTCAGTTTTTTACAGAGACCAGGGTGATGAGTATGTAACACGTAAATTTGATTTTTCAGATAACGCTGAAGAACTGGTGAGCTTTATTAAAAAACAAAAAGCAGCAGGTGGGGGAGATACTCCTGAAGCTGTGACAGAAGCACTTCAGGTTTCTATTGATGAATTGAAATGGAGCAGTGAAAATTCAACTAAAATCATGTTTTTAATTCTGGATGCACCACCTCATCAATCGGAAGAAAATACAAAAAAGCTGTATGATAAAATAAAAATGGCAGCTCAAAAAGGAATTACTATTATCCCGCTGGCTGCCAGTGATACAGATAAAGAAACAGAATACCTGATGAGGACTTTTGCTTTGCTGACCAACGGAACCTATACTTTCCTTACCAATGACAGCGGAATTGGAAATCATCATATAAAGCCCTCAGCAGATTCTTATGAAGTGGAAAAACTGAATGATTTATTATTGAGGCTGATTCTCCAGAGAGCCACTTTACCGAAATGTGGACCAGGAATTTCCAATGAAAACATCAATAAGAAAATGGAAACTGAAATACATAATCAGAAGAATACCCAAACTGTAGTGTTCCCTAATCCGACAAAAGGGCCTCTACAAATAAAGACAAAAAACAGGATTGAAGAACTTTTCGTCTATGATGTGGCGGGTAAAATTATCATGAGAAGAGAAAACCTTGAAGCAGATAAGAACACCATTGATCTGACCTCTTATCCGCAGGGGACTTACCTGATCCGGGTGAAAACCAATGCAGAATGGGAAACGTTTAAGATCATTAAAAATTAGGATATAAAGCAGGCATTTACAGGATGTCTGTTTTATTTTAAAATTTATTTTCAAAAATTATTGAAAATTCAAAAAATATAATTACATTTGTATCAGAAATTAAATTATATACAGATGCAGCTTTCAGAGGCAAAAGAAAAATACATTCAGACCTGGGGTACTTTTGCGACCAATTGGGGAATCAACCGTACAATGGCACAGGTACATGCATTGCTTTTGGCAAGCGGTAAGCCTTTATCTACTGACGAAGTAATGGATGAGCTGGAAATTTCAAGAGGAAATGCCAATATGAATCTTCGTGCTTTAATCGATTGGGGTATTGTAAGAAAAGAATTTATAAAAGGGGACCGGAAAGAATATTTTGTAGCTGAAAAAGATGTGTGGTACCTCTTTAAACAGATTACCAAAGAACGAAGAAAGAGAGAGATAGAACCGGTAATTTCCTTCTTGGAAGAATTAAAAGATATTGAAGACAAAGATTCAGAGGAAGCAAAAGAGTTTATCAAATTGATGAACGATTTTAGTTCTGTAACCGGAAAGATCAATAATATTATGGATCTTGCAATCAAAAGTGATGATCACTGGCTGGTAGGGAAAATTACCAATTTATTAAAATAGAAAGGGGATGTAAATCCTTTTTTATTTCAAATAAATTTTCAAAAATTATTGAAAATACAAAATATTTAAAATGTTCAATATTCTTTCATATATCATTTTTCTGGGGATCACTTCCTACATCACCATCCATGTGGGAAAGAGATGCTACTGTGAAGGAAAAGCTTATCTGAAATACCTGCTCCACGATGAAAGCCTTTGTCTCACTATTAACAGGATCCTTCTTGGGAGTTATTATCTATTGAATCTTGGTTATATCGCAATAAGCCTCGCCTTCTGGGAAAAGATCAGCAGTATGGAAGAAGTGGTGACAATAACTGCAGTCCGGACCGGAAATATAATCCTTATTCTTTGTATTCTGCATTATCTGAACCTACTGGCACTCTATTTTTTGAGAAAAAAAATAACCTTAAAATAATATAATTATGACAGCTACAGTTTTAACCGCCACGTACAACTTTTCAGCGTACATGATTTATTTACCCATTGTCATTACCCTTACGATTCTGGTATCACAGTTTTTGTTTAAAAATTCCAAAGCATTTATGATCGATATTTTTCACCAGAAGAAAGATATTGCCATGGCTACAAATTCACTTTTTAAAATTGGCTTTTACCTTTTAAACATCGGTTTTGCTTTATGTATTATTGAGTTTTTTCAGATCGAAACCGTAGAAAGGCTGGTAGTGGCTTTAAGTAAAAAGATCGGAGGTTTTTCCATTTATCTCGGACTGATGATGATTTTGAATTTGTTATTGTTTCTGAAAGGCCGTAAACATACTTTAAACAAAGAAAAACAAATCAATATAAAATATGAAAACCCTGATATTTAAAATCTGGATGTATGTTACTTTCAGATTGCAGCACAAAAGAACAAAAGGTGATTTCCTGAATTTATAAAATGAAACACAGTGGGAACCTTAAGTAATTTTTTAGGTTAATGATTATCTGTTTAAGCAAAATAAATGTTAAAATATGCCTCGGATTTATTTAGAAACCCTGATTAATGCCGATATAAACATCGTTTTTGATCTTGCCCGGAATATGGAGTTACATCAGAAATCAACAGCAAGAACCAATGAAAAGGCAATTGCAGGACGTACCTCAGGACTGATTGAAGAGAATGAGACCGTAACCTGGAGAGCCAGACATCTGGGAGTATATCAGCAACTGACTACTAAGATTACCAGCATGAAAAAACCGGAACAATTCACCGATGAAATGCTGAAAGGAGCTTTTAAATCAATGCATCATCAGCATATCTTTAGAAAAAAGGAGGACAAAACCATAATGATTGACATTTTTGATTTTGAATCTCCATTGGGTATCATAGGAAGTTGTTTCAATGCAGTTTTTCTTACCGGTTATCTGAAGAAATTTCTGTTAGAACGGAATGAATTACTAATAACTAAAACACGACAAATGAATTTTTTAAAAGCAGAATGGCGCAAATTAGCCATTATCAATTACGAGATTAACCCAGAAATCCTGATGAAATATCTTCCTGCAGGAACAGAACCGGATTTTTATAAAGGAAAATGCTACCTCAGTGTGGTTGGTTTTATGTTCTTAAATACATAGCTGTTAGGAATTCCTATTCCTTTTCACCGGAATTTTGAAGAGGTAAACCTCAGGTTTTATGTAAAGAAAAAAGAAAACGGGACCTGGAA
Source organism: Chryseobacterium gallinarum (assembly GCF_001021975.1). NCBI lineage: Bacteria > Pseudomonadati > Bacteroidota > Flavobacteriia > Flavobacteriales > Weeksellaceae > Chryseobacterium > Chryseobacterium gallinarum. The sequence continues at coordinate 17,335 of NZ_CP009928.1, read as the reverse complement.
AAGAGGAGTGGTTTTTATCAAAGAAGTTGTTCCCAAACCAGCTTTAAGTTTTGTAGCTAACGCTGTCTATAAAGAAAATTATCATACCATGCCGATGAAGAACCTCATTCATGAAAAAGAAAATGAACTGCTGATCAGATATTCATGGAAGGATAAAACCTGGCAGTCCATTCAGATCACTGCAGAAAATGAAGCAAAAACTATGGAAGCCGGTTCAGAATTCGAATTTATTACAGAACATTACTGGGGATTTACGAAGAAAGAAAACCAGACTTCCACTTATGAAGTCTGCCACCCGAAATGGAAAAGTTATCCGGTGAAAGATTATCAATTGACACTTGATTTTGCTACAATGTACGGAAAAGACTTTGAATGTCTGAACTATCAGGAACCCATTTCTGTAATGCTTGCAGAAGGTTCTGAAATTGAAGTGAAAACAAAGAAAAGTACTTTATAAAATTAAAAGAAAACTTAAATTTTAAAACCCCTGAAAGATGAAAATAATCATAGCAGGCGGTACAGGCTTCCTTGGTGAAAATCTGGAAAAATATTTTACAGAAAAAGGAAATCAGGTATATATCCTCAGCCGGAACCCTAAACGTCATAACGAAATCTGTTGGAATGCAAAAACAACAGGAAAGTGGGTAGATATTCTTGAAAATGCAGATGTTTTGATCAACCTTACCGGGAAATCTGTCGATTGCAGGTATCATGAGAAAAACAAACAGGAAATCTATTCTTCAAGAATAGACAGTACCCAGATATTGCAGGAAGCTGTTAACCGTTGTCTGCATAAACCAAGAATCTGGCTGAATGCCAGTTCGGCAACAATTTATGTGCATTCCGAAAAACATTTGAATACAGAAGCAAACGGCATTATAGGAGATGATTTTTCAATGAATATCTGTAAGAGTTGGGAAGAAGCTTTTTTTACAACAAAACACAGCGAAGTAAGAAAAGTGGCATTAAGAACTTCCATTGTGTTCGGTAATAACGGTGGAGCCCTTCCCAAGCTGAAAATGATTACTAAAATCGGTCTGGGAGGAAAGCAGGGACGGGGAAATCAGATGGTAAGCTGGATTCCATATTGATGATTTTTGTAAAGCCGTAGAATGGATAATCAATAATGATCACATTTCAGGAGCAATCAATATCACAGCTCCCGGTCCTGTAACCAATGAAACATTGATGATGACACTCAGGAAAAAGTTACAAATTCCGTTTGGACTGAATGCTCGGGTATGGCAGCTGGAAATAGCTTCTCTGTTTTTGAACACGGAAACCGAATTATTACTGAAAAGCCGTCACGTTTATCCTGAAAAACTTCTGCAAAGCGGATTCCTGTTTTCTTATCCCGATCTGGAATCTGCGATGGAAAACCTGCTGAAATCATAATACTTGCGGATCTGTAAAAGGATAATTAAATTAGCGGAAACTATTCCCGCAATGCCTGTAAGACAAAACTCCAAAAAACTGTTCTTTTTACCGCTTTTGATAAGCTCTGCTCTGTTTTCTCAGGCACATAATGTATCGGACGGATATCAGAAACCGGAAGATCCTCTTGTTATCAGAAATCTGGAAGAATGGCAGGACCTGAAGTTCGGACTGTTTATGCATTGGGGAACCTATAGCCAATGGGGGATTGTTGAAAGCTGGAGCCTCTGCCCGGAAGATGAATCGTGGACCCGGAGAAATCCTGAACACGGAAAGTCGTATTATGAATATGTGAAAAATTATGAAAATCTTCAGAGCACTTTCAATCCGACTCAGTTTGATCCCCAGAAATGGGCAGACGCCGTAAAGAAGGCCGGAATGAAATATGTGGTTTTTACAACAAAGCATCATGATGGTTTTGCGATGTTTAATACCAGGGAGTCGGATTATAAAATAACCTCATCCAAAACACCGTTCTCAAAAAATCCTAAAGCGGATGTCACCAAAGAGATTTTCAATACTTTCAGGAAAGAAGGTTTTAAAATTGGAGCATATTTTTCAAAACCCGATTGGCATTCCGATGAATACTGGTGGTCTTATTTTCCTCCCAAAGACAGAAACGTGAATTACGATCCCACAAAGTATCCTGAAAAATGGGAACGCTTTAAAAAGTTTACGTTCAATCAGCTGAATGAAATTACATCCAATTATGGTAAAATAGATATTCTCTGGCTGGACGGAGGATGGGTCCGTCCTTTCCGTACCATTGATCCGAAAGTAGAATGGCAGCGCACCATCAAGGTAGAACAGGATATTGATATGGACAAAATCGGGAATATGGCCCGTAAGAATCAGCCGGGAATTATTATTGTGGACCGTACCGTTCCCGGGAAATGGGAAAATTATGTCACACCTGAGCAGGCCGTTCCCGAACATGCACTTTCTATCCCATGGGAAAGCTGTATTACGATGGGAGATTCCTTTTCTTATGTTCCCAATGACCATTATAAATCGTCTCAGAAAATTATAGAAACCCTTATTAAAATTATTTCAAGAGGGGGAAATTATCTGATGAATATAGCTCCCGGACCCGGCGGGGATTTTGATGCCATTGTCTATAACCGGTTGAAAGAAATCTCCGGTTGGATGGAGATTAATCAATCTGCTGTTTTTGCAACAAGGACTTTGCCTCCTTATCATGAAGGTGATTTTTATTATACCCAAAGTAAAGACGGTAATACACTCAATATATTCCATCTGGATGAAAAAGCGGAATATCAGGCACCGGCGGATCTTTCCTTTTTACTCCCCGAAAAATGGACACCAAAGTCATTAACAATTCTGGGAGTTTCATCCAAAGTTCAATGGGAAAGAAAAGGAAACAGGATCTATGTGAAGCTTCCGGAAGAGAGAGCAGCACTAAAATATGCCACAGTGATCCGGATCAGACGGTAACCGGAAAGTAAAAAAGAGCAGGAATACACCTGCTCTTATGAAAAAGAAGCTGATTAATTTAATACTTTCGGGCTAATAACAGGTTGAGAAGGAAAGTTCCGGCCCAGTTACTGTTATTTCCATTAATTCCGATAAAATCAATACGGGCAACAGATACCGTAAGCCTGGTTTTTCCCCCGGTTCCGTTGTTGGCAAGGCTTACAAACGATGCTGTAAATACATCAGGAAAGCTGGAATTATTTCCTGCTGTGAGAATCGGATACATATTATTGACATTGAAAGGAGCACCTTGATATTCATACACAATCATCATTCTGCTGGCATTCGCATAATTGGCGGTATGGGCATATGTTGTAGAAGATTTGCTCACTACCCACCATATATCTGTTCCTGTTCCGGTATCATAAGCGGTATTGGTATGATTGGTCCAGTCTGCAACCGGTGAGGAAGCATTGGCATGAGGCGGTATGGAAAGCTGTGCCCCATAGATTTCCACATTACTTGGCTTAGGAAGAACCGTGAAAGACATATCCCAGGTTCCGCCAGCAGTGTTACTGTTGTTCACCACTTCAGCATAGGCCCCCGTAGGAATTACAAAGCTGGCAACGGGAGTATTATCGATTCTTAAAGTATTACCACTTGAAGCCTGAAGAGTAATGCCGGACGCAGAAATATTTTTGATTTTGTAAATTCTTCCGGTATAACTTGTTGTTCCGGTTCCGATAACAGGAAGCGTAAATGTAGTATTTCCGGTTCCGTTGTAAGTTATATAATGATCTGTTGCCAGGATAGAGTAGGTGGTTGCTGTAACTTCTTTGTAGCCGGCTCCCAGTGATCCATTAATTGCTAAAGTACTGTTGGGTGTTAAAGTATTAATACCAACCTGGGCATTTAAAAACAGTCCCCAAATCAAAAAAATTGAAAAGATTTTTTTCATATTATTTGTTTTAAATTGTTATTAATATAAAATTATGAAAAATCAGTTATTTGTAATCTTTTGTTTAAGATTTTTATTGCACTTGAATAAATCATAATTTAGTGATATTTGTAATTGAAACTCCAAAGGATAGAAACTTTTGAACATTCTGTAATATATTCGTATAAATTAGCGGGTATTACCAATAATTTTAACTTTTTAAATATAAATCATAAATAGAGTTAAATAAGATAAGTTGGCAGAGAGATGTAATTATTGGTATGATCTATGCATTTAATTATTAAACCGAATGAATTCAATTAATTCATTATCATTTAATTGAAATCATTTTAAAATATGAACATTATGAAAAAGTTATTTATTTCAACATTGTTGTTATTAGGTTTATCATCCACTATTTTTGCCCAGAAACATCCTCCGGTTCCTCCACATCCGTCAAAAAACGAGATGATTAACCTTAAGATGAAGGAACTGGATAAAAAGTACAATACGGAAAAGAAACTGATCCTGAATCATCCGCTTGCAACCAAACAAATGAAGAGAGATCAGATGAAAGCTTTGAATGAAAGGTATAAAAGAGAGAAACAATTGTTAAGAAAGGTAAAATAGAATAAAATAAAGAGCAGATTAATTTGCTCTTTTTTATTTTAAAGTAAGCATTGTCTTTTCATTATGATATTGAATAAGAATATACTCTCAGTTATTGGGTCGGAACAGCCGTTTCTCTACATTTTATACGGCAGTAGACAGAGGAAATCAGGTGTTTTTCTATTGAATAATAATTTATAGTGAGCATGGACAGAAAATCAGAACAAACATCCCTGTGCCATATTAACAATGAAAAAATAAGGTTTGGTATTCAGTAAATATGAAAACAGAGAAGCATCAAACATCCAATATTTTTCCTTAAATTCGCATAAAAATTTTTAAAGTAATGAATTACGATATTATTGTCATTGGAAGTGGTCCTGGTGGATATGTTACTGCGATCAGAGCAGCACAATTGGGTTTCAAAACCGCAATTATCGAAAAAGAAAACTTAGGAGGAATCTGTCTGAACTGGGGATGTATTCCAACAAAAGCTTTGTTGAAATCTGCTCAGGTTTTTCATTATATCAACCATGCTGAAGATTATGGTTTGAATAAGGTGGAAGCAAGTTTTGAGTTCCCGAACGTTATTCAGAGAAGCCGTGGGGTTGCCAGCAAAATGAGCAAAGGGATCGAGTTCTTAATGAAAAAGAATAAAATTGACGTAATTCTGGGTACTGCAACAGTACAGAAAGGTAAAAAGGTTTCTGTTACTGATAAAGATGGTAAAGTAACTGAATATTCAGGAAACCATATTATCATCGCTACAGGAGCGCGTTCAAGAGAATTACCCAACCTACCACAGGATGGTAAAAAAGTAATCGGATACAGACAGGCACTTTCTCTTCCTGAGCAGCCGAAATCTATGATTGTTGTGGGTTCAGGAGCGATTGGAGTAGAATTTGCCGATTTCTATAATACAATGGGAACAAAAGTAACGATTGTAGAATTTATGCCAAATATTGTTCCTGTAGAAGATGAAGAAATTTCTAAGCATTTAGAAAAATCCCTGAAAAAATCAGGAATCGAAATTATGACCAATGCTTCAGTAGAAAGTGTTGATACAAGCGGGGAAGGCGTAAAAGCTACCGTAAAAACAACGAACGGAAACATTACGCTTGAAGCTGATATCCTGTTATCTGCTGTAGGTATTGCTGCCAATATCGAAAACATTGGTTTGGAAGAAGTAGGAATCCAGACAGACAAAGGAAGAGTATTGGTCAACGAGTGGTATGAAACTTCTGTACCGGGTTACTATGCAATCGGTGATATCATCCCGACTCAGGCCTTGGCTCACGTTGCTTCTGCAGAAGGAATCACTTGTGTTGAGAAAATCAAAGGAATGCACGTAGAAAAAATCGACTATGGTAATATCCCTGGATGTACATATTGCCACCCTGAAGTAGCATCTGTAGGTCTTACCGAAAAACAAGCTAAGGAAAAAGGATACGAAATCAAAGTTGGTAAATTCCCTCTTTCTGCAAGTGGAAAAGCTACGGCAAACGGAAATACAGATGGATTCATCAAAGTAATCTTTGATGCTAAATATGGAGAGTGGTTAGGATGCCACATGATTGGTGAAGGCGTAACGGATATGGTGGCTGAAGCTGTTGTAGCAAGAAAGCTGGAAACTACAGGCCACGAGATCATTAAGTCTATCCACCCGCACCCAACCGTTTCTGAAGCTATTATGGAAGCTGCTGCCGCTGCTTACGGTGAGGTAATTCACATTTAATTCTGATACAATATTATATAAAACAAAAGCTCAGTTTTCTGAGCTTTTTTAATTAATCACAATGAAAAAAATAATCTTTTCAGTAGGGAACTATCAGAGGAAAGGGCATTAGAGAGAGAATGAGAGGTAAGTAAATGGAAATGAGGATAATTTGCGCCATATCTCGGTGGTTTGCATTGAGGGATAAAGTGCAGAAAGCGTGGATTTATGCAGAAGTTCCGTTACCAAATCATTAGTCTGTCTTCAGAATGGTAACGAAGAAGAAAGAGAAGGTAACTGACAGAAGAGTGTTCGGTAACTCATCTTTTCTCTATCACGGTGCTTATGCTTTGTATTACAATGTTTTGCGTAGCTGAAAACGCTTCGACAACGGGTAACTTTGCCCATAAAAACAGAAGCGTATGCAAAGAGAAAAATTCAAGGTGTTGCTCTACCTGAAAAAGAGCGGATTGGACAAGTCGGGGCAAGCTCCAATCATGGGGCGGATAACGTACGGGCGAACCATGGCGCAGTTCAGTTGTAAGCTATCGTGCGACCCCGATTTGTGGAATGCTCGTGAGAGCAGACTGAACGGCAAGAGCCGTGAAGCGGTGGCAACGAACGGCAAGTTGGAACGCTTGCTTCTCTCGGTACAGTCGGCTTATCGAGTGCTTTGTGAGCGAGGTGCTGTCTTTACAGCGACAGACATCAAGGAGCAGTTCCAAGGGAGCATGCAAACTCAAATAACCTTTTTGGAGCGATACGACCGAATGGTCAAGGAGATGGAGCAAAAGGTGGGTATAGAAATAAAGGCGACGACTTTAAACAGTTACTACACTACTCGTAAGCATCTGCAAGCCTTTATCCGAGAGAAGTATCACACGACAGATATTTCTTTCGGACAGATAGAGGAAGACTTTTTGGAATGCTTGCAACACTATTCTGTCGGAAAGCTGGGGCATTCGCAAGGTTATTATCGTAAGATGGCTTTAGCGGTGAAGAAAGTCTGCCGTTTGGCGTATCGTGAAGGACTAACCGAACGACAACTATTCGCCCACGTGGAGATAGAACGAGGAGAGAATAAACAACCTCGTGCATTGGACAGAGCTTCATTGGATAAGTTGCAGAACCTGACTTTTGAGCCATATGAAGTGGAGTTGGAAACCGCTCGCAATCTCTTTCTCTTTTCTTGCTTTACGGGTGTTCCTTACTGCGATATGGTCATCCTTAGTCGGGAACATCTCTTTACGGATGATGAGGGGGCGTTGTGGTTGAAGTTCCGCAGACAAAAGACCAATACCCTTTGTCGTGTGAAGCTCTTGCCTGAAGCGGTGCATTTGATAGGGCGGTATCAATCTGACGAACGAACTACGCTCTTTGCACCCATTGCTTATTCGGCTTATCTCGTCCAACTCAAAGCTCTGCAACTTCGAGCAGGTATATCTATTCCTCTTTCGGCACACGTTGGTCGCCATACTTTTGCGACCTTGATTACTTTGGAACGTGGCGTTCCCATTGAAACGGTGAGCCGAATGCTGGGGCACAGCAACATACAAACGACTGAGCGATACGCCCATGTTACCCCGAAAAAGCTCTTCGATGAGTTTGATCGATTTCTCTCTTTCACTGAAGACTTAACCTTAACCTTGTAGGAGTTATGCGCAGTACATTCAAAATCCTATTCTATATCAATAAAAACAAGACCAAAGCAGACGGCACAACGGCAATCCTTTGTCGTATCACCATTGACGGAGCGAACGTAGTGATAACCACAGGCGAAAGCATCAACCCCCACGATTGGAGCGTGAAGCGAGGGGAAACAATGGACAAGAAGACCAACCAACGCCTACAAACCTTTCGGGAGGAAATCGAACAGGGTTACAATACTTTGCTCTACAAATATGGAGCAGTGAGTGCCGAGCTTCTGAAGAACTACTTACAAGGCATCGGACGGAATCCAACGACACTTCTTGCCCTTAGTACAGAGGAACTCAATGCCCAAAGAGAAAGCAAGAGTGAGGGGACGTATAGCAACAATCGGTATTCCGACAGACAACTCAATGCCTTTGTGCGAAGTCGTAGCGAGGAGGATATTCTCCTAACGGCTCTTACGATAGACTTCTTTGATGATTACCGCTTCCATTTGAAGAAGAAGGGCTACGCTCCTGCAACGATAAACAAGCATCTCTGTTGGTTGAGTCGGTTGATGTACCGAGCTGTCAGCCAAGGGACAATACGCTTCAATCCGTTTGAAGAGGTGAAGTATGAAGCCGTGGAGCGCAAACCTCGTTTCCTGAGCAAGGGCGAGGTGGCAAAGCTCTTGGCATTCCCGTTGCAGGAGGAAGGGGCGGAACTGAGCCGAAGAATGTTTCTTTTCTCTGTCTTTACGGGGTTGGCATTCGCCGACTTGCAGAGCCTCCGAGCTTCGCAAATCGAAACGAACAGCGAGGGGAAGCGATATATCCGCAAGGCAAGACAGAAAACGGAGGTAGAGAGTTTGATACCCCTGCATCCGATAGCGGAGCAGATACTCGCCCTTTACACGAAAGAGAAGAGCAAGGGGGATTACAAGGTATTTCCCGATACGATAAGTAAAGGCAAATTATCCACTTACCTCAAAACGATTGGTTTGGCTTGTGGTATTCGCACTCCGCTAACTTGGCACATGGCACGACATAGCTTCGGCACACTGACTTTAGAGGCAGGTATTCCGATGGAGAGCATTGCCAAAATGATGGGGCATTCCTCTATTGCCAGCACGCAAATCTACGCTCAAATCACGGACAGCAAGATTTCAAAGGATATGGAGAAACTCACACAAAAAAGGAGAGGTTAAGACTAAACAGAAAGGACTTGCTTCGTTTTATGGAGCAAGTCCTTTCTACGACTAATATCGTGTAATTTCACCATTGAAAGCCTGCGCTTTTTCCCACAACGGCCCTTTTGCTCCCATTGTGAAAGCGATATTGCTACTTCTGATAGCCAATAATTCAGAATGGACTTGCAATCTTAATGCCTTCATCAATTCAGGGGTTAGGCTGATCATTCCTCCTTCTCCTATTGGCACCCAAGTATAACCCCTTCCTTTATAGGTTATCAGTTTGCCCATTGGTAGCGTCTGTTCCCTTAGTTGAGGACAATTTGTCAATATATGACACAGTTTTGAAGAAGAAAGAAGTGGATAAGTCGTTATACAGAAGCCTCCCGTCGCTTTACTTCCTGTAATCAGAATGATGTTTTCAATATCAGCAAGAGCATATTCATGGATAGCTTGTTTTGGTATCTGAATTGTCAAATCTTCCCGAATATGAGAGATTCCGAAGATAAACTTTCCTCCTTTGGTTATTTGTGGCATAGCTTTTTTATTTTCAGATAAAATCTATGGTCATATTCTTTTCAAAGTCTGCCTTAAATCCCTGACATATCTGACTTGCATGTACTTCAAATATATCTTTACAAGCGGTTTGGGAAACCATTTCTTTGGTTCTATGTACTCCGTGAAATCAATCGAGGCTGTCTTTTCATTTCCACTGAAAACACCAACCCAATGCCCTCTCATATTGTCATTCTCCAAATCAAATTCCCATCGACAACAAGGTTCTTGTCTTGTTATCGTGAAAGTTGTCTTATATCCACTCTTCGTTATTTCTACAAATTGCGTGTCTGATATGATCTCTATCTTTTCAACATCACTTCTCCACGAATAGTCTGTTAGCGATGTTACAACTTGCCAAACGCTCTGTAAATTGCATGGAAACGTGGCTCTTATGTTTGACGTTACGAACATAAAGTTTAGTATCTCAGAAAAATAACTTTATCTCACGAAACCATTTTTATAGAAATCGTACCAAGCCTCTATCTGCTCGGGATTGTTGGCTTTCAGCAATAGAAGCATCTCACGAGTGAATTCCAAATGCCCTACACCATTTGCCGTAACAATATTCTTGTCACTAACGGCTTGTGCTTCCACATAATTCTCCGCATTAGTGTAACCGGAACCGCCCCATTTTTTGAGTTGGTCGAGACCGTTGCCTGTGTGTTTTACGTTGTTCAAGAAACCATGTGAACATAGGAATGAAGCACCATTGCATATTGCCCCGACAATTTTACCTTTATCCAAAGTCTTCTGTACCAAAGGTATGACAAGTTTCGCTTCGGGCGAGGTCCAACGGTTGCCACCGATAAGCACTAAGGCGGCATAATCTTTCGGCATATTCTCGAAAGAATAATCGGGTAAAGTTCTGAAACCTCCAATTGAACGGACAGCGTCCGATGTCGGTGCAACGGTATGCACTTCGTATTTTATTTCACCGCCCGGTATCACACCCACGTGAAGAGCCGTGGAGAGAAAAGCTCCCTCCCAATCGGTATATTCATTCAATAAGATAAATAAGACTTTCTGTTTCATCATCAGTTCATTTATTTTGTTTTCTCTCTGCCGTTACTTTCGCCACGGTTTGCCACTCGCCGTTTTCGTTTATTCGCTCTTTTCTCCACAGAAAAGAAGAAGTCGCAATATCAGAGAATACATACCTCATTTTTTCCGTCGTGTTTTCGGTCAGGATAATTTCTTCGCCGACCTTTCGGGCTGTCAGTCGGATAGCCTCGCCCATACAACCGTAGAATATATCCCACGCCATTGTCTTGGGATTGAAAATACGGAGTGTCGTTCCGTATTCGGCATCAAGTTGTTTATCTATCAGGCGTTCCTTGCGAGAGGGAACGATAAAGAGGTCTTGAACTGCCGTACCGTCCAATACTCGGGAAAATATCCATTCGCCCTTTACTTTTCGTGGTTCGGCATCTTCCAAATGGTCGTTCCACACGATGTTCCATTCACCTATCAAGCAGCCAAAGAAGTCGTGTTCTTCGGGAATTCGTTCATTCCTTGCATTGCTACATAGAGCATTGATAAAATCATTCATAAGCTTCATTGGTTTATTTGCCATAATTCAGTAGTGTTTCCCCCTTTGCTCCCTCTTCCGAAGTCGGAGGATTTCGCTTGCGGAAGATGTTGCTTTGTCCTGATAACGCAAATATACTCGACTTATTGCGAAAAAGATACCGAGCAATCCAAAAAAAATACCGAGCGATTGCGAGATTGCTCGGTATCTTTGAGGTGACCATTCGGAATGTTCTTTCTATGTGGTTGCCAAACGGCAGGGGAACATTCCTTACAAGAGGCTCTATCTCCTATAATTCTCTTGCAGCAGTCGGTTGATGTCGGAAAGTTTGTAGAGTATTTTCCCTGCAATCTGCGTGTAGGGAATAATGCCCTTGTCCCGATAGTCTTGCAAGGTGCGAGGACTGACGAAAAGGCGTTCGCAGACCTCTCGCCCCGTGAGGTAGATTTCTCCCCCGAAGAGCGGACGGTGCGTTTGGGCAATTTCCCGAATACGTTTACTTACTTCCCTAATGCCTGAGATGAGTTCTTTCATCTCGGGTGTTTCTTTGTTTACGATTTCGTGTTCCATAGTCATTGTATCTTTCGGTTCGACTTTTCGAGGAGTGCTTCCACATCCTCACGTTTGTAATAGCATTTATGCCCGATTTGGATAAAGGGCAGCACGGACGTGTCCCGATAGTGTTGGAGCGTTCGCTTGCTGATGTTCAGTATTCGGCACACGTCCCCGTTGTGCAACAGGTCGGGGACTTCGGGCTTCGTTCCGAATTGTTCTCGCATACAAAGAGCCAGCTCTTCGATGCTCTTTTTCAGTTCCTCCCACGCGGAGGTGTCGATGGCGGTAAATCTCATATCAATATCGTTTTTAATTGTCGTTTTTCTCTTTTCGGTGCAAATGTATGCAAGCGAAATCCTTGTCCCAAGAACCGATGAAATCAAGGGAAACAGCAGGAAATCGCAGGCAAATGTACAAGCACAAACCGCCTGTTTCACCCCCTTTTCTCTAAGTGCGTACTTGTGGCTTCGATATGATGTGAAATGTCCACACGACACAACGGGAAAAAGATACCGAGCGACCGTGAGATTGCTCGGTATCTTTTCTTTGATTACTCGGCATCTTTTGGATGCTCTCTCACCAATGATAATTCTCGCTTGCCTATCCCTCGAAGAAAAAGGGTGCAGACGTTGGCAATCCGATGAAGTCGTTTGCAGAGCCGTTCTCTTCTCTGTTCTCTCCTTTTGAGTGTTTTTGTCCCGATTTTCCCTGTTTATCCCATCCATTTTCAGAGCATTTCTCTGTACCTCGAAGCAACAGACACACCAGCCTTGGGACTCTATGTTCGCCTCTGTAACTTGGTTTCAGCATCCGTTTTCGGATGAAAGTTCAAAATCAAGCAAATAAAAGAGATACGAACAATGAAAAAAGAAGAGAAGGACAACCTCTCCAAGAACACGCAAATAGAAGAGTTCCTTTCGGCTCGTTACGAGTTTCGGTACAATACCGTATTGCACCGAGCGGAGTACCGTCCACGAGGAACGGACGATTATACAGCCGTAGACCGCTACCGTATCAATACCCTCAAACGAGCTTTAGATAAGGAAGCCGATGTACAGACCTCGCCCGAGAACCTGTACAGCATCATCGAAAGCGATTTCTCCCCACGTGTTAATCCTGTACAAACCTATTTCCAAGCCTTACCACTGACGAAAGGAAATGCGGAAGCTATCACCGCCCTTGCCGACTGCGTGAGTGTAACCAATCCCGAGAAGTGGAAAGAATACCTCACCAAGTGGCTGGTTGCGGTGGTCGCCAACGCAATGGACGACAAGCAATGTCGTAACCATACCTGCCTTGTGCTGACAGGTGAGCAGGGAAAATTCAAAACCACGTTCCTTGACCTGCTCTGCCCTCCGTCTCTCTCCGATTACCGCTATACGGGGAAGATATATCCACAGGAGAAGGACGTGCTGAGTCTTATCGGGCAAAACCTTATCATCAATATTGACGACCAACTCAAAGCCCTCAATAAACGGGACGAGAACGAACTGAAGAATCTCATTACCTGTCCGCAGGTGAAGTACCGTATGCCTTACGAGAAGCATATCGAGGAGCGACCCCACTTGGCAAGTTTCGTGGCTTCGGTCAATGGCAACGACTTCCTCACCGACCCGACAGGGAGCAGACGCTTCCTCCCTTTTGAGGTGCTGGCGATAGAGAATAGACCGAGCCAAGAGCATTCCGATGGATGCCGTTTACAGCGAAGCCAAGACACGGTTGAATGAAGGGTTTCGCTATTGGTTCAATGATGAAGAGATTATTGAATTGCATAGAAACAGCGAAGCCTTCCAAGTCTATACGACAGAGATGGAACTGTTGCTCCGCTATTTCACCTTTCCCACGGAGGCAGAGACGGCAACAAAACGCTTCTATATGACCAATTCGGAGATAGTGGGTTACCTCTCCTGCTATACCCGACAATCCCTCTCCACCAAACGGATGGGGGAAGCCTTACGAAAGGCTGGCTATACAAAGGAGTGTCGCAGGATAAACGGCAATCCCGTATATGTCTATGCCGTCCGTAAGATTTACCCCGAGCAACCGCCATAGCACCTTGTTGTTACCCCTCCTTGCAATACTTCTTTCTCTTTTCTTTCCTATTCTCCTTACTACGTTACTACAACTAAGGATAATACAGTGAAAGAGAAAGGATTGCAGGAGGGATTCATCTTGCAACACGGCTTACTACCATCTTTCTACGCTTCTACGGAAGAATGAATGAGAAAAGGTGTAGACAGGAGGTGTAGAAGGATAAAACAGAATGAAGTGTTACACTTTTCTCTTTCACTGTCAATCTCTTATCTGAATGTAGAAGAGTAGTAAGATAAAAAGAGGAAAATTCCAAAAGAGAAAACAGAGCGAACTATGAATACGAACAATTCCAATCCAACGATAACAGCAATGAACAACGAATATTACGACTACAATACATCAAGGCGATACCGATAGCAGACTATCTGCACGCCTGCGGTATCAGCCTGCCAAGCGTTACAACGGCTATGCCCTTTATCACGCACTCTACAGAGAAGACCCCAATGCCAGCCTGAAAGTGGACTTTCGGCAAAACTTGTGGCACGACTATGGGACAAGCCAAGGTGGAAGCATCATAGACCTTGTGATGAAGATGCAAGGATGGCAGTGCCTACGAAGCAATGGCGCATCTTGCCGAAGGGAAAGCGATAACCTTCGCTTCCTCTTCCTTTCATCGTGAAACTCACACAGGACAGATAAGAGGTGAACAGCGACCAAGTAATGTAAGGCGTATTCTCTTCATCAACGAAGAGTTGCCCCTGTATCTGCAAAACTATCTTCGAGAGGTACGCAGGATAGACCTTGCCGTGGCAAGTCCTTATCTCCGTCATATTCGCTACGAAGTAGGAGGAAGAGAGTATTCTGCCATCGGCTTTGCCCAATCGTGCAGGAGGATATGAACTCCGAGACGACAAGACATTCAAGGGAACGATAGCTCCAAAGGATATTTCTCTGATTGCAGGAGAAGCGAACAATGCTCCTCACTGCATCTTTGAGGGCTTTATGGATTTTCCTTTCCCTTCTCACGATGAAAGGAAAAGAAACTGCTCCTGCCTTGTACTGAACTCTGTCAGCAATCTCCCACGAGCCATTGCCTATCTCCACGAGAAAGGTATCGATTCCGTTCAAGCTTTCCTTCGATAACGACCAAGCTGGACGACAAGCCCTACATTCTTTACAATCGGCAGGTATCAACGTGGAGGATATGAGCCGACACTATTCCCGATACAAAGACCTCAATGAGTACCACGTTGCTCAATCACTCTCAACAGCAGAAAAAGCTAATTGGCAATCCAAAGATTACTAATTACCAATCGGGAGAAAGCCATTAGAAATCGAGAGAGGGCGAACGGTACGCCCTGTTATTGTCAAACGTAAACTCAAATAAGCCATGAAAGAGAATTTGATTTATCTCATTACTTGAACCATCCCAAAGACTCCGATGGCTCACAGATACTTTCCAAAATTGTCAGTAAAGCCATCTCTACCAAACAAGAGCAAAGCAGATAGAGCAATCGGGCAATCTGAAAGCTCTCCGCATTCCTCCGTCTCCGAGCAAACGTTGCCTTCCGAGTCTTTGAGTGAAGTAAAGGAAGCCGTGAAAGCAGAGCATTCCAAAACAGGAAAAGCAACAAGAGGTATCAAGCACTCCGAAACGCAATCAGCCACAAGCAACGACAAGAAAGCTTGGAGAGCTATCGGGAAGCTTTCTCACACCCCACATAAAATCATCGACAGAAAGGCAACCTATCTCAGTCGCTCCACGTGGGAACGCTTGGAGTTCGTTTGTCCGTCGCTTGGGCGATTACGGGGGCGAATGTTTCGAGTTTCTTGGAGAGCATAGCCCTCCGACATTTGGAAGAATACAGCGAGGATATAGAACGCTGGCGCAAACTTTAATCCCGGCATTCCGAGCCATCAGTGATGAAATGAATAATCGGCATTCTCAAAAGGCAAGAAGAACAAGTAATGGAAGCAAATCATAGTATATGCGAATGTATTTCATCGGTAACATTGCAAGACGTCAGTTTGTAGCCACAAACTGCACTTGCCCCCTTTACCGCTGCGCTCGGGGGGAGAGCCGTAATCACTTCGTTCTCATCGGCTGGAATGCCTTAGTGAACAAACTAATATGAAACCAAAAACAGATAAAAGAAACGGGATAAGAAGTCGAATAAGACCTGCTTTCTTCGGATACGTTGCTCCGAAGAGGAGAAAACGAGGATACAAAAGCGAGCGGAACGGACGGGCAAGAATCTCGAGTTCTGTCGGGAGGCGTTGCTTACGGGGGAGATTGTTGCCGTTCCTCAATTGGGAGAACACGAACGGGAAGCTATTCGGTCTTGCAACGGGTCAGCTACTTCTTCAGTCATATTTCCAACTTGATTAAGACGAAAGACCCCTCTTGGGTTACTATTGCCAAGAACCTTTCTTGCATCTCGCTACACGCTTTCGAGCGATTTTACAGCCCTCGGTATCGGATTACGGACGAGGTATATGATGTTCTAAATATCAAGCGCAATGATAGCTAAGTGCAAAGCCATAGCGCACGGTAAGACGGCGTTGGAGTATATCTTCCGAGAAACGAAACTCAAGAATAAGCTCTTAATCCAGAACCTTTGTGGAGATACGGCAAAGAGAATATACGAAGAGATGAACCTTGTCAGTCGGTTCAACAGTCGTTGTCGCAACAAGTTCCTGCGGATGGAAATCGGTATCGCTCCGAAAGATGAAGCAGGGATGAATTGGAAGAAGCTCCAAGGGATAGCCTGTGAATTTATCCAAGCGATGAAATTGCAGGAGCATCAGGTGGTAGCCGTTACGCATAAGGATACCGACAATCTGCACATTCATATCATTGCCAATCGGATGAGTATGAACGGGGCGGTTTATGATACGACCTTTGTAAGTAACAAGGCAGCACGAGTGGCAGAAGAGCTGAGTCGCAAACACGGTCTGACGATTGCCATGAGATACGGGCAGAAAAACGCTATCAAAAGCGAGAGCCAATCAGACACGGGAGGCGAGCAGGGAGAAACTGCGCACAATGGCTTATGGACTGTTGGGAAAGTATGCGAATGGGGACTGAATGGCTACGCATCCTTTCGATATGATTTGAGACGACAAGGTGTAATCGTGGAACAGATGACGAACAAGAAAGGTAGCATCTATGGACTGAAGTTTCATTTTGAGGGGCAGACTTTCAAGGCTTCGGAAATAGGACGAGAGTTTGGATATAACTCGCTGCTGAAACAATTCGGGCTGTCCTATGCTGCTCCCTATCACTCTTCTGTTCCAATTTATCAGCCGAAAAGCCCTTTACAAGAAAAGCGACAGCCAACACCAAGTCCTGAACCAAGCCTTGTTGAGAGCGTAGTGGATGTTGTTGCCGAAGGGATTGCATCGGGTGTTGGCGGTGTACTGGACTTCCAAGTCCATGGAGAGAATTATGCCGAAACCGCCTTTCAGCGGAGACTGCGCCGAAGCCAACAAGAGAAAGAAACGGGGACGAAGGATGTAGGGAACAAATTCTCTCTTCTCAAAGAAGAAAATCACGAAAGAACGCTCACTTTTGCTCACAAATCAATATCTTTGCAAGTGATAATAGTGAGCGTTCTTTGGCTATTCAAAACAGTGTACCTCAAAGCACTCCGCTCATTTCTTAATCGTTACCTATCTATTCACTACTAAATGGTAACACTCTGCTCCTCAGCA